>JAZORT010000046.1:0-17962 GCA_045656745.1 Eubacteriales bacterium | reverse complement strand
AATACGAACGATACCGAGGTTGTGAGCGGGGTCCTTTTCTACATTTTTGAAATACTTGCCGGTACCGGTTACGATAAATATCTTACCGATAAGAGCCGATGCGTCAAAGCCGGTGGGAATGGTACGGATGACCTTGTTGAGATCAAGGTACTTTGCTACATCCTCTTCCTCGAGAAGATAGCTGATGTTACCGCCGTTGCGCTCATCCCAGCCGAGACGGTACATATTAGCGGTTGCCTCGCACATTTCCCTGACGAAGGGAGCTTCGAGAATGTTCTTTTTCATTTTTTGTGTATCCTTTCTTTTTAGACCAAAATAATTACTTACAAAGCTGGATTTTAAGGTTACCTATTGCAGTTGCTTCTATCGGGAGAGCGCGAACCTTTTTACCGGTGTATTTTTCGGTAAGAGAGTTAAGATATGTGTTTTTCGCACCTCCGCCGACGATATAAATTTCGGGATAGGTCTTGCCAGTGTTGGCTTCAAGAGCTTCTATTGCCGCGCGATAGCCGTCAGCAAGGCTGTGATATGCCGCGTTGAAGTAATCCGCATCGGTTTTAGGTGTAGGCTTTCCTGCCCTTTCAAGATAAGAGAATATTGCACTCTTCATCGACTCGGGCGCCATAAACGCAGGGTCGTTTACATCAAACAGCTCTGCAAAGTCGCTCGACTCCGCCATATCTGCAATATCGGGATAGGAGGTTTCGGGGCAAAGCTCTTTTCTAAGGCTTTGAACTATCCACATTCCCGTAATGTTCTTCTGATAACGGTTATAGCCTACTCCGCCCTCGTTGGAATAATCGGCAAGTCTTGAGCCCTCGTCAGCAATAGCTACGTCGGTCTTTACACCGAGAAGAGACCAGGTGCCCGATGAGATATAGGGCGAGTTGGTTTCCATATCTATTGCCTCAACGGCAGAGCCGGTATCGTGAGTTGCGCAGAATACAACCTCTACATCACCGCCAACCTCTTTTGCAACCTCGGGAAGAAGCGAGCCAAGAGTGGTGCCGGGCGCGGAAAGAGGCTTTATTAATGATTCGGGGAAACCGAGAGTTTGCCAGATTTCTCTATCAAATTCAAGAGTTTTAAAGTTTACAAGGCCGGTTGTGCTTGCCTCGGTAAATTCCTTTTTCTTAACGCCGGTGAGCTTATACATAAGATACTCGGGCATCATAAGGAAATCTGTAGCTCCCTCAAGTCTGCCGCAAAGCTTATCGGAATAAAGCTGATAGATAGTATTAAAGGTATTAAACTGTATTCCGGTTTTGGAATAGAGGTCGGCAAAGGGAATAATATTATGAACAGCCTTTATGGGCTCTTCAACTCTCGAGTCGCGATATGCGAAAGCGGGCATTATTTCCTTATCACCGTTCAAAAGAACGTAATCAACGCCCCAGGTGTCTATTGAAAGGCTCGAGAGGGAGGGATATTTTTCAAGAGAGAGCTTGAGTCCCGCCTTAACCTCGGCAAAAAGCCTTTCGATATTCCAAACAAGGTGACCGTCAACATTATCCATGCCGTTCGGGAATCTGTAAATTTCATCGGTTTTTATTTCACCGTTTTCAATCCAGCCTACAATGTGTCTGCCGCTTGAAGCTCCTATATCAATAGCAAGCGCGTACTTCATTTTGTCTCTCCAAAAATCACTTTATTTTTTGGTAAGCGCATCTCGGCTCACCGTTCCAGGTTGTTATAATTCCGCAGTATTCAAATCCGCAGCGCAAAAGGCACTTTTGCATAGGAATATTGTCCTTATGGGTATCTATTTTAAGATTAGGAAATCTATTAAAGCAGTAATCAAAGCAAAAATCAACAATTCCTCTGCCGTGGTGCTTTACGGCAATTCTATGTATAACGGCGTAAGGCTCCTCTGACACCCAACTCCCCTCGCTGATTTCAGCATAGGTGGGGTCATCGCCAATCTTAAAATAGAAGGTTGCTACTATTTCGTCACCGTCAACGCAGACATAGCTCGTTTCATCGGCGATTCCGTCAGCTATATCCTTTTTACCGGGATAAGCCGAATTCCATTGGCAAGGATTGCCCGCATCACGCATATAACTGCGCGCTGCCTCGTATATTTCGTTTGCCGCTTCAATATCTTCTTGTCTTGCCAGTCTTATTTCCATTTAAAAATCCTTTTGTGCCTTACGGTATTTACGCAAAGATTTTACCACAAAGCTGCTTGTTTGTCAATATCCGCAGGTGATTTATAGTGTTTAATTTTTCTTGCCATATGTTTTTGTGTTATTTTATCCATTTATTCTGATTTATGGTGTTTTTTTACTTTTTGGCTGAATTCGGCTTGAAAAGGCAAAAAAAGTGTGCTATACTTATTAAAAAATCTTTTGAGGTTATATGCTATGCGTATAGTTATTAAAATCGGCACTTCTACTCTTACCCACGAAAACGGCTCGACAAATTTAAGGCGTATTGAGGCTCTTTGCCGAATTGTCAGTGATATTATGAATTCGGGCGAGGAGATAATCCTTGTTTCCTCGGGCGCTATCGGAATGGGTGTTGGAAAGCTCGGTCTCAGAGCACGCCCCTCGGATATTGCGGGTAAGCAGGCTTGTGCAGCGGTAGGTCAGTGCGAGCTTATGTACGAATACGACAAGCTTTTCGGTGAATATAACCATACGGTAGCTCAGATACTTCTTACAGCGCCCGACCTTTCCTGCGATGACAGACGCGAAAAATTTGAAAATACGGTTGAGAGACTTATCGAGCTCGGCGTTCTTCCTATTATAAATGAAAACGACACCGTTGCAACCGAGGAGATAGTTTTTGGCGACAATGACACTCTTGCGGCAAAGGTTGCGGTAACTGTTGGCGCAGATCTTCTCATTCTTCTTTCGGATATTGACGGCCTTTACACCGCCGATCCGAGAAAGGACAAAAACGCAACACTTATTGCCGAGGTGAAGGAGATTGACGAAAAAATCGAGGCTCTTGCAGGAAGCGCGGGAAGTAACCGCGGCACCGGCGGTATGGAAACAAAGATACGCGCGGCAAAAATTGCAACCGAGCGCGGCTGTGATATGATAATTGCAAACGGCTCCTCCCCCGAGCTTCTTTATGAAATTATTGAGGGAAAGAGCATAGGAACAAAATTCTTTGCAAAATAAGAGGCGCAAAATGGATAAAGAAATTATACTCTCAAGCCTTGCTGATATAATATGCAACAAGGAGGATATATCATCTTCCTTATCAACAGACAAATGGCAGTCTATGGAGTTTTCCGCAGGCGGAATAACCGGAAATATGCTCGTTGCGGGAGAGATGTGTCACCCGAAGGATCTAACGCTGAAGCCGAATCTCGTTGGATGGTATAAGATATTCGTTGCAACGATCAATCTTAAAAGCACGAACTATTTCTGTATGCGCCTTTCTTCAGATGAGGGATTTTCGGGAATGCGAGATCCTTTTTACGGCAAAAAATTCATGTGGACTCCTCTTGAATACGCAGAAGAATTCTTCTGGAAGTGCGCCTGCCTTACCGACGAGGACATAGTTATTTCAAAGCCCGACTCGCATTTTAAAAACACCTGCTCTGTTGCCTGGCTCCGTTTTGTTCCTATGACAGAGGAGGAGATTGAGGCTTTCAAAAATCAAAAGGGTGACTCCTCGGTACATGTTCACTTTGATGAGGACCTAAACGCAGAGGATTCTCTCGACTCAAACGAGGCACTCCTTACGAGAATTGCCATGATTAAGGGCACCGATGCGGGAGAATGCTCGCTTGAAATTTCATTCGACTACGATACGCCCGAGATTGATGCGGCACCTACTCTTCTTGCAAACGACCTCGGCTGGTACAAGGGCGACTCCGAATTCCAAAAGGTAAAAGAGCACGCGTATAGGCTCAGAATAGATTTTCTTCATCAAAACGGAATAAAGGCGTTTGCGGCAAACCGTATGAGCGTTACCGAATTTACGCCTCCTTATACCAATTTTCAATGGGCGTACAAATGCTTTGTTAGAAATCACCCCGAATATTACTGCACGCTCCGTGACGGAAGCAGCATAGCCGTTTGCTCCTATGCTTACCCCGAGGTCAGAAGGTATGTAATCGATACTCTTCTTTCCTTTATGAAATTCGGCTTTGACGGCCTTACCCTTATTTTCCACAGAGGGTTGCATATCGGATTTGAAAAGCCGGTTGTTGATGCATTTAACGAAAAATACCCGGGCATTGACCCCTTTACGCTTCCCGTTACCGATGAGAGACTGAATGGCGTTTTTGGTGAATTTATGACCGAGTTTATGAGTGAGCTTCGATGCGAGCTTTCCAAAAAATACGGAAGTGACAAAAAAATAAACGTTGTGGTTGACTTCTCCCCCGAGACATCAAAGCATTTCGGTCTTGATATTGAGGCTTGGGCAAGGCTTGGTCTTATTGACGAGGTTTGTCAGGGTATTATGGAAATGTACGAAAACCTTGAGGGAACACTTGACGAAAACGGCAAAATCATTCTTGAAAAATACAGAAAAAAACTGAAGAACGAGCCTGTTCTTTGCCGTTATCACGACACCAATCTTGAAAAAGCGCTCAACTCGGCAAAAGAGCATCTGAAAATATGCAAAAAATACGGAGTAGAGTTTTACGCTACTCTTCCCTGGCCCCACAAGCTTGCTCCAAAGGATTACGACTCATACAGAAAGGCTTTTTTAGACATAGGGGCAACGAAGTTTTTAAGTTGGAATACGAACCACCTGCTTTACGACCTTCCCGAGGCGCACGCAGCGCTCTCTCCCTCGCTCTCAACCGAGGAAATGATCGAGGCAAAGCGTTACAGAGTTACATCTCTTGCAGGCAGTAACATCGGCATATTTAATCCAAACTGGCGAGGATAATTTAAAATATCCACACCCAAGAAACGAGAAAACAAAATGGAAAACATAAGCTCAACACTTTTGCTTTGCAAAAAGGCAAAGGAAGCATCAAGAAAAATTTCAGCCTTACCCGATGAAAAGATAAATTCGGGTCTTTTGGCTATGGCTGAAAGCCTTATAAAGGACACCAACAAAATTCTCGCGGCAAACGCTGAGGATATAGAGGCGGCGCGGGGAATTATATCCGAGGTTATGCTCGACAGACTTCGTCTGACAGAAGAGAGAATTAAGGGTATGGCTGACGGAATTGTGCAGATTTCCAAACTTCCCTCCCCTCTTGGAAGACTTCTTGAACGAGTTGAAAGACCAAACGGGCTTATAATTGACAAAATAAGCGTTCCTATGGGCGTTATTGCCATAATTTACGAGAGCCGTCCCAATGTAACCTCGGATGCTGCCGCCCTCGCATTAAAGAGCGGAAGTGCTTCTGTGCTTCGAGGCGGAAAAGAGGCTTACAGATCCGCAAAGGCTATTGTTGACGCGCTGAAAAAAGGACTTTCCGAGATTGGAATTGACGAGAATGCGGTAAACCTTGTTTCGGATACTACAAGGCAAAGCGCTACCGAATTAATGAAGGCTAACGGCCTTGTTGACCTTCTTATTCCTCGCGGAGGTGCAGGACTTATTCGCGCCTGCGTTGAAAACGCAACGGTTCCCTGCCTTGAAACGGGAACGGGCATCTGCCATATCTATGTTGACAAATCCGCCGACCTAGAAAAGGCGATTTCCATACTTGAGAACGCAAAAACAAGCCGTCCTTCGGTTTGTAACGCCTGCGAGGTCTGCCTTGTGCATAAGGATATTGCCGAGAGCTTTTTACCTATGGTAAAAGAAAGGCTTGTTAGCCAAAGAATGGCTGATGGTAAGTCCGCAGTAGAGCTTCGTCTTGACGAAAAGGCTATAAAAATTATTGACGGCACACCTGCAAAAGACACGGATTTTGATACCGAATTTTTAGACTATATTCTCGGTGTCAAGGTTGTGGATAGCGCGGAGGAGGCAATAGAGCATATCACTGCTCACTCAACCCACCACAGCGAGGCAATTATCGCAGAGTGCGAGGATGCTCAAAACAAATTTATCGCAGGAATTGACAGTGCGGCGGTGTATATTAACGCTTCAACGAGATTTACCGACGGAGGAGAGTTCGGTCTCGGATGCGAAATGGGGATTTCAACCCAAAAGCTCCACGCAAGAGGTCCTCTCGGAATTCGCGAGCTTACCACATACAAATATATCATCCGCGGTAACGGACAAGTACGCTAAAGGAGATAAAAAATGAAGGTTGGATTTATCGGTTGCGGTAACATGGGAGGCGCTCTTGCAAGGGCAGTTTCTAAGGTTTTGACTACTGATGTTTACATTTATGACTACAACGAGCAAAAAGCAGATGACTTTGCAAAAGAAATCGGCGCAAAGAAATGTGACAATTTTACGCTAGCAAAGGAATGTGATTACATCTTTTTAGGTGTTAAGCCTAATATTCTTCCCTCCGTTCTTGAGGGTATAAAAGGCGCTCTTTCAGAAAACGACAGCTTCGTCCTTGTCAGCATGGCGGCGGGCGTAAAAATTGAAAAAATTGAAAGCATTATTAGTGCTCCCATAATCAGAATTATGCCCAACACACCCGTTGCGGTTGGCTCGGGAATGATAAGCTGGTGCAAAAACGGCTCTGTTACAGAGGAGAGCGCGCAGGCGTTTGAGGCTATTATGGCAGAGGCGGGAAAGCTCCTTGCAATTGACGAGAAGCTCATTGATGCGGCAACTGCGGTTGCGGGATGCGGTCCTGCATTCGTATATATGTTTGCCGAGGCTCTTGCTGACGGAGGCGTGCAGTGCGGTCTTACAAGAGATGCGTCTCTCACCCTTGCGGCAGAAACAATAAAGGGTGCGGCTGAAATGATACTCAAAACGGGAAAGCACCCCGAGCAGCTCAAAGACGAGGTTTGCTCCCCCGGCGGTAGCACTATCGTAGGTGTTCACGCTCTTGAGGACGGCGCATTCCGCGCTACAACCTCCGGCGCGGTTATTGCGGCATACGAAAAAACAAAAAAGCTCGGCAACTGATTTTATGTTTTCCCATAGAAAAAGCAGAGATGTGTTTTTTTACATCTCTGCTTTTTTTGTAAACATTAGTTTGCGGTAGCTAACAGTTCTTTATCAAATTTGAAGTCCTGCCATAAGCCGCCGTTCAGTCTATGTATTTCCTCGGTTGCGAGGAAGAATTTCTCTACAACATGGTGCTTTGGATAGAACTCGACGAACTCACCCTTATAGAAGGTGTAGAACCTTGAGAGGTCGGTGCACATTCCGTAGGTGGGAAGATTTTTGGGATCGATATGGAAGCTGAAAGGCTCGCCGTTTTTAGTTCCGTCGTAAGTAAGTCCCTCTCGGTTAAGGGTAAGCTTGCCCTTGCCTACGATTTCGGAGGTTTTCTGATGCTTTAAAAGCGCAAAGTCTGGGAGCATTCCAAGCTCAACCTCTTCCGAAAGCTCAAAATTCTCGTCTTTTACCTCTTCCTTAATTATCTCGCGCTCTTCGTTAAACCAAGCTGTTTGAGTTTCGGGAATAACACAGCTTTCGTCAAAGGGAACAAGCTCGTATGTATCGGCAAGGGTTGCGCCGTTACCGCACTCGGTGCAGAATATCTTATTTCCCTCTGTTGCCATAGTGTGCTGCTTTTTACACCTGGGGCAAAGGAAGAGAAGATCCTCAAGATGCTCCGCGCCGTTTTTGCCTATTTTATAGTGATTTTTCGCAATTTTGTTCCAGGCATAATCATCGTGGTAGAGGGAGGAGTTAATTTTGTCCTCAATTTCCTCCACCGTAAGCTCCTCAAGCTCCTTTACGGTAAATAGCTGACGGAATACGACTTCTACCTTACCGGGGCGGTCGTTGAGATTGTACTTGGGGCTGGTGAGATAACCACCCTTGATTATAGAATAATAAACTGGTACTTTGTAGTGCTTAAAGAGCTTTCCCGAGCCTGCAACAACAGGCTGGTTTGCGCCCGAAATAGAGCTCATTCCCTCGGGGAATATGGCAATTCTTCCGCCCTTGTCAAGGACCGAGCGAATACCGTTTATTGTTTGGATATCTGGAACAAAATTCTTTTTGGGTATAACATGGAGAAGGCTGAAAACGCCCGCAAGGTGAGAACGGTGAAATTCGTTATAGCCTGCAACATAGTTCATTCTTCGGGGGAGCATCGGTACTCCGGTGAAGATATAATCAAGTCTTGATGCGTGATTGCTGATAAGGAAATATGAGCCCTTGTCATTTTTTATATCACATTCAAACTTGTAGCTGACCTTGTATTTTCCTGAAACAAAAAGCTTCCACACAAGGCCAAGTGCCGAATACATAAAGCCGGGGGGCGTTGCTTTCTTTTTCCTTATCTTTTGCGCGACGGTAAGATTTGACATAATGATTACTCCGTTCTGTCCTTGTTGTTTTCAATAAAAGTAACGAGGCTTTTGAGGTTTCCGTAATTGTAGCAGGAAATATCCTTTCCCGACTTGTTTATGAGATAGAGGGGAAGAAGATAAACCTTCATCCCTATTTTTTCGGCTATCATATCATCGTCGGTATCGTTGCCTACCATAAGGCACTCCTCGGGTGAGATGCCGAGCTTTTCCGCAATCTCAAGGTAATAGCCGAGATTGGGCTTTGCAAATCCCGAATTTGCATAAGTTGTATAGAACTCAAAATCCGAAGGCTCAAGTCCTGCCCAGCGAATTCTGCTTTCGGTTGCTATCGGGGGGAAAACGGGGTTCGTTGCAAGAACTACTCTAAGTCCCATTGCCTTAACAGCTCTTACCGCTTCTGCCGCATCCTCCATCATTCCGCAAAGGGAAGAAAGCTTTTGAAAATCGCCCTCGTAAAACTCGTTAAAGAGAGGTTCTCTTGAGCGAGCCTCCTCGCCGTAAACCAGCTCAAAAACATTCCAGAACACATTTTCATTAGTATCCGAGCCATCGTTTTTCATCATAGCGTCAACTCCGGCAAGAAGAGCCTTTGAAAACCTTTTTGCATCAAAGCCGCGCTCAGCCATTGCCTTTGTAAGCGCAGAGAAATATCCTTTAACAAAAACCTGAAGATCCATTGGCAAAAGAGTGCCGTCAAGATCGAACAAAACAGCCTTTATACTCATTTTTCGTTCCTTTCGCATCAAGTTAATACAATACTTGTATATATTAACACAAAGTTTCGGATTTGTCAACGAGCAAATCCAAGCTTTATTTTTCTTTTTCAACGGTTTATTTCCCTTTTTTACTCTTTGGCGAAAAAACTATTGCTTTATATTTTCTTCTGTTGTATAATTTATACATACGGTTTATTCATTAAGAAAGCCCGAATACTACCAATAAAAGTCGGAAAAATCCATTGTGTAAAAAAACGCTTTAAATTATAATTAAACACAAAGGGCATATCTTTCTAACAAGCAAGGAGACAGTATGAAAAACGGATATTTTTCAACCGAAAACAAGGAATTTATAATAACCGATATGTACCCCAGGCGTCCGCTTATTAACTATCTGTGGAACGAGAGCGCAGTCTGCTCGGCAGACCAATTCGGCTCGGGATACGCCTGGATTTCTCTTGGAGACCAACATAGAAATATCGAAAAAGGCGAGCGCAATTTTTATATAAAGGACAAAAAGAGCGGAGAATATTATTCGGCTAACCGAAACCACAATTCACTCCCCTTTGACCGTCACGAATGCCATGTCGGCGTTGGATACCACACAGTTGTTTCGGAATACAAGGGGGTAAGGTGCGAATTCACCCTGCTTGTGCCCGACGGCGACTCTGCTGTAATGTACCGCATTAAGGCAGAAAATATTTCGAATGAGGAAAAGGACCTTAGCCTTTATTTCTCGCTCCATGTGACCCCCGCCCTCAGCGGACACAACTCCTACGGCGAGGCAGATTACAGCGAGAAGCTGGGCGGACTTCTTTACACTCACGACGGCTTCCGTATGCCTAACAATTACACGAAGCTTTTTGTGGGAAGTGTTAAAGAGCATTCGGCGTTTGATGTTTCTCCCGCAAGATTTTTCGGATTGTACACCGGGGACAGAGACCCTGTTGGACTTAAAGAAGAAAAACTTTCCTGCTTTGGCTCTACATACGAGGATGACTATATTGCGGCATTCCAGTTTGATGCAAGGCTTTTACCCGGCGAGAGCTTTGAAAACGATTTTTGCGCCTTTTGCGCAAGAAGCGAGGAGGAGTGTCTCGAAACAAAGAACAGACTCCTTATCCCTGCAAGATTTGACGAAGAGCTTTTGAAGCAAAAGGAAATGGCAAGCTCTATGTCCGAGGTATTTACGGCGTCAACGCCCGATGCGTATATGAACGAGCAGGTAACAGTTTGGCTCAAGCGTCAGGTTTCACTCGGCAAGACCTGGGGCAGACTTTACGGCAAGGGCTTCAGAGATGTTTGCCAGGATATAACCGCTTTTGTTTCATTTGACCCGCCTCTGGCAAGAGTGCGTATTCTTCACGCCTTAAAGCATCAATACGAGGACGGCAACCCCATAAGAATGTTCGAGCCTAACTTCTATTACCCCTATAATGACGGCGGAGCCTGGATTCCGGGCGCGGTTCTTGCTTACCTTAACGAGAGCGGAGACCTTTCTATTCTTGACGAGGAGCTCCCCTACCTTGAGGGCGACAGCTATACTCACGCAAAGGAAAACGATTCTCCCACATTTGACCCTTATACGCCCGGAAAGCGCAAGGACAGCGTTCTTTGCCATGTTAAGGCGGCAATAGACTATCTTCTCGGCTCAAGGGGTCAGCGCAATCTTGTTCTTTGGCGCGGCGGCGACTGGAATGACAGTATGAACAATGTTGGTCTTGAGAACAAGGGTGAGAGTGTTTGGCTCTCTATCGCTACGGTCAAGGCTATTAACGAGTTTAAAGAGATACTTAACATCTACGGCACAGATGAAAAGACTCTTGAATATTACGAAACGAAAAAGCAGGAGCTTATCTCGGCTATACTCACTAACGGCAAGATAGGCGACAGATTTATTTACGGTATTAACGACAAGGATACTGTGGTGGGCGGAGAGGACAGAATATTCCTTAATCCTCAAACCTGGGCAACCCTTGCGGGAATAGACACAAGAGAGGCTCTCGAAAAGGCTATGGACGAGGCTGAGGATAAGCTGAAGTGCGACTGGGGATATGTTCAGTGCGCTCCCGCTTACACCGAGGGCGACTTTAACATCGGCAGAGTTTCTTACTTCAAAAAGGGTCTTTTCGAAAACGGCTCGGTATACAACCACGGCGTTGCCTTTAAAATGGTTGCAGACTGTATGCTCGGCAGGGGTAACACCGCTTACAAAACACTAAAGCTTATCTCATGTGACAACCCGAAAAACCCCAATTTGATAGTTGAGCCTTACGCGGTAACCAATATGTATTTCGGTCCCGAAAACCCCTATTTGCCCGGATACGCACCTCACAGCTGGATAACCGGCACTGCGGGTTGGATATACAGAGCTATCACCGAATACATGCTGGGTATTAAGCCCTCTATCAACGGATTGAAGATAGAGCCCGCTATGCCCTGCGGTTGGAGCGGCACCTCCGTAAGCCGTAAATTCAGAGGCGAAACCTACAATATTACCTACCTTGAATCAGACACTCCCTCGCTTATTTGCGACGGAAAAGAGGTTGAAATTCTTCCCCTTTCGGGCGAAGGAAATATTCACACGGTAATTTGCAATTATGTGAAAAAGGATGAAAAATAAAATGAATACAAAAAAGCTAGCAATTGTCGGATATGGTCAAAGAGGTAGTACTTTTGCAAACTATGCTTTACAAAATCCCGAAGAATTCGTTGTTACAGCTATAACTGACATTGATGAAAACAGACGCGCTTTAGCTTCATCAAAGCACGATTGCCCTATCTTTTCGGACTATCACGAGTTCATTGAAGCAGGTATAGAAGCAGATATAGTTGCGGTTGCAACTCAGGACAAGGAGCACCGCGAGCACGCTATTGCCTGCATGGAGGCAGGATATGACATTCTTCTCGAAAAGCCTATTGCAACAAGTCTTGAGGATTGCGAGGCTATATACGAAACTTCGGTAAAACTTGGCAGAAAGGTTATCGTTTGCCATGTTCTTCGCTACACTCCCTTCTATTCAAAGCTTAAAGAGGTTGTTGACTCGGGCGCGCTCGGAGATATTGTAACAATGAACACCACCGAGTGCGTAGGTTATTACCACCAGGCTCACTCCTTTGTAAGAGGTCCTTGGCACAACTCGGTTGAATCAAGCCCTATGATTTTGGCAAAATGCTGTCACGATATGGATATGATAAGGTACATAATAGGCAAAAAGTGCCTTAGTGTTTCCTCTTTCGGCGGGCTTACCCACTTCACCAAGGAGAACGCTCCCGAGTGCTCGGCTGATTACTGCTCCGACTGTAAGTATACCGACTGTGTTTACAAGGCGCAGACCATTTATGAGAGGGAGGAATTCTTCCGCGGATACTTTACAACCGATATTTCAAATGAGGGAAACTGGAGAGAAAAGCTTGTTCACTCCCCCTACGACAAATGCGTTTACAAGTGCGACAACGATGTAGTTGACCACCAGGTTTGCATATTCAATTTTGAGGACGGCGTAACCGTCAGCCACACAATGAACGCCTTTTCGAAAACCATATACCGCGATATTAAAATTCACGGCACAAAGGCAGAGCTTGTGGGTAATATGGAGGCTCTTTACCTTGAGCTTCGTCCTTTTGCTGGCGAGACCGTAAGATACGATTTTTCCGATGCAAACACCTCGGGCACTCACGGCGGAGGCGATATATCCATGATGCACAGCATCTACCTTGAGCGCAACGGCCTTCCTGCACCCGGTATTACCTATATTGATGTATCAATCGACAGCCACAGAATGTCATTCGGCGCAGAAAAATCCCGTCTTAACGATGGTATGGCTATAAGGATTTAAAACCATGAGATACAAAATAGACCACGACCTGCACAACCACTCCTATCTTTCCTCTTGCTCGGCTGACGCTAGTGAAAACGCAGAATTTTTCCTTGATTATTCGAGAAAAAACAAGCTTCACACCTTTGCGGTGACAGACCATTACTGGGATAGTGCGGTACCGACGCCCTCCCGTTGGTATGCTCCGCAAAACTACGAAAATATCTCGAAGATACTGCCCCTGCCAAAGGCTGACGGTTTAAACCTTATTTTCGGTTGCGAGACGGATATGAATTGGGATATGACGATCGGTGTTCCCAAGGAAAGATATGACGATTTTTCCTTTATTGTTGTTCCTACAACCCATCTTCAAATGACCGAGTTCACCATTCATCCGGAGGATGCGGCAAGCAACAAACGGCGCGCGGAGCTTTGGGTGGAAAGATTTGATGCTCTTTTAAGCTCTTCACTCCCTTTCTACAAAACCGGTGTAGCGCACCTTGCCTGCCCTCTTATCAACAAAGCATCCCGCGAGGACTATCTTAAAGTCCTCGACCTTATCCCGACAGAGGAAATGGAACGGCTTTTCACAAGGGCGGCGCAGCTCGGACTCGGAATAGAGATTAACAAGAGTGATATGAGCTTTAAGGACAACGAAGCCGACAGAGTTCTTCGTATGTTCAAGGTTGCAAAGGGATGCGGATGCAAGTTCTATCTTGCCACCGACGGACACCACCCGAACAACTTCGAAAATTCGCATGAAATCTTTGAGCGTGCGGTAACACTGCTTGAACTTAGCGAAACCGACAAGATAGATTTTTCCAAAATTGTATAAGAAAACAAACATTCACCCTACAAAAAACGCCAAAACGGAGATTAAAATATGTTTAACCTCGACACCTACGCTCTCCGCTGGTGAGCAAGCTCCCCGACGCTCTCGCTTGGTATGCGAACCCTTTCTGCGATGATGTCGCAGAAAATGAGTTCGTTCTGCTACAGGATAACAAAAAGGCTCTTCCACGCAAGGTGGAGAGCCTTTTTGGCACCCGCAGCGAGAATCGAACTCACAACTAACCCTTAGGAGGGGTTTATTATATCCATTTAACTATGCAGGCTTATATTCGCTTTGATTTTGCCTTAATAGTTTACCATATTACATAAAAAAAGTCAAGGAGATTTTTCGGTTGTTTAAAAAAATGATTTTTCTCCTTTAAAATATCTTGAAATGTTTATTACCTTATGTTATAATAGGCGTGGGACGGCGGCCTACGGTCTGGGCAATCGACCGCCCTGAAAGAAAGGATAAAAAACATGTTGAGAAACGAGCAAAATTACGATTTCAGAAAGAGGCTATGCAAGCCTCACGCGCGAATTTTCGTGGCAAAGGATTCTGTCCCCGCAGCTGATGAATATGCTCTGAAAAAAGAGATTACCTTATCCGTAAAGGCTGAGGGTCTTGTTGCGAAAACCGCCGCAAAGGATTTTAAGGATTATCTTAAAACTGCTTTCGGAATAAAGGCGGTATTTACCGAGGGAGAGGCGGATATTACGGTCTTTGTTTCTGCCGAGGGTCTTGGTGAAAACGCAAACGGATATATGGGCAGAAAAATCAGCGTTACCGAAAAGGGCGTTACAATTCAGGCCTTTGACGAGAGAGCGGTTGCGCAGGCATTTTACTCCCTTGAAGAGAGAATGAATGTAAGAAAAGCGCCTTATCTTAAAATCGGCGTTACCGAACAGCGTCCCGCATTCAGCCCCAGAATGACTCACTCCGGCTACGGAATGGACCTTTTCCCTGATGAGTATCTTTCGACTCTTGCCCACAACGGCTACGATGCAATTTTGCTATTCGTTAAGGATGCCACTCATTCGGGACACGGCGAATGCGACTTTAATGATATTACCAAGAGATGTGAAAAATTCGGCATTGATGTTTACGCGTACAGCTATGTTCAAAACTTTGTTCACCCCGAGGCAGAGGGCGCAAAGGAGATTTATGCCAATGTGTACGGCGGTCTTTTCAAGGCTGTGCCCGGATTTAAGGGTATGATATTCGTGGGCGAGTCTATTGAGTTCCCCTCTAACGACCCCCATGTTGCAAAAAGACAGTATTTCGAGGTTCCGAGCGACGGAATTCCCGACGGAACGGTTTCACCCGGCTGGTATCCCTGCAACGATTATCCCCAATGGATTTCGCTTGTTCGCGACAGCATCAGAGCTGTCAAGCCGGATGCAGATGTTGTTTTCTGGACTTACAACTTCGGTTACATTGACGAAGAGGCAAGAGTAAAATTGCTTCGCGCACTGCCTACCGATATTTCTCTGCTTGTAACATACGAGATGTTTGACACCTACGAAATGGGCAACGGCAAGGGAATGGTTATGGATTATACTATTTCTCATGTCGGCCCCGGAAAATACTTTAAGAGCGAGGCTGTTGTTGCAAAAGAAAGAGGAATAAAGCTTTATTCTATGGTAAACACCGGCGGAAGAACCTGGGACTTCGGTACAATTCCTTACGAGCCTTTCCCCGAGCAGTGGAATGCAAGGCACAAGAGCATTCTTGAATCGAGAGAAAAATACGGACTTTCGGGTCTTATGGAATCCCACCACTACGGCTTCCTTCCCTCATTTATTTCAAGAATAGCGAACAACAACTTCACTCTCGGCGCTATGAGCTTTGAAGAAAAATACGCCGAGATAGCAAAGCAGTATGCAGGCGCGGAATACGAAAAGTTCATATCGGGTATGGCTTATGTTAACGAATCTATAACTCACTATGTTCCCAGTGACGAGAGCCAATGGGCGGTATTCCGCATCGGTCCCGCTTATCCGCTCTGCCTTGCAAGAGTGTTTAAGTATCCTAATGAGCCGGGTGTGCACTTTGGTAACTCAATATACGAGGTGTGTGACAGACACTTTGATGACTGGGGCAACCACGATTGTTACAGTCTCAGAGTCCGCGCCGAAATTGCAGAGGCGAAAAAATCCCGCGAGCTTGTCCGCTCGGGTCTTAAAATTCTAAAGTCCATTAAGAACAAAACCGGTGATCTTGAAAGACTTATAAACCTTATAATTTATATAGAAAAGTCATACACCACAGCTATTCACGCAAAGAGCTTCTACGTTCAGCGCTTAAAGCTTCTTACGGCAGAAACCAAAGAAAAGCTTGCATCGGCTATCCGCGAGCTTGAAAGAATTGCCAGAGCCGAGCTTAAAAACGCAGAGAGCGCAATTCCGGTAGTGAAAAAGGATTCGGCTCTCGGCTTCGAATGTTCGATGAGCTATCAGTGTGACGAAAAGGCTCTTCTTTGGAAGATAAAGCAGACCAATTATATTATCGACACCGAGCTTGCTCTTTACAAGAGGTCGGTAGGCGACCCCTCGATCGATCCTAACAGAACATTCAAGTTCCCGCCGGACATTAGAGGCAGTATTTGCGCCTGCGTGGCAAGAGAAACCGACTGACAATCTGAATCGCACTGCTAAAAACGCCTAATTTTAGACGAAAAACATTTCAAAATGTTAATAATTTGTTAATTTTGTTTTTGTTTGGTATTTTTTTTAACAAATTATATAGAAAATTATTAAGATATATGCTATAATAGTCGTTGCGAAATTTTCTGTGCCTGTTTTTCGGAAAATTTGGCGTATAAAGTTGTTTTATAAAAATTATATTATATTGGAGGAAACTAAAAATGGCAAAGAAGTATTGCTATCTGTTTTCTGAGGGTAACGCATCTATGCGTGAGATCCTCGGCGGTAAGGGCGCTAACCTTGCTGAAATGACCAACATTGGTCTTCCCGTTCCCCAGGGCTTCACAATTTCTACCGAAGCCTGCACTCAGTACTATGAGGACGGCCGTCAGATCAACGATGAGATCATGGCTGAAATCATGGAATACATTGTAAAGATGGAGGGTGTTACCGGCAAGAAGTTCGGTGACCTTGAAAATCCTCTTCTCGTTTCCGTTCGTTCCGGTGCTCGTGCATCCATGCCCGGTATGATGGACACCATTCTTAACCTCGGTCTTAACGAAGAGGTTGTTGAGGTTATGGCTAAGAAGTCCGGCAATGCTCGTTGGGCTTATGACTGCTACCGTAGATTTATCCAGATGTACTCCGACGTTGTTATGGAAGTTGGAAAGAAGTACTTCGAGGAGCTTATCGATAAGATGAAGGAAGAAAAGGGCGTTAAGCTTGACGTTGAGCTTACCGCTGACGACCTCAAGGAGCTTGCGGAAGCATTCAAGGCTGAGTACAAGTCCAAGATCGGTTCTGACTTCCCCACCGATCCCAAGGAACAGCTTCTCGGCGCAGTTAAGGCAGTATTCCGTTCTTGGGACAACCCCAGAGCTAACGTTTACCGCCGTGACAACGACATTCCCTATTCTTGGGGTACTGCCGTAAACGTTCAGGCAATGGCATTCGGTAACATGGGCGAAGATTGCGGTACCGGTGTTGCGTTCACTCGTGACCCCTCTACCGGTGAGAAGAAGCTCATGGGTGAGTTCCTTACCAACGCACAGGGCGAGGACGTTGTTGCAGGTGTTCGTACTCCTATGCCTATCGCAGAGATGGCTAACAAGTTCCCCGCAGCATACGCTGAGTTCGTAAAGGTTTGCGAGATCCTCGAGAACCACTATCACGATATGCAGGACATGGAGTTCACCGTTGAGAACGAAAAGCTCTACATGCTCCAGACCAGAAACGGTAAGAGAACCGCTCCCGCAGCTCTCCAGATTGCCGTTGACCTCGTTGCAGAGGGCCACAAGACCAAGGAAGAGGCCGTTCTTATGATCGACCCCAGAAACCTTGACACTCTTCTTCACCCCCAGTTCGACGCTAAGGCTCTCAAGGCTGCTACTCCTATGGGTCGCGGACTTGGTGCATCTCCCGGTGCTGCTTGCGGTCAGGTTGTATTCTCTGCTGAGGATGCTGAGGCTTGGTACGCACAGGGCAAGAAGGTTATTCTTGTTAGACTTGAGACCTCTCCCGAAGATATCACCGGTATGAAGGCAGCTCAGGGTATCCTCACCGTTCGTGGCGGTATGACCTCTCACGCAGCAGTTGTTGCACGTGGTATGGGTACTTGCTGCGTATC
>JAZORT010000045.1:0-59849 GCA_045656745.1 Eubacteriales bacterium | reverse complement strand
ATCCTCATCCACCGCTATGCGGTCCCCCTTCCCCTATCTTGGGGAAGGCTATAAGATATGACCGGAATGTTTGACGGGCATTGTGACGGACACGAGGTGAAGCTTTAATAGGTTTTCATCCTCATCCACCGCTATGCGGTCCCGCTTCCCCTATCTTGGGGAAGGCTATAAGATATGACCGGAATGTTTGACGGGCATTGTGACGGACACGCGGTGAAGCTTTAATTTATTAAAACGTTAGTTTAAGACAAAAAATCTTTTCATTCGGAGAATAATATGTCTAACCAAAATATTTGTAACATCTGCGGCGCGAATTACGAGTATATCGGCGGGCGGTGGAAATGCCCCGCGTGCGGTGCCTTTAAGTCAGAGGAGCTGTCTAACGAAGAGGTTACCCTGCTCTACAACGCCGCCCAAAAGCTCCGTCTTTGCAACTTTGACGAGGCAGAGATCGAGTACAGCGACATAATCGAGAAATTCCCCAAAAATCCCGAGGGCTATTGGGGCAGGCTTCTTGCGCGCTACGGAATAAAGTATGAAGAGGACTTTGACGGCAGACGTATTCCCACCTGCTACGCTGCGTCTATAAAAAGCGTCTTTGGCGATCCCGACTACGAGATGGCGATGAGCCTTTTTTCGAAAGACGACAAGGAATATTACAAGTCTCAGGCAGAATACATCGAGCGAGTACGCAGAGAGTGGATAGAAAAGGCGAGCAAAGAGCCGCCTTACGATATTTTCCTTTGCTACAAGGACTCTGACCTGGAAAACGGTGTTGACAGAACGGCAGACAGCTTTGCCGTTCAGGAGCTGTACATCCACCTGACCGAGCAGGGCTACCGCGTATTTTACAGCCGCGAGAGCCTTCGCGACAAGGTTGGCGAAAAATACGAGCCTTACATTTTCAACGCCCTTTCTACCGCAAAGGTTATGCTCGTTTACGGCTCAAAGCCCGAATACATAACCTCAACCTGGCTCAAAAACGAGTGGACAAGATACATAAAGAGAATTCAGAGCGGTGAAAAGCAGGCAAATTCCCTGCTCGTTGCCTGCGACGGATTTACTCCCGACAAGCTACCGAAATCCCTCTCCTCAACGCAGTGCTTTGACGCAAATAAGCGCAGCTTTTACAGCGACCTAGACAAGGTTATTAAAAAAACGCTGACTCCCGAGGAGCCGAAGAGCGAGACCAAGGAAGAGGCGGTTAAGAAAAAGAAATCTAAAAAGCTTCCTATCATTGCGGCGGCGGTTGCCGTTATCGCGGCGGTTGCGCTCTGTATTCTTATTCCGTCATTTTTCGCGGACGATGGCGGAGTTTCGTCGCTGACCAACTCGCAATACAACGCCTCGTTAGTAGTTAGCGACGGTGAACTGCCGAGCGGAACAGTCTTTAAGATTGAGGAAGTAATACCCACGGCTCAAATCAAGGCGACGATTGAAAATTTAACGATAAACAAGAATAACTATCACGTATACGATATGTCGCTGCGCGACGGAGAAAAGACGGTTGACGTTAACGGCAACGTTATCGTAACAATGCCTTTGCCCGCCGACGTTAGCGCCGACAAAGCCGCCGTTTATTACGTATCCGAAAACGGCAGCGAAGAGATCGCATCCAGCGTTCTTGACGGCAAAATTTCATTTACTACCGACCATTTCAGCATTTACGTTATTGCTGAGAAAGATACTTCCGCGGCATCTCCAAGCGATCCCGAAACTCCGAGCGATCCCGAGACACCGACTGATCCCGAGACACCGAGCGATCCCGAAACTCCGAGTGATCCCGAGACACCGAGTGATCCCGAGGGCGGCGACGAAGATCAGGGAGAAGACAACACTCCTTGTACCCACACCGAGACCGAGGTTATCCCCGGCTACGCCGCAAGCTGTAAGGCAACCGGCTTAACCGACGGAGAAAAGTGCAAAAAATGCGGTGAAACTCTCGTTTACCAATCCCCGATCCCGATGACCGACCACACTCCGGTTACCGACCCCGCCGTCGCGGCTACCTGCAAATCCACCGGTCTTACCGAGGGTAAGCATTGCTCGGTTTGTGAAACGGTGATCGTAAAACAGCAAGAAACTGCGAAAGCTGCGCATACCTACGACGACAAATACGACGAGTCCTGCAACGTATGTAACTTCATTCGCGACGCCGAGTGCGCACATACCGAAACCTTGACCGTTTACGGTCATGCGGCAACCTGTCTTTCGAAGGGCTTGACCAACGGCACAAAGTGTAAAAAATGCGATGAAACACTGGTTGCACAAACGGAGATTCCAATAAAACCGCACACCTTGGTTACCGACACCGCCGTTGCGGCTACTTGTACGGCTACCGGTCTTACAGAGGGTAAGCATTGCTCGGTTTGTAACACCGTTACCGTGAGGCAGCAAACGACTGCAAAAACCGGTCACACCGAGAGCAGTTGGATTACCGACAAAGCAGCAACAAAAACAGAAGACGGCAAAAAACACACCGAGTGTACGGTATGTAAGGTAAAGATAAAAGAAGAAACGATTCCTGCAACCGGCTCGCTTGGTCTTGCTTATACCGTAAGCGGTGAAAGCTGTACCATCACGGGCATCGGAACTTGTACGGACACCGAGGTCGTTATCCCCTCGAAGATTGACGGAGTTACCGTTACAACCATTGGCGAGGAAGCTTTCTCGAATTGTTCGACTGTTACAAGCATTGTTATAGGAAGTAACGTTAAAACGATTGGAAAAAGAGCCTTCTACGGTTGTACGGGACTTACCGAAATAACGATTCCCCCATCGGTAACGAGCATCGGTACACAGATTTTTTATAAAGCAAGTAACTTAAAGACTGTTTATTATAATTCCAATTACGGAAATAGCGACAATCCGTTCCTTAGCCAATCAAGTATAACAAAGGTTGTATTCGGCGGCAGTCGTGTACCATCTTACATTCTTGAGGACAACTCTACCGTCAAAGAGGTAATTATCAATAACAGTGTTAAAAGCATTTACTCTTATGCGTTCTACGGTTGCTCATCCCTTAAAAGCATCGAGATACCTGACAGCATTACTAGCATTGGCTCTTCTGCGTTCGAAAAATGCACATCCCTTACAAGTATTGAGATACCCGACAATGTTACCAGCATTGGCGGCGAGGCGTTTGAAGGTTGCTCATCCCTTACAAGCATTGTGATACCCGACAGTGTTACAAGCATTGGCGGTAATGCATTCCAAGGTTGCTCATCTCTTAAAAGCATTGTGATACCCGACAGTGTAACAAGCATTAACAATTATGCGTTCTACGGTTGCTCATCCCTTGAAAGCATTGCGATACCCGACAGTGTTACAAGCATTGGCGATTGTGCGTTCTGGAATTGCACATCCCTTGAAAGCATTGTGATACCCGACAGTGTTACTAGCATTGTCAATGGTGCGTTCTCCTATTGCACATCCCTTACAAGCATTGAGATACCAGACAGTGTTAAGAGCATTGGCGTTCGTGCGTTCGATGGTTGCTCATCCCTTAAAAGCATTGTGATACCCGACAGCGTTACAAGCATTGGCAATCAGGCGTTCTCTGATTGCTCATCCCTTGAAAGCATTGTGATACCCGACAGTGTTACAAGCATTGGCAATCAGGCGTTCTCCGATTGCTCATCCCTTGAAAGCATTGTGATACCCGACAGTGTTACTAATATTGGAGAGTCTGCGTTCTACAGTTGCTCATCCCTTACAAGCATTGAGATACCAGACAGTGTTACAAGTATTGGCGCTTATGCGTTCTGGTATTGCACATCCCTTACAAGCATTGAGATACCCGACAGTGTTACAAGCATTGGCGATTATGCGTTCCAATATTGCAGATCCCTTGAAAGCATTGAGATACCCGACAGTGTAACAAGCATTGGTGATTATGCGTTCGATGGTTGCTCATCCCTTGAAAGCGTTGTGATACCCGACGGTGTTAAAAGCATTGGCTATCGTGCGTTCCAAGGTTGCTCAGGCATTACAAACATTGTGATTCCTGACAGTGTTACTAATATTGGAGAGTCTGCGTTTCAAGCTTGCTCATCCCTTGAAAGCGTTGAGATAGGCGACGGTGTTACAAGTATTGACGACTATGCGTTCTACGGTTGCAAATCCCTTGAAAGCGTTGTGATAGGCGACGGAGTTACAAGCATTGGCAATTATGCGTTCGATAATTGCACATCACTCAAAGACGTATATTACACCGGAAGCGAAGAAGAGTGGAATAGAATTTCTATCGGTTCATCCAACTCCAACCTCACAGACACTACACGTTATTACTACTCAGAAACCGAGCCTACCACAGACGGCAACTTCTGGCACTATGATGCAGAGGGCGAGGTAGAGATTTGGGAAATTGATAGCTCTACTTCTTATAGCGTAGGATTAGCGTATACCTCGAACTTAGACGGCACTTGTTATGTAAGCGGTATCGGTACCTGCACGGACACCGAGGTTGTTATTCCTTCAATAATCGACGGACTCACCGTTACAAGCATTGGTGCTGGTGCGTTTAATGGTTGCACTTCCCTTACCGCCATTGTAATTCCGGGCAGCGTTACCGCCATTGAATTTTGTGCGTTCTATGAGTGTTCATCTCTTGAAAGCATTGTGATACCGGGCAGTGTTACTAGCATTGGTGGTGCTGCGTTTTACGGTTGCACATCCCTTGTAAACGTATATTACACCGGTACGGAAGAAGAGTGGGCGGCTATAAACATAGCCCCATCAAACGAATCTTTGACTAACACAGCCATTCATTATAATTTCGTTTTTGAGGAATGATTTTTTCTAAAAAGTTCATCTTTTGCTGCCGTCCGAAAGGGCGGCAGATTTTTATTAGCCTTCTCGCTTTCGTGTCATTCCGAGCGGTAGGCATAAAAAACAAGGACGCAGATTTTAGCGCGAGGAATCTCCTTTTCCGAACCGCTTTCGGCTTAAGTTTCGGCAAGGATAGACTTCTTCTTGTTTCTCACTTGCCAAAGTCTGCACCGCTAAAGGCTCCGAGGGGGAGATCCCTCAGTCAAGCTCTGCGTCTTCGGGTTGTGGTATTGCTTTCGGGATGACGGATTAGGGTTTCATTCCGAGAGAGCGCAGAGGCGTATTATCTTTTTTGTTCAACATACACAGTATTTGTGCGCGTTTTTTGTTCAATATGTAAAATCCGAAAATTTTTATTAAATTTCTCGCTTTTTTTATTTATTTTTCATTTTTCCTTATTGGTTTATCATTTAATTTTATATACATATTTGCTATAATCTTATTGTAGATATATATATAAATGTATATTTCCACACAAAATTAAAAGTTTTTTAGGATTTTCGGTTAATGTAAAATGAATAAATTCTTTTTTACATTCGAAAAAGGTGAAAAATGAAAGACATCCATTTATTTGGCAAAAAGATTTTAGCCGACAAATCGCCCGTTATTTTCAGTTATTCGCCCGATGAAAACTGGGAAAAATACTGGGAAGTAATGACGGGAGATTGGAAGCTTGAGAACGGATATTTGATTGGTGAAGAAAAGGGCAATTTTGGCGGAATACTCATGACCCGCGAGAGGTTTGAAGATGACGTAATGTTCTCGTTCACCATTGGCACAGTTCTGCCCGCAACACGCGATGTTAACGCAGTTTTCTGCGCCAACTGGACAGACGACCACAAATATCTTGCAGACTCTTACGTTTGCGGACTTAACGGCTGGTACGAGCACAAGAGCGGAATTGAAAGGAACTTTGCATACGGCAACAACACCCTTTTCGGTTGCACCTCAGAGTACCATTATGTTCCGGGCAGCGAGGTCAGAATGACCTGCGGAGCAATAAACGGACACACCTTTATGGTTGTTGACGACGTTCTTATCACCGAGCTTGTCGACCCTACGCCCCTTAAAGGCGGTCACCTTGGTTTTTCGGCATACTGCACGAAGCTAAAAATCAAGGATATAGAGGTAAGGCGCATTGTTTGGGAGGACTTCCCCCAGGAATACGAGCCTGAATTTTGATTTTAAATAATTTATATACACACAAAGGAGAAAATTATGGGAAAACAGACAACAGATTTCCGCTATAACACCGGTGCTACTAAGGTTCCGTGGGCGGCAGTTGGCGAAAACTACAACGTACAGGACCTTATGGAAATCATAAAGTTCCTTATGAAGGGCGAGGGCAAGGAATACGATGATGCTATCGCCGCAGTTTACGAGCAGGTAAAGAAGCTTGACGCTCTTTCAACCCCTCCCGGAAAGCTCTCTCTCGGCACCAAGGTTGAGGAGGCTGAGGCTGCTTGTAACGAATATCTCAAGACCGATTCCGCAACCTTCGTAACCAACGCTACCGCAGGCTTCGAGATTGCATACAAGTACGCAAACCTCAAGGCAGGTGACGAGGTTATCGTTCCCGCAATCACCTTCGTTGCAACAATGGCTTATCCTCTTGCTATCGGATGCAAGCTTGTTTTTGCTGACGTTGACCCCAGAACAATAAACATGGACCCTGCTGATGTTGCGAGAAAGATCACCCCCAAGACAAAGATGATCGTTCCCGTACATATCGGCGGTTATCCCGTTGACCTTGACCCCATTTTAGAGCTTGCAAAAAAGAACGATATTGTCGTTCTCGAGGACGCGGCTCACGCATTCGGCGCAATGTATAAGGGCAAAATGGTTGGTACTATCGGTGACTTCGGCGCATACTCCATGCACGAGGTTAAGAACATCACCTCCTTTGGCGAGGGCGGTATTCTCTGTACCTCCATTCCCGGTTACACTCCTCACATGAAGAGAGCGAGATTCCTCGGTCTTGACTTCTCCTGCCCTATCAAGGACTGGCTCTATAACATCACTCCCATTCCCGGTAAGGAGCATCCCTTCGTTCCCGGCAACTCCTCTACCACCGAAATTCAGGGTCTTGGTCTTACTCTCCAGATTGCTCGTAACGAGGAGATCATTAAGGCAAGACGCGAGGCTGCCGAATATCTTACCAAGAGATTTGCGGAAAACGACGCTATTATTCCCCAGCTTCTTGATGACGAAAACGTAAAGCCCACCTATCACCTCTACCTTCTTCAGATCGACCCTGCGAAGGCAGGCGGCGACGTTCAGGTGCTTAAAAAGAAGCTTGAGGAAAAGGGTGTTACCCAGATTGCGCACTTCGGCCCTCTTTACCGCTTCAAGATAGTTCAGGATATGGGTTACGATTCTGACGAGATTGCCAAGACCTGCCCCAACTGTGAAGAGGTATTCTATAAGAGATTTACTCACCTTCCTCTCTACGGTCTCTCTAAGGAGCAGATCGAATATATGGCAGACGCAGTGCTCGAGGCTGTTGCAGAGATGCAGGCGGGAAAGTAAAAATTCGGTTTCCGAATTTTTAAATGAGAAATGAGAAATGAGAAATTAGAAATTTTATTTCTTGAATGAGAAATGAGAAATTTTATTTCTTGAATGAGAAATTCGGAATTTGGAATTAAGATAAGAAAACAATTTGAAATTTGAAAGGCATAAAAATCATGGCTAAAAAAGAAGATCTTGTAATGAACGGCTCCGGTGTTGAAGAAATCGGCTTCCCCGGTTGGCCTCAGTTTGCTCCCGAGGTTCCCGCAAAGGTTACCGAGGTGCTTAATTCCGGTAAGGTAAACTACTGGACCGGTAAGGTTGGTATGGAGTTTGAGGACGCTTTTGCAAAGTGGTCGGGCGCAGGCTACGCTATCTCTTGCACTAACGGTACCGCAGCGCTCCACATTGCTCTTGCAGCACTCGGCGTAGGCCCCGGTGACGAGGTTATCGTTCCCTCCTACACCTTCATCGCTTCCTCCTTCTCTGTTGTTCAGGCAGGCGCTGTTCCCGTATTCGGTGACGTTACCGAGGACCACACCCTTGACCCCAAGTGCATCGAGGCTCTTATCACTCCTAAGACCAAGGCGATCGTAGTTGTTCACCTTTACGGTGTTGTTGCCGACATGGGTCCCATTATGGAGATTGCAAAGAAGCACAACCTCTTCGTTGTTGAGGACTGCGCACAGTGTATCGGCGGTAAGTATAAGGACACCATGGTAGGTCTTGTTGGTGACGTTGGATGCTACTCCTTCTGTCAGTCCAAGCACTTCACCACCGGTGGTGAGGGCGGTATGGTTATCACCAATAACGAGGACCTTGCTTGGGAGTGCCGTTCCTTCCGCGACCACGGCTATGACGTTCGTACCAGAATGAACATGCTTGCTCTTGAAGAGAAGCTCCCCTACATTCACAGAAGAGTCGGCTTTAACTACCGTATGACCGAGATGCAGTCTATGATCGGTCTTTGCGAGCTTAACAGATTTGACAGCTGGAACCTTCCCCGCCGTCTTGAGTACGCTGCAATGTATGACAAGGCGCTCACCGGCCTCAAGGGTATTAAGGCTGTTCCCGTAAACACCGAGGAGAGAAAGAACTCCTACTGGTGGTACCCCATC
This sequence comes from Eubacteriales bacterium, assembly GCA_045656745.1. Lineage (GTDB taxonomy): Bacteria > Bacillota > Clostridia > Oscillospirales > CAG-272 > UBA1740. The sequence continues at coordinate 51,390 of JAZORT010000045.1, read as the reverse complement.
CTTCTTGACCTCGACGTTGTTGATATCGTTGCTAAGGACTTCATTAAGGAGCTTATCGGCATGGGCATTCCCTGCTCCGGTATTCTCTGGCCTGAGAGCTATCTTGAGCAGGCTTATCAGGACGGCGTTGGCTTCGGTACTGCACAGTTCCCCTTCAAGTCTAAGGAATACACCGATCCCAAGACTGTTGACTACTCTAAGGTAGTTTGCCCTGTTGCAAGATCCCTCAGAGATCAGACCGTTTCTCTCTTCCTTCACCCCTCTTGGGAAAAGGAGCACATCGAGAAGGTTATCGATGCTATCAAGGTAGTTATCGCTAAGCATTCGAAGTAATTTTTATAATGAAAAAAGGAGCGAAAAATTCGCTCCTTTTTTATTAATATTAGAAAATTAGCTGTTAAGGTGGGCGATGATTTTTTTCCAAACCCCGTCGTCCTGCTCGGTCATTTTCCACCAATCAAACGAGGATTTAAACGCCTCTCTTTGCTCCTTCGTTTCAAGGAGCTTTTTCTTTTTTCTTCTCTTATATTCGATGAAAAACGCATCCTTGTATTTTACCGCATCGGCAGTGTAATGGGGATTGTGGTTTTTGCCATCAAAAAGCAAAAAGCTTATATTCGGTACATCTTTCAAGGCAGAGTGAAGTTTTTCGTAATGCTTTTTGCTGACAACTCTGTCATCGTCGGAGTGGATAAACAACACCTTTGTGTCGGTTTGCTTTAAGGACTCGATAGCTGAAGCTCCCGCATATTTGGGCGAGTCCTCTTCTTCAATCGAGTAAACAAGGGCGCGCACCTTCTTTGCAAAAGCGGGGATAAGCTGCGCGTGCATATCCTTTACCGAGGGGAAGCCGGAGATTGCAACCACGTGCTTTATATCGGGGTGGAGCGCAGGAATGTTCATTGTTGAATAACCGCCGCGGCTATGGCCGACAACCGAGATAGGCTTATTTGGAAATTCCTTTTTCAAGGCGCAAATACAATCGTCAAGGTCGGAAAGCGAGCCGACAAAGCCGTGAATACCCTCGCCCTCCGACTCGGTGCAGCCGGTGTGGTCAAAGGTATAAACTGTGTATCCTGCGGCGCAAAGGGTCTCAACCTCTCTGAAATAGGAGCGGTATCCAATCGAGAGACCGTGGTCAAAAACTATAATTCTGCTATCGTCAGCACCCTCGTAGCTGAAGAAATAGCCCGAAAGCCTCTCTCCCCTGCCGTTTTTAAAATCGAACTTATTTTTTCTAAGCCCCGGGAATTCATTCTCGGAAAAATAGAACACCGCCTCTTCCATATCGTATCTTGAAAAAAGCGTTTTTTTGTACTTTTTTTCGGCAAACCTTTTTTGAAGCATATATCCCCCTAAAAGTTAATTAATCCTTACGCCTTTCGGCAAGAGAATTGTGATAAGTACGGTAAAATTCCTCGTATTTGCCCTCGTCGAGAGCATCTCTTATCTTCTGCATAAGCTCGTTGTAGAAATAGAGGTTGTGGAGCACCGCAAGGCGCATACCGAGGGCCTCTCTCGCCTTAAAGAGGTGGCGGATATAGCTTCTCGAATAATTCTTGCAGGCGGGGCAACCGCACTCCTCTGCGATAGGACGCTCGTCCTCTGCATATTTTTCGTTAAGAAGATTTATTTTGCCCTTCCAGGTGAAAAGATTGCCGTGACGGGCATTACGCGAGGGCATTACGCAGTCAAAGAAGTCAACTCCGCGATACACCGCCTCAACAATGTTCTGAGGTGTGCCGACACCCATAAGGTATCTCGGCTTATCCTCGGGCATATAAGGCTCGACCGTTTCGATTATGTGATACATAACATCAGCCTCCTCGCCAACCGCGAGACCGCCGATAGCGTAGCCGTCACACTCGATTTTTCTTATTTGCTTCATATTTTCGATACGAAGGTCCTCATAGGTTCCGCCCTGATTTATACCAAAGAGAAGCTGATTTTTGTTTACAGTACCGGGAAGAGAGTTAAGTCGGTCCATCTCTGCTCTGCACCGCTTGAGCCAACGGATAGTACGCTCGTGGGAGGCTTTTACATACTGATAGGGCGCGGGGTTTTCAACGCACTCGTCAAAAGCCATAGCTATTGTGGAGCCGAGGTTTGACTGTATCTGCATAGACTCCTCAGGACCCATAAAAATGCGCTTTCCGTCCATGTGGGAGTTAAAGGTAACGCCCTCCTCGGTTATCTTACGCAACTTTGCAAGGGAGAAAACCTGAAATCCGCCCGAGTCGGTAAGGACGGGTCGGTCCCAGTTAAAGAATTTATGAAGTCCGCCCATTCTGCGGATAAGCTCGTCACCCGGACGAATGTGAAGGTGATAGGTGTTTGAAAGCTCCACCTGGCAGTTAACCTCTTCAAGGTCGCGGGTGGAAATTCCACCCTTAATTGCCGCAGATGTACCAACATTCATAAAAACGGGGGTCTCGATAGTGCCGTGAACGGTCTCAAATCTGCCGCGGCGGGCAAAGCCTTCTTTTTTTAGTAACGTAAATTTAGCCATTTATATATTTCCTTATTTTATTCTGTCAAACTGGCGGTCAAGCTCGTTTTTGGTAAGCTTATAGGCAACGGGTCTGCCGTGTGGACAAACGGTTATATCGGGCAAAGAAAGAAGCTTTGATGTAAGCCACTCGATTATTGCTCTGTCGTACTTTCGTCCGCCCTTTATAGCAGCCTTGCAGGCCACCTGATAGAGTGCTTTTTCGCGTCTTATTTTATCGGTTATTTCGGGGTTTCCTCTGCCCTCGTTTATCTCGTCAAGCATTTTAACAAACAAAGCCTCTGCGTCAAGGGCGCTTACCGCGTCAGGGATAGCGGAAATATCGGCATATCCCTCGCCTAAAGTAAATTCAAAGCCAACAGCGCATATCTCGGCACCGTATTCGAGAGCCGCGGCACATTCCTCGGGCGAGAGCTTTACCGTCAAGGGGAGAAGAAGGCTTTGCAAAGCAACTCTGCCGTCCGCCTCCCGCATAGCAAGAAGCTCCTCAAAAATTACCCTTTCGTGGGCGGCGTGCTTATCAATAACCAAAAGCGCGCCCTCGTATTCAACGAGAATATAGCAGTCAAACGCCTCCCCGATAATTCTGTACTCGGGTCCAACCTTTTCCGCAATCTTTATTTCAGCCTCTGCAATCGGCACATTCTGAACATTCTGTACGGAAGAGGCTCCCTCGGCTCTTGCCCTTGAATATTTTTCAAGCAGGGCAACCGAATCCTTAGGTGTCATTGCAGCCGCCGCGGGCTTTACATCGACCTCTTTTTTAGCACCGCCTGCGCTGAAGGTATCCGATTTGCCAAATCTCTCGCCTGCACCGCTGGCAACAAAAAGAGGCTCGGCAGAGTTCTGCTTTGGCTTATCATCAAGGCTGAGCTTTAGATTTTGCTCGGTAGATTTCGGCAATGCGCTCTCGCTCCTTACACCAAAGGACTGCGCTTTTTCAGCAGGGGCGCTTTGCGCAGGGGTAACGAAGGAAAGCTGCTTTCCCTTGGTGTCCTGACCGATTGGCACAAAGGCGCCGAGGGGATTGCGCTCACTCTTTTTGTTAAGGCTTATCTCGGGGCGGTATTCGTGGTCCTCAATCGCTCTCTTAACGGTATAATAAACCGTTTCAAAGATAGGCTGCTCGTTTGCAAACTTAACCTCAAGCTTTGCGGGGTGAACGTTTACGTCAACAAGCGCGGGGTTAATCTCAATAAAGAGGGCGCAAACGGGAAATGCCTCAGGCGCAATGTAGGATGTAAACGCCTTTTCCACCGCCGCCATTGCGGTAAGACATTTAACGTATCTTCCGTTTATGAATATATTTTCAAGATTTCTGTTTTTTCTGACGTTATCGCTTCTGCCGATATAGCCCGAAACGCGAACACCGTCGGCAACGCCCGAAGCCTCAATAAGCTTTGAGGAAAATTCCTTGCCAAACACCGCGTAAAGGGCGTTAAGAAGATTGCCGTCACCTGGGGTTTTAAAGCGTTCTTCACCGTCAACGAGAAGCTGAATTGAAATATCGGGGCGAGAGAGCGCAACCTTTTCCATAAGGGCGGAAACGTTCATTGCTTCGGTAGAATCCTTTTTCAGGAATTTGCGCCTTGCGGGAACGTTATAAAAGAGATTTTCCACAACAACGGTAGTTCCGTCAGCCGCGCCAACCTCGGAAATATCAACTATCTTACCACCCTCGGAAACCAGCATAGAACCTTCGGCATCCTCTTTTGTTTTTGTAATTATGGTAAGATTTGAAACAGAGGCGATTGCGGCAAGAGCCTCGCCCCTGAAGCCGAGGGTTGATATGGTATCAAGGTCGTCCTTGACCCTGATTTTACTCGTTGCGTGGCGCTTTATGGATACGGGAAGGTCCTCTCTCGTCATTCCGCAGCCGTTATCCGAAACGCGAATCAGGGCAACTCCGCCCCTCTTTATCTCGGCAACGATGCTCGAAGCACCCGAATCTATTGAATTCTCTATAAGCTCCTTAACCACCGAGGAGGGGCGCTCGACCACCTCACCCGCCGCTATAAGGTTAGCTATTTCAAAATCAAGAAGGTTAATTTTTCCCATTTTAAAATCCTTTAGGATAGCATTTTTTTGTATTCAAAGAGGGCGTTCATTGCCTCAATGGGAGTTAAGGTATTTATATCAAGGGCGCGTATCTTGTCCGCAACCTCAGAATCGGCTCCCGAAACAAGCTGGGTAAAGAGGTCGGGGGTATCGTTCTCCTTCTTTACACGCACCTCTCTTACGGGGGCATTACCCGACTCTATTCCGGCAAGAATCTCTCTTGCGCGCTTTACTACCTCGGAGGGTACGCCGGCAAGCTTTGCAACCTCGATACCGTAGGAATCGTCGGTACCGCCTCGTACTATCTTACGAAGGAAGGTTATGGAGTCACCGCGCTTTTTCGCCGCAATATTATAGTTTACGATACCGGGGAACTCGTCTTCCATATCCGTAAGCTCGTGATAGTGGGTAGCGAAGAGGGTCTTTGCGCCGATTTTTTTCGAATATGTATATTCCACAACTGCGCGGGCAATAGACATACCGTCATAGGTGCTTGTACCCCTGCCCACCTCGTCATAGATTATAAGCGAGCGTGCGGTTGCGTTTTTAAGAATTGCGGCAACCTCGCTCATCTCAAGCATAAAGGTCGATTGACCCGAGGCAAGGTCGTCCGAGGCGCCTACCCTTGTAAAGAGTCTGTCCACAACGCCGATTCTTGCCTCTCTTGCAGGAACGAAGGAGCCGATCTGTGCCATAAGAACGATTATAGCAACCTGGCGCATATATGTAGACTTACCCGCCATATTGGGACCGGTTATTATCATAACCTTGTTTGCCGAGGTGTCGAGGGTCGTATCGTTGGGAACAAAATAGCTGTCCGAAACAAATCTTTCAACAACCGGGTGTCTGCCGTCCTTAATGTAGATATCCGAGGAAAGGTCAACCTCGGGGCAGGTATAATTATATTTTCCCGCAACCTCTGCAAAAGACCTATAAAGGTCGATTTCCGCAACTAACGAAGCACTCTTGCGTATTCTTTCCATATTATCGGAAATAAGGGCGCGAAGGCTGTCAAATATCTCATATTCAAGAGTTGCCAGCTTTTCGTCAGCGGTGAGAATGGAAATTTCCATTTCTTTAAGCTCTTGGGTAATATATCTTTCGCAGTTTGTCAAGGTCTGCTTACGGATAAATCTGTCAGGCACCTCGTTAACAAAGGATTTCGACACCTCGATATAGTATCCGAACACCTTATTATAGGCAACCTTGAGAGTTTTTATTCCCGTCTCGTCCTTCTCTCTCTGCTCGATAGACGCCATTATATCCTTACCGCCGTTTTTAACCGAGCGGTAGTAATCTATCTCCGCGCTGAAGCCGTCGCGTATCATACCGCCCTCGCGAACGGTAAGAGGGGGCGAGTCGGCAATAGCTCTCATAAGCAGGTCGCCAATATCCTCAAGGGTATCAAGCTCGCGAACTATATTACGAATACTATCCGATTTAAATCCCGAAATCAAGGACTTAATATCAGGCAGTTTAGATATACTTTGAGCAATAGCGCGAAGGTCGCGTGCGTTTGCGGTGCCGTAGACCGCCTTTGCGGTAAGGCGCTCCATATCAAGCATTTCGGAAAGAAGCTCGCCGAGGGTGTCTCTGTCACGCTTTGAGGAAAGAAGGTCTCTTACTGCGCTCTGTCTGTGCGAAATCTTTGCAGGGTCAAGAAGAGGACGAAGTATCCAGGAGCGAAGAAGTCTTGCGCCCATCGCAGTTTTAGTTTTATCAAGCACCCAAAGAAGCGAGCCGCGCTTTTCCTTCAGTCTCATAGACTCGGTAAGCTCAAGGTTGCGCTGAGTGTTAAGGTCCATTTCAAGGTACTGCCCTCTCGAATATACATTAACTCCCCTTGCAAAGGCAAGGTCGGTCTTTTGTGTTTGCTGAATATAGGAAAGGAGGGCGCCAACCGACATAAGAAGCCCCGGCTCGGAGAGCTTGTCCATCTCGTCGCGGATAACGCTCAAAACCCTTGCTCTTGCGCCTTCGTAGGCAAAAAGCCTATCACAGCCGTCGGTTATAAGGGTGGAAAAGCGTTCCCTTGCAAACTGACAAAGCTCAGAGCACTCCCCTTCCTTTAAGTTAAGAAGAATTTCCGAGGGCTTGTATGCGCCTATTTCATTTTTAATAAGAGAGTCTGTGCCACTGCCCGAAAGGTGGGTTGCAAAAATCTCACCCGTTGAAATATCGGCAACCGCAACCGAGGCACTCTCACCCTCAAGGTATATAGCCATAAGGAAGTTGTTCTGCCCCTCGGAAAGAAGAGAAGAATCGGTTATCGTACCCGGGGTTATAACGCGGGTTACCTCACGCTTAACAAGACCGACGGTGGATTTCGGGTCACTTACCTGCTCACAGATAGCAACCTTTATTCCCCTCTCAACAAGTCTGCCAACGTAAACGTCCGACTTGTGGAAGGGTACGCCGCACATTGCCGCGCGCTTTCCGTTTCCGCAATCTCTGCCCGTAAGAGTCAGCTCAAGCTCTCTCGAAGCGGTTATAGCATCCTCGAAAAAGCACTCGTAAAAATCGCCGAGACGGTACATAAGGATAAAGTCCTCGTACTCAGCCTTTACGTCAAGGTATTGCTGCATCATCGGTGTTACCGACTCAAGCTCGCTCCTCTTTTCTATTACTTCTGCCATATCGGCCCTCCGAAAAGTTAAAGTTAAAATTTAAGTGAAAATATTAGTGACAACCCGAGCAGGTGGAGCAATCGTGGGTGCATTTTTCGGGACGCTCACCTGTGATACAGAACTTTATCTCTGCGTTCACCTCAGCCATAAGGTCGTTCATTGCCTTCTGTGCCTCGCTGAATGCGATATAAAGAGGGTTCTTTCCTATCTCTTCGGAAAGCTCGGCAATTCTCGCTCTGAGGTCGGCAATTGCGCGCTGGTCTATTTCATCGGGATTTTTCGAAAATTCCTGGCCGAGAAGCATTCTTTCAGCCTCGTATTCATTCATCTTGTCCTGAAGAGCTGCGTCGGACTGGAAAGCCCCCTTTGCGCTCTCAAGATTTTTAATCTCCTCGCTCTTTGCAATCTCCTCGCCAAGAGCGTGTGCAAGCTCAATAATTTTAGTCATTTTATTTTCCTTCTTTCTTTATTTTTCTGCGGTGCCTATCAGGTCAAAGCCGCCTGCTTTATTGATTTTTACATTCACAAACTCGCCTAAAGCCGCATTTTCGGCAGTAAAATGAACGAGCTTGTTGCTAAATGTTCTACCGTTATAAATCCGCTTTCCGTCGCGGATATCAAAGGAGTCGGTAAGGACTCTTACACTTTTGTTAAGATAAGGAAGCGCGTTTTCGTAGGATATGGGGTCTTGGAGAGCAAAGAGCCTTGAGAGCCTATCGCTCTTTACCTCATCGGGTATTTGCCCCTCCATTCTCGCGGCGGGAGTTCCCTCGCGGGCGGAATACATAAAGGCAAAAACGCTATCGAAGCGAGCCTTGGAAAGCACCGAAAGCGTGTCCTCAAAATCCTGCTCGCTCTCACCCGGAAAGCCGACTATAACATCGGTGGAAAGAGAAATGTCGGGAATTTTTTCGCGGAGCTTTTCGACTATTGAAAGGAAACGGCGCGAGTCATAGGTGCGGTTCATTTTTTTAAGGATCGTATCACTTCCCGACTGAAGCGGAAGGTGGAAATATGCGCCTATCTTTCCCTTATATTTTGCCATAACCTCGATTAGCTTATCCGAGGTATCCTTTGGGTGGCTGGTCATAAACCTTATAATAAAATCTCCCTCAATTTTTGCAATCTTAGAAAGCAGGTCGGGAAAATCCATATCAGATTTATAGGAATTAACATTCTGTCCAAGCAGGGTTATCTCGCGAACACCGCTATCTATAAGCGCGCGACATTCCTTGATTATTTCAGCGCTATCACGGCTTCTTTCCCTGCCTCTTACATAAGGAACAATGCAGTAAGAGCAGAAATTGTTACAACCGTACATTATGGAGACAAACGCCTTGTGAGAATAGGAGCGAATAGGCTCAACGCCCTCTACAATATCCCCCTTGTCCTCGCCGAAAACAAAGCTGCGCTTTCGGTCGGTAAGATAACGTAGGATAGCCTCGGGCATTTTATGAAGCATATTCGGCTCAAGGGTAAAGCTGACAAAGTGGAACTTGTTCTTCAAATTCTCCTTTACCCCCTCCTCAGCCGCCATACAGCCCACAACACCGAGAATAAAATCGGGGTCTGCCTTTTTCCTTGCCTTAAAGGATCCGAGAAGCGAGAGCGCCTTCATCTCCGCATGGGCGCGAATAGCGCAGGTGTTAAGGACAACAAGGTCGGCTTCATCAGCGCTTTCTGCCGCAGAATATCCCATCATTTCTGCCATTGCGCGGATTTTCTCACTGTCTGCCTCGTTTTGCTGACAGCCAAAGGTGTATATAAAATATTTTTTCGTCCGGCAAGAGAGGATATTTCTTACCGAAAGGCAAGCCACCCTTGCGCCGACTTCATCAAAATTATATATCATAAATCCAACATTCTCTTTGCTAATTTTTCGGGAGAAAGCCCCAGGTAATCATAAAGCTCGCACTTAAATTCGGGCGAAGCAAAGCTATCGTCTATTGCCGCAACCGAATATTTTGCCAGGCTGAAATCAAAGCCCGACTCCACAAGAGCGCTCAAAAGAGCCTGACCCACGCCGCCGCACTTTATTCCCTCTTCGGCAAAAACTATGCCCTTTAGCTTACCCGAAAGAGAGTGTATAAGCTTCGATAAAGCATCGATAGGCTTTAATTGCTCGATAAGGATAACACCCGCGCTGTGACCGCTGCCGCAAAGAATGTCACAAGCCTCGCAGACCCTTGATACAAGTGAGCCGTAGGTTATAAAGATATATTCGGGCGGTGTGTCGATGTCAAAATCAACGAGGGGTGAAAAGACGCCCGCAGTCCTTTTAAACCTTGAGAGAAGCTCGTTTTTTTCGGCGGCGTTGGGGTATCTTACCGCAAGGGGTGCAACAGATGTCATACCGTAGCGGAGAACCGACTTTAAGGACTCGTAGGAGGACGGCTCAAATATCTCCATTTCCGGCACAGAGGAAAGCATTGAAACATCAAAAATGCCGTGGTGGGTCGCTCCGTCACCGAGAGAAAGCCCTGCCCTGTCGATTATAAGCCTTACGGGCAGACTTTGGAGAGCTATATCGTGAATTATACTGTCAAAGCCTCGCTGAAGGAAGGTTGAATAGATTGCGGTGTAAGGCAAAAGACCGCCTGCCGCAAGGGCTGCGGAAAATGTCAGGGCGTGGGGCTCGGCAATACCAACGTCAAAATATCTTTCGCCAAACCTTTCGCCAAAGCGGTCAAGTCCCGTACCGATACCCATTGCCGCGGTTACCGCAACGATGCGCCTATCCTCCTCCGCCATTGAAATAAGCTCGGAGGCAAAGGCAGAGTTAAAGCTGTCGGACGCCTTTTTGGTGCTTACGCTATGGTAGCCGTCGGGGGATCTTTCAGCCTCGTGAAGTCCCTTTCCCTTAACGGTGGTAAAATGAATTACAACCGTTTTGTTAAGCTCCTTTGCAAGCTTCAGCGCATCGCGCGCCTTTTCGTAATCGTTGCCGTCTATTGGTCCCATATAGAAAAGCCCAAGCTCTTCAAAATAGTTTTTAGAGTAAACAACCCGCTTTACCGCGTTTTTCAGAGCGGTAATGACCTTTTTCATCGGCTTTCCCAAGAGGGGGAGCTTGTCAAGAAGGTTGCTCGTTCCCACCTTGAGGCGGTTATAGCCTCTCGAGGCTCTTACCCTCGAAATATAAGAGGCGAATGTTCCCTTATTTTGGGAAATAGACATTCCGTTTTCGTTAAAAATAATAACGAGAGGCAGGTCGGGCTTACAGTTATTTAACGCCTCGTGTATCATACCGCCCGTATATGCTCCGTCACCGAGTATGCAGACGGTGCGGCGGCTCTCGCCATTGATTTTATCCGCCTCCGCAAAGCCGAGGGCGGCAGAGACCGAGGTCGAGGAGTGACCTGCGCCAAAGGGGTCGTGCTCGCTCTCGCGGCGGAGAGTAAAGCCCGAAAGACCGCCCGTCACACGAAGGTCGGCAAAATTATCTCTTCTACCCGTAATCATCTTATGAATATAGCTCTGGTGGCCCACATCAAAGATTATTCGGTCGGTGGGAGAGTCAAAAACCTTATGTACCGCGAGAGTCAGCTCAACCACACCGAGGTTTGAGGCAAGGTGGCCGCCGTTTTTGCTCACCGCCTCGATAAGAAACTCTCTTATTTCGGCACAGAGGGCGGGAATAGACTCATCGGGTAATGCTTTAAGGTCCGCGGGTGAATTTATCTTATAAAGAAGCTCGTATTTCATATTTTAAGCTCCTTTCGACTTGGGCGACGTGCCCACATGCTTTATATAAGCGCGATAAAAGGCAGAATAGTCACCGAATCCGACGGCATACGCTGCTCTTGCGGCAACCTCGCCCGACTCGATAAGCTGTTTTGCCAAAAGGACGCGCTTTAGGTTAATGTAATTATGAATAGACGTTCCGCTCTGTTGCTTAAAGGCTCTGCAAAGGTAATATTTGCTGACAAAAAATCTGTGCGCCAAAAAATCAAGCGAGAGGTCAGAGCGAATATTATCGTTAATATACTTTGTAACGCGAAAAACAAGCCCGCGCACAGGCAAGGTATAGCCCTCGCCGACAGAGGCTGAAAGTAGAGAAATCAGCTGACAAACCACAGCTGCGGCAAACACCCCGCCCTCACGCTTTGGAAGCGAGGAAAGAGCTCCAAAGCAGCCAAAGAGCGATGAAATCTCCGAGCGAAACTCCCCGCCGTTATAAAAGAGCGAGGGACTGCCCTCTTTAAGGAAGAGAGAATCAAGCATTTCTGCCGCCTCCGGCGAAAGGTCATCGCGGCTAAAGCAAAGGTCAAAAATTTCGCCCTCGCTGTCACAAAACTCGGCAATCTTAAACTCAAGCGGCTTTGCCAAAAGGAGAAATCCCTGGCAAAAAGGAATTCTTTGCCCCTCGAGAATATACTCGCCGCTACCCGACGCGGTGTATATTATTTCGTATTTTTCGGAGCAGAGAGAAATTGGAGAGGAGAGCGCGTCCGAGGAAAGAAAATGCTTTACACTAACACCGCCGAAGCCGGCAAAATCAACTTCATTCATCCAAAATCCCTCCTTAAAATATTTTAACTAATATATTTTATCACAAAACAGCAATTTTTGCAATAGATAATGCAAAAAGAAAAAAGCAAAAAAATTGTAAATATTTTATTTTTTATAAAATACAGAGTTTACATTTCACAAAAGGTGTGATATAATAGATAATATTATCAAAAAAGACATGTAAAAACGGAGGCTTTATGAAGATAATCAAGAGACTTTTGCTTTTGCTTATTCTTTCTGTTTTATCCTTTACACTTATATCCTGCGGGGATAAAAAGCAACAAGACACCTCAACCGAAGAAGGCGCTGAATTTGTTTATAAAATCAACGAGTCGGGCGAGGCTTCAATCATAAGATACAGAGGAAAGAGCGCTCAAATTATAATACCCGAGCAGATTGACGGCTACCCCGTAACCAGCATCGGCGAGAGCGCATTCTATAACAACACAAAAATCACCGAGGTAACTCTGCCGAGCGGAATTGTCCTTATCGGGAAATCAGCATTTGAGGGTTGTAGCACCCTTCGTAAAATCAACCTTCCAAGCACTGTTGAAAAGATTGGCGACAAGGGATTTTACAACTGCATCTGCCTTGAAGAGCTTGCCATTGAATCGGGTTCTGCCCTAAAAGAAATAGGCGAAAATGCACTTTCAGGCTGTCGCTCACTCAAAGGTGAGGAGTACGGAAATGCGAAATATCTCTCCACCGTCGACTCTCCTTACGATATTCTTCTCTCTGCAAAGGACACCTCTATTACCACTGCGGAAATACATACCGACACAAGAATTATTAACGGCGGTGCCTTTGACAGATGCGCCTCCCTCACCTCTATAACCATTCCCGAAAACATTGAGTTTATCGGCAACAACGCTTTCTACGGCTGCACAAAGCTGGAGACAATATTCTTCAACGCTGTCTCAATGGGAGACCTTACTCCCTCGGCAAACCTCTTTGCAAGAGTTGCTACCACCAGCGAGACAATGACACTCTATGTCGGAAGCTCGGTTAAGAGAATTCCCGCCAATCTTATGAATGGTACCTCCCGCCTTAGAGTTTTAAGATTTATTGACGGAAGCGTTTGCGAATCTATCGGCGAGGGCGCTTTTGCAAACACTCCCCTGCCCGAGGTTACAATTCCCGCTTCGGTAAAGGTTATCGAGCCCCTTGCCTTTGCAAACTGCGATTGGCTCAAGACCATAAAGCTTGATTCAATTCAACTCAATGACCTTGATGATAACAACAGAATTTTTGAAGGCTCATGCGACAAGGTAACCGATGTTACCCTTACTATCGGCCGAAATGTTGTTCACGTTCCCTCTTATTTCTGCGAATCTATGTACAGACTCAACTACGTTAAGTTTGAAAACAACGAGGTTACAAAGTCCTTCGGCGAGGGCGCTTTCTTCGGCTGTCAAACCATTCTCAAGGTTGATATTACAAGCAGAAAGGCTTGGTGCGAATCAAGCTTTGCAAACGAGTATTCCAATCCCCTCCGCTACGGCAACGCAGTCCTTTATGTAAACAACAAGTCGGTTACCGAGGGCTTTGCTCTTACCGAGAATATTGATTATATTGCAGATTACGCATTTACCGGCTACAAAAAGCTTGAAAAAATCATAATTCCCAAAACTGTTACCTATATTGGTAAAAACGCCTTTGACGGTGTTGAAAACCTTAACCACATTTATTGGTGCGGTAACGAAGCCGAGTGGCGCGCTCTCGATATACTCGGCGGTAACTCAATAATCGATTCGAGTATAATCTATTATTACAGAGCCTTTGAGCTCGGCAACCCCACCACCCCGGGAAACTTCTGGTACCTTAACGAAGAAGGCACTCCCAATGTGTGGCGTAATGTTATAACAAACTAAAAAAGCCCTTCCCCCACTCGGGGGAAGGCTTAATATCTACCCGTGGCACAGCCGGATAGTGCCGGGGACTCCGCAAAAACATTTGTCCCGAGCGGCAAACTCTGGCGATTTTCGCGTAAGCGATTCTACTTTTAAAATCAATTTCACTCAAAATTTAATATTTATCTACCCGTGGCACAGCTGGATAGCGCCGGGGACTCCGCATTCCGCCCTCGGCGGAATATTGCCGGCGAGGAGATGATACATTCGGCAACGCTTCACGATGCGATTTTGCAAAAGCATTTGTCCCGAGCGGCAAACTCTTGTTTTCATCGCGTGAGCGATACTACTCTTTTTTATCTGAAAATCAAATATTATCTACCCGTGGCACAGCTGGATAGCGCGCAAGACTCCGACTCTTGAGGCCGTAGGTTCGAATCCTATCGGGTAGGCCAAAACAAAAAAGCACTCCTTGCGAGTGTTTTTTTGTTTAGTCTATCACGAGGTTCGACCTAGCACGAAGTGCCGTAGGTTCGCATACCGCTTGCGGTATCACGAAGTTACCCTAACGGGTAGGCCAAAAAAACACCCTTTTGGGGTGTTTTTTCTTTACTATTATTACTGCTTATTTGCCTTTCGCCAGGCGGCGGGAGAGCTGCCGTGATAACGCTTAAAGGTGCGAGAGAAATACTCAACATCCGAAAAACCAACGCGGGAGGCTACCTCGCGAAGAGGCTCGTCGGTTGCTATAAGTATCTTTTCGGCAAGATCCATACGCTTTTTGGTTACATATTCCATTATTGTTATGCCAAACTCGGCTTTAAAATGCTCGGTCAGGGTTACGGTGCTGCAATGAAGATTCCAGGCAATATCTGCAAGAGTGAGCTTTCTTGTCAGGTTGTTTTTAACATAATATTTCACAAGCCTGCCTATACTCTCGGTGTCGGAGGAGAGGGTGTCATCATTGCCGATATGCTCGGCAATCATCTTTAACATACTGTAATAGGCGCCTATGGTTTTAGAATCTATGTGCTTTAATTCCTTGATTTTCGGAACAATTTGCTCCACCGAAATTCGAGGGGCAAGGTTGAGCGTTTTTTTCAACACCTCATCGTCACAGCTCTCGTCGGTGCAAATGCCGATTGAGGAAATTACATACGCGGCAATACTGTCACCGCGCACGATAGGCACAATTGCCTCAACTATTCCGCAAGGACAGGTAAAAAGCGCGGGCTGCATTGTAGAGCGGACGAAGGAAAGATGCTCTATATCCGAGCCCTTACAAATCTCGAGAGTGCCGGGGCAACGGTGGAATACCGAACAAAAATTTTCAACCGAAGGACGGCAAACTGCAATACTGTGAAAATCCGCGTCCAAAACCGAGGTTTCCATACCCGAAATTAAATAAAAATCTTCTAATATTTTGTCAAGCCTTGCAGTATCCATAAGGTTTTTCTCCCGAAGTCTTTATTTATTCTTCATATTCAATATTATAACAAAGGCATTTCTATATTGCAATAGCTTTATGAAAAAAAGAAAAATTTTCAGAGGATTTTTTTATCTTTTTATTGATTTTTCATATTTATATTATTGATTTATCATTCCAAAAGGTATAAAGCTTTGATATAATATTTTATAGATAATTAAAGGGAGTATTTTCCCTTTTTATGAAAGGAATAAAAAAATGAAAGTTGAAAATCTTGTAGTTGGCGTTATCGGTCTCGGAATGGGCAGAGCCCACCTTGAAGGCGCTATAAAGTACGGCGCGCAGGTTGGTCTTATCTGCGACACTAATCCCGAAAAGCTCAAGCAGTGGGGCGAACATAACAATATTCCCGAGGAAAAGTGGACCACCGATTGGCACGACATAGTAAACAACAAGGAAATTAATGCGGTTATTATCGCAACTCCTGACCAGCAGCACAGAGAGCAGGTTGTTGCCTGCCTTGAAGCAGGAAAGCACATTATGTGCGAAAAGCCCCTTGCCCTTACCCGCGAGGATATTGAGGCTATTGTTAAGGCGGTTGAGGCTCACCCTGAGTGCAAGTTTATGATTGGTCAGATTTGCCGCTTTACTCCCGCTTTCGTTCAGGCTAAGAAATATATTGAAGAAGGAAAGGTTGGCGAGCTTTACTTTGTTGAGAGTGAATATGCTCACGACTATCAGCATATGTTTGAGGTTAACCCCACAAACTGGCGTTCCGACCCCGTTCGTAACGGCGTTGTCGGCGGCGGCTGCCACGCAGTTGACCTTCTCAGATGGCTTGTAAACGAGGATCCCTGCGAAATCTACGCGCACGGCACTCACAAGCTCCTTCCCGAGGTTACTTACGATGATGCAAACCTTGCAATTATGAAGTTCCCCGGCAACGTTATGGGTAAAGTATTCGTTTCTACCGGTTGTAAGCGTAATTACACTATGAGAACCTGCATCTACGGCACCAAGGGCACTCTTATCTTTGACAACACCTCCGACAATATGACCGTTTTCTTCGCTGACGAAGAGGGTCACGGCGCAGGCGAGGCACAGACCGTTCCTATTGTCATCAATAACCACAATGCAGCTGCAGAGTTTAAGGTATTTGCAGACGCGCTTGTTAACGATACCGAGATTGAGACCAATGTTTACGAGGGCGCAAAGACCGTTGCTGCCTGCCTTGCAATCATCGAGTCCTCCAAGACCGGCAAGGTTGTTGTTCCCAACTACAACTTTTAATTTATAATAAAAATGCCGCATTTTGCGGCATTTTTTGTTGACTACCGGACTGTTTTATGTTAAAATATAAAGGAAGAAAAAAGGAGCGCCTAACTCGGCGCTCCAAAAATTATTCGTCATCGTCCTCGTCTTCATCATCCCCGGATGATATAATACTGTTATTGATACGGTATTCCGACGGGGTCATTCCAATCTGCTTTTTAAAGATGTGGTTAAAGTGGCTTAGGCTGCTGTATTTTGTTTTCGAAGCAATTTCAACAACCGTAAGCTCGGAAAAGCGAAGAAGATTGCAGGCGTAATTTATCTTCATTTTAGTAATATAAGACACCAGCGTCTCGCCCATAAAGCGGTTAAAATAGGAATTAAGCATCGGCTGAGAATAGGGCGCGAGCTTATATATTTCGCTCATAGGACTAAGGAAATACTCGGGAAGATGCACCTTTTCAAGGAACTGGTCAAACCAATCGGGATAAGCGGATATTGTATCAAGAGACATTATAAGCTGGCTGATAATGTTATACGCCAGGCGCTTTGTCAAAATAAGCGACTCTTCCTTTTCGGACGAAGAAATAAGCTCGGCAAGGTGAAGAAAATATTCGTATTCCTTAAAGTGCATACGGAACATTCGCTTTTGCCTGCTTGCAAACAGGGAATCTATCGCATTGCCGGAAACGAGGTTACAAAACTCGGTTAAGAGATAGGGGGATATAAGCAGGCTGTAACAAACAACCTCGCTATCATCAAGCGCCTTAAAGCGTCTCTCCTCGCCGGGGTAGAAAAATCCAACCGACCTTGGGGGGACGGGAATGCTCTCGTGGTGCTCCTGGGCGGCAAGGCTGCCCTCGGCAAATATCAAAAGCTCGAAATAATGGCTTGATGAATGGTAGGCGGATATATCGGTTATATATTTCAGGCTGACATCAAAATCATCCTTGCGAACGGCGTCGACATTTACCGCTGCAAACGGACTTTGCTGATCTTCAATTTCTTTAAAAATCACTATATCCACTCCCCTCACAAAACAAATATACCCCATTCTAACATAGCCTATTATTTTTTTCAATATTTTCCTTAATCTATTTTTAAAAAACGCATTTTTATTTTATTTTTAGCAACTTATTTATATATTTTAGCATAAATTTATAAAATTTACGGAGTAATTATGAACATTGAAAAACTTTATCCCGAGCTAAAAGACAACCTTTGGGGTGGCAGAAGGCTCATCGAAAAATATGGAAAAACAACAAAAAACGCAATATGCGCCGAGAGCTGGGAGCTTTCATTTCACCCTGACGGACCCTGCCGAATTTCGAGCGGAGAGTGCCTTTGCGATATTGCAAACGAAGAACTTTTAGGCAAAAATTCTTCCGCCTTTGAGTTCTTCCCTCTTATGATAAAACTCATAGATGCAAAGGACGACCTTTCGGTGCAGGTGCACCCCAGCGACGAGTATGCTTTAAAGAACGAGAACAGCTTTGGCAAGACCGAGATGTGGTATATTGTTGAAGCAGACGAGGGTGCGGGAATTTACCTTGGTTTCAAGGAAGAGATTACCCCCGAGGAGCTTAGTCTTGCGATAAAGAACAACACCCTGCTCTCTCTTATGAACTTTTTCCCCGTTAAGGCGGGCGACTGTTACTTTATTCCCTCGGGCACAATTCACGCGATAGGCACCGGTTGTTTGATTTACGAAATTCAGCAAAACAGCAATCTTACATACCGAGTTTATGACTACGACCGCCGAGATAAAAATGGAAATCCCCGCGAGCTTCATGTTGAAAAGGCGCTGAAGGTGCTTAACCTTTCAAAATACGAGGCAGAGGCAAAGAAAGGCGAGCTTTTGGGCATTAGCAAATATTTCACCGCAAGAAGGCTTGCTCTTACCGGCGATGCGCGAGAGTTCCCTGCTGACAAGGCAACCTTTAGGTGCGTTACGGTTACTGCGGGATGCGGCTTTATTAACGATGTGGCTTTAACGGCGGGTGACAGCTATTTTATCCCTGCGGGACTCGATTTCAGTCTTTCGGGAGATATGACGGCTATTCTTGCCGAGGTTAGAAAATACGGTGTTAAAACCGAAATGTGCGAAAACCGATATTCTGCAGAGCTCTTTGACGATTTGGGCAACGTAATTGCCAAAAAACAGGCAGAAACCGAGGAAAAAGCGGTGTGCGCACTGTTTAAGTCGATGAACATTTCCAAAAACGATCTTACACTTTAAAAAAGAAAAAAGGCGAAGGAGTTTTTTCTCCTTCGCCTTAAATTATATATGATGTGTTTTGCAGGGCTGATATTTTAAAAGGTTATTTGCGTTTTTTCGAGCTTGTGACCTCGGTTATCATCCTTATAGTATTCTTGGGGCGCTTTATCATTACGGTAAAACCGCGCAAGACCCAAAGAAAAGGAATCAAAAGAACACATTTTGACGCCCTGGGATACCTGATTCTGAAATGGTCGCGATTGGGGAATACAACTTTAAGCACGCAAACAAACTTTGCAAATCTTACCGAAGTTTTGCGCTTTTTTCTTTCCCTTTCAATACGGTTTCTTATTAAGGTTTCCCTTGTTCCGTAGGTTGCGGAATCGGTAAAGCAGAGAAGAAGGTCAAGCTCGTCCTCGGTCAAGGGAGAGGGTGCGCCCTCTCTGTCCGCTATAACCATTTGTTTTGCAAAATCGGGATCAAAAATCTTAAAGGCAAGCTCGCGGGTGAGCTCTTCATACTCGCCAAATCCCAGCTTTTCGCACTCTGCCTTTACATAGTCAAAATCAAGGCTGTCGCCCTTTGCTTTAAGGAAAACGAATATGTCAACAAGCGACCTTATTCCAGTGCCATTGTTAGCATAGTGCTTATATTCGTGCGCCTTCAGGTAAACATAATAATCCTCGTCGGAAAAATTATACGAAAGCTCATTTTCGGGGTCACACTTGGCAATAGAAAGCGCATCCTTATAATATTCGTACAAAACATCCATTTTCTTCTTAGCGAAGAGAGAAACGTGCATTTCGAAATTAAAGAGGGGCGCTTTCATATAAACATCGTGGTTACCCTTTTCGTAATGCTCAACCTCATATCCCCTCTCAACAAAGATGTCACGCACCGTCTCGCGGAAGCGCTCGTCAAAGAGAATATCGTTATCCGCCATCTGGCGCATACCAACCTCGGGATAGAGGTCTTTGAGAATTACACCCTTCAAGGGCATATATTTTATGCCTTTTTTCTCGAATTCGGCAAGTATTGCACCTCTTTCGGCATCAAAAAGCATATTTTTCCTGATTGAGTTGTTTTTCATATCCGAGGCGCGGGCTGAAACAACTCCCGCATTCTCAAGAGCCGCAGCGGCAATAGCAATAAGGCTATGACTTACGGCAGAGAAATAGACACTGCCGATTTCAAGGTGAGAAAGAAGCTCCTTCTCTGCCTTTTTGCCGTTAAGATAACATGCAATCAGGTATATTAAAGCGTTGTAAGAAAAATTGTTATTTTCGGTTTGCATTATCAATGCGTCCTTTTAAACGTTCTTTTTAACAAGCGGAAAAATCGGCGGGGTAGATTTAAAATCCGCTTTACGAAGCGGATCGTGTGCAGAATTCCTATCCTTATATAAATAAAGTCGCACCAAAGGTGATAATAGAGCTTGTAAAGACGGTTATCCATTGTTATTGTCTTGCCGTTGCGTATTACGCCCGTAAGAACACCGATTATATGCTTATCGGTTACACCGCGCTCAAAGGTTACGCAGTTGTCACCGCAAATTACATAATCATTTTCTCTAACCTTTATTATGCGATGAAGAATATACTTACCGCTCGGCGTCTTATACAAGGGGCAATCGTACTTTTTCAGCCTGCCCTCGGGGCGCTCGATTATCATAACGTCCCTATGCTGGCGAAGAAGAGGCATCATACTCACACCGACATTGGTGTGAATTATTTTACCGTGCTTTTGAAGCTCCTCCTCGTAGGTAGAAAAATCACTCATCTATCGCTCCGATACTGCGAAGAGCATCGATAACCTTATCAACGTCTGCGGAAATTACCTGCTCCTCTGCGTCATAGCGCTCAAGCATTGCGGCAACAATTTTCTCCTTGGTTGTTTCTTCCTTGAGAAGGTCGATGATAAAAGCCGCGGTCTTGTTGCTTCTTACCATTCCGTTAAAGCTGCCGCCTGCGGAAATCATAAGCTGCTCATCACCGGAGGTGTGAGTTATAAATTCGTTTTTTAATTTCATTTTTCAGTTTCCTTTCATACCCTCGTAGGCAATAGTTGCCGCATCGGGATTCATATTACACTCAAGGTCAAAAACCTTTACCTGCTTTGACATTTTGTCAAGAAGCATCAGAGTCCTTTGAAGCCTTGCGGGATTTTTTGTTCGGTAGGTTTGGCGAAGAAGCTTCGGGAAAGCGCAGCGAACGTCCGAAGGAGCAATTTTGTTTTCCGCCCCGCGTTCCAAGGAAATTATTGCATAAAGAGAAGCCGATGTGTTAGTGCCGATATTATGCTTTCCGCACCAGGGTGTTCCGTAAACTGTCGCACCGCCGTCCGTAACCTTTATCAGCGGCTTGTCGTCGTTTACCATAACGACCCTTTCGCCAAAGGCGCGGCGCCAAAGATTAGTATGGGTGGACTTGCCGGTGCCGCTTTTCGCGGTAAAGATATATCCCTGCCCGTCCATAGCAAGAGAGGATCCGTGGAACAAAATAACATCATAATCTATAAGATTATCGGCAATCTTGCGGTAAAGAGCAAGGGTTTCAAGATAGGGGTCGGATGGAGTAAAAGGCGGAAGCCCCTCAAGCTCGCGCTCGCGGTCGGACTTTTCACGCTCGGCGTCAATATCCCCCTGCGTAACGTTTACCGAAAAAGCCTCACACTCGGCATCGGTAATATACTCACAGCAGAAGCGCTTTGTTGACTCGTAAAGGCACTCTATCCCTATAACGATGTCTGCAAGCCTTACTTTAAACTTGACCATAAATCCGCCCTCCCCTCGCGCGCACATTTTTATACATAATAATTATATAGTAAAACAGCCGATTTGTCAATCATTTTTACAAAAACCGAGGCATTTTTAGGTTAATTTTATTTTTTATAAATTTTTTTATTTTTTTCTTAAAAACCTATTGACAAATGAAAAGTTTTAGTGTATAATATCTATCGTTCGCGGGAGTGGCGGAATCGGCAGACGCGCACGTTTGAGGGGCGTGTATCTTTGATGTACGGGTTCAAGTCCCGTTTCCCGCACCAACAAAAGACAGAATCGAAAGATTCTGTCTTTTTGTTTTATTCGGTGCGGAAAGGGTGACGCAGAACCCGTCCGAGCGGCACACGCCCTGCATCAACAAATGCCCAAGAGCGAGGCGATGTTTTCACCGCCTTTGCGTTAGCAAAGTTTCGCCATAACCTACGGCGAAAAGGCGAAAACTCGGGCAGACGGGCTTTGTCCCCCAAAACCGTCTGCTGTTCAACAGTCCCGTCACCTGCCCCCATTCAAACCATAAAACTTACACAACCACATTAAACGGAGCTTCGCAGACGGGCGTTGTTTCAATACACCGTCTGCTGTTCAACAGTCCCGTTTCCCCTACGTTCACTTACTACTGCTACCCAACTTCACCGCTCTTTTTCCCCTCCCCCTCGGAAGAGTCATCACTACATAGATTCCCAGAAACATCAGCACACTACCAAAAAGCACAAGGTACATTATCGGCTCGGAAACTTTACTTCCAAAGAAATAAACATTGCAATCGACGGAGTCTCGAAGAATTTCTATCGCATCCGTTGAAATTCCCTCGGCGCTCATTTCGGAAAGCACACCGCCCATCGTGTGGTTGCGCAGAAGCGACGTTCCGTAAATTCCGGGGAAGAAGGATAACGCTCCGCGAAGTCCTTCACCGAATTGAGACAACGGCATATATGCTCCGCAGATAAAGCCGTAGCAGGAGCTGACTATGGAGCCAACGGCAGAAATTTGCCCTTGCGACGAGAGAAAATGGTTAATTACCGAGGAGAGTGCTGTGCCGAAAAGCACAAGAAGCACCGCATCAAAAACGGTCAGCAACACATCTGCAAAGGACATATACCATCCGATAATGGCAAGATAAATAAAGCAAAGCGCAAGTGCAAAGAATATTACCATAAAGCTGCTTATAAGGCTTGCAAGATAGTAACAGAAGCAAAGTCTCCTTTGGCTTGTTGGAGTTATGCGAAGGTCCTTTAGTGTTCCGTTTGCCTTATCCTGCACCATAAGGAAGTTTGAGCAAAAGGAAACGGTTATACACGAAACCGAAATAAGCGAGGAAACAAGCTGTGCGCCTACAAGTCCCTCAAGAATTGTCTCGGGAAGGTCGGCTATTATCGGCATAGCACTTACAAAGCTGTCTCTGTACACCCCGCCAAGAAAGGCAATATACAAAACAAGAAGTATTACGGGTGTTATAAGCGAGGTGAAGAAAAGCCCCTTATCTCTAAAAAAGAGCTTTATATTTCTGTTTATCAAAGTCAGCGTTATTTGCATATTTACTCTTCCTCCTTTAGCTTTTTGCCTGTTATGGTAAGAAAAACATCGTCCATTTTTCCCTTTGTTACTTCGAAATCGTCAAAGAGTTCGGGGTGCTTCAAAATAAGGTCTACCGCCTCCCTTGTTGATGAGAGCGGAATGCGGTAAGCACCTCCGATTTTTTCGTAATCGGGAGAAAGAAGTCCTGCGCTCGCCTCGTCTATACCGTAAAGGGTTATAAAATCGCGGGCAAAGGAGCTTTTAAGCTCGGCGGGTGTACCCTTGGCAACGATTTTTCCGCTGTCGATTATTATTACGTTGTCAGCGTCGGCTGCCTCCTCCATATAATGAGTTGTGAGAAGAACAGTCATATTTTCTTCCCTTCTAAGCCTTGATATAACCTGCCATATAGTTCTTCTGCTTTGAGGGTCAAGACCCGTTGTCGGCTCGTCAAGAATTAATATTTTCGGCTTATGGATTAGCGCTCTTGCAAGGTCTATTCTACGGCGCTGACCGCCCGAAAGCTTTCCTACCTGACGGCGAAGAAGTGTTGAAAAATCAAGCATTTGCGAAAGCTCAAAAAGTCTGCCTTTAAATTCTGCACCAACTATGCCGTAAAGGGCGGCGCGGCTTTTTAGATTATCATAAACAGAAAGCGCCGAGTCAAGGACCGACCCTTGGAAAACAACACCGAGCCTGCCCTTTATTTTTTCGTTTTCAAGATCTATGTCAAGTCCGTCGATAATAACCCTGCCCCCGTTTTTTTCAAGCTGGGCGCACATAATATTTATCGTTGTTGACTTTCCTGCTCCGTTTGCGCCGAGAAAGGCGAAAAGCTCACCCTCGCCCACCTCAAAGCTCAGATTATCAAGCGCCAAAAGCTCGCCGAAGCGCTTTGTTAACCCGATAATTTCAATGGAATTTTTCATATTTCCCTCCTGACTGTTTTATGCTTGTATTTTATCAAAGAAAAAAATCTTTTTCAATAAGCTTTTGCTAATCGGTTAAAAAAACGAAACCAACGGAATATTTTCGGACACGAACGCATAGCTTATAATAAAAAAGGAGAGAAAGAAATGTGGGAAAAAATCAAGCCTAATTTAAGATTATTTATTATTTCGGTGGCGGTTGCGCTGGGAGTCGGTGTTTTGTCTGCCGCTATTACAAAGGACAATATGGATATTTACGACAATCTTATCGTACCGAACATTGCTCCGCCCTCCTGGCTTTTTCCTATCGTGTGGACACTTCTTTACACACTTATGGGAATAGGCGCAGCTCTTATTTATAAAAGACGAATAACGGATACACTTGCGGTAAGAGGAGCGCTTTCAACCTATGCGATAACCCTTGTTTTGAACTTTGCTTGGAGTATTATTTTCTTTAATGCAAACGCCTTTCTGCTTGCGTTTTTATGGCTTATTTTACTTTTATACTTTATCGTTAAAACGATTTTGGAATATAGGAAGATCGAGCCTGTTGCCGCTTATTTACAAATTCCTTATGCACTTTGGGTGGCTTTTGCAGGATACCTCAATATTTCAATTTACTTATTGAATACATAAAAAGAGCGCAAAAAAGGCAGAGATTTTTTAGCCTCTGCCTTTAATATTTATGATATTTTAATAAGTCTTACATAAAACTCCACAGTTTTTGCAACGGTTGCGAAGGGAATGCGCTCGTTGTTTCCGTGGATCGTTCCGCGCTCTTCCTTTGATAGCGCCATAGGCGAGAAGCGGTAGACCTTATCGGAAATTCTGCCCCAGTGACGGGAGTCGGAGCAAGCAAGCATAAGATAGGGAGAAACGATAGCATCCTGCCAGGTGTCACCTACCACAGCCTTTACTCTTTCCCACGCCTCACAGCTTGTATCCGAGATAACCGAGGGCGCCATTGCTCCGTCAATTATACGAACGTTTATATCAGGGTCATCGATTATCTTTCTTATGCGAGCGGCAACCGTCTCGGGAGTTTCGCCCTCCTTGATTCGGTGGTTAGAAACCATTCTCGCATACGGGGGAATAACATTCATACCCTTTGAGCCTTCCATTTGGGTAAAGGCGGTCGAGGTACGGACAAGGGCGTTAAGCTCACCGCCCGATTTCTTGGTTATAAGATTAAGGACGGGGCTGAAGAGCCAAAGATTTGCAAAAATAAGACGGTAAAGGAAGGTTGAGTGTCTGCCAACGGTGTCAAAGAGCGCAAGCGCAGGCTTTGAAATACCGAACTTAAAGGGAGAATTTTCAACCTTAACGCAGGCTGCGGAAAGCTTACCGACCGGTGTGTGTGCCGCGGGAGAGGAGGCGTGACCGCCGCCACCCTTGATAGAATACTCAATGTTAACAAGCCCCTTTTCCGCAATGCCGATAAGTGCGCAGGGCGAAGAAACACCGGGAAATACGTTTTCAACAACCGCGCCGCCCTCGTCAAGAACAAGACCGGGGGTTATACCGCGTTTTTCAAAGAGGTCCACGATAGAGATCGCTCCGTAGCCGTTGACCTCCTCATCACCAGCGAAAGCGAAATAAATATCGTTTTCCGGAAAAAAGCCCTCGCCGATAAGAAGCTCGGCGGCTTGAAGAACGCCGTTAAGACTGCCCTTGGTATCAAGAGTTCCTCTGCCCCAAAGAACGCCGTTTTCGCAAACACCCCCAAAGGGAGGCTTTTCCCAATCCTCTTCAACAACGCTTACAACATCGTAATGCGCCATAAGAACGGTGGGCGACGAGTGATTTTTGCCCTCCCACTTAAAGAGGAGCGAGCGGTTTGAGGGCTTCTCAAGAGAGCATTTAGCATAAACTCCGGGGAAAAGCTTAGGCAGAAGAGCCTCAAACCTTTCAAACTCGGCTTCGTCCTCTGTTTCCTTGCGGTCGGAGGATATAGTTTTGCATTTTATCATTTCGGCAAGGTCACTTACCGCCTTTTCGCTGTTAACGAGAACGGCAGAAACCTTTTTAGGCTCTGCGGGTTTCGGGCGGAAGAGAGATGCGCGGATAACAAGCACCAAAAGAAGCGCGATGATCAAAGCAAGAACGGAAATTCCGGCAATTAAAAATCCCATAACTTTTTCCTTTCAGCACAAATCAGATAATTCCCTTTTTATACATTATTCTTGATACGAGGATGGTAAAGATGACTCCGACGGGAACCATAATTCCTACCGTCGAAGAATCGAGAGCGGGAACGAAAATAAACAGAAGAAGCATAAGCGCAACCGGAGCTACCGCAATCTTCCAATTCTTTGAAACAAGGGCAACACCGAGAGCGCCGAAGAGCGCAGGGAGAAGCTGGTCAAAGGCGGGGTCAAGCTCGGGCCTTGCAAGAATAGGCTCAAGGGGTACTATAAGGATTACGCCTATAATAAGAATAATGGTGGTTACGATAGAGGAGACTGCGATAGCTATCGTAGAAACGATTTCGCCCTCCTCCGTTTTAACGTCAACGTTAGCATTCTCAAGAGCGTTTATAGCACAAGGGAGCTTCAGGTTAGAGATATTGCCGGTAACGAAGGAAAGATAAGAGCCTCCCGCACCGAGCATAGGTATAAAGGTTATAACCTCAACAACGCCAACCGCCCAATACATAGGAGCCGTAGTAAAAATTCCTTCAATAAAGCCTGCCCAATCGGGAAGAGTGCTGAAAATAATGCAAACGGCAACGGGAAAGGCAATAAGGAGCGCCATTATAGTTAAATTCCATATTGTTCCGTCGCGGTGGACAGAGTCCATATAAGAAAGCTGTTTTTTATTTTTCACCCTACCTTACCTCCAAACAAAAGAGTCAGCGGAATAGCAACAGCCATTCCGATTATCATGCAAATCGGCAGAGCGTAATCGTTAAGCCACTTCCAGCCGAGCTTCTTAATAAGAATACCGCAAAGGCACATAAGAAGCGCGCTGGTAAGCATTACGAAAACAGGAACAAGGCCCGATGTCTGTGAATATTCAACGATTTCCTTTTCGCCAAACTCGTTAGTCTCTGTAGGAAATCTTGCATCAACGCTCCAAAGACGGCTCACATCGCAGAAAACATAGCCCACAAAGGCAGAAATCATACCGATAAAGAGCGAGTTTTGAAGAATATCCGACCACTTTTTATCCTTATTTTCAAACTTTACAAGTCCCTTTTGATATTTCTTTGCAATAAGGGGGACAAGCCAAATACCAACAAGGATAGAAACGGTCATTACCGCTGCTATGGTAACATACTGGGAGGCGGTAATTCCGCCGGTGAGCGCAGAAAGAGATGTATCCATACCGCTTGCGGCGTTTGATGCAGCAATTGTTTCGTAGGAAAGAGAGCCTACAACCGAGAGCCTGAGCCAAGGAAGAGCAATTCCCAAAGACTGGGAAAGACCGATAACGGTAATTACGATAGCAATAGCGGGTGCGATAGTAAAAATTGCAGAAGAGCGGATAGTTTTACGAACTATCTTTCTGCTCATACCGATAGCCTTTGCCCTGCGCATAGCTTTAACAAGAAAATACACCGACTGTGCAAGCACAACGCATATTAAAACAGCTACAAGGACGAAGAGTATGGCGTGATTTTTATCAAAGGTCATATTTTTCTCCTTAGTTGTGATAGAGCTTTTTGGTTTGATACTTAGGTTCGCAGGAAAGGTTTACTCCAAGCTTTCTGAATGTTGAGGAGTCTACCTGAGAAAGAATTACGGTAGAGTGCACCTCGGCGTATCTGAGCTTAGGAATTGCCTCAAACGCCTTTTGAGAATCGGGGTTATTTACCGCCGAGATAGAAAGTGCAATAAGCACCTCGTCGGTATGAAGCCTGGGGTTATGGTTGCCGAGGTTTTCGGTCTTGAGCTTCTGTATCGGCTCAAGAATTTCGGGAGAAATTACCTCTACGTCATCGTCGATCTCGGCAATAGCTTTAAGCGCGTTGAGAAGAGCTGCGCTGGATGCACCGAGGAGAGCCGAGGTCTTGCCCGTTACTACCCTGCCGTCATTAAGCTCTATTGCAACTGCGGGAGCGCCGGTTTCGTCCGACTTGTTAAGCGCGGGGAGAACACATCTGCGCTCAAGCTGAGGAACGCACCTGAGCTTTTGCATAAGGAGCTCGATTTTCTGTATCTCCACCTCGTTGCCGTTGCCCTTACGAAGATTGCAAAGGGCGTTATAATGGCGCCTTACTATTTCCTGCTTTGCGGCGGCGCAAACGGCGTTATCATCGTAAATACAGAATCCTGCCATATTTACGCCCATATCGGTGGGAGACTTGTAGGGGCACTCGCCGAGAATTCCCTCAAGCATTGCACGGAGAACGGGAAATACCTCAACATCGCGGTTATAGTTTACCGCAGTCTCACCATAGGACTCAAGGTGGAAGGGGTCTATCATATTTACATCGTTAAGGTCGGCGGTTGCTGCCTCGTATGCAAGATTTACCGGGTGGTTTAAGGGAATGTTCCAAATGGGGAAGGTCTCAAACTTTGCATATCCCGATTTTCTTCCCATTTTGCTCTCGTGGTATATCTGCGAAAGGCAGGTTGCCATTTTTCCCGAGCCGGGTCCCGGTGCCGTTACAACCACGATAGAGCGGGTTGCCTCGGCATACTCGTTCTTTCCAAAGCCATCCTCGGAAAGAATAAGCGGTATGTTATGAGGATAGCCGTTTATAGCATAATGCTTATAAACCTTTATTCCGAGCTTTTCAAGCTTTTGCTTAAACGCATCTGCGGTAGGAGTTGACCTATATCTTGTCATAACAACAGAGCCAACATAGAGACCGTAACCGCGGAATGCGTCGATAAGACGAAGCACATCAAGGTCGTAGGTTATACCAAGGTCACCTCTGACCTTATTTTTCTCAATATCCTCCGAGTTTATGGATATGATTATTTCGGCCTCCTCTTTAAGCTCGATAAGCATTTTTATCTTACTGTCAGGAGCAAAGCCCGGAAGAACGGGAGACGCATGGAAATCATCAAAAAGCTTACCGCCAAACTCAAGATATAGTCTTTCGCCGAAAAGCGAAATACGCTCTTTTATTTTTTGCGACTGAAGCTTGAGATATTTGTCGTTATCAAAACCCATTGAAAACATTTTATCACCCCTTTGTATATCGAATTGCCAAAATATTTGTAAAATTTTTATAATATATATTTTACCACACAAATTTCAATAATGCAAGTCGGTGCGCCGATTTATTGGTGAAAATAAAGTAGAATTTTTTCGCTTTATTTTGTTTATTCTTTATAAACGGCACACAGTTCACATCTTTTTAGCACAAAGGTGTTGTATTTTTTTAAAATTAGTGTTAAAATATAAGGAAGAAACAATCCTCTCAGGAGATTTTATGAAAAAACAGATAAAGCACCTATCCACCCCCTACGAGGAAAAAATGGACCCCTCGCTCCCTTGGAGCGAATATCCAAGGCCGAGCCTTGTGCGCGACTCTTATTTTTGCCTTAACGGGCAGTGGGATTTTGAGGTAACGGAAGATGCCGAGCCGAAAGAATATACGAATAAAATACTTGTGCCTTTCCCTCCCGAGTCGCGCCTTTCGGGTTATTGTAAGGAGATTAGCCGGGGCGCGCTTATGCATTATAAAAAGGAATTTTGCCTGCCCGAGGGATTTGTTAAAGGTCGGGTGCTTCTTCACTTCGGTGCGGTTGACACTATTTGCACAGTTGCGCTTAACGGCAAGGAGGTTGGCACCCACGAGGGCGGTTATCTTCCCTTTTCTTTCGACATCACCGAGCTTTTAGCAGAAAGCAACGCGCTTACCGTAACCGTGCGCGACGGTATTGATAAAAAATACCCTTACGGCAAGCAGACGAAAAAACGCGGTGGAATGTGGTACACTCCCGTCAGCGGAATTTGGCAAACGGTGTGGCTTGAGAGCGTTTGCGACAAATATATAAGCGGTCTTTGCGTAAAAACCGACTGCGAAACTGCAAAAATCACAGTTTTTGGCGGTGAAAAGGCAAAAAGGCTCGTTCTTGAGGAGAGCGGCGAGGTATTTGAATTTGAGGGCGAGGAGCTGATACTTTCGCCCGAAAAGAAGAGGCTTTGGAGTCCCGAGGACCCTTATATTTACAGATTTACCCTGGAGTCCGGAGAGGATAAGGTTTCTTCCTACTTTGCTCTTCGAAAAATAAGCGCTGAAAATGTAAACGGAATTCCAAGGCTTTGCCTTAACGGAAAGCCCTATCTCTTTAACGGACTTCTCGACCAGGGCTATTTCCCCGACGGTCTTTTCCTCCCTGCAACAAAAGACGGCTTTAAGGAGGATATTCTTTTGGCAAAATCCCTCGGCTTTAATATGCTGAGAAAGCACATTAAGGTTGAGCCTGAGATATTTTACTATCTTTGCGACACTCTCGGAATTGCGGTATTCCAGGATATGGTAAACAATTCCGGCTACTCATTTATTCTCGACACCGCCCTGCCTACTGTCGGCTTAAAAAAATTGCCCGACACCATAAGGCACAAAAGCCGAGAGTCGAGAGAAATTTTCATAAGAGAAATGAAGGCTACCATAGAGCACACCGAAAAATTCCCCTCTGTGCTTTATTACACCGTCTTTAACGAGGGGTGGGGACAGTTCTGCGCCGACAAGGTGTACGAAATTGCAAAGGAATGCGCCCCTGACAAGATAATTGACGCCACCTCGGGCTGGTTTGTTCAAAAGAAGAGCGATGTTGACTCCCGCCATGTTTACTTTAAAGCTGTAAAGCTCGGGAAGCTCTCCGACAGACCTATCGTTATCAGCGAATTCGGCGGTTACTCCCACAGAGTAAAGGGTCACCTCTCAACCGAGGATAACTACGGCTACAAGCTCTATGAAAAGATAGAGGATTTTGAGAGAGGCTTCTTATCTCTTTACGAAAACGAAATTCTTCCTCTTATCCCGAAAGGCATTTCTGCCCTGGTTTATACCCAGGTTTCCGACATCGAGGACGAAACCAACGGACTTATTACCTATGACAGAAGGCTAATCAAGGTTGACAGAGAAAAAACAAAATCTCTTATGAAAAGACTATCTGAGAGTATAGAAAAAACGGAGTTTTAAAATGAAAAAAATTTCACTTCTTTGCACTTCTCTCCCTATGTATCTTACCGAGCTTCCGATAATTTATCTTTTGTATCTTTCGATAAAATACAACGCAACAACCGAGAGCACATTCAAGCTCTATCCGCTGATTTTTGGTCTTTCGGCAATAATAATATTCATCTTCGTTTATCTTTTCCGCGTTATTGTCCTCTCCTATGATGCAGTAATGTCAATAGGTCCTTATTCCTCAAGAGAAAAGGCTTTGATTACCGAGGGAAAAACCCTTGTTTTATCGGTTGCAAAGCACCGCAAGACCAAGGTTGAATTGTTCGGCTATGATGAAAAACCGCCGATGCTCGACTGGGCAGTTGACGAGGATTATACCAACATTGAGGTCAATCTTTTCAGAGAAAGAATGAGAGGCACAAGAGGGCCTGTTAAAAAGATTTTAAGGTATTTCGAAGTCCCTGCCGAGGATATTGAAGCAATTTTCAGCGAGGACAGCTTCACTAAGGTCTACGAATATTTTGACCTTACTTCATTAAGGCGCAACGAGCTTCGCGAAATCAAAATCAAATTCACAAAAACAGTATAAACAAAAAAGACTAGCCAAGGTAACTCACCAAAAGCTAGTCTTTTCATTTTTAATTTTATTTTTACTCTGCATTGCCGTCTTTTGCCGATGCATCATCGGAAAAGTCGAAAACAACTTCCTCAGAGCTTTCAGCAATTGCAGTTTCGGAGCCGTCAAGGGTTGAAGCGATAGCCTCTACCGCACCTTTAAGAGCCTCATCGGTCTCTTGCGGCGCGTCTGCATCCGAGTGCATAAGCTTTATCAAACCGCGGTCAACAAGCGAGCCTATGGTTTCGTAAGGACGGCGGTAATCAACATCGGGCATTACTCCCGCGGTAAGCGAAAGGTTATCCATAAGTGCAACTATAAGCTCAAGAGCATATTTCAGCGCGCGCTCCCCCTTAACCTTAATAAGAAGAGGCACCTTATTATCCTTGTACTTATACTTATTGTACTTATTCGCGGAGTATTTGTACGCTGCGTATGTATAGTGGTATTTGTAATTACGGTATCTTTCGGGGTCAAGTGCAAGATAAAGCATAACCGTATTTGACTCAATATTTATCTTAGCGCAAACCTTATCTGCCGAGCTGAAGCTCTCACAAGTCCAGCTGAGGCTGGGTTGAACGCCATAGGAAAGAAGCACGTTTTTAATAACGGAATAGTAATCCTGAGTCTGCTCTTCTGCCTGAATAAACCTTGAAAGGAAGGAGGTCTTATACTTAACGGTGGTGTATTTACCGTTAATGAACATTCTTGCCTCGCCCTCTTCGTTATCAAATATCTCGTCGGTGTCAATATCAACCTCGGAGAGCTGACCTCCGCCAAGGAACACAAGCTCCTCTTCCCTAACGGGAGATGCTACGGTCTCAAGCTCGGTAACCGCCTCAGCCTCTTCCATTTCGTCAAGCACCTGATTAAGAGAGAGCGACTGCTCCTGCTCCTCTACCTCAGGCTCATCCTTAGGAACGAGTCTTACGATAATATCGTTTGCGGTAATTCCGCTTGCCTTTGTTGTATCGGGCGCGCCGGTATCAAATATAGGAGCTTCAAACACTGCTTCACTCTCGGGAGCCTTGGGAGCTTCGTTAATACCCGAAAGCTTAACGGTAATATCCTCGCTCTGAGCAGTTTGCTCAACCGCATTCTCGGAAGAATAGAAGGGATTACCATTCGGGAACACGCTCATGTGTCTGAAGTTCATTCGAGGCATAACCGCGCCCTCGGCACCCTCAAACTCACCCTCGGAGACAGAGGGAACAAGGCGATAGGCTCTGCGCGATGCCACAGCACCGGGCTCGGTTCCGGTAACAAGGCCGGGCACCTTTCCGCGGCGGCGGTAGGCTCTTACCCTTGCGGGAGCATCCACCTCGGCTTCAGCCTGAGAAATCTCGGGCGCATAGGCGGGCGCCTTAGCATAATTATTAACCGCAACAAAGGAAGTCTGTTTAGGAGCATCGGTATCATCAATACCGCGCATTACAATTTCAACATCACCGTCAAGAGTATAAACAACCGGCTGAGCTTCCTCGTAAGGAACAGCGGGGGGTGCCGGCTGATACATAGGCTGTGCGGGTGCGCCGGCTCTCTTATCTGCCTCGGCACTGCGGGGATAAGCCTCCCTTGCACCGGTAGGGCCGTAGAGGGAAACGGGCTCAAGCTCGTCTTTGTTTTCAGCCGCCCGGGGGTCGTAGCCCGGCATGTCGCGCTCGGGAGTAGGACCATGGGGCTCGGTGTCTGTGGGCATAGTGTCTATGGGGTCGGATGTACCTGCGCCCTTTTTGGATGCGGACTTTGAATAATCGTCATCAAGAACAATGTCACGGGGCTTGTCGGAAAGGTCTGCATCGTCCTTCCACTTTGCCTCATCAAGGTCATCGTAAAGGAATATTGTATCGTCACTTGCAATCTTCGAAAGCCTTCTCACCCTCTTTTTAGAGTCGGAGAAATGACGAAGAAGGAAGATAAGCGCTAAAATAAGCAGGATAATGAAGCCGAAAACAAAGTAAACCGTTCCTATAACCGCGTCAGGAGAATAATCAAAGGAAACAATAGGCTCTTCTGCCTCGGAGGCGAAAGCGCCCACAGAGCACAAAAGGAAGAAAACAAGCGCAAGAACAAAAGTGTACACTATTCTTACACCGAAAAAGCCTTTTTTCATATCAACCTCCTAACCGCCCAAAGGGACAAAAATCATTTTTTTCATTCGGGCACAATTATAATACTAATAGATTATAACATTTTATTTTGATAAAATCAACACTTTTTTATAATTTTACGCAAAAAATATAAATAAAAGCGGACGGCAGAAAAATCTACCGCCCGAAAAATCACTTTTTAAAGTATTCTGTACCCCAAACTTCATCGTCTCCGCCAATCATAATGATTTCAACCCCGTCAGAGGAAAGATATTTATCAAACTTTTGTACTTCTACCGCTCCGCTCTCGGTTAAGGTGAGCTTCAAGGTCTTTGCGCTGCCGTTTGGTGTGATTGTGTAGCTAAACGCCTCGGTTACGAGCTCCTCGCCTTTAAGGTATGTGCGCTCGCCGGTTCCGTCAGCATTAAAGGTATAGGTTGAGCCTGCGGCAAACATTCCCGACTCTACCGTTGTGGAATAGCTTCCCTCAAGATAGATAGGAGATGTGTCGGCAGGGGTATCATCCTTTTTGCAAAGATTTACAATCAGCAAGGCGCAAATGACAATTGCAACCATTACCGCCACCGCTAAAGTAGCGCACAAGGGTTTGTTTTGCTTCAATGCCGAAAGCTTGCACTCCTTAGATTTTGTTGCCGAATTTTCGTTTCTGCCCGTTTTTTTATCCATTATTTCAAAATTTTCCTTTTTCGTGTAAAGTTTTGTTTACGGTGATACAAAGTGTTTTTTCGCAAAACCTTCACCGTTTTTGCTACATTATGTTTGCAGTTTTTTCAAGGAGGGCGCGTAGCGGCGAAAATAGCCGGGCTTATGCACACTTATCCTCATTTCGTTTAAATTATATCATCAAAAGCTCCTATTGTCAACTATTTTTAAAAATAGCTATTGATTTTTTAATTTTTTATGGTATAATAATGCGTGGTAAAATAATTACGGAGATATATATGAAAAATATTTTAGGCTTTGCTAAGGCAAATGCGGTTGTTATTATCGCGGCTTTGGCGGCGGTTGTAACATCGATTATTATTCCGCCCGACAAAGAATATCTCGGTTATTTTGATTTTAAGACGCTGACCTGCCTTTTCTGTGTTCTTTGTGTTGTTTGCGCTTTAAGGAATATTAGATTTTTCTATACCCTGGCTAAGGCTATCGTTAGAAAATTCAGGACGGCAAAGTCTGCCATTTTAGCCCTGGTTTACATAACCTTTATCGGCTCTATGCTGATAGCGAACGATATGGCTCTTTTAACCTTTCTTCCCTTGGGCTATTTTGTTCTGCACACGACGGGTAAGGAAAAATACCTTGCATTCACCTTTATAATGCAAAACATTGCGGCAAACCTTGGCGGAATGCTCACCCCGTTCGGAAATCCGCAAAACCTTTATCTTTATTCAAAATTCAATATTCCCGACGGGGAATTTGTTTCTATAATGTTCCTGCCCTTTATCATCGCGATAATCCTTATAACCCTTTGTTGTCTCGTTTTTGTTAAAGCGGAGCCTTTGGTTATTGAGGAAAAGGCGGCCTCTCTTCCCGTTTTGAGAACGGTGATTTATCTTATTTTGTTCGCCTTTTCGATCCTTATCGTTTTCAAGTTTATCCCTTACTGGATAGGACTTATAGTTATACCCATTTCAATTCTTGTCTTAGACAGACTTGCCCTTCTGCAGGTTGACTACGGACTGCTTCTTACGTTCGTTTTCTTCTTTATTTTCGCCGGAAATATGTCGCGAATTGACGCGGTAAGAGAAATCTTTTCTTATCTTCTTGAAAAGAACACTCTCGTTTTCTCTGCCCTTTCCTGCCAGGTAATAAGCAACGTTCCCTCTGCAATACTGCTCTCGCAGTTTACCGAAAATTACCGCGAGCTGCTTCTCGGTGTTAACATCGGCGGCGCGGGTACGCTCATTGCCTCTCTTGCCAGCCTTATAACCTTTAAGGAATATTCAAAGCAGGATCCGAAGCACACACTTGGCTACATCCTTAAATTTTCGGCATACAATTTCGCATTTCTTATTATTCTTATAGGAATTTGCTCCCTGATTAAGTTGATTTAAAAAATACATATAAGTGAGGAAAGAAAAATGAAGTACACAACCAAAGGTGTTGAAGATCTCAAGATCGCGTATATCGGCGGCGGCTCTCGCGGCTGGGCGTGGGGTCTTATGAGTGATCTTGCGGCTGCTGATGACATTAGCGGTCAGGTTGCTCTTTACGATATTGACAAGGAGGCTGCTGAGCACAACGAGATTATCGGTAACAAGTTCAATTCTGCCGAGGGCGCAAAGTCCCACTGGGATTACAAGGCTGTTCACAATATCGGCGAGGCTCTTACCGGCGCTGACTTCGTTGTTATCTCTATTCTCCCTGCAACCTTCGACGAGATGCACAGTGATGTTCATACTCCCGAAAAGTACGGAATTTACCAGGCTGTTGGCGACACCTCCGGCCCCGGCGGTATCGTTAGAGCTCTTCGCTGCCTTCCTATGATCGAGGTTATTGCAAACGCTATCAAGGAATATTGCCCCAAGGCTTGGGTTATTAACTACACCAACCCCATGACCGTTATCACCGGCATGCTTTACAAGACTTTCCCCGAGATTAAGGCTTTCGGCTGCTGTCACGAGGTATTCGGTACTCAAAAACTTCTTGCAACTATGCTCGAAGAGGAGTACGGTATTCCCGGCGCAAAGAGAGAGGATATTAAGGTAAATGTTACCGGTATAAATCACTTCACCTGGCTTACCGAGGCGAAGTACAGAAACATCGACCTCTTCCCTCTCTACAAGGAATTCTGCGACAAGTATGCAGAATCAGGTTACTCCAAGGGACACGACGACAACTGGCTTAACAGCGTTTTCGGCTGTATTCACAAGGTTAAGTTTGACCTCTTCAGAAGATACGGCTACATTGCTGCGGCAGGTGACAGACACCTTGCTGAGTTCTGCGAGGGTAAGTGGTATCTCAAGAATCCCGAGACTGTAAAAAAATGGGGCTTCGACCTTACCAGCGTTGATTTCAGAAAAGAACAGCTCAAGGAAAGACTTCAGAAGAGCGAGGACCTCAGAACCGGCAAGCTCCCCGTTGAGCTTGAGGAAACGGGCGAGGACGGCGTAAAGCAGATAAGAGCGCTTCTCGGTCTTTGCGACCTTGTTACCAACGTTAACCTTCCCAACAAGGGTCAGATTCCCAACCTTCCTATGGGCGCTATCGTTGAGACCAACGCAGTGTTCAGAGATGACTCCGTTGTTCCCGTAGAGGCGGGCGAGCTTCCCGTTGAGCTTTACGGTCTTATTTCCAGAATCGTTGCGGCACAGCAGATGGTTATCGAGGCTGTTGCAAACCGCGACCTTGAGCTTGCATTCAAGGCATTTGTAAACGATCCCCTCGTTACTATCGACCACGAAGAGGCAAGAGACCTCTTTAACGAGATGGTTGATAACACCAAGGCTTATCTTGGAGATTATTTTAAATAATAAAAGTTTAACCTCCGCGGAAAAATCCGCGGAGGTTTCTGTTTTACGAAGGTTTTTACGCTTTTTGAAAAAAGCTTGGCAAAAACTTTAATGAGGGGGCTTAAGATTAATTTTATTAAATCATTTTCGCCAAATCAATCGTTTTACAATTAGTGCAAATGTTATGCAAGGTTACAAACTAATTGTTTTTCAATTATACTAATTATACAATCTTTATATTTGAGGTGTTGTATGATTGAAAAAAGTATGGGAAAACGAATACAGCAATACAGAAAACAAAAAGGAATAACACAAGAAAAGCTTGGTGAAATGCTTGGACTTTCAACAAACCATATTTCAGCACTCGAATGTGGTAAGTATGGTATCAAACCGGAGCTTCTTGTTAATATCATAAACATTCTCGGCTGTACCGCAGATGACATCTTTTGCGATGTTATTGATACGGGATACAAAATCAGAGCATCCCGAATAGCCGATGAGCTTGATAATCTACCTGTCGAAAGTAGAGAAAGAGTTCTGGATGTTTTGGAAACTCTGATAAAAACTTACCAATAATTTTGCCATTACCATCCTATGCCTTCTATTAAGAAGGCATTTTTTATTTTTTTCATAATATGACAACTTTCGACATAAGTTTTACAGTATACTAATTGTAAAACAATTATATTAAATGCAAAA
Organism: Eubacteriales bacterium; assembly: GCA_045656745.1. Taxonomy (GTDB): domain Bacteria; phylum Bacillota; class Clostridia; order Oscillospirales; family CAG-272; genus UBA1740. Next base: position 13,721 of record JAZORT010000045.1, on the reverse strand, counting down.
CGGAGGCAAAAAAATGAATAAGAAAGTAGATTCACTAGGTAGGATAGTTATTCCAATCGGCTTGCGAAAAAAATATAATCTTTATGCGGGAGCTGCTGTTTCTTTTAGAGAAGAATGTGGCACGATATATATTTCCCCTGTCCAAAATTTATGCAAGCTTTGTCAAAAAAAGCTTGATTCCGAAAAAGCAATACCTGTTTGTAATGAATGTATTCAAATGTTAAAAGAGCAAACATAAAAACAAGGATGTAAAAAAGAGAAGGAAAAAAAGCTTTTTGAAAAAAGCTTGGCAAAAACTTTGTTGAGAGGAAGTTTTTATAGCATTCTCCTAAAGCAAATACAATCTCATAAGGTACATTATAATATTAAGTTGTTTCGCACGTTTTTGTTCCCAAAATGCATAAAAATAGGAACAAACCCCGAAAAAGGATTTGTTCCTGAAAACATTTTATATTAGAAACCTGCGGGATAGGTGCCGTTAGCAATAAGGGCGCGGAAGGCTTCAACGACCTTTTCCTTATCCTCTTTATAGGTTACGCCGAACCACTTATCCTCGTTCTCGATAACCTTAACGTCTGCCTTGTTTTCGTCGATAAGGTTAGCAACGAGAGTGGGGAGAAGGTACTCGCACTTCATAGGATTTTTCTCAACGTTTTCGTCAAGGAATGCTGCCATACGAGCGCAGCACTCGTCTATGTAAGAGGGAGTGAAGCCCCAAAGGTTCATAGAAACAAGGGTGTCGGGGTCGAGGTCGAACTTTTCGTCATTCTCGAGGAAGTAGATCTTGCCATCCTCGGTGCCGATCTTGGTACGCTCAACAACAGAGGTGAGCATGTTGGTCTCGTTATCATAGGTGCAAACGCCTCTGGAAACGGTTCCCTGTTCGGTAACGGTATTCTTAATGCGGTAGCCTACCATTGCGTAGTGGCACTTGCCCTCGTCATTGGTATTCTTGAGGAAATCGTATATCTTCTCAAATGCGTGAGCGCCGTAGTAGTCATCAGCATTGATAACCGCGAAGGGTCCTTCAACAATGCCCTTGCAGCAAGCAATTGCGTGAGCGGTGCCCCAAGGCTTTACTCTGCCTTCGGGAATGGAATATCCCTCGGGAAGCTTGAAGAGCTCCTGGTAAACATACTTAACATTTACATTCTTGCCTGCAAGATGTGCGTCCATAACCTCGCGGAAATCCTTTTCAATTTCCTTCTTGATAATAAAGGTGATGTCGCGGAAGCCTGCCTTGATTGCATCATAGATAGAGTAGTCGATAATGATGTGACCGTAATCGTCAATCTTATCAATCTGCTTAAGTCCTCCGTAACGGCTGCCCATACCTGCGGCGAGTATCACGAGTTCGGGATTTTTCATATTAATTAATGCTCCTTTTGGATTTTATTTTCAACCATATATATTATAAATAAAAAAAAGTGATTTTTCAAGGGAAAATAGAATAATATTTTGTCAAAAAGCTCAAAAATCGTTCTTTTTTACAAGAAAAATTACTTTTATTGAATTTGTACTTGAAAAAATCAGTTTTTTATTGTATAATTGGTCGTAAGATTTTTTTAAAGGAGGCAAAATATGCGCGAGCTTAAAATCGGCAAAAATGATGCGGGTCAAAGACTTGATAAATTTATTACCAAGACTCTCGACCTTCCTATGAGCCTTCTTTACAAATCTATCCGAATGAAAAAAATCAAGGTCAACAGAAAGCGTGCCGAAAATAATCAGATACTTTCCGAGGGTGACACCATTCAATGCTTCCTTGCTGAAGAATTCTTTGAAAAAAAGGTAACGAAGCACTCCTTTGAGAGCATAACTCCTCACCTTGACATCATCTTCGAGGACGAGAATATAATGCTGTTAAATAAACGCCCGGGTGTCTCGGTGCACGAGGACGAAAACGGCTCTACCAACACACTGATAACTCATATTCAAGCCTATCTTTACACGAAGGGCGAGTATGACCCCGACAGTGAGCAGTCCTTTGCCCCTGCCCTTTGCAACAGAATTGACAGAAACACGGGCGGTATCGTTATTGCGGCAAAAAACGCAGAGGCTCTTCGCGTTATGAACGAGAAGATAAAATTCCGCGAGATTGACAAGTTTTATCTTGCCGCAGTGCACGGAATTCCTAAGCCCGAGTCCGCTACGATAAAGGGCTACCTCTTAAAGGACGAAAAGAACAATCAGGTCAGAGTTTACGATAAAAATCCGCCAAGGGGCGCTAAGGAAATTATCACAAAATACAAGGTTGTTGCGAAAAAGGCAGACTCGGCGCTTATTGAGGTTGAGCTTCTTACAGGAAGGACTCACCAAATCCGCGCTCATATGGCACATATCGGCTATCCTCTCGTTGGCGACGGAAAATACGGAGTTAACAAAAACGATAGATCCCGCGGATACAAATATCAGGCTCTTTATTCCTACAAGCTAAGATTTTCGTTTAACAAGGAAAATAAGACCGCCCTCGACTATCTTGACGGTAAGGAATTTAAAATATCGAAAAAGGATATATATTTCGTCAGCGAATATTTCAACTAACAAATCAACTATAAAAGCCTCCGAGTAAACGGAGGCTTTTATTTTTAAACAATTTTAACCATAACAGAGCTATGTATTTTCATATCAAAGATAAGCGAGAAATCATCGGTGGTAAAGTACTGATAGGACACGAGCTTTAAATCGTTTTCCTCATCGAGAATGTATACCTCTGCCTTGCTTCTTTGCTTGTTTGCACGGATTTTAAGCTCGACCATTTTATTTTCGGACTCATCGTCATCGCTATAATAGGTTAACATAACCGCGCCATCACTGCCGTCGGTTGCCGCGCAGGCGTAAATATCATTATTGCTATAATCGCACTCGGCATATTTTCCGAGCTTCGCGAGATTATCAAACATAACGAAGGAGTAATAGCCTTTAAGGGGCTCGTAGGTTTCAGGGGCAAAAATTCCGTTCATTGCGCAGGGACGGGCATCGTAATACATCAACATATCAAGAGGCAACGCCTGAGCCACCGACATAACCGCCGCTATAAACGACGAGCCTTTTAAGCTACGCTCGCTTCTCAAAGAGTATTTCCAATCCTCTCCGTTCCAGCCTCTTATATAGTTCCACTCGTTAAGGTTGGTGGTAACATTTGTAAGTCCGCGCTTGTCAAGCTCCTCTCTTGCAACCTTGATTGCCTCTTCAAAGTGCTGGATTTCCTTTCCGTAACAATGGTAGGAATAAAAATCAAGGGGAATATTCTCCCTTACAACTCTGTCAAGAAAATCGTTTCTTAACTGACAGTCAGGCCAAGGAGCGGCGAAGGCAGGACCGCCTATCTTCAAATTCGGGAAGCACTTTTTCAGGTGGGTTGCCGCAACACAGTAAAGCTCGATAAACTCTTCGTCGGTACCCTGCCAGCAGGGGTGGTTTGTGGGACTGTTGGCGCACTCGGGCTCGTTCCAGATCTCCCAATACTCTATACCGTACTCAAAGCCGTCAGCCCAGCCCTCGTTATAATGGCGGATAATATGCTCGCAAATTCTCGCCCATTTTGCAAAATCCTTCGGAACCTTGGTGCCGTATTTATAACCGTGCTCGATAGATGCGCCAAGGCGGTAAAATACCCTTGTACCTGCCTCATAGGTCACCCTTACATAATTATCGGTAGGCTCAAAGATGTAATTTGCGGGGTCGTTCTCGTCAGCATCAAAATTCTTGAAAATTCTATGCACATCAACGGTATGCTCGCCGCCGTATCCTCCGAAGAAGGATGCATCGTGGTTGCGCGCGTAAGGAATATTCAATGCGGCGTAAGCTTCGAATGAGGTGTAGCTTTTTCTTATCGAAGGCGCGGTAGGGCCGTTGTTAACAGCATTCATCGGCTTAATTATGCCGTTTGTTTTTGTGAGGTCGATGTTTAAAACGTTCATTTTTTCTCTCTTTCCTTTTTATTTTGTACCCGTAGAGCCGAAGCCGCCTGCACCGCGGGCGGTATCCGAAAGCTCGTCCGCCTCCTCGAACTCAACCTTTAAGAAAGGAACGATAGCAAGCTGCGCCACGCGCTCGCCTGCTTCAACGGTTGCCTCCTTGTCCGAATGGTTATAAAGAGCAACCATAATTTCTCCGCGATAGTCGGCATCAATAACGCCAACCTTGTTTGCGGGGGCAAGACCGCGCTTGGTTGCAAGACCGCTTCTTGCGAAGATGAGTCCGCAATATCCCTCGGGGATTTCTACCGAAATTCCGGTATGTACAAGAGTTGTGGTATGGGGCGCAATAGTTACGGGAGTATCGAGATTATAGAGGTCTGCGCCTGCGGAATACTCGGTGCCATAGGTAGGCACTGTTGCTTTTTCGTTAAGCTTTTTAAGTTTTATCTTCATATTCTCTCCTTTAATTATAGGTCTTATCCTCAAGACAACCGTCCCAGATAACGACCTCGCCCACAAGGCGGGTTTTATTCATATCGATAATTCGCTGATTTGAAGAACCGCGGAACCTGAGTCCTAGGCTCTTTTTTTCTTCCTCATATCTTCCGTCAACGAGTATGTCAACGAAGGACAAAAGCTCCTTTGTTATATCGAGAGCCTTTTCGTGAGTGCCAACCTCGCAAACAAGCTCCTCATAGAGATTACCCGTATAGAGCCATACGGTTTTCTCGGTAAAGCGAGCCTTAAAATCCCGCAAAAGCTCCAAAACCTCGGGCTGATTTTCAGGCTCCATAGGCTCACCGCCAAGAATTGTTAAACCGCGGACAACGGGGTTTTCAAAGCTTTTAAAAATTTCTTCCCGAGCTTCGCCGTCAAATGGCTTTCCGTAATCAAACGCCCAGGTCTCGGGCTGAAAGCAGCCTTTACAACGGTTACGGCATCCGCTGACAAAAAGAGATGTGCGGATACCCTCGCCGTTTGCTATATCACATTTTTTTATTGCTCCGTAATGCATAACTTCTCCTTGAGGAACCTGCCCGTATGTGACCTTTCGCACTTTGCTACCTGCTCGGGCGTGCCTTCTGCCACTACGGTACCTCCGCCGTCACCGCCCTCGGGTCCAAGGTCGATTATATGATCGGCTGTTTTAATAAGGTCAAGATTGTGCTCGATAACAACAACGGTATTACCGCTGTCGGTGAGTCGCTGAAGAATTCCGATAAGCTTCGAAACATCCTCGGTATGGAGTCCGGTTGTCGGCTCGTCGAGAATATATACCGTCTTTCCCGTAGAGCGCTTTGCAAGCTCGGTTGCAAGCTTTACTCTCTGCGCTTCACCGCCCGAGAGGGTTGTTGAGGATTGGCCTATCTTTATATATCCAAGTCCGACGTCAAAGAGCGTTTGGAGCTTCTTTTGAAGAGCGGGAAGTCCGTCAAAGAAGGATATTCCCTCCTCTACCGACATCTCGAGAACATCGTAAATATTTTTACCCTTGAATTTTACATCAAGAGTGTCTCTGTTATATCTTTTTCCTTGGCAGACATCGCATTTAACATAAACATCGGGAAGAAAGTTCATCTCAATGCACTTCACACCGTCACCTTCGCAGGCCTCGCACCTGCCTCCGCGCACATTAAAGGAAAATCTGCCGGGACCGTAGCCCTTTGCCTTTGCATCTCTTGTTGAAGCAAAGAGATTGCGTATATCGGTAAAGAGGCCTGTATAGGTTGCGGGGTTTGACCTTGGAGTTCTGCCTATGGGGCTTTGGTCTATTGCTATAACCTTATCAAGGTTTTCAAGACCGGTAATTTTGTCAACCTTGCCGGGATAGGTTATGGCGCGGTTGAGATCGCGGGCAAGTGTACGGTAAAGAATTGAATTTATAAGGGAGGATTTTCCGCTTCCCGAAACACCGGTAACTGCAGTAAACGTGCCGAGGGGAATGTTAACACTTATATCTTTAAGGTTATTTTCCTTTGCGCCGATAATGCTGATAAAGTTGCCGTTGCCCTGCCTTCTCGTTTTGGGTACGGCGATTTCCTTTCTGCCGTCGAGGTAGGCTCCCGTTATAGAATTTTCGTTCTTCGCCACCTCGTCGGGTGTGCCAACGGCAACAATTTCACCGCCGTGAATTCCCGCACCGGGGCCAACATCGACAATATAATCTGCTGCGCGCATTGTGTCCTCGTCGTGCTCAACCACGATAACACTGTTACCAAGGTCGCGAAGATTTTTCAGGGTTTCGATAAGCTTGCCGTTATCTCTTTGATGCAGACCTATGCTGGGCTCGTCGAGGATATAAAGGACACCCGTAAGAGAGGAGCCTATCTGGGTTGCAAGGCGTATTCTCTGCGCCTCACCGCCCGAGAGAGTTCCTGCAGTGCGGGCAAGATTAAGATAATCAAGTCCAACGCGGACAAGGAAGCTAAGACGGGCTTTAATTTCCTTAAGCACCTCTTTGGCAATCTTCATTTCGCTTTCGGTAAAGCTTAATTCATCAATAAACCTTGCCATTTTTTCAATCGAAAGACAGCAGATTTCGTCAATATTGAGTCCACCGACAGTAACGCCGAGAACCATATCCGAAAGGCGCCTGCCCTTACAACGGGGACACGCAACCTCCTCAACAAACTGTTGGTAATAATCGCCGCCCATCATTTTCATTCGCTTTTCAATAATGCGGACAATACCGTCATAGGGGGCAATCTGATTTCTGTAAGTTCCGTCAAAATAGCGGGTTACGGCATATTTTCTATCACCCGTTCCGTACATAAGCGCATTCATAGCCTCGTCGGAAAACTCGCGAAGAGGAGTGTCGAGAGTAAAGCCGTAATCCTTTCCTACCTCGGCAACAAGAGGTCCTGTCCAGGAATCCTCGGTCATAGTTTTAAAGCCGTTTGCGGCAATTCCGCCGTCGCGGAGGGTTAAATCCAGATTGGGAACGAGCTTTTTCACCGAAATTCTCTGCATATTTCCGATACCGCCGCACTCGGGGCAAGCGCCTATGGGATTGTTAAAGGAGAACATTCTCGGCTCAAGCTCGGGGAAACTGATTCCGTGCTCCTCGCAGGCGTATTTTTGAGAAAACTCAAGCTCCTCACCGTCACTTCCGTCACGGTTTACCACAAGAATATTAACTCTGCCGTCAGAGGTTTTTATTGCCGATTCAACCGAGTCGGAAAGACGAGAACGGACGTCACCGCGTATTACAAGGCGGTCTACAACAATATCTATTGTGTGCTTTAAATTTTTGTCAAGCTCGATTTTTTCGGTAAGGTCATACATATTTCCGTCAACGCGGACTCTTGCATATCCCGACTTTACAGCATCGGTAAATACCTTTTCGTGCATACCCTTTTGCGCTCTTACAACGGGAGAAAGCACCATAAAGCGAGTTCCCTCTTCAAGAGAAAGAATTCTGTCAACGATTTGGTCAAGAGTCTGTTGCTTTATTTCCTTACCGCATACGGGACAGTGAGGCACGCCGAGTCTCGCATACAAAAGACGGAGATAATCGTATATTTCGGTAACTGTGCCAACGGTTGAGCGGGGATTTTTAGAGGTTGTTTTTTGGTCTATGGAGATTGCAGGAGAAAGCCCCTCAATAAGGTCAACCTCAGGCTTATCCATCTGACCCAAAAACATTCTGGCGTAAGAGGAAAGGCTCTCAACAAAACGGCGGTGACCCTCGGCATAAAGTGTGTCAAACGCGAGAGAAGATTTTCCGCTACCCGAAAGACCGGTTAAAACAACCAGCTTATCTCTGGGAATAGTTACATCTATATTTTTGAGATTGTTTACCTTTGCGCCTTTGATAATTATATTTCTGGACATTGTTTTCCTTTCTTAAGCCTTCCCCAAGATAGGGGAAGGGGGACCGCCCGTGGCGGTGGATGAGGATGATATTTTATGTAAAACCTATTATACCGTTAAAATTGATAAATAAGACAATATTTGCTTCTTAATATCATTACAAACATCATCGAATGTTGCGTTTTGCAAAGGTTCTAATGCCACAAACACCGTATTCCACCATTCGTCTTTTTTATTTTCGGGCAGCAACAAAAGATTTTTGCTTATACTATCGTTTTGTTTCCAATTAGCATCTCGAATAGCAACCCAAAACGGTGTCTCAGCCGTTTTAGGATTTTTCCACATATAGCGATCATAATTAAGAGTGATTGTAAAATCATCAATATACAAACTGCGCGAATACCCTCTTCGATACGGTGCAGACTTCAACTTATCTTTAGAAGTTTTCAGCGCTTTATCTGCACACAATAAATCTATAACTTCATCTATTATTTGATAATAACGTTCACCTTTGTTTGCCATTTCAGCTGAAAGATCTTCTTCTGAAAATGGAATAAAAGCTTCGGTATCAATCATTTTACAATATTCTTTCAATTGAGAAACATCCGAAGAATATTCAATAGCACATGATGACGAAACATGTTCCAACAACTCTATCACTTCAGACCATGTCATAATTGACAATATTACACCATCAACCTTAACGCAGTTAAAATCCAGTTTTTCAATCTTCCTGCCGTTGCATATCTCAATTAATTTTGACCATAGACTTGTCCGTCTAGACAAAGGACATATAAACACCAATCCTTTGCCCTCGTTTTCACGTATTCTATCCAAATAAGTTAAAGGTTGATTCTCTGTCAAAGAAGCATAAAACTTAACTTCAAAAAGAACCGACTCAATCCCCTGAGAATCGGTTGCAGACATATCTGGTCTGTCCTTTTTTTCTCCCGATCGTACAACTTGACACATGTATTTCATTTCATCATCCAATTGAGTATGCATGATAGAAGATACTCTATGAGTAAATGCTCTATTTAAGTCTTTTGATTGCATCAACAAATATTGCAACGAAAGTGTAGCAATATCTTCTTGTGATCCCCTTATATGAGAGTATAAATGCGCTAATAATGCCATAATTGCTCCTAATTATTTTAAATTATACATTTCTGTCATCCTCATCCACCGCCAAGGCGGTCCCCCTTCTCCTATCTTGGGGAAGGCTTTTTACGATCCTTCAAATCATCCCAACTAATACCGAGATGTTTCATAATATCAGTAACAACCCCAACAAAATTTTGGGTTATATCAATATTATTATACCTTATTACTTTTATTCCGTCTAACGAAAGCTCTTCATCTCTTGACCTATCATAATCCTTAGCCTCGAGCTCATAATGTTGAGAGCCGTCAAGTTCAATGGCAATGTTAACGCTGGGTATAAAGAAATCTAAAATATAATTACTAACAACATACTGTCTTTTTACAGTCATCGGCAAAAACTTAAGAAAATCATACCATAAATGTTTCTCTTCAGGTGTCATGTTTTTACGAAGTTCTTGCGCGAATTCAGTTAATGTTTTGTTATACGGATACATATTTTATCATCCTCATCCACCGCAAAGCGGTCCCCCTTCCCCTATCTTGGGGAAGGCTTATCTTAATTTTTTAATTTCGTCGCGGATGTATGCCGCTTTTTCAAACTCGAGAGCCTTTGCCGCCTCGCGCATTTCTGCAGTAAGCTTTTCAATAAGCTTTTCGCGCTCTGCCTTTGAGAGCTTTTTCTTCTTTTCGGGCTCTGCCTTTTTGCCGATTTCGATAAGGTCGCCGACCTTCTTTTTAACACTTTCGGGAACGATGCCGTGCTCCTCGTTATATCTCTTTTGAATGTCGCGGCGGCGGTTTGTTTCGTTTATTGCGCCCTGCATTGAGCCGGTTATCGTGTCGGCATACATTATTACCCTGCCGTTTACGTTACGGGCGGCTCGGCCTATGGTCTGTATCAGCGAGGTTTCGCTACGAAGGAAGCCCTCCTTATCTGCATCAAGAATAGCTACCAAGGAAACCTCGGGAATATCAAGTCCCTCACGAAGAAGGTTTATTCCAACAAGCACATCAAACTCGCCAAGGCGAAGGTCGCGGATTATTTCCATACGCTCCATTGTTTCAACCTGGTGGTGGATATACTTTACCTTAATGTTATGGGTTGCGAGATATTCGGTAAGGTTTTCCGCCATGTTTTTTGTCATAGTGGTTACAAGGACCTTTTCGCCGCGCTCAGTTGTTGCGCGGATTTCACCGATAAGGTCGTCTACCTGTCCCTCAATGGGACGAACGAAAATTTCGGGGTCCACAAGTCCCGTCGGGCGGATAAGCTGTTCAACGGTGGAAGAGCTTTCTCTTTCCTCATAAGGGCCCGGGGTTGCGCTGACAAACACAATCTGCCCAAGTTTTTCCTCAAATTCCTCAAAAAACAGAGGTCTGTTGTCAAAAGCAGAAGGAAGGCGGAAGCCATATTCCACAAGATTGGATTTTCTTGCAAAATCACCGCCCGACATTCCTCTTACCTGCGGAAGAGTAACGTGTGACTCGTCAACGAAGAGGATAAAGTCCTTTGGCATATAGTCAAGGAGGGTGTAAGGTGTTGAGCCTGCGGGTCTGCCGGAAAGTATGCGGGAATAGTTTTCAACACCCGAGCAGAAGCCTACCTCACGGAGCATTTCTATATCATACTTTGTTCGCTCTTCTATTCTCTGCGCCTCGATAAGCTTGTTTTGGCTCTTGAAGAATTCAACGCGCTCGCGCATTTCTTCTTCTATTTCTTGCAGGGCTGCTTCCCTTTTATCATCCGAAACGGCATAGTGAGTCGCGGGAAAGATAACAACATAGGAAAGATGCTCGATTATCTCACCCGTCAGGGGGTTAACGCGAGAGATGCGGTCGACCTCATCACCGAAAAATTCAATGCGGAAGGCGGTATCTTTTTTTGACGAGGGGAAAATCTCTACAACATCACCGCGGACTCTGAATTTATTACGCACGAAGTTAACATCGTTTCTTTCGTAGCTTATAGAGACAAGACGGCGGATAAGCTCGTCGCGGGAGGTCTCTTGCCCCTGCCTTATATCCACAAGCAGGTTATGATACTCGTTAGGGTCGCCGAGAGAATAAATGCAGGAAACCGAGGCAACGATAATAACATCTCTGCGCTCAAAGAGCGAGCTTGTTGCGCTATGACGGAGCATATCTATCTCCTCGTTTATCATAGCGTCCTTTTCTATATAAACATCCTTACCGGGAATATACGCCTCGGGCTGGTAATAATCGTAATATGAAACGAAATATTCAACGGCGTTTTCGGGGAAAAAGTTGCGAAACTCGGTGCAAAGCTGTGCCGCAAGAGTCTTGTTATGAGCTAAAACCAAGGTGGGACGGTTAAGGTTGGCAATAACGTTAGCCATTGTAAAGGTCTTGCGCGAGCCGGTAACACCGAGAAGTGACTGCGCCCGCTCCCCCGCCAAAATTCCGTTTGCCAAGGCGGCTATTGCCTCAGGCTGGTCACCCGTTGGCTGATATTCACTTTTAAGCAGAAATTTGCGTTCTTCCATAACCGCCTCCTATAATCTTTATATTATATTATTGTACCATAAATTATTTTAAATGTAAATGGATTTTGAGATAATTTTAAATATATAAGAAAAACGCCCTGCTTTTGCAGAGCGTTTTTTGAAAATGATATTATCTAACAGTGTTCGTAATAATGAACTCGCCGGTTACAGCGTTATAGGTGAATACATTCCAGGTGTATCCCGAGCCTGTGGGGGGACGAAGGGTGTATGCGGGGGTTGAGGAAGCACCGAAGTATATTGTTACGGTTGCCTGTGCCTGGGACATTGTGCCAGATCCGCTGTAATTGTAAATATAATACCTATAGGTGTAATTGCCCATAGAGGAGATCGTTATCGTTTCGGGGCCGTATGCAGAGGTGTCATCAACGTCAAGGCTGCAATTACCCTGATTTTTGTTACTATAGTAAACATGATAGCCGCCAAACTCGATGTGGGAGTCAAGGTCGCTCGGCGTATTGCCCCAGGTAAGAACGATACGCATACCGTCGATATTAAGTCCGATACTGTTGGAAACAGTGGTGCTTTGACCCGATATAGTTGTGTTTGTCATTACCTTGAGAGCTATGGTTACAGAGCCATAACGCTGATCCTCGGACTCGAGAGTTCTTTCGTCAACAACATACGCAGTGTAGTTACCGGGTTTCAACGCCTCGGTGATGTAGGAGCCGTTGGAATCGGTGGTGAGCTTATGGAGCCACTGACCTTCAATGTTGTTTATACCGTTGTAAATATAAACGGTAAGTCCCGAAACATCATCACCTGTACGGGCGTCGGTGATAGTTCCCGATGCGTAGCCGAAGTCATCCTCCGAGGGAGTGGGTATTGCTTCAAGAGCAATGTTATAAACGTTGTTTTCGTTATATCTTACCTGAACGGTCTGCTCTATGGTAACGTAGCCTTCCTTGGTAACGGTGAGCTTATACATACCTGCAGTAAGTCCACTGAAGTAATAGTTACCGCTAGAATCCGTTACGGTCTCATAACGGAGAGCGTTCGTTGAAGAAATTCTTTCAAGAACGATAGCCGCACCCGAAAGAGAAGAGTTGTTGTTTGAGTTATTATCCGAGTCGGCAATAACGATCTTTCCGCTAAGGTTGTTTGAAACCTGGCGATCCATTACAAGAAGCTTGTCGGCGGTTGCGGTGAGAGTTATCTCAACGGAGATATAGCCGTTAAGGTTAAGAACGAGGTTACCGCTTACTGCGGGAACAAAGCCAAGGTTAAACTCACCGAGAGAATCGGTTGTAGCGGTGAATACCCTGCCCGCTACGGTAAAGCTTATGGAAACGCCGGAGAGCTTAGGATTGTTTTCAGGGTCTCTGTCTCCGTCGGACTCGATAACCGTACCCTTGAACTCAACTGCCTCGTAAGCAATTCCGTTAATTACCGCATAGGGTACAGAATCAATAGTTACAACCTCATATTCGCCAACGATATAGCCCTCCTCGCCGAAGGTGTAGCCATCGTGGGTTGCGTTTTCAACTCTTGAGCCGTCCTCGGTGAAGTAATAAACGCGGGAGTCGATAACTCTGTACTGATTTGTAACCGCGGTGTTATCAACGAAGTAATAGGTCTTGCCGTCAACTGTTACGAATTCGTTATCAGCAATAAGCTTACCGTCCTCGTCATAATCGCTGTCGTCAGAGCCGTCACCCGTAACCATCTTGCCATCCTCGCCAAAGTTGTAAACCGAGCCATTGATGATTATCTGGTTATATACGGTGATGTTGTTTATAATGTAGTAGGTTGCGTTGTTTATGGTGATGAAGATGTTATCTGCAACGAGCTTTCCGTCCTCGCCGTAGGTATAATCACCCTTTTGGCCGATTACCATTTTACCGTCTTCACCGAAGTCATAAACTGCGCCGTTAATGATAATCTGATTGTATACGGTGACGTTATTTATAATGTAATAGGTTGCGTTATTGATGGTGATAAAGATGTTATTTGCAATAAGCTTACCGTCGGAGCCGTAGGTGTAGCCGTCCTTTTCACCCGTAACCATTTTACCGTCTTCGCCGAAGTCGTAAACTGCGCCGTTAATGATAATTTGATTGAATACGGTGATGTTGTTTACGATATAGTAGGTTGCGTTGTTTATGGTGATAAAGATGTTGTCGGCAACGAGCTTTCCGTCCTCGCCGTAGGTGTAGCCGTCCTTTTCACCCGTAACCATTTTACCGTCCTCGCCGAAGACGTAAACTGCGCCGTCAATGATAATCTGATTGTATACGGTGATGTTATTTATAATGTAATAGGTTGCGTTATTGATGGTGATAAAGATGTTATTTGCAATAAGCTTACCGTCGGAGCCGTAGGTGTAGCCGTCCTTTTCACCCGTAACCATTTTACCGTC
>JAZORT010000044.1:0-11305 GCA_045656745.1 Eubacteriales bacterium | reverse complement strand
CATATCGCCGTAGCCTGCGATGTCGCATGCTCTGCCTGTGAGGGTGTTCTTCATAACGGTGTACTCTACGCCTGCCTTACGGAGCGCTGCGCGGAGCTCGGTGTCTTCAGAAACCTTAATGCCTTCGTATTTAACAAGTACGCCTGCCTGTGCGGACTGCATCTTAGCGGCGAGAGTTTCAACGACTTGCTTCTTTTCTTCAAGAATCTTATTGCTTGGCATTGTTTCACCTCCATAAAAAATCAATAAAAAAACATCCTTTTCCGAAAAAGGCATACTACCTCCGAGAAAAGGACAACAAAAATACATAAATATTTAAGTTTTCTTCACCTCGGCAGGAAAGTCTGAACTTTTACCGGAAACCTGCTGTCTTAGGATACCTATGGTATTATACACGAAAAGAATGTGTTTGTCAAGGGGTTTTTGAAAAAAACTTGAAAAAACTTTTCGCTCCAAGGAATAAGGGTGACGGAGCCTTTTGGGCAGGGCAGGGCGTGTATTTCAGCCCTTACCCTGTCGCCTTTTTGTTAAATCTATATAAAATTAAAAGGAATAAACGCAAACGCAACTGAAAGAATGATTGCGGGGAGCAGGTTTGCAACCTTGATTTTTTTGCCGAAAACAAGATTTATTCCAACACAGAAAATAAGAATGTTTCCAACAACCGAAAGATAAAGCAGAGCCGTCTCGGTCATTACAGGCTTTATTAACACCGAAAGAGCCGTAACGCTTCCTTGCAAAATCGCCACCGGAATTGCCGAAAAAATCGTACCCTTGCCGAGCGACGCCGCCATAACCATAATAATTATAAAGTCGAGAATTGATTTTGTAACGAGTATGGTATAATCTCCGTAAATGCCGTCATTTATAGAGCCGACAATTGCCATTGCGCCGATACAAACTGTGAATGATGCGTTGACAAAGCCGTCAATAAACTTTGTGTCGCCGGTGCTGCGCGTTTTCCGCTTTAACCAACCGCCAAATCTCTCAAACCAGCCCTCAATATTGATAATTTCGCCTATCAGCGCACCCAGGGTAAGACAACCTATGATAAGAAAATCTCCGCCGTAAACGACTCTTCCGTCCACAACCGAAAACATTCCCTTGAGCGTGCCTGCCACACCGATAAAAATAACGGCAAGACCGCAAGCCTTGCAAAGAGAATCGCGGTGTCTTTCGCCGATAAACCGACCGAACATCAGTCCGAGGATGCCGCCCACCGCAATGGCTAAAAAGTTTATTATAGTTCCAAGTCCGTGCATTTTTACCCGTCTTTCCTTATCGCTTGATAGAATTTTTGATTTAGATAAAGTATAATACTTTTGTTAAAAAATGTCAATACATTTTCAGGCTATAACCAAAAATAAAGCAAAAAAGCGTTTCATTAAACCCGCCCCTTGTGGCGCAACCGGGGGAGTGAAGCAAAAAGATAGCTCATTTTGATGCGCTGTGTGAATCATTTTGGACAAGACCCCACTAAAATTTAGTTGGTTACCCCACTAAAATTTGGTTGGTCACCGACTAAAAATTGGTAGCAATATATAAGTATATATAAGTAATAATATGTAAATATAAGAGAAATATAAAACAACAACAACGACGACTATACGCCCTCGCGAAAGCTTTAAAAATTTTAATTCTTTAGATTTTTTAAAAAAGGCAGAGGAAACCTCTGCCCTTTGCGATTAGCCGCTGAAAGCTGTTATTTTACAGATTGTGACCGGATGCGGATTTTGCAGGTTTTTCGGGCTTTATTCGTGCACCTTTAAGAGAATACCGCCCATAAGTCTTGACTCCTCTGCCTTAATGCCCATAAGGTGGCTCTCAACAGAAGCCTCAAGCGAGGTCTCAAGTCCCGCATTACCCTCCATCATATCGTAAAGTGCTTCAACAAGCTTTAAATCACCGCCGCCGTGACCGTAGTCTGCCTCGAGAAGAGCGTCAACGCTGATAACCTCGGTAGGCTTGCCGAAAACATCAATGCTAATAGTCTTTTCGTCCATATAAATTTCGCCGTATGTGCCGTGCATAGCAACTCTTCTGCCACCGTGGAGAGTGAAAGCATTCATGTGCAGGGTTGCGGTAATGCCGTTTTCAAAAAGCATTTGCACAGTCTGGTGGTCAACAACATTGTTGTCGCAGTGGAATACGCATCTGCCGTAGGGACCCGTCTCAATTGCCGCGCGGATCTTTTCTTCGTTTACCGGCTCTGCGGTTACGACGTTATAGGGCCACTCGTGAGTAGGAGAGCCGAACTGCTTCCATCTCTCAATATAAATTCTGTATGCACTGTAAGGGCAGGTGTCCTTGTGGGGACAGTCGGGGCAGCGCTTTGCAGCACCCTCCGGAGCGCACTCGGGCTTGAAGAAATCAAGAGCGCCTATCGAGGACACCGACTTGCACTTGGATTTTGCATACCACTGAATAAGGTCAAGGTCGTGGCAGCATTTTGCCAAAATCATAGGCGCGGAATCGGCAGTGTTACGCCAATTTCCTCTGACATAGCTGTGTGCCTGGTGCCAGTAGCCGACAGGCTCTGTCCAGTTGATGTCAAGAAGTCTGCCAATCTTACCGCTGTTTACAACCTCGTAAAGCTTGGTGTAAGCGGGAGCATAGCGCAAAACATGGCAAACCAGCGCGCGGCAGCCGTATTTTTCCTGAGCCTCAAGAAGCTCGCGGCATTCCTCCTCGTTATCGGTAAGCGGTTTTTCAACAAGAATATCATATCCCGTCCCAAACGCCTTTATCGCGTGGCAAATATGTGCGGTGTCAGGGGTTGCAACAACAAGAAGGTCAGCCCTCTTTTCCTTGAAGAATTCATCCTCGCAGGTAAATCGGTTTTCCTCCTTAACGCCGAAAAGCTCGCCGTAATATTCAAGTCTGTCCTCTCTTTTATCGCAGAGGGCAACAATGTCATATTTTTCGGGGAATTTGTTTATAAGCTTTCCGTAAGCGTTACCGCCTCTTGCGCCAACACCGAGAATTGCAACGGTATAAATTTTGCTCATTCTGTATTCCTTTCTTTAGCCGTAAGAACCGTCGGTTTGTTTAGGTTACGGCTACTCTTTAAAATCCGTTAAGGATATAATAACATAATCATTCTTACATATCAAGCGAGAAAACATAGAAAAAGTATCATAAAACATAGAAAAAAACATTATCTTTACGTTTTTCTTTTAGATTACCGCGCTTTGGAAGGCAACCGCTTTGCCCAAAATCTTTATACTGTCAAGCTCCTCCTTGACATAAACCAGGGGCGCGTAGCGGGGATTTTCGGGCGAAAGAATAAGCTTTCCCTCCTCGGGATAAAAATAAACCCTCTTTAGTGTTGCCTCGTCGTTGATTATAACCGCAGCTATCTCGCCGTTGTCAACCGCATCCTGAGCGCGGATAAATACGGTGTCGCCGTCATAAATTCTCGCTCCGACCATAGAGTCGCCCTTTGCCTTTAAGCAAAAGTCGGCAGAAAGCGAGCTGTTTACTTCGGCAAAGCTCTCGTGCTCTTCCTCTGCATAAATCGGCTCTCCGCAGGCAATTTCGCCCAGCATAGGTATCCTTTTAATAGAAATAGGAAGAATGTTGTCAAATCTCTCATAAAGATCATCTCCCCAGCCCATAAGCGCCGAGGGAGTTGTGTCAAGCGCCTGAGCAAGAGCCTCAACCTTCTCGGGCGGAATGTTAGAGATTTTTCCCGTCTCGTATCTGTGAATAGTCTGGCGCGATGTGCCGACCGCCTCGGCAAGCTCCTCAAGAGTAAGCTTTTTCGCGCGGCGAAGCTCCTTTAGCTTGTTTGATAACATAAAATATTCCTCTTTTCGTGAAATTTTGTCGTTTTTTAACTTTTATGGTTACAGTATAACACATTGTCACCGCTAATGCAATAGATTTTTTGAAAAAAGTTGAAAAAATCACTTGACAAGTGACAAAATCTATGCTATAATTGTCACATGGCAGGTTACAAAGGCTTGTGAAATTCAACGGTTGAGTTACAAAAATAAAAAAGAAAGGAAGGAAAAAGAATGTTAAGACCCTATGATTTCAACGAGGGATTACCGCCCAGGATTTACCGCCGCCCCTCTGAGATTAGGGATGATATATCAAAAATCAGAGGAGAGATAAAGGAGATTGAGAATATGCTGACGGTGAAAAATCTCTTAATGGAAATTATAACCGAACAGGCAGGTCTGCCCGCAAAATGGGTGCCCGAGCTGGAGGACGCCGCAGCGTATGCAAGAGAATCCCTTGACAAATTAACCTCGTTTTCAACAAGGCTTGACGAGCTGAGAGAGGAGCTGTATGACACGAGATGCGCGATGGGACACCGATCGTAAAAAGCGTTTCAGAGGTAGTGCGAGCGCTTTGCCTCGATTATCCAAGGCGCGCTGAGGCAATAAGCCTTCACAGCTTTAGCGGCAGGATAGAAAACGAGTTTAAGTATTATAATTTCAAAATTTATGATGCGGCAGCCGAAATTGTCGGTGAAAGTCTTGCGGAAAAATTCATCTGCGAGATAGGCGAGCGGGCGGGCTATGCAAGAAGCCGCGTTAACCTTATGAGCGAGCGAAGCTACAAGGCGTATAAGCACGAAACGGTAGAAAATATAGCAAGGCGGCTGTATCTTATACAATAATTTTTTCTCTCGCCTATGTGCGACAATATTCGAAAAAGCCTTGTGCTAAAATATAAAAACCAAAAGGAAAGGAAGTTTAAAATGGAAAGCGGAGTTAATTTTAATATAGGGCAAAGAACTCTTACCGCCCGTCTCTCTCAGGAGATAGACCACCACACCGCCCGAAGAATTCGTGAAAGGATAGACTCGGAGCTGTTTTTGCGAAAGCCCGATATTCTCGTCCTGGATTTTTCGGAGGTTAGCTTTATGGACAGCTCGGGGCTCGGGCTTATACTCGGCAGATGCTCGGTTGCAGAGGGCATCGGCGCCTCGGTAAGAGTCTCGGGAGCCTCTGACCAGCTCCTCAGGCTTATCAGGCTTTGCGGGCTTGAGAGAATTAAAAATCTTTCGGTGATGGTCTAAATTTATTTAAGGAAGGAATTTCTCAAAATGAAGAGAATTATAAATGAAATGAAGCTCCGTCTGCCTGCAAGGAGCCAAAACGAGGCGGTTGCCCGCTCCATAATCTCCTCTTTCACTGCCGAGCTTGCGCCTACGGTAGAGGAGCTTGGAGACATAAGATGTGCCGTCAGCGAGGCGGTAACCAACTGTATTGTCCACGCCTACCGCGACCTGCCCGAGGGAAGAGTTGGCTGGATCTACATATCCGCAAGACTCTACGACATAAGAGAGGTGTCTGTCGAAATTTCAGATAACGGCTGCGGTATAGAGGATGTTGAGGCGGCAAGAGCCCCAAGCTTTACTACCGGCGAGTCCTGCGAGAGATGCGGCATGGGCTTTCTCGTTATGGAGAATTTTACCGATAGCTTGATTGTAAGGTCAAGGCTCGGCAAAGGTACAACCGTCCTGATGAGGAAATTCTTAAAGCCCTGACGAATAGGACAGGTGAAATGATAAAAAGCGAAAAGAAAACTCCCTATGACAAAAATCTCGACCTTCTTAGAGCCTATCGCGAGGGTGATAAAGAAGCGGGCGAGGAGCTTGCAAGGCTGAATATGCCCTTGGTTTACAGCATAGCAGGCAGATTTTCGGGCAGGGGAGCAGACCTGAGCGACCTTATTGAGTGCGGCACCCTTGGACTTGTTAAGGCTATGCGTACATTCAGCTTTGAGCATGGCTGTGTTTTTTCCACCTACGCAGTACCCCTTATTTTCGGCGAAATACGCCGTTTCCTCCGTGATGACGGAATAATCAAGGTTTCAAGGGAAGAAAAGCGCCTTGCGGGAATACTCAACTCCGAGCGCGAGCGAAGACTCAGCGCGGGCGAGGATGCCGACATTCGCTCTGTTGCCCTCGCCGTCGGTGTCTCGCCCGAGGACGCAGCCTCTGCAATATTCTCAGCAGTACCGCCCCGCTCCCTTGACGAGCGCGCCTATGAGGATGACGACACCCTGACCCTCGGCGCGGTCATCTGTGACGAGGAGGCAGAAGCAAAAAGCTTTAATAAATTCGCCCTCAGAATGGCTATCGAGAAGCTTCCCGCAGACCAAAAAAAGCTCATAATTTTAAGGTATTTCCGCGATATGTCACAAACCGAGTGCGCAAGGCTTCTCGGACTTTCCCAGGTAAAGGTGTCCAGGGAAGAAAAGAAGATTATGGAAAAACTGCGCCGCGATTTGTGCTGAAAGACCGAAAACCTCTTTCCAAATGTTAACAAATTGTGAAAAAACAAGAAATCTATTGATTTTTTCAAAAAATATTATATAATATATCCTGTAAGCATTAGCACTCAATAAAACAGAGTGCTAACCCAAAATCCAAAGGAGAAATTTTAAAAAATGAAACTTAGACCTTTACTTGATAAAGTTGTTCTCAAGCAGGTTGAGGCTGTTGAGACCACCAAGGCTGGCATTATTCTTCCCGGCTCGGCGCAGGAAAAGCCCGAAATGTTTGAGATAGTAGCGGTAGGCCCCGGCGGCATCGTTGACGGCAACGAGGTAAAAATGACCCTCAAGGTTGGCGAAAAGGTAATCACCGGCAAGTACACCGGCACCTCTGTTAAGCTTGACGGAGTTGAGTATACTATCGTATCTCAGTCTGATATATTAGCGGTAGTTGATTGATCTCTTCGCGTTTTAGCGAAAATATTTTTTGCAAATTATTGCAAAGCTTTAGTTTTTAGATTATAACGAAAGGAAAGAATCCAAAATGGCAAAAGAAATAATTTACGGTATGGAAGCAAGAGCCGCTCTTCTTCGCGGTGTTGATAAGCTTGCAGATACCGTTAAGATTACCCTTGGTCCCAAGGGCAGAAATGTAGTGCTTGAAAAGAAATTCGGCGCTCCCCTTATTACTTACGACGGCGTTACTATCGCAAAGGAGATCGAGCTTGACTCTGCAGCAGAGAATATGGGCGCAGGTCTCGTTCGCGAGGTTGCAACCAAGACTAACGATGCGGCAGGTGACGGTACAACCACCGCAACCCTTCTTGCTCAGGCTCTCATTCACGAGGGTATGAAGAATGTTACCGCAGGCGCAAATCCTATGGTACTTCGTAAGGGTATCTTCAAGGCTACCGATGCGGCTGTTGAAGAGCTTAAAAAGCAGGCAAAGGCAGTAAACGGCTCTGCTGATATTGCAAGAGTTGGCGCTATCTCTGCTTCCGACGATGCTATCGGTCAGCTTATCGCTGACGCTATGGATAAGGTTTCTTCCGACGGTGTTATTACCGTTGAGGAGTCCAAGTCCGCTGAAACCTACAGCGAGGTTGTTGAGGGTATGCAGTTCGACCGCGGTTACCTTTCTCCCTACCTTGCAACCGACACCGAAAAGATGGAGGCTGTTCTTGACGACTGCCTTATCCTTATCACCGACAAGAAGATTTCTTCTATCCAGGACCTTCTTCCTCTTCTTGAGCAGATCGTTCAGTCGGGCAAGAAGCTCCTCATTATCGCAGAGGATGTTGAGGGCGAGGCTCTTACCACTCTCGTGCTTAACAAGCTCAGAGGTACCTTCACCGTAGTTGCAGTTAAGGCTCCCGGCTTCGGCGACAGACGCAAGGAAATGCTCGTTGACATCGCAACCCTCACCGGTGGCGAGGTTATTACCGGCGACCTTGGTCTTGACCTCAAGGATGCATCTATTGCACAGCTCGGCCGCGCAAGACAGGTTAAGGTTAACAAGGAAAACACCATTATCGTTGGCGGTGCAGGCGACAAGCAGGCTATCGCTGACAGAGTAAATCAGATAAAGAGCGCAATCGAGATCTCTACCTCCGAGTTCGACCGTGAAAAGCTCACCGAGCGCCTTGCAAAGCTTGCAGGCGGTGTTGCCGTTATCAAGGTTGGTGCGGCTACCGAGGTTGAAATGAAGGAAAAGAAGCTCCGCATTGAGGATGCTCTCAACGCTACCAAGGCAGCAGTTGAAGAGGGTATCGTTGCAGGCGGCGGCGCGGCTCTCGTTAACGTTATTGGCGCAGTTGAAGCGGTTGCAAACACTCTTGAGGGTGATGAAAAGACCGGTGCTATGATCGTTGTTAAGGCTCTCACCGCTCCTATGAAGCAGATTGCAGAGAACGCAGGTCTTGACGGCTCTGTTGTTGTTGCAAAGGTTCGTGAGTCCGGCAAGGCAGGCTTCGGCTTCGATGCTTACAACGAAAAGTACTGTGATATGCTCGAGTGCGGTATCGTTGACCCTGCAAAGGTAACAAGATCTGCTCTTCAGAATGCGGCATCTATCGCATCCACCGTTCTTACCACCGAGGCTGTTGTTTCGGATAAGAAGGAAGAGAAGGTAGCAGCACCCGCGGCACCCGACATGGGCGGCATGTATTAATTTTTGCGAATCGCTTCAGAGTTTCGCACCTTGCGGTAGGTTTCTACCGCTGGCGGCACTAAATCTTCGCGCTTCATCAAAAATATTTTCGCTAATGTATTTTTGTATAAATCCCCGTTTTTGCCCAAACTCGCAATAGGTAACTATTGCTTCGGGACAAAGAACGTGAATTTCTCCTAAAAATCCAAAGAGCGAAAACTTCGATTTTTTGTGAATCGCTTTAGAGTTTCGCACCTTGCGGTAGGTTTCTACCGCTGGCGGCACGAAATCTTCGCGCTTCATCAAAAGCTTCATCAAAAATACTTTCGCGAATCAAGGTTTTAAAAAAAGAAAAGGACTATCGGTAAGATGGTCCTTTTTTCATAGCGAAGGTGAATTATACTATTAAGCGTACTTGCCCTTAAAACCAGGGTTCAAAAGCCTAAACCTCTTTGATTTTAGTGCGGAGAATTCCGTAGGATTTGTAGAGCATTGAAACGGGGAGTATTAAGAGCAGAATTCTAAAGGCGGGGGTGTTATAGGTCATCGCGGAGAAGAAAAGCCCAAGGAGCGTCAGCGAAAACACTCTTGAAAAATCCTTAGGCGGAAAAATCGACTCCGCCCCGCATTTTTTTAGGAGCGCACAGTTTATCGCAAGGCCTATCAGCGATGAAATCAGGAGCGAGAGGGCAGCGCCAAGGTATTTTAGCCTTGGAATGAGAAGAAGATTGAATAAAATTCCCGAAAGAACGGTACATAGGGCGGAGAAAAGCGTATAACCGCCCTTTTCTGCATTCACTATTCCGACTGTGATAAAGGAGGATGCAAAAGTGGGAAGCGTGCTGAGCAAAAGGGGCAGAGTTGCGCCTTGCGCGTCAAAATACTCCCTCGGAGCAAGAAAGCCGAAAAGCTCAGGCACAACAATTCCGAGACCTATCGCAACTGCACCAAGTCCCGAAATCAGCGCGCTGAATGTTGGGGCAACCTCTTCAGCCGAGTTTGAGGAAAGCCGTCTTACGACCCAGGGGTAGAGTGCCGAGGCGAGAGTTGTTACCGCAAAACCCAGCCCAAGCCCCAAGGTATGGGCGACCGAGTATTTTGCAAGAGCCTGCGCGCCAAGCAGGGCGGTAATCATCAGCTTATCAAGCTCTGCCGAAAATGCCCCCGAGGCAGAGTGGGGCAATAGCGGAAAGGAGCGCCCTGCAATATATTTTATAATTTTTCTGTCAAAGCTCTCCCTTTTAAACCTAAAAAGCCTTATAACATGCGGCAAAGCTATAATAAGGCTGACAAAAAGCAGGGAATATATTCTTCCAAGATAGCCGAGCCCGCCCCCGAGAATAAGGCTTACCGAAAGCAGGGGCGTCAGCACAACCGACAGGGCGTTTATCAGCGAAAGCGCCTTGTATTTATACTCATACCGCCTCAGCGTTTGGCAAAATCCTACCGAAACATCACACAAAAGCTGTAGACTAAGAATAGGCACAAGAATGAATTCAAGCCCTAAAATTCGGTTAAATGCAAACAATAGTAGACAAAAAACAGAGGTTGCGCCTATTCCAAAGCAAAAAGCAGAGAAAATAAGCTCCCGCCTTTTGTCCGAAAAACGCTCCATAGCCCGATAAATTACTGTGGGCGAAAGGAAAGAGGAGCATATAATAGAGAATAGACCGAGAAGACTCATATAAAGGGTGTATTTTCCGTATTCCTCACCGTCCAGAATTCGGGTGAATATGGGCGTTGTGAGTATTCCTACCGATTTTGCAAGAGCCGCCGAGAGTCCGTAATAGGCGGTTGCCCTTGCAGGTAATTTCAGTTTTTTTAGGGGCGAGCTTCTGCCTGCCCGATACTTCTCCAAAAATTTATACCTCCTGTGCGGCTTTGCGGTGTTTGCTTATCTTTGTTTTCAGAAATTCGTGAATATTGATATTTTTTTAACGGATTTTGATAAAATTTTGCAAGAAAAAATAAAAAAATTGCATTTTTCTTTAAAAAACCTAATT
Source organism: Eubacteriales bacterium (assembly GCA_045656745.1). GTDB lineage: Bacteria > Bacillota > Clostridia > Oscillospirales > CAG-272 > UBA1740. The sequence continues at coordinate 919 of JAZORT010000044.1, read as the reverse complement.
TAAGCTATTGATTTTTTTGTTTGTTTGTGCTATATTTAATTATACTTATTTTAATCCTAGGAGATTTGTTATGTTTAAGCTTCAGTATCTTAACGATTTAATGGAAACTGTCGTTAGAAGAAACCCCGGCGAGTCTGAATTTCACCAGACTGTAAAAGAGGTTCTTGAGTCCATCGAGCCCGTTCTCGAGCAGAGCCCCGAGTATATCGAGCGCGGCGTTATCGAGCGTATGGTAGAGCCCGAAAGAATTATCAAGTTCCGCGTTCCGTGGGTAGATGACAGCGGTAAGGTTCAGGTTAACCGCGGTTTCAGAATTCAGTTCAATTCTGCTATCGGTCCTTACAAGGGCGGTCTTAGATTCCACCCCTCCGTTAACGAGTCTATAATTAAATTCCTCGGCTTTGGGCAGACCTTTAAAAACTCTCTTACCTCTCTCCCCATGGGCGGCGGTAAGGGCGGTGCCGACTTTGACCCTCAGGGCAAGTCTGATGCAGAGGTTATGCGCTTCTGCCAGTCCTTCATGACCGAGCTTCAGAAGTACATAGGTGCTGATACCGACGTTCCCGCAGGTGACATCGGCGTTGGCGCAAGAGAGGTCGGCTATCTCTTCGGTCAGTACAAAAGACTCCGCGACGAGTTCACGGGCGTGCTTACCGGTAAGGGTCTTTCCTATGGCGGCTCTCTCATCCGTCCTGAGGCTACGGGCTACGGCGCAGTTTACTACACCGTAGAGATGCTCAAGCACTTCGGCGACGACATCAAGGGCAAGACCTTTGTGGTTTCCGGCTTCGGTAACGTTGCTTGGGGTACCGTTCAGAAGATCAACGAGCTTGGCGGTAAGGTAGTTACCATCTCCGGTCCTGACGGATATATCTACGATGCTGACGGTGTTTCCACCGAGGAAAAGATCAACTATATG
>JAZORT010000043.1:0-51540 GCA_045656745.1 Eubacteriales bacterium | reverse complement strand
TCTTTGTGTTTGACAAGATTGCACAATTAGTGCTTAAATCTTTGTTCGTGTTGTTCAATTTTCAATGATCATTTTGCTCCCCGTTTTTTGCGGAGCTTTATTATTCTATCATAAACAAATTCAAATGTCAATACCTTTTTTTAATTTTTTTCAAAAAAATTTTCACTTTTTTTGCATATACTATATATCGTGTTTTTGCGCATATAATATACTATATATAAAGGTAGCAAAACGGCTATAATTACCACATTTATTTTTTACCGAAAATATATTGACAAAATATATATCTGTATGCTATACTCTATTTCGCTAATTCGATAAGATTTTAACCGAAAGGAATCTCAAAAAAATGACACTTTATGAAGAACTTTATTTCGACATCAAGTTTACCGGCCCCAAGACTGAGCTTAAAAAATTTCTCAGCTTTTTGAGATCGGACGGACTCGAAGACTTTTTCGAATTTTCTACCGATTACATTACTTATGACGATAAATTCGAAGAGGCCGACGCAAGCGAGGAAACCTCATTCGTGCTTTCAAACGACGACTACGGCATTGAGATCGACGAATTTGACGTTGACGAATTTCTCGAGATACTTTGCCGCGCCGCAAGAGCGCTTGACATTGAGGGTCAGCTTTACGACATCGACGACGAGGAATATTCCTTCCGCAGTGACGCAGGCAACTCCTACTATGTTAACGCAAAGCTCGTAACCAAATTTAACGAGGACGAGGACAAAGACGAGGACGCAGACGAGGAAGAGGAAGATTGATTTTTCAGCACCCGAGCTTTCGGGTGCTTTTTTATTACCGCGGACATATTATATATTATAATAAGGAAGGAAAAGTTTATACGTCGGGCTTTTAAGCGCGACCGGGAAATGAAATCAAAGCAAAAACTTAACAAAAGCAAAAAAGCACCCAATCGGGGTGCTTTTTTGTGGTGGAGCATCAAGGACTCGAACCTTGGACCGACCGGTTATGAGCCGGTAGCTCTAACCAACTGAGCTAATGCTCCAAATAAGTGCTCATATATTCTAGCAAATTTTTATTGCTTTGTCAATAGCTTTTTTTAATTATTTTATTTTTCTGAAAATATTTTTTCAAAAATGTATTGACAAATGTAATTTTATTTGATATAATAATCTGCGTCACGAGGAAATATTCTTGTGGTATGCTGCTATGGCTCAGCTGGTAGAGCACATCCTTGGTAAGGATGAGGTCCCCGGTCCGAATCCGGGTAGCAGCTCCAGACAACCCCGAAGGTAACACTTCGGGGCTTTGGTTTTTTATAAGCCTTTGCACATCTTTGCAGGAATAGCTATGTGTCGGGGTTGTCCGGAGCTGCTACTCTCGCTTTGTGACTGCGTTCTGCAAGCATAGCGACGCAGAATCCGGTTCGCATACCCTAGGCGAAGATCTGAAAGCTTGCTTTCAAGGCGAAGCCTTTGGGGTATCTTCGCTTGCGAATACCCGGTGCAGCTCCAGCCATTCTCGCTGCGGCTCGGTCACCTTCGGGGGAAAACAACACTCAGTTGTTTTCTAACACCCTCAGGCCGCTTCGCTACCCCGAAGGTAACACTTCGGGGCTTTGGTTTTTTATAGGCTTTTGCTAACGATGCAAGGGCATTTTTTGTTTTTTCTCCCAAAAGCATTGAAAAAGTTTTGTGGCTCTGCTATAATAGTTTTGTTCCCCGCGGACGACGGCGGATTTTTAAAACAGAAAGCGAACGGAGCGAAAGATATGTGTAATATTGCAGGCTATGCGGGCAAACGCCGCGCGGCGCCAATACTTATAGAAATGTTAAAAAAGCAGGAGACCTTCGACGGAGCTATGGCAACGGGCATTGCGACCATTCACGAGGGCAAGCTTTATTACAGAAAAATAGCGAGAGACCTTGAAACCTTTTTGAAGGAAACCGATGCCTACGACCTTCCCGGCAACATTGGAATAATCCATTCCCGCCCCGACCGTTTTCCCGAGGATTTTGCACATCCGCACATTTCCGAGGATGGAAAAATGGCTGTAGTTATGAACGGCACGCTGAAAAGGGGGGACAAATATTCCGACCTTCGTGACAAAACCGCAAGGCTTACCGAGGAGAGAGGATATACCTATGTGGCGAAAACCAAGGACGGCTTTGAAAATTACGCCCTGCTTTCCGACGGCTCTCATGTTCCTGCGGGCGAGCATGCGGCGCACCTTACCGCAATGTACAAGGCGGACGGATATAGCTACACCGAGGCCTTTGCCAAGGCGATTGAGGACTCATACTCCGACCTTGTGGGGGTTATGATAACCGCAAACGAGCCGGATAAAATTTGGGTTGGCAAGGTGTCAAGACCCATGAACGCCCTTGTGGGTGACGGCGAGGTATTTATTGCATCTGCGGAATTTGCCTTTGACGGTGTTGCAGAGGGCAACTTCTTCACATTACCGCCTCTTAACATTTGCGAGATTACGGCTGAGGGTGTGAAAATTACCAACACTACCATCTCGACCGAAAAAATTGCTCCCATAACCCCCGATGCCCTCATTAAAGCGCGCGAGATTATGTGCTCCCTTATGAGAGAAAAGGCAACGACGGGCGGTTGCGTTTTTGACGATTTTGAAATCCTTCTCGGAGAGAGAAGAGCCGAGATTTTTGACAACCCCTCAACCTATTCCTTGCAAACCGAGATAATCTACCACATTCTTTACGACCTTCACAAAAAGGGGCTTCTTAAAAGCGAAGAAAGACTTTACCCCGAGGGTCCGAAAATGCGCCGATATATGTGGATCGACTGATTTTAAACAAAAGAAAACCTCTTGCAGTAAGGGTAAAACCTCTGCAAGAGGAATTTTTATATATTCTCAAAAATCTTTTTTGACTCGATTATACTGTCTATGGCGCACTTATGCACGTGCATCCAATCCTTGTCGATCCTCTCCCAGGTTGTCTGCATCATACCAAGCCAGTGCTCGGGGTCTATGCGCTCGGCGCAAAATCTCGTAAGCTCCTGCAAGTTGTCCTTCTCTGCCCAAACACTTGCCGTTGGCACTTGGTCATAACCGAGAGCCGAAAGCTTCTCAAAGGATGCAAGCATTTTTTGCTTATATTCCGAGCTTTCAACCGCTTCGCCGTAGCACTTCCAGTAATACCAGCCGCACATAACCACAGATTTTGGCATCTTTTCAACACATTCCTCCGGGTGCGACCAAAAATAGTCTGCCCATATCCAAGGTCTTGCGCCGCATTTCTCCACGCACTCGACGAGATAGTAAAAATCATGCCACCAAAGCTCGTGCTGACGAATTATGGTAATCATTTGATTGCGCTGATTGGAGAGATTTTCTTCGTCCATACCGAGATGAAAATATTTCGGCTTAAACACCTGGCAAACCTCTTCGATAAGGTCGCGGCAAACCTGATAATACACAGGCGTTGAAATCATTCGAGAATAATCCCCCAGCCATACGTCGTGACAGGTTGAAAAATTCAGCTTGGGAATTACCTCAAATCCGAGCCCCTTCAGTCTTTCAACCTCTTTTGCCATTTCTTCATGAGTCAAAGCACCCTCTGCCGAAATTTCGGGATGAGATTTATAAAGAAGAGCCTCGGCTACGTCGATTATCAGCGTATTTATCCCCGCCGCCTTCAAATCAAGCGTGTGCGCTTCCCAAAGAGGGCGGTCAAAACGCAAAATCTCCGAAGCGCAGGGTGTTGACCTATGCTCTCTTCCTCTGGTGTTTCCCACCTCGTTCCACATATTGCTTCCAAGGTGCAAAAGATGCACCCACATAAAATCCTTCTTTTCCATATAAAACACCTTTTATCGAAATTAAAAGTTAGAGCGAAGATGGCTTTGCTTCACATCTCCGCTCTTTTTAAGTTATGCCTTAATCAAGCTTTATATATTTGCAAGCATTTCCTCTGCCTTTGCGAGGGCTTCGGGAATCTTGTCAATGTCACGGCCGCCGCCCATTGCAGAGTCGGGGCGTCCGCCGCCCTTACCGCCGCAAATTACAGCAACCTCGCGTAGAATATTACCTGCGTGTGCGCCCGCCTTAACTGCATCAGCGCCTGCCGCAACTATAAGGTTAAGCTTGCCGTCATTTACAACAGCCAAAACCGCAACCGCGTCCGAATATTTATCCTTAACGGTGTCGGAAAGAGCTCTTGCCTGATCGGCACGCATATCAACTCTTGCAGCAAGAAGCTTTACCTTGCCTAAGGTCTTGAGTCCTGCGAAAAGTGCCTCCGCCTTTGCGTTTGCTATCTGAGAGTTTGCGCTCTCAAGCTCACGCTTGAGCTCCTTGATTTCAGCCTGAAGGCTCTCTGCCTTCTTTGCAATCGCCTGAGGATTGGGAGATTTAAGCTCCTTTGCGGTGTCGCGGATAAGTCCGTCCTTTTCTGCCATAAGCGCAAGGACGCCAAGACCGGTTGTGCCCTCAATTCTTCTTACACCGGCGGCAACAGAGGACTCGGAAATAATCTTAAACAGACCGATATTACCGGTGTTAGATACGTGAGTACCGCCGCAAAGCTCGGTGGAAGAAGAGCCGATCTTAACAACTCTTACCTCGTCGCCGTACTTTTCTCCAAAGAGCGCCATAGCGCCCATTTCCTTTGCCTTATCGGGAGAAGTAACTATCGTTTCCGCCTTTTCGGCAAGAAGAATATTTTTATTTACGAGCGCCTCGACCTCTGCGATCTCCTCTGCGGTCATAGCTGCAAGATGAGTAAAGTCGAAACGAACTCTGTGCTCGTCAACATAGGAGCCTGCCTGCTCAACGTGAGTACCGAGAACCGAGCGGAGCGCCGCCTGAAGAAGGTGAGCGGAAGAGTGATTTCTTCTTATTGCATCGCGTCTTACGCTGTCGATTTTAAGAGTAACCTCGTCGCCAACGCTTATAGCCGCGTCAAGGGTAATCTCGTGAATATAGATTCCGTTAGTTTTCTTGGTATCGGTAACCGCGCCGATTCCTACAACCTCGCCGCTGTCGCCAACCTGGCCGCCGCCCTCGCCGTAGAAGGGAGTTTTATCAAAGATAACAGAGCATTCGCCCTCACCAACAGTCTGAACAGACTCATTTTCAACGATTATGGAGAGAACCTTTGCCGCGCACTCGTTTTCGGTGTAGCCAACGAACTGTGTTTCGGGAAGATTTTCAAGCAAGGACTTGGAGCTGTCGGACCAGCCGGAGATGTTGCCTCTAGCTGCTCTTGCTCTCTGCTTCTGCTCGTCCATAAGAGCCTTGAAGGCGTCCTCGTCGATAGAAAGTCCTGCCTCCTCTGCGATCTCGCGAGTAAGGTCAACGGGGAAACCGAAGGTATCGTAAAGCTTGAATGCATCAGCACCCGAGAGAACAGCCTCGCCCTTCTCTTTTGCATCGGCAATAACACCGGAGAGAATGCCAAGACCTGCGTCAATTGTAGCGTTGAAACGCTCTTCCTCAAGGGTTATAACCTTGAGAATATAATCATATTTTTCACGAAGCTCGGGGTATGCGCCCTCGTTCTGACCGATAACGATCTCAACAAGTCCGCGAAGGAACATTCCCTCAATGCCAAGAAGCTTTGCGTGGCGGCAAGCTCGGCGAATAATACGGCGAAGAACATAGCCGCGACCCTCGTTTGAGGGGATAACGCCGTCGGAGATCATAAAGGTTGCACTACGGGTGTGGTCGGTGATAACGCGGATAGAAACGTCGTTATCCTTATCGGCGCCGTAGGTTTTACCTGCAATCTCACAAACGCGGTCGAGAAGCGCGCGTACGGTGTCAACCTCAAAGAGGTTGTCAACGCCCTGCATAACGCAAGCCAAGCGCTCAAGACCCATACCGGTATCAATATTTTTCTGTGCAAGCTCGGTATAGTTACCGTTGCCATCATTGTTGAACTGGGAGAATACATTGTTCCAGATTTCCATGAATCTGTCACAATCGCAACCGGGCTTACAGACAGGCGAGCCGCAGCCGTACTTAATGCCGCGGTCGAAGTAGATCTCGGAGCAAGGGCCGCAAGGACCGCTTCCGTGCTCCCAGAAGTTGTCTGCCTTGCCAAGCTTAACTATATGAGCCTCCGGAACGCCGATCTTGTCACGCCAGATAGCATAAGCCTCGTCGTCCTGCTCGTATACGGAGGGCCAAAGAAGGTCTGCGTGAATTTCAAGAGTCTCGGTAAGAAACTCCCAAGCCCACGGAATAGCCTCGTTTTTAAAGTAATCTCCGAAGGAGAAGTTACCGAGCATCTCAAAGTATGTGCCGTGGCGCGCGGTGTGTCCAACTCTCTCAAGGTCGGGAGTTCTGATACACTTCTGGCAGGTACAAACTCTGTTACGGGGAGGAGTTACCTCGCCGGTAAAGAACTTCTTCATCGGCGCCATACCGGAGTTTATAAGAAGAAGGGATTTATCGTTGTTGGGAACCAGCGAAAAGCTGGGAAGTCTCAGGTGCCCCTTGCTCTCAAAGAAAGCGAGATACTTTTCGCGAAGATCGTTAAGTGATGTCCATTTCATTTTTCGTTTCTCCTAAAGAGATTTATTTTATAATGTACTATTTTATCATAAGTATTTAGTAATGTCAATAAATATATAAAATTTTGTGCTGTTGGCAGAGATTTAAAGCGCGGACAAATCGCCAAAAGCTAATGCTTTCCCTCTCGAGGCCTTGCAAATGCCCCTTTTCGAGAATTGTCCGCAAAAAATCCCCCGCAGAGCGGGGAATTTTTTTAATTATCAGTTGTTTTCCTCAAATTTAATTTTTTCCTCGGAGATAACAGAATTGTACCCCCCGATTTTGATTTTGGAAAAGGCTTCTTTGTCCGAGGTGAAGGCTATTTCGCTCAGACTTTCGCACTCGGAAAATGCGGAGGAGCCTATTTCGGCAAGACCCTTGCCGAGGGTAAGCCGCTCGAGGGCGGCGCAGCTGCAAAAGGCGTAGGTGCCGATTTTCTCGACTGTGTCGGGTATTACAAGCTCGGTAAGGCTCTCGCAGCCCGAAAAGGCACTGTCACCGATAGAAACGAGCCCCTCGGGGATAATCAGCGTTTCAATGGCGGTGTGACAGAATGCGTATTCCTTGATCTCGCGAAGGGAGCTGCCGAGGGTTACGGAGGAAAGATTTGAGCAATTATAAAACGCTCGATAGCCTATTTCCTTCACGCCTACAAGCTCCGCGCTTTCGAGCCTTAAGCAGCCTACAAAGGCATAGCTGCCGATTTTTTCGGTATTTTTGCCGAGGGTCACGCTCCTTATGGAGAAGCAGTTTTCAAAGGAATATGCGCCGATAGAGACTATATTTTCACTCAAGTTCAAACTTGCCAGGCGGTAACAGCCCGAGAAGGCGTAATTACCGATGCGCTCAACAGCGTTTGCCATTTTTACCGACGAGAGCATACCGCATTTTGCAAATGCCGCGTCTCCAATTTCCTTTACCCCATTGCCAAGGCTTACCTCGGTAAGTCCCGAGCATTGAAGAAAGGCAGAGTCACCGATAAACTCGGTGCTGTCGGGAATATTCACAGTTCCAAGGGATATACAGTAGTGAAAGGCTCCCGCCTCAATACGGCTGAGAGTTTGGGGAAGCTTGACCTCTCCAAGCTTATAATTCACCGCGAAAGCTTGAGTGCCGATAGAGTAGACTCCCTCGGGGACGGTAAAGCTGCCCTCAGGCTTGCCTGCCGCATATTTTAAAAAGTTTAATCCGTCTTTAGAATAAAGGTTGCCGTCAACCGCCTTAAAAATCGCATTTTCGGGCGAAACCTTAAAGGCCAAAATCGAAAAACAGTTAACGAAAGCAGAACTGTGAATATCGATGGTCTCGCTGCCGATGTTAAACTCGGTCAAAACCGTTCCGCTGAATGCCTCTTCGCCGATAGACTTTATTCCCCTGCCGCCCACAATGCTGCTAAGGCGGTTGCAGTTATAAAACGCCATATCTCCGATAATGGCAACCGAGTCGGGCAGAACAACGGCTGTTATGCTCTCGTCCTTAAAGGCGCGGTCCTTTACCGCCTTTACCGGCAGGTTGCGGTAAACCGAGGGAATGACAGGGATTTTGTCCTTGCAGCTACCTATTCCCGAAACGGAGTAATAGCTCTCGTCCTCGCTGAGATCGAACTCAAGCCCGCGGCTTGCGGTATAGTCAGCCTCATTAAATTCTATTTCCTCATATTCGTCGGCGCCGGCAACACCCGGGACCACAAGCTCCTCGTGGGGCAGCTCGTCAGAGGGAAGAGGAGTCTCGGCGCAGGAGCTTAAAGCCAGCGCGAGAAGTATTACCGCTGCGGCGGTAATAATTTTGCTTTTTTTCATATTTTCTCCCAAAAAGTTTTTTGCAGAGTTAATAAACTATCTTAAACTATTGTACAACAATTGTATCACCAAACGTAAAAAATGTCAATAAAAATATAATAACAGTTAAAAAATTCATAATATTTTTATAAGATTTTTTCTGCGGGATTGACTTTTTCAAAAAATAGGTATATAATCTCTTTGTTAAATTTAAGAAAGGAATGTTTATTTTATGAAAAGCGTTGAAGAGAGATTCTTAAAATATATTTCCTACCCCACAATGTCAGACGAGGACAGCACCGCCTGCCCCTCCACCGAAAAGCAGCGCACCCTTGCCCTTGCAATAAAGGACGAGCTTGTTGAAATGGGACTTTCGGGCGTCCGTCTTGACGAAAACGGCTATCTTTACGCCTATATTCCCGAAACGGCAAAGGGATTTGACTCTATCGGCTTTATTGCCCACCTTGATACCTCCTCCGCTATGCCCGACGGGCCTATTACTCCCCGCGTTTTGAAATACGAGGGAGGAGATATAACCCTTAACGAAGAAAAGAATATCGTAATGCGCGAGGAGGGCTTCCCCGCTCTTAAAAAGCTTCGGGGCGATAGGCTTATCGTTACCGACGGCACCACCCTTCTCGGTGGTGATGACAAGGCGGGAATTGCCGAAATCGTTTGCGCCGCGAAAAGGCTTATTGACGAAAAGCCCGACCACGGCAGAATTGCTATTGCCTTTACTCCCGACGAGGAGATTGGCAGAGGCGCCGACCTCTTTGATGTTAAGGGCTTCGGCGCGGAATACGCCTATACGGTAGACGGCGGTGAGCTTGGAGAGCTTGAATACGAAAACTTTAACGCCGCATCGGCAGCGGTTTTGGTAAAGGGATTTTCTATCCACCCGGGCTATGCTAAAGGAAAAATGAAAAACGCGGCAGCTATTGCGGCGGAATTCAACACCCTCTTAAACCCCGAAACTCTTCCCGAAAAAACCGAGGGCTACGAGGGATTTTATCACCTTATCTCGATTTCGGGCGAGTGCGAGCAGGCAAGGCTCGATTATATTCTCCGCGACCACGATTCGGCAAAGCTCAAGGAGCTTAAAGAGGAATTCTTTGCGGTGGCAAGCCGCATAAACGAAAAATACGGCAGCGGCACAGTAGAGCTGAATATTACCGACGCGTACAGAAATATGAAGGAAATTATCAACTCTAACCCCCGCACCGTTTCCCTTGCAAAAGAGGCTATGGAAAGACTCGGTATCACCCCAATGATTCAGCCTATCCGCGGCGGCACAGACGGCGCAACTCTTTCGTTTATGGGTCTGCCCTGCCCCAATATCGGAACGGGAAGCGGTAACTGCCATTCGGGCTTTGAATATGTTTCAATAGACCAAATGGAAAAGACGGTTGAGCTTATAATCGAAATCGCGAAAAACGCGAAAAAGGCATAAAATCGGAGTTTTTGCACACTATAATTTACATTTTGATAGATAGGAGAGCTATTTATGACCACATCAGAAGTTGTTGTTGCCGTTGTACTTGAGGTTGCTTATTTGTTCCTTCTTATGATACCCGGCGTGCTTCTTAAAAAGCTTAAAATGATACCCGACGGGTTCGGCAAGGGAATTTCTAACCTTGTTCTTTACATTGCGCAGCCTATACTCGTTTTCACCGCGTATCTCAAAGAATTCAATTCGGAAATACTTATCAACTCGGCTTATGTTCTCGTTCTTTCGGTTATCGCGCACCTTATCTTCGCCGCTGTCAGCCTCTCGCTCTTCGGCAAGACCGAGGACGGGCGAAGAAGAATGCTCCGCTTTGCGGTGATTTTCTCAAACGCGGCGTTTATGGGAATTCCGCTTATAAGGTCGGTGTTTGAGTCGCAAATCCCCGGCGCACCCCAAATCACCGGCGCAACCCTTTACGCATCTATCTACAACATCACCTTTAACCTCTTCCTTTGGACTCTCGGCGTTCGTATCTGCACGAAGAACAGGGATAAGGACCGCGACGGTATTGACGACCACATCGAGGCAAAATCCGAGGGCGCGTCTATTATGAAGGCTATTCTCCACCCCGTAACCATTGCGGCGGCTTTAGGTCTTATCTTCTTTATTTTCCAAATAAACACCTATATTCCCGACAAGGCGTGGGGCTTCGTTGACAAGACACTTACCGGAATTTCAAACCTTGTTGCTCCTCTTTCAATGCTGGTTATCGGACTTAGACTTCCCGACATCAGCTTCAAGGGCGTTCACAAGGACCTGAATATGTATCTATTCTTGGCGCTTCGCCACATCCTTCTTCCTTTTGCGGTTATCGGTGTTATTAAGCTCGTTGGGCTTATGGGTCTTAACATTCCCGAGATCGTTGCCTCCGTCGTCGTGATCCTTGCGGCGGCACCCGCAGCGTCCAGCGCAACAATGTTTGCCGAAAAATACGATTGCGACGCAACCTATGTTTCAAGGCTGGTTACTATCTCTACCCTGCTTTCCATTGTAACTATGCCGCTTATGCTTTTGTTTATCTAATAAAAAAAGAAAAGAGCAAGAAATTGCTCTTTTCTTTTTGCTAACATTACGTTTACAGTTATCGGTTATTAGTTTGCACCTTATGCAAACGTTATGAGAACGCTTTACGCTCGTTTAAGCCTTAGGAATATAACCCTCAAAAATTACAGTATCAAAGCCGTTATTAAACGCCTGCTTTTCCTCTTCCTCGCTCTTTACCGTCCAGGCAAAGGTTGCCGCACCCATAAGCTTTGCAAGAATGAACGAGAGGTTCTTTTTTGCGTGGTTTTTATGGAATGCAATAAAGGAGGGGCGGGAGAGTCTGTTAAGAAGAAGGAACTGAAGAATGAAATAAAGGGGCGCTTTATATTCGCTGTACCTGAGGTATCCCTGCGAGAGTATTCCGCGAGGCACCTTGGAATTAACCTTTTTGAATCTGCGAAGAGAAAGGGGGTTAAAGGACTCAACGATATAAGCTCCGCGGTAACCGCGAAGAAGCTCTGCCGTTTCTGCCGCAATATCCTTTTCAACAGCATTTTCCTTTATCTCTATAAGGAGCGGAACCTTGCCGTCAACGAGCTTTAACACCTGGTTTAAGGTGGGAATTCCCTCTTTTGTTCCCGCAAGAGACATTGCCGAAAGCTCCTTTGCGGTAAAGTCGCGGGTGGAGCCGTGGCAGCCAACCATTCTCTCAAGCGAATCGTCGTGAAAAACCACAAGCTCGCCGTCTGCGGAGCGTCTTACATCAAGCTCTATTCCGAAGCCCATTTCTACCGCGCGGGCAAATGCGGCAAGAGAATTTTCGGGAATAGTTTCGTCGTGGAGACCGCGGTGAGCGTATCTTGTGCCGACAAACTCGTTAATTCTTTTGTTATGCGCGGGCATAACCAAAAGAATGTATATTCCGATAATTATAAGAAGTATAAGAAGAACAACTAACATTTAAAAGCCTCCAAAAAGACGCGTTTTTAATCAAGATCGATTTCGGGAATCTCTGCCTTGGGCCTTGAGTCACCATGCTTAACAAAGAACATTGTAACAAAGGAGAGGGCAACAAACAGCGTTCCGAATGCGAAGAACACAACTCTCATACCGTTGCCGTTGAAAACAACATCGCCAAGGTCGTAAAGAACGCCCGAAAGTATAGGAGCAACTATCTGTGCCGCCATAGACGCGGTGTAATAATAACCCGTATATTTTCCGACCTCGCCGCCCTTTGCAAGCTCAACAACCATGGGGAAGGAGTTTACATTTATGGTTGCCCAGCCAATACCCGCAAGGATAAAGACGGGATACATCACAAGCTCGGGAGTATCAAAGTTTATAAAGTTACCGATGAAGAATGCCGATGTCAGCATCGCAATACCTGCGAGAATAGTCTTTCTTCTTCCAATCTTCGTGGCAATCATACCAACGGGAATGTAGGTAACTACCGCCGCCGCCTGCGCGATAATAAGGGTTGCGTTAAAGTCGAAGAACAAAACATTGGTTGCATAAACCGAATATTTGCTCGTTATGGAGTTATAACCGATGTACCAAAGAGCAACCGAGGCAAGAATAAGGATAAGAGATTTAAGCTCGGGGCGCGAGAGCTTACGCTTTTCGCCCGTTTCGTCAACAACGACCTCCTCAATTCCAAAGCGCTTGGTGTCCGCTTCCATCTCTGCCGCCCACTTTTTCTCTTTTACCGTAAGGATAAAGACAAAGAGACCGCCGACCATTATTCCGCAAACCGCAAGCACATAGCCGGTATACTGCATATACTTGTTCGCCGAGGTGCCGAAGATTATTCCGAGCGCGAGAACAAGAATTCCTCCCGCCGTTCCCATAAGGTTGATTATAGCGTTACCCTTGGAACGAAGAGGCTTTACAGTAACATCGGGCATAAGCGCAACTGCAGGCGAGCGGAAGGTTGCCATAGCAACCAAAACAAGGAGAAGAACGCCAACAAAGCTAACAAGAGGCCAAACATTAGAAAGAGTTATTTCAAGAGTTTCCTGCCTGATAGCATCAATAGCAAGGTTTGCATTGTCTACCATAGCACGCGCAAGAGCCTCTGCGGTAGCATCTCCCGCCTTTCCTGCTTCTTTAAGGGCAAGATTTGCCTCCTTGAGCATCTGCGCCGCAACCGAGTATCTTTCGCCAACACCCGCCTCGACAACCGCATTAAGCTGATAGGTGTCAATAAAGGTAAGCGAAATAAAGGCGATTACCGCCGCAACCGTTCCAACCACCACAAAGGGTGTTCTTTTACCAAACCTTGTGCAAACTCTGTCCGACAAGGCGCCAAACAGCGGCAGCATAAACACCGCAAGAACGTTATCAAAGGACATTACAACGCCCGAAACCGACTGCGGCAGACCAAAGTGGTTTGTAAGCGCAAGGGGAACTATCGCGTCATAAGCCTGCCAAAAGGCGCTTATTAAGAAGAACGCAAAGCCAACAAGTATTGTTCTTTTGTAATTAAGCTTCATAAAGAAATACCTTTCATTTAGTGCAAAAAATTATAAATGACCATATTCAGTAATATTTTAACATATAACCTAGTATTTGTCAAATAAAATCTGTTTATTGTTTGCGTTTATTTTTTGCCTTTTATCCTATAATTACACAAAAAAGGGGCGAAATTCGCCCCTTTTGGTTTTTATTTGTTGAAAATTACTCCTGAGTGGGAGCTGCAGGCTCTGCCGCAGGTGCTGCGGGTGCTGCCTGAGCTGCTGCCGCATTAGCTGCCATCATCTGAGCCATCATCTGCTGCATCATCTGTTGCTGCTGCATCTGCTGCTGATTCTGTGCTGCTGCAGCTGCTCTCTCCTCTGCTGCGAAAGCTGCAACAGTCTCGTTGTGGATATAAGCAAGCTGGTTCTGTGCTTCTGCGATCTCACCTGCAAGCGCGTCCTCTGCAACCTTAATCTTCTTGGTAGCAAGAGCGCCGGTGATAAGGTAACCTGCAATGCCGATCCAAAGAGCTGCGTAAACGAAGCTTGCCTTGATAAGGATAAGACCGAAGATTGCGATTACAACTGCGCAAATGAAGGAAAGAACAACGGGAGGATTCTGCTTAGTATTGTAAGCTTCGCCGCCAACTGCCTTACCGAGCATGGAATAGTAGCTGTTTATCTTCTTGTAGCAGATAAAGGAAAGAATGAAGAAGGCGATAACGAAAGCAACGAGCATAAAGATAATGACCGCAATGGTAGTAACGCTACCGTCAATAAGATCGAGAATCTCGCCAACCTCGTAGCCAAGACCAAGATCTGCGATAAAGCCGGTGGTGCTGTTAATAGCCTTTGTAGCAATTACTACGAGATAAAGAATTACAGCGCCTACGATGCCGGAAACGACGGTGTAAATCATAGAGAATACCTGCATTACCTTGGGGTACTTTGCAAGTGCCAAAACCGATCCTGCGTCAAGCTGATCCTTCTTAACGAAGAGCTTGATAGCCGCGATTGCGGAAATGATTGCGAAGGTGGTGGGAAGGGCGCCAACAAGACCAAGAATGATCGACAAGGTGCCGTTACCAAGTGCGGAGAGGAATCTGATAACGCCGAAGAGAGAAACGATTGCGAGGAAAATGAAGTTTACAAGGAAGAGAGGAGAGTTAAATACTTTTTTAGCCTCGTCAGTCTTCTTTGCGGTTAAAGCAGCGAGCTTTGCGCTCTGCATCTGCTCTGCTACACGCTCTTTGCAATTAGGACAAACGAGAGCGTTGTCAGCAATTTCTTTGTTACATGTTGGGCAATACATACTGAAAAAACTCCTTTTCAAATTTTATTTTTGCCAATTCTAATTATAGCACCGCGGTGCGGATTAGTCAAGAGTTTTTAAAATTTTTATGAACAAACGGTGTATTTTTTTATCAGTTTTTTGAATTTTTGTGTCGATTTTTTGTTTATTCTGTATATAAACGCGGATATTAATGCAAATAGCCGCCAACGCTTTGGCGGCTATTCATGTATACTGATAGTTTACTTTATTCTGTCTCCTATGCGCTTTGCGAGTATGCCTGCGGCAATGCCGACGACCACTCCCGCCACTGTGCCCGATATTAAAAGCGGCACAAAATAATAGAGAATTCCGCTGTTGCGTAACAGAAACGACGCGGCTATTATCTGCCCTGCGTTGTGGGCAACGCCGCCGCCAACGCTTACGCCTACGGTAGAAAAAAGACGGCTTTTCTTCATTACTATCATAAAGATAAGAGCAAGCGCCGCACCGCTGAGACTGTATATCATCATTTCCAAATTGCCGAAAAGCAGTGACGAAAGCACAACTCGCACCGCCGATACGCCTATTGCCGAAGCAGGCCCCAGAGTGTAAAGGGCAAATACGGTCGCAATATTGGAAAGTCCAACCTTTACTCCGGGCACCGCCACAAAAGCAGGTATCTGCAATTCAAGGTATGATAAAATCATCCCCACCGCAATAAGCAAGGAAAGTGTCGTTAGCCTTTTGGTTTTATTCATTCCTAGACCTCCAAAGCTTCCTCGCCGCCGACAACCTCAACGACAACTCGGTTCTCAAGGCAGGTTATGCGCTGTCCCGTACGGGAAATGCGCCCGTCCTTAACACATAATTGCCTCGGGCAGTCTGCCCACCTTATATATGCCTCGCCATTCTCGATAACAAGAATGTTGGTGCCGCCGTTTAACGAATATTCCCCGTCAACCGAAAGCGAATACTCACCAACAACCTCGCCGTCAATGCTCACCCGAACAAGCTCGCCCTCCTCCCGCGAAAGCTCCACAATAAGAAAAACGGAAAGAGCAATCACCAAAAGAGCCGCCACCAAAGCCGCGTCGGCAACCGCTTTTTTATTACCGAAGAGCTTCTTTAGCATTTCTTTTTTCTCTCTTTCCGTTTTTTATGGGGTATGAGGGGTTTTCTGAAGGGTTTCGAGGGGTTTTCGGAACTTTTTGAAAAAAGTTCCGAGCCTCAAAAACTTTCAATATGGGGTATTTTTATTGGAGATCTCAATCTCAAACCCCAAACACTTTAGAATAATTTTGCGTTAGGACAAGGATCTTGCCGATGCCACCCGTAGTTACCTGCGGCAAGTCCGCCTTAATTTTGATGAAATGCTAGGATTTTCGTGTCGCCCGCAATAGTTACCTATTGCAAGACCAAACCCCCGACGCGTATTACAAAATTCACACCACTTTAGGATATTTTGCGTTAGGACAAGGATCTTGACGATGCCAGCCGTAGTTGCCTACGGCAAATCGGCAAATCCGCAGTAATAACCAAAATTATTCAAAGTGAGCGCCGCAAATGAAGTTACCGATGTGAATACAATGCACCGGGCAAACCTCGTAACAACTCTTACAACCATTGCACTTGGTGTAGTCTATGGTCGCAATGTTGTCAACAAGGGATATGGCGCCGTTGGGACAAGTCTTTACACACTTGCCGCAGGCTATACAGCCGTTTTTACATACCTTGCGCACGTCTGCACCCTTGTTGTGGTTGTTACACTTAACAACAACGGTGGAGGTGTCATTTATCAGATGAATAATGCCGTTGGGGCAGGTTTTTGCACAAAGACCGCAACCGATACAACGGCGGGGGTCAATTTCAGCAATTCCCTTTTCGGGATTTATGCAAATCGCATCTCGGGGACAAACGGCAACACAGTCACCGTAGCCAAGGCAGGCAAAGGTGCAGAGTCTGTCACCGGCAAAGCTCTGATTTGCCGCCTTACAGCTCCGAGGTCCGTCATAAAAATACTTTCTCTCTTCGGGAGAACACGAGCCGTTGCAGGCAACGTAAGCAACCTTTTCAACAACGTCCTCTGCAACCAGTCCCATTATGTCGGCAACCTCTTTAGCAGTGCCGTCACCGCCGGGAATACAGAGGGAGGGGTTATCGGTCTTTCCTTCGGAAAGAGCCTTTGCATAGCCGTCACAGCCCGAGAAGCCGCAGGCTCCGCAGTTTGCACCGGGAAGGCACTCTCTTATTGCTATCGCGCGCTCGTCCTCCTTTACCGCAAAGAGAGACGAAGCAACGGTAAGTAAAATTGCACACAGAAAAGCTATTCCGAGAAGAATTAAGGTAGGCCAAAGGATTAAACTTAACATTCACTACCTCCTTATATCACATTCCGAGTATTCCCTCAACGACTCCCGTAAAGCCGAAGAAGGCAAGCGAAACGATAGATGCGGCAATAAGGGTAATGGGTAATCCCTGCATTGCCTTGGGTGCGGGACAGTTCTCAATTCTGGAGCGGACACCTGCAAACAAAAGCATCGCAATCATAAAGCCGAGTCCAACGCCGAGAGAGGAGAACATAGACCTGACAAAGCCGTATTCCTGGGTCATATTCTCAATAGCAACGCCAAGCACTGCGCAGTTTGTGGTTATAAGAGGAAGATATACGCCAAGCGATTTATAAAGGGAGGGTATAAACTTCTTTAAAACTATTTCAACAAACTGAACGAGAGCCGCGATTACCAAAATGAAAACAATAGTTTGCAAATAACCAAGGTTAAGCTCGTTCAAAACATAAATCTGAATAGGCCAGGTAGCTGCCGTTGCGCAAAGCATAACGAAGGTAACGGCAACGCCCATACCGAGCGCCTGGTTTGACTTTTTAGAAACGCCGAGGAAGGGGCAGATGCCGAGGAATTTCTGAAGAACGTAGTTGTTTACGAAAATTCCGGCAAGGAGTGTGTAGAGAAGAATTTTAAACATTATTCGCCCTCCTTTTCGACATTTTCTACCGCGGAGACAAGCTCCTCGTTTTCAGCGCAGGCAACCTTTCCGCAAAGAGCGGCAGAGGGGCAGCCCTCGCAGGAGAAGTTCTTTCTCTTCTCCGCACCCTTTTTGGGGCCGATGGCATTTACTATTCCGATAAGGATACCGAAAACAAGGAAGCCGCCGGGCGCCTGGGTAAGAATTGGAATATTGTATTCGGAAAGAACGGGGATAACGATAGGCTCGAGACCGAAGGCGGCAAGGCTTATCATACCGGTGCCGAGAATCTCTCTTATAATCGCCATTGCAAGAAGGGCGAGAAGGAAGCCGATACCCATTCCGAGACCGTCGAGAGCGGAGTCAACAACGTTGTTCTTTCTGGCAAACATCTCTGCTCTGCCGAGGATAATACAGTTAACTACTATAAGCGCAAGATAAACGCCGAGCATTTTGTAAACGGGGAGCAAATATGCCTGAAGGATCATCTGCACCGCGGTAACGAAGGCGGCAATAACCACGATATAGCAAGGAATTCTTACGGTATCGGGAATTATCTTACGAAGAGCGGAGATTACCACGTTAGAACAAACGAGAACAACGGTTGCCGCCAGACCCATTGAAATCGCGGAAACAATTCCGGTAGAGACCGCAAGGGTGGGACAGGTTCCGAGAACGAGGACCAAAACGGGGTTTTCGGCTATAAGGCCTTTAAGAAATATCCAAAGCTTTTTATTGCTTGTCATCCGTTTTTCCTCCTTCTTTTGCTTATGATTTTAGGAACCGCAATATATGCGGCAATTGCCAAAACGATAAGTGAGATGGCTGTTATGCCGACAATCTTAGGGATATTATTCACCTTTTCGGGAATTTCAAGATTTATTGCGCTCGCCGACTCAAACGCCTCGATAACAGATACGAGAAGAGCCTTTGAGGTGGTGGTTGCACCGGTTACGAGCAGACCGCCGTGTTCACCCTCGCCCAGGTCGGCAAGATCGACAAGTGCTTCAAGCTCGGCAAGATTTTTACCGACGAGACTTGCATAGAACGCTTCTACAAGGCTCTCTTCGGGAGGCTCATAGCCCCAGCCCGCATCGCTGGTTTTCCAGGTGAGCTTCTTTATATTCTTCAACTCACCGTCATCACCGATATAAATCATTGTCTCGGTCTCGACTCTGTTATATCTTTCGTTGATAACAACGAGGTACGCGATATAATTATTGGTATTATCAATGCGGTAAAGTCTCTTCAAGAACTCAACGCCGCCGGGAGTTACGTTAGTAAGAACGCTTCCCTCTCCCGCCATCTGCTGAGCAAGAGAGACAACCTCGTCCTCGGGTCTTGGCATATCCTTTTTGCGGATATCGTCAATTGCTCCAACGCCCTCGCCGAGTGCGACGAGAAGAGCCTTTGAGGTGGTGGTTGCACCGGTTACGAGCAGACCGCCGTGTTCACCCTCACCAAGGTCGGCAAGTGCGGCAAGCTCTTCAAGCTCGGCAAGATTTTTACCGACGAGACTTGCGTAGAAGGCTTCTACAAGGCTCTCTTCGGGGGGCTCAAAGCCCCAGCCTGCATCGCTGGTTTTCCAGATAAGCTTGTTTATTCCCTTTATTTTGCCATCATTACCAACATAAACGAGGGTTTCGGTTTCAACTCTGTTATATCTTTCGTTGATAACAACGAGATATGCGATATAACCCATACCCTTGTTTTCGCGGTAAATTCTTTTAACAAAAGTGGTTTCGTCGGGAGTAACGTTGGTGAACTCTGCACCCTCGCCAACCATTTTCTGAGAAAGCTCGATAATCTCCTCTTCGGGGGTGGGCATATCCTTAATTACAAGGTCGGCTATTACCTTGGCTCCCTCAATAATAGAGGTTACGAGACTCTTCGAGGTGGTGGTTGCACCGGTTACGAGCAGACCGCCGTGTTCACCCTCGCCAAGGTCGGCAAGTGCGGCAAGCTCTTCAAGCTCGGCAAGATTTTTACCAACGAGGCTTGCATAGAACGCTTCTACAAGGCTCTCTTCGGGGGGCTCGTAGCCCCAACCCGCATCGCTGGTTTTCCATACGAGCTTACTTACGTTTTTTATACTGCCGTCGTTTCCGACGTGTACGAGAGTTTCGGTTTCTACTCTGTTATACCTTTCATTTATTACTACAAGGTAAGCAACGTAGCCCTTTCCGCTCTTATCTTTAAGAACCTTGGCAAGATATTTAAGTCCGTATTCCTTGGCGTCATATTCCGCAAAGTCAAAGCCGGTGGAATCGGTAACCAGCCCTCTTGCAAGAGAAACAAGCTCTTCATCGGTTCTTTGGCTGACGGGGGGAGTATATTCAGGCTCTGTTTCAACCTCGCCGCCGTTCAAGACAACGAACGAGTCGAGAGAGGCCTTAACCGCATCGTAAACACCGCCGGAGGAATATGAGGCTCCACTGACAAGCTCAAGCTCAAGAGTTTCTGCGGTTTTGCCGTTATATCTTCCGTTTTCGCCGGTAAGCTCCGGCTCTGCTTTTTCCCAGAAGGAGGGGGTTTCGCCGTTTGCGATAACCTTAACGCCGGTAACTGCGCCGTCGTTGTTAATACCAACGAGAACGACCATTCCTGCGGCGTTGCCCTTAACCTCGGTTTCAACTACATAGCCGATGTCAAACTTTGTAATAGCCTTAACCGACGAGGGATATTTGCCGGAGTCGAGGGTTATTTCTTCCGCGCTGTTTACATCAAGGCCATCAAGCACCTCTATCTTTGCCGCGTTGGTTTCTTTAAGCATCTGCTCTTCAATTTTCTTTGAAGTAAAGGTGTTTATAAAGCCGAGCAAAGCCGCAACGATAATGCATATAACGCTGAGCACTATGACCGGCATTAAATTATGTTTGTTAAATGTTTTTTTCATTAATATCTCCTAGCACTCAAAGGACGGTTATTTTGATTGAAGAGAGTAGATTGCGCTGACACCGACGATAAGAGAATTTACAAGACTGCCGGATGTTGAGGTTGCGCCCGTAACGAGCGTTTCGCCGCCTCCTGCGCCTGAATAAATGGCTTGAAGATCGGAAAGATCTTTCCCGACAAGGCGCGCATAAAACACTTCAACAGCGCTCTCTTCCGGAGGAACGTAACCCCAGCCTGCATCACTGGTTTTAAACACTATTCTTTTTACGTTTTTGATTCTGCCGTCGTTGCCTACGTAAACGAGAGTTTCGGTTTCAACTCTGTTGTATCTTTCGCTGGTTACTACAAGATACGCAACGTATCCCCTTCCACCTTTGTCGCGGTAAACGCGCTTTAAGCACTCGTTATATCCGGTTGGAGTCACGTTTACAAGTCCGGCTCCCGAAGCAACCATTTCCTCAGCCCAAAGGATAATATCTTCTTCGCTTGAAGGAAGCTCCTCGCTGGGGGCGGGAGCAGCTGCGCCTTCATCCTCGTCTGCCGCGCCGTCGTTTGAATCGTTCGTTTCGTTACCGTTATTATCGTTCGGCTCACCGATCTTCACGATTCCGGCGCCTAAAAAGGCGTCTTTTACAGCACTTTTTATCGTAGCAGAAGAAACGCTTGCGCCCGATACTATTTCAACGGAATCTATTTCGTCTTCCGAAACGTTGTCGGAAAGACTGTCAAGCAAAGACTGTAAATTTTTGTTATGACTCTCTTTTTCTTGGAGAATTATAACCTTCTCCGTAGTTGCATCAAGGTTAATTCCTACGGCAATTTTAACGGTGCCTTCATATCCCTGCTTTTCAACAACAACTATTTTTCCCCAAAGTTCGCCGTCAACGGACACACCGTAAACCGCAGAAACACTGTCGGGAGCAAAGTCGGGAACCAGTTCTTTTTCATATCTTCCGTCAACGATTTCTTTAAATCTTTCCTTGTAGCCCGCGCCGGATGACTTTTGTCTGTCACAGGAAACCAGCGAAAGCACAAGAACGCAGATAAAACCTACGATTATTAAGGTCTTTGCGTTTACTTTTTTAAAGATTCCTTTCATTTATTTTTTACCTCCGAGAGGCATTTTTGCGGTAAGCTTTTCAATATAGGGGGAGAGAATGTTCATAAGAAGGAGAGAGAACGAAACGCCCTCGGGATAACCGCCAAAGAAGCGGATAAGGAAGGTTATAAGACCGCAGCCGAGGGCAAATATCATTTTGCCCGAGCGGGTTATGGGCGTTGTTACATAATCGGTTGCCATAAATACCGCAGAGAAAACAACCGCGCCCGAAAGAATCTGATAGGTTGCCATCTCAAAGCTGCCGTATCCGATAAGAGAAAGGGCAAACACGGTGCCTATGAAAATAAGGGAAGTTTCAAAGTGGATAACTTTTCTTACAACGAGATATATAAATCCGAGAAGAATTGCGGCAATACAGGTCTCGCCGATAGCGCCGCTCCTAAAGCCGAGGAACATTTCAAGAAGAGAGGGCAGCTCTTCTGCCGAAGCTCCGCTTCTTATTGCTTCAAGAGGGGTTGGAGCTGTGGTAAGCTCGGTAAATCTGTGGCTTACGCCGCCGCCGATAGTTGTAGAGAAAGCAATAAATACGAATATTCTTCCGGTTGCCGCGGGGTTTGCAAAATTACAGCCAAGACCGCCAAAGAGGCATTTTACCACTACGATAGCGAAAACCGAGGCGATTATGCACTGCCACCAGGAGTTTGCAACCGCGGGAAGGCTGAGTCCGAGGATAAGACCGGTTACAACGGCGGAAAGGTCGCCGACGGTCTGCTTTTTTCCAACCGCAAGGTTAAAGAGCATCTCGGACAAAAGAGAGGTTATAACGCAAATTCCCAAAACGATAAGCGCGTTAAGTCCGAAGAGGACAACGCCCGCAATCGCCGAGGGTACAAGCGCGATAATAACGTCGAGCATTATGCCCTGAGTGCTTCTTTTCGTGTGGATATGAGGGGAGGACGAAATTATAAGCTTATTCAATTTTCTTTCCTCCTTAATTTTTATTTGCCGACTTTATTTCTCTCAAATCGGCTTTTGCAAGTCTGTTATTCTGTACGAGAGGACGGCGTGAGGGACAAACGAAGGAGCAACATCCGCACTCGATACAGAGATTTATTTTTCCGCTCTCAAGGCGCTCCGCCCTATCCTCTTTATCGCAAACGTTCAACGCCTTTGCGAAAAGGGTGGGGTTAAGGCTCATGGGACAAGCCCCGACGCATCTTCCGCAATGGATACAGGGGTTGGGCTGGGGGTGGTTTACATCCTTATAGCTGAGGGCAACTATGGCGTTGGTGTTCTTCATAATCGGGTCATCAACCGAATAGACCGCAACACCCATCATAGGACCGCCGTAAAGCACCTTTGCAACATCATCGCAAAATCCGCCGGTAAATTCAACAACATCCTTTATAGAAGTGCCGATAGGAGCAATTACGTTCATGGGATTTTTAATAGCGGAGCCGTCAACGGTAATTCTCTTTTCAACGAGGGGCATACCCGTTTCCATATACTTTGCAATAAAGGCAACGGTGGTAACGTTAAGAACGATGCATCCCACGTCCGAGGGAAGCCCGCCCTCGGGCACAACGAGACCCGTTGTATTATAAATAAGCATTTTTTCGGCACCCTGGGGATAGGTTTTAGGCAACTTTACAACCTTAACCTTATTATCCTCAGCAAAAACGGCATTCATTCTCTCGATACACTCGGGCTTGTTACCCTCGATACCTATTATAACCTCGTCGGCTGAAATATATTTTTCAAGATATTCAACACCGCGCTTTACGTAAGAGCAATCGTCAAGCATCGTGCGTGTATCACTGGTGATATATGGCTCGCACTCGGCGCCGTTGATAACGATTTTTTTAAGAATACCCTTTTTCTCTGCGTCAAGCTTTACCGCGGTGGGGAAGCCCGCGCCGCCAAGGCCCACAAGGCCCGAATTTCTTACCGCGAGAGAAAAATCGTCAAAGCTCTCAACCTTAGGCGCAGAAAGCGCGGGGTCGGGAGTCATCTCTCCGTCAGACTCGATAATGACGGCGAGGGTCTTTCTTCCGTTAGACTGAAGAAGCTCTTCTATCTTTTTAACCTCGCCCGAAACAGATGAGTAAACGGGAGAAGAAACATAACCCGCGCTCTCGCCGATAAGCGTGCCGACAAAAACGCGGTCTCCCGCTTTAACAACGGGGGTTGCCGGCGCTCCGATGTGTTGAGACATTGGTATCTTAACCTGTGCGGGAGTGTCTATTCTTACAGCCTCCATACTCGCAGTGTTTTTTCGATGAGGAATTTTAACTTTTCCTATCTTAAAAAGCGGCATATTTTTACCTCTCTTTTTTTTCATTTTCTTACATCTTAATATTATACATTATTAATATAAAAAAGTCAATAAAAAAGGGGAGGATTTTGATTACATTTTCTCCAAATCGTTGAAAAATGCAACCTTTAAATTTTAATTTTTTGTTTTAAAAAATCTTCAAAAAATAACCATTTTTAACCATTTTGAGCTATATTTTATAACTATTATTTACATTTTCAAGAGATTTTTGCATTTT
Organism: Eubacteriales bacterium; assembly: GCA_045656745.1. Lineage (GTDB taxonomy): Bacteria > Bacillota > Clostridia > Oscillospirales > CAG-272 > UBA1740. The sequence goes on along the minus strand of JAZORT010000043.1, from coordinate 27,555 downwards.
TGTTTTTTCGCGCTGATTTTGAAAAACAAAAAAAGAGAGTTGAAAAATCTCTCTTTTTTTCATAATTTTTATTAGCATTTTTTGAAACAAAATTGCCTAATCCGGTGTGTTATTTTTTTAACACACGAAAATGCACTTTTCTACTGTCTGTGCGTTATTTTTTTAACAATTTTTTAACCCTTTCAGAGGAAAAATCCGAAGTTCAAAAAATTATCAAACGCCATAGAACAAATGGAAAATACCAGGCCGAAAACTCCGATGATAAGGCCGCTGATACCAAGCCCCTCGAAATAACCGAGGACCCTTCGCGATACTATCATAAAGGCTGCGGCAAAGAGCGAAAAAATTATGCCGAGGACGGGTAAAAAGCAAAGAAGAAGAGAGAGAACACCCGCGATGATAGAGGCAACCGAATATATACGGCTCTTTCTATCATCCTTTATAAATTTTTTAAAGGGAATATACTCTTCTTTCTTTTCGTTTTCTTCATTATATTTATTATCGGGAGTATTCACTGTTTTTTTCCTCCAAAATCTCTTTTTTATCATTTTAGCACATTTTTTTGGAATAATCAACATTTTTAGTATAATTTTATTTTTTTGAGGGAAAACAACTGTTAATCGACAGTTTTTTAAGAAAGGAATTTTTATGGACTCCACTAAAAAAATAATGCTTATTAAAAAGCACTCCCCAAGCTCCCCTCTTTTAAAAAATCTTTTTCTTTCGTTTATTATTGGAGGGTTTATCTGCTCGCTCGGTGAGGGTATTTTTATTATTCTTCAAAATTATTTTATAGACGATGAAAAAATTGCCTCTGCCTCCGTCAGCCTTATTTTTATAGTTATTACCGCAATTCTTACGGGATTTGGAATTTTTGACAACATTGGAAAGAGGGCGGGCGCTGGCACGCTTGTACCCGTTACGGGATTTGCAAACGCTGTTGTCTCCGAGGCTCTCGATTCCTCCAGCGAGGGAATAATTTTAGGAGTAGGGGCAAAAATTTTTACGGTAGCAGGTCCCGTTATTCTTTTCGGAATCAGCTCGGGAGTCCTCTACGGCATTATCTACTATTTTACCGAAATTCTTTTGTAAAGGAGAAAAAATGAGAAAAATAACCGAGCTTTCCGATGATATTAGAATTTTTTCATACTCTGCTGTTGGCGGATACGAGGAGAGAAGAGGCCCTTTGGGTGAAAAATTTGATTTTTGCGATGACAGTAATAAATTCGGTCAAAAAACCTGGGAAAAGGCGGAGGCTGAAATGTCGCGCATTTCTCTGAATATTGCCCTGTCGAAGGCAAATCTTTCCCACACCGACCTGGATATTTGCGTTGGGGGAGACCTTCAAAACCAGTGCGTTGCCTCCTGCCTCGGTCTTTCAAGCTTCGGTATTCCCTATCTTGGAGTTTACGGAGCCTGCTCCACATGCACCGAATCTATTATGATTCTTTCTTCCTTTATGAATTCAAATAAGGATATAAAGTTTGGCGCCGCAATAACCTCATCGCACAATTCTGCGGCGGAAAGGCAGTTCAGGACCCCCATAGAATACGGCGGTCAGCGTTCACCCACCGCCCAATGGACCTCAACCGCCGCAGGGACTTTTATTTTAGGAAGAGAGGGGCGTGTTTCGGTCAAGGAATATATGCCGGGAAGAATAGTTGACGGCGCGACCGCCGACTCATCGAACATGGGGGCGGCAATGTCGTTTGCCGCAGCGGATACAATTCTCTCTTATTTTGCCGAAACCTCCTATCCTATTTCCTATTTTGATTATATCGTTACGGGAGATTTGGGGAAGGTTGGCTCTTCCCTGCTCTGCGATATTTTAAAGGAAGAGAGGGCGGGACTTGAAAAATTTCATACCGATTGCGGACTTCTCCTTTACGATTTTGATAAAAAGGACGCACACAGCGGAGCTTCGGGCTGCGGAACCAGCGCTTCCGTTTTGTCAACCTATTTTCTCCCCAGACTTGAAAACGGAGAATTAAAGAGAATTTTATTTTTATCTACGGGCGCTTTGATGAATCCCTCAAGCATTTTGCAGGGAGAGGATATTTACGGAATTGCTCCCCTTATCCTGCTTGAATCAAATATAAATTAAATTAAGGAAGAATTATGGAAAATATTTTAACATCTTTAACCCTTTCTTTTCTCTTTGGCGGTTTTCTTTGCGCGATAGCTCAGATCCTTATTGACCTAACCCGTCTTACCCCCGCAAAAATTTTGGTTTTGTTCGTTTGCTTCGGAGTTTTTATTTATGCCATAGGTATTTACGAACCTCTGTTTTCTTTATTTGGAAGAGGAATATCACTACCCCTTACCGGCTTTGGCGCTTCGATAGGAAGAGGAGTTAAGGAGGCTATTGACAAGGAAGGATTTTTAGGTATTCTTTCAGGGGGAATAGGGGCTGCGGCAGAGGGTATTACCCTTTCTCTTTTCCTGGGTCTTGTTTTCTCGTTAATCTTTAAACCCAAGCAGAAAAGAATGTAAAGTTTTATTTATTTTTTGATGCAAATTAAATTTTACATTTTATACAAATATTTTTTAACTTTCTATTGAAATTTGCTTTTATATATGATATAATTATATAAATATTATTATATATAAAAGATTTTAAGGAAAGGAAACGAATTTATGGACGAGCTTTTAGAAATATCCGAGGCACTGAAAGAGGAACTTAAAGAGAGAACCGGAGCAGTAAAATCCTCTTTTAATCTTTGGTTCGGTGATCTTAATCTCACCTCTCTTACAGAGGATACCGCGGTTCTTTCCACTCCTACAAAAACGAGAAAAAGAATACTTTCAACAAGGTACCTTAAAGTTATAAAGGAGAGCCTTGAAGAGATAATAGGCTTCCCTGTTGAGATAGAAATCGTTTCTCTTGATGCTGACGATTTTCCCACCGCGCAAAGCAGTATTCCCTCTCCTAAATTGAACGAGGAAAGTAAGGAAGAAATTTTAAGAAAAGAAAATCAGATACAAGAGATTTTAAAGGACAATTCGGGAAAAAGCACAATTCTTGACGAATACACCTTTGATAACTTCGTTGAGGGAGAGTCTAACAAGTTTGCAAAGGCTGCCTGCCTTGCGGTTGCAAAATATCCCTGCGAGGATCAAAACCCTCTGTTTATCCACGGTCACTCGGGTCTTGGTAAAACCCACCTTCTTTATGCTATAATGCATTATTTAAGAAAGACCCGCCCCGACCTTAACATTATCTATAAGACCTGCGAATCCTTTATGAACGAGCTTATAGAGTGTATAAAAAATAAGACCACGACTCCCTTTAAGGAAAAATACAGAAGCGCCGATGTTCTTTTGATAGACGATATACAGTTTATTGCGGGTAAGGAATCGACCCAAGAGGAATTTTTCCACACCTTCTCCTCTCTTTACGAGTCGGGAAAACAGATTATTTTAGCCTCCGACCGTCCTCCCCGCGAAATAAATCCTCTTACCGAAAGACTGCGTACAAGGTTTGAGGGCGGACTTATTGCCGACGTTCAGCCCCCGTCCTTTGAGCTTCGTACCGCTATTATAAAGAAAAAGTCGGAATCTATCGGTCTTTACCTTTCCTCTGACATTGTTGATTATATGGCAGAGCGTCTTAACAATAATATAAGACAGATAGAGGGAGTTATAAAAAAGCTTTATGCGGTAAATTCTCTCACCGGCGCTGAGGTAACGAAGGAGACTATTGAGCAGATAATATCCATAGTTGACCCGGGTAATATTCCCACAAGCGCCCTTATCGAAAGAATAATAAGCACCGTTGCTAAAAAATACGGTGTTTCCTCCGACGATATAAAATCTAAAAAGAAAACCGAAAATATTGCAAATGCAAGACACGTTGCAATTTATATTTCAAGAAAGATAACAAGCCTTTCTCTTCAGGAAATAGGTGAGGTATTCTCAAGAGACCATTCCACCGTTCATTCCTCTTTAAGCAAAATTGAGCTTAACATAAAGACAAAGAAAAATTATGAGGAAGAGATAAATTCCATTATAAATGAAATTAAGGTAAAATAATTATCAACAAATTTTTGTGGAAAAGCCGTTTAATAAACATTGCTTTGTTGTTGAAAACTATGTTTAAATGATTTAGTTTTTTTAAAACAATTTTTCAAAGAATTTTTGTTGAAAAAAATCTTCATTATCCTATTGAAAATTAAAGGAATTTTGATTTTTCCACAAACAAACAGCTACTTACTACATCTACACCTACCATAAATAAAAATAATTCATTCTCGAGAGAATCTCGCGGTTAAGGAAAGGATAAATAAAAAATGAAATTTACTGTTCAGAAATCCGCACTAATGAATAAGCTTACTCCCGCAATGGGAACTGTATCCAATAAAAATACCATTACCTCTATCGAGGGTGTTCTTATAGAAGCGGTTGACGATAATTTTATAAGAATATCTACATACGATATGAACAAGGGTGTAAGAGCTATAATAGAAGCAGTTTCGGTTGAAAGAGAAGGAAAATACATTATCAATGCTCAAAGACTTTATCAAACAATAAGAGTTCTTCCCGATGACGAGATTACAATCGAGGTTAATGAGAAGTTAAACTGTAATATTTCTTGCGGAAGAGCTTCGTTTTCTATGTTTGCAATGAAGGGTGAGGATTTCCCCAACCTTCCCGAGCTTTCTTCTGACAAGGGATTTGAAATTTCTTCGGATAAGCTCAGAATGATGATAGGAAAGGTTTCTCACTCTATTGCCGAGCTTGACAACCGTCCTATGCTTTGCGGCGCTTTCTTTAAAATAAAGAAGGATTATATTGAGGTTGTTTCCTGCGACAGCTACACTCTCTCAAAGTGTACTATGAAATGCGATATAAATTCTCTTTGCGGTGATGAGATGGATTATTCCTTCATTATTCCCGGCCACGCTCTCGGCGAGCTTTCAAAAAATCTTGCCGACGGTGATGATGAGAAGGTTAATTTCTTCATTTCCAGAAAACACGCTATCGTTAAAAAGGGTGATATTACCTTCTTTACAAGAACGATCGATTCCGAATATATTAATTATGAAAGAATTATTCCTAAAGAGAATGATATTCTCGTAACCGTAGAAAGAGACAGACTTCTTGACTCTCTTGAAAGAGCAAATATAGTAGCGGAAGAAAAAATTAAGGGTAGCGGAAGAAGTTACGTTAAGATTTCTATTGAGGACCAGAATATGGTTATAACCTCTTCCTCAATTAACGGTAAGGTGTTTGACGAAATGGACTGTGTCCACGAGGGTAACGATATTGAAATAGGATTTAACTGCCGTTATCTTATTAACAGTATTAAGGTTGCCGAGGGTGAGAATGTTAAAATGACTCTTAAAAGCTCAAATATGGCAATTACTATCGAGCCTATCGAAGAGGACGATGAATTTAATTACTTCTACATGATATTACCTGTAAGAATGAACGAGCAGGCATGAAAATAAAAAAAATAAGAGTTAAAAATTTTCGTAATATTGAGGAATGTGAAATAGATTTCTCAGAGGGTGTAAATCTTCTTTACGGAAATAACGCTCAGGGAAAAACAAATATTGTTGAAGCTATTTATCTTTTTTCAAGAGGAAAATCCTTTCGTGCAAGAGAGGAAAAGGAGCTTATAAAGTTCGGTAAAGAAGGATTTTATATTTATATTGAATATGAAAGCAGTATCGGAAAGGAAAGCTTGGAATATTCATTTATAAATAATGAAAGACAAAGAAAAAAGAACGGTTATAAGATAAAAAAGATAAAAGAAATGCTCGGCAGCTTTCGGTCTGTGCTTTTTTATCCCGATGACCTGGGTCTTGTTAAAGAAGGTCCCGAAAAAAGAAGAGAATTTTTAAACATAGCTTCTTCGCAGTGTTATCCCGATTATATAAAAAATTACTCCGATTATAAAAAGGCTCTTGAAAACAGAAACTGTCTTTTAAAAAACATAAATAAAGGATTTTTCGTTGATAAAAGAGAAATTGAATCCTGGTCGGATTCTCTTGCGGAATATGCTTCATTTATCTATCTTTCGAGAATTGATTTTTTAAAGAGACTTGAGGTTTATTTAAAAAGATTTATCGAAGAAATATCCTCGGGTAAAGAAAAAATAGAAATAAGTCTTTCTTCTGATATTGAAGAAGAAACCTTTTCAAGAGAAAAAGTTAAAGAAATTTATAAAAGAAGGCTTGAAGAAAACCTTGACAGAGAGATTGCTGCCGGAGTTACCCTTTACGGTCCTCATAGGGACGATATAAAGATAGTTATTAACGGAAATGATTCAAGACTTTTCGCATCGCAAGGTCAGCAAAGGTCGATAGTTCTTTCCTTAAAGCTTGCAGAGGGTGAGGTAATAAGAGAGATTTCGGGAGAATATCCCGTATTCCTCTTTGATGACGTTTTATCCGAGCTTGATTCTGAGAGAAGAAGATATATTCTTTCGGGTAAGGATAAAAAGCAGATTATAATAACCTCTTGTTCAAGAGATGAGAGTGACGGATTTACCGACAGAGAGATTGATGTAAAAGACGGTAAATTTGAAATAAAGGAATAAAAATGTTTTTACATATAGGAAACGGCAAAAGCGTTCTTAAAAAAAATATAATAGGTATTTTTGACCTTGATACCTCTACCGTTACTAAAACGGGTAAGGATTTTATAAATAAAATGGAAAAAAAGGGACTCCTCGAATATGAGGATTTTGACCTTCCAAGGTCCTTTGTTTTGGTAGAAGAGGATAAAAATTATAAAGTAAGGCTTTCGCGAATCTCTTCAGCGGGATTAAAGGCAAGAGCCGAAGCAGAAACGAACGAAGAAGAATAAAAAGAAAGGCAAAAGGCTAATGGAAGAGAAAATGATAGAAAAGAACGGTTATGACGATAGTCAAATACAAGTTCTTGAAGGTCTTGAGGCGGTAAGAAAACGCCCGGGTATGTACATAGGTACTACTTCTATTAAGGGTCTGCACCACCTTGTTTACGAGATAGTAGACAACTCCATAGACGAGGCTCTTGCGGGATATTGCAGTACTATTAAAGTAACTATTCATCAGGATAACAGCATATCGGTAGAGGACGACGGAAGAGGTATTCCCTCCGGTATGAATGAAAAGCTCGGACTTCCTACCCTTGAGGTTATTTATACCGTCCTCCACGCAGGCGGAAAATTCGGCGGTGAGGGTTATAAGATTGCGGGCGGTCTGCACGGTGTTGGTGCGTCGGTAGTTAACGCTCTTTCCGAATGGCTGGAGGTTGAAAACTGTCGTGACGGTAAAAAATATTCCGAAAGATTTGAAAGAGGCGGTGTTGCCCGTCCCTTTAAGTGTGAGGGTGAGTCCGGCGGACGCCACGGTGTTTATGTAAGATTTAAGCCTGATGCTACCATTTTTGAGGAAACGGTTTTTGAATACGAAACTCTTCTTACAAGAATGAGAGAGCAGTCATTCCTTAATGCGGGTGTAAAAATAGTTCTTACCGATGCAAGAGAGGGTCAGGAAAGAGAAGAGGTTCTCCATTACGAGGGCGGTATTATCTCCTTCGTTGAATATTTAAATAATGAAAAAAGAGGAACTGCCGTTCATCCCGAAATAATTTATATGAAGGGTGAGGAAAACGGCTCTATTGCCGAGGTAGCTATGCAGTATAACGATAGCTACAACGAGGTGCTTATCTCCTTTGCCAACAATATGTCCACCATTGAGGGTGGAACGCACGAAACCGGCTTTAAAACCGCTCTTACAAGAGCTATAAACGATTACGCAAGAAAAACGGGCGTAATTAAGGGTGATGATAAGGGTCTTTCGGGCGAGGACGTAAGAGAAGGTCTTGTTGCAATAATCTCTGTTAAGCTAACCGATGCACAGTTTGAGTCACAGACAAAGGCAAAGCTCGGTAACTCCGAGATGAGAAGACTTGTTGACAGCATTGTTTACACAAAGCTTGAAGAATTTCTTGAAGAAAATCCCTCTTCCGCCAAGATGATAATTGAAAAGGCTATGGCGGCAAACAGAGCAAGAGAGGCAGCAAGAAAGGCAAGAGAAATTTCAAGAAAGAAAAATGTTCTTGAGGTATCCACCCTTCCCGGAAAGCTTGCCGACTGTAATGAGAGAGATTCAAGATTTACCGAGGTTTATCTTGTAGAGGGAGATTCGGCAGGAGGCTCGGCTAAAAACTGCCGAGACAGTAGATTCCAGGCTATTCTTCCTCTTCGCGGTAAGGTACTTAACGTTGAAAAATCAAGACTTGATAAGGTTTATTCAAACACTTCTATAATTCCTATTATTCAGGCTCTCGGCTGCGGTATCGGCGACGATTTCAATATTGAAAAGCACCGTTACGGAAAGATAGTAATTATGGCGGATGCCGACGTTGACGGATCTCACATAAGAATACTTCTTTTAACCTTCTTCTTCCGTCATATGCGTCCTCTTATTGAGCAGGGTCATATTTATCTTGCCCAGCCTCCTCTTTATAAGGTTTATAAGGGTAAGCAGCTTCGTTATGCATTCTCCGATGAGGAGCGTGACAGAGCTATCGAGGAGCTTGGCGTTAAGGGTGTTGAATCCGAAAGATATAAGGGTCTTGGTGAAATGGATGCCGAGCAGCTTTGGGAAACAACGATGGACCCCGAGAGAAGAACACTTCTCAAGGTAACTATCGAGGATGCAATTAAGTGTGATGAAATATTCTCGGTGCTTATGGGAGATATGGTTGAGCCAAGGCGTGAATTTATCACCCAAAACGCAAGATTTGTAGAAAATCTCGACATTTAAGGGATAAAAAATATGGAACATAATTATCAAACAAACGATATATCCTTCCCTCTTCAAAAAATTGAAGAGAGAAATATGGAAAAAGAGGTAAAACAGTCGTTTATTGAATATTCAATGAGCGTTATTACCTCCCGTGCTCTTCCCGATGTTCGTGACGGAATGAAGCCCGGACAAAGAAGAATCCTTTACGCTATGTATGAGGATAATCTTACTCACGACAAGCCTTTCAGAAAATCCGCAACCACAGTCGGTAATGTGCTTGGTAGATATCATCCTCACGGTGACTCTGCCGTTTACGGCACTATGGTAAGAATGGCGCAGGACTTCTCTCTCCGTTATCCTCTTATTGAGGGTCACGGTAACTTCGGTAACGTTGACGGTGACGGCGCTGCCGCATACCGTTACACCGAGGCAAGAATGGCAAAAATTGCCGACTATATGATGAGCGATATTGAAAAAAATGTCGTTCCTATGGTAAGAAACTTTGATAACACGAGAGACGAGCCAACCGTTCTTCCTTCAAGACTTCCTAACCTTCTCGTTAACGGCTCGGTAGGTATTGCGGTAGGTATGGCTACCAATATTCCCCCTCACAATCTCACCGAGGTTATAGACGGTATAGTTCACAGAATAGACAATCCCGAATGCTCGGTTGATGACCTTATGATGTTTATTAAGGGTCCCGACTTCCCCACCGCTGCAGTAATCTACGGCTCAAGAGGAATAAAGGAAGCCTACGAAACGGGCAGAGGTAAGGTTTATATAAGAGCAAGAGCTACTATCGACGAAGAAAGGCGCCAGATAGTCTTTACTGAAATTCCCTATATGGTAAACAAGGCGATGCTTGTTGAAAGTATTGCTACTCTTCACAGAGATAAAAAGATTGAGGGACTTACGGCACTTCGCGATGAATCGGGCAGAGGCGGTATGAGAATCGTCGTTGAGTACCGCAGAGATGCGAATGCCGAGGTAATTCTCAACCAGCTCTACAAGTTCACACAGCTTCAGGATACCTGCTCTGTAAATATGCTTGTTATAGACGGCGGAGAGCCAAAAACGCTTAATTTGCCAACTATACTTGACAAATATATAGGTTTCCAGAAGGAAGTTATCGAAAAGAGAACGAGATTTGATCTTAACAAAGCGCTTCGTGAAATACACATTCTCGAGGGTTACAGAATAGCAACCGACAATATTGACGAGGTTATTCAGATAATTAAGAAGAGCTCTTCTATCCCTGATGCAAAGGCTTCCCTTTGCGAAAGATTCGGTCTTTCCGATGAACAGTCGCAGGCTATTGTTGAGATGACTCTCGGTAAGCTTTCAGGACTTGAAAGACAGAAGGTTGAGGACAGAATTGCAAAGCTTGAGGTAATTATTGCCGAGCTTCGCTCTATCCTTGAAAATGAAGAAAAGCTCAAGGGTATTCTTAAAGAAGAGCTTGAGGAAATCAAGAAAAAGTATGGTGACGAGCGTCGTTCCGAGCTTGTTGAAGCAACCGAGGAGATTGACCTTGAGGACCTTATTGAAAGACACACTTGCGTAATTACTGTTTCTCATACGGGTTACATCAAGCGTCAGAGAGCCGATGTTTATTCCGCGCAGAACAGAGGCGGTAAGGGCATTATCGGTATGACAACCAAGGAAGACGACTTCGTTGAGGATGTTATAGTTGCAAACAGCCACGCATACCTTATGTTCTTTACAAACAAAGGAAGAGTATATGCAAAGAAGGCGTATAGAATTCCCGAGGCAGGCCGTCAGGCAAAGGGCTCTAACCTTGTAAACATCATCGACCTTACCGAGGGTGAGCAGGTTACTGCAATTATTCCTATTTCCGAGTTTACCGAGGGCGAATATCTTACGATGGTAACAAAATTCGGTGTTATCAAGAGAACTCTTCTTACCGAGTTTGAATATCAGAGAAGAGCAGGAAAGATTGCTATAAATCTTGATGAGGATGACGAGCTTATCTTTGTAAGAAAGACCACGGGTAATGAATCTCTTATTCTTGCAACCAAGAACGGTCTTGCAGTAAGATTTGACGAAAACAATGTTCGTTCTATGGGTAGAACCGCAAGAGGTGTAAGAGGTATTACACTTGTCGGCGACGATACTGTTGTTGGCGTTTGTGTTGTTGATGAAGAAAAATATATTCTTACCGTAACCGAAAACGGTATGGGTAAGAGAACTCCCTTCTCCGACTTCAGAGAAATGAAGCACAGAGGCGGCCGAGGCGTAACCTGCCACAATATCAGTGAAAAGACGGGTAAGCTTGCCGCGATTATAACAGTTTCTGAGGATGATGACATTATGCTTATCACCAACGAGGGAACTATTATAAGAACAAATGTTTCGGGAATCAATGTTTATTCAAGAACTGCCTCGGGCGTTATTATAATGCGCCTTTCCGAGGGTTCGAATATAATAAACGTAGAAAGACTCGAAAAAGAAGAGGAGATTGAGGCGGAGAGTGCTGTTGTTGATGAGGAAATTGCGAATGCACCCGCACCTGAGCAAAGCGCTTCTCCTGCAGAAGAGGAAAATACCTCCGAAGAGGTAGTCTCCGATGAAGAATAAAATTATTTCGGTATTTTTAGTTTTTGTAAGCCTTATACTTCTTTGCGGATGTAAGAAAAGCGAAGATCCTGCAAATGCGGTTATTAACCGCGAGTACGACAAGGCTGCCGTTGAAGCTGCCGCCGAGGCTCTTCTTTCAAAATCTTTATCTGTAAACGAAATTCTTTTCGGCACAGGTCTTGATTTTGAAGAAGAGGGCGGTAACGGAATTTACAAAAAGGCAACCGCAGAATCTCTTAGCAAATACGGAGTAAATTCGGTAGAAGATATTTTATCGATTTGTGCTGAGGTTTATTCCTCGGGATATATGAATACGGTAAAATCTTCGGATATTTTCAAGTCGGTAAGCGATGGGTCGAATATCGTTTTTTACACCAGGTATTATAACGGCGAGGACGGCGGTATATTCGTTAATTCGGTTTACGAATATGCGCTGAAAAACAAATACGAATATATTTCAAAGCCCGAGGCTCTGCGCTCCGAGGGAGATTCGGTTATAGTTAAAGTAACCGTCAGGGCAACAATTATCGGAGAAAGCGGTGAGACAGTGAAGTCCAGAGACTTTGACCACGAAATAAAGATGGTTGAAGAAAACGGACAGTGGAGACTTCACTCCTCAAGCTATATCGTGTATAATGAATACACCGATATATACGACTCAATTAAATAAAATAAAAAAATTATAAAGAAACACCCATAATAGGGCGTAAGGAGGATTTACCATGACTTTTCAGGAAAAACTCGTAATACTCAGAAAGACAAGAGGCCTTACACAGGACGAATTTGCAAGCGCCGTTGGCGTTTCAAGACAGGCTGTTTATAAGTGGGAAAGCGGTCAGTCTTATCCCGAAGTTCAGAAGCTTCTCGAGATAAAGACTCTCTTCTCTATCTCCATAGACAATCTTCTTGATGACAACTACGATGTTCCGCTCCCCGAGAAGAAGAGAAAGAAGAGAATTTCCAAAGAGGCAAAGGAAAAGATCGAAAAGACAGTTGAAAAGAGCGAAGCTCCTAAGGCTGCAGCACCCAAGGCAGAGCCTGCTCCTAAGGTTGCAGCACCCAAGGCTGTAAAGATTGAGGAGACCGAGGACTTTAAGATCGTTGTTAACGACGAGCCCGCAGCTCCTAATGCAGCAGTAGAGGCAGATGCTGACCAGGAAGAGAAAAAGACCGGCTTCTTCGGCAGATTCTTCGCTAGAAAGTAAACAAAAGATTACATAATTTAAAATCCGAAGCTCCACTCTTCATAAAAATGAATAATAGAACAGAAATGGTCTATAATTTTCAAAAAAGAGTGGAGCGTTTTTCGGATGCGTGGATATCAAAAAAGAATTGTATTTTTAAAGCACACGGGCAGTAGAATTTTTGACGAGGCTTATTTTTTGGTTAACCCCTCGTGTGTAGACAAGGACGAGAACGATATGGTTCTCGAGGCTAACAGAATTATTGAGGACAATCTTAGAGAAGGTGGCGCTGCGGGAAGAGGCGCCGTAAGAAAAAATATAATTCCCTTTTTGCTCGGAACAGCATTATCGGGAGCTGTTTTTTTAGGTATAATAATTTTTTTACTATTAAAGTAATACAGTAGATTAGGAAATAATAAAATTTAACATATATGAAAAATAATAAAAATGTAAAACAGTCGGCAAAGGATCAAAAGCTTCGAATAGCTTCTCTTGGCGGTCTCCAAGAAATCGGCAAGAATATGACTATTTTCGAATACGGAGACGATATTGTCGTAATTGATGCGGGAATGGGCTTCCCCGACGACGAAATGCTGGGAATAGATTTGGTAATTCCCGATATTTCATATCTCGTAAAAAATGCCCACAAAATCAGAGGAATTCTTATAACCCACGGTCACGAGGACCATATCGGCGGAGTTCCCTATGTTCTTTCACAGATAAATGTGCCGGTTTACGGAACGAGACTTGCCCTCGGCATCATTGAAGGAAAGCTTGACGAGGATCCCCCGCCCCACGACCCCGAGCTTTATACGGTTGAAGCGGGCGACGTTATAAATCTTGGTGTTTTCAGAGCCGAGTTTATACACGTAAACCATTCTATTGCGGACGCCTGCGCCATTGCCTTAAAAACTCCTATGGGTATGGTTGTTCATACGGGCGATTTTAAGCTTGATGTTTCGCCCATAGACGGAAAAATGATGGACATTACCCGACTTGGCGAGCTTGGAAAAGCGGGCGTTGAGCTTCTTCTTTGCGAGTCTACCAATGCCGAAAGAGCGGGCTTTACCCCCTCGGAGCGCACAGTCGGCTCCTCTTTGGAGAGAATTTTTGCTCAATATGAAACAAAAAGGCTCATTATTGCTACATTTTCTTCAAATGTTCACCGCGTTCAGCAGATTATAAACGCCAGCGCAAACCACGGAAGAAAGGTTGCCGTCCTCGGCAGAAGTATGGTGAATATTATAGGCGCCGCCGCCGAGCTTGGATATATGGAGCTTCCTGACGGAGTCCTTATCGATATTTCGGAAATTAAGAGATACCGCCCCGAGGAAATAACCCTTATTACAACGGGAAGCCAGGGCGAACCTATGTCTGCCCTTTACAGAATTGCCTTTGACGGCCACGATAGAGTTAAGATAAATTCAAACGATGTTGTGGTTCTTTCCTCCAGCGCAATCCCCGGCAACGAAAAGCTTGTTGGAAAGATAATTAACGCCCTTGTTAAAAACGGAGTTAAGGTTGTGAATGACTCAACCGAGGATGTTCATGTTTCGGGGCACGCCTGCAGAGAAGAAATAAAGCTTATGATGGCGCTGACAAGACCCAAATATTTTATGCCCATTCACGGCGAATACCGTCACCTTTACGCAAACAAGGAAATTGCCGAGTTTATGGGAATTCCCTCCGAGCGCATTTTTGTCAGCGAGCTGGGACGGGTGCTTGAAATAGACAGAAAGGGCGCAAGATTTAACGGTGTTATCCCTGCGGGCGTTGTGCTTGTTGACGGCGCGGGCGTGGGTGACATCGGCAGCGTTGTTCTTCGCGACAGAAAGCATCTTTCGGAAGACGGCCTCGTTGTAGTCGTTGCGTCGGTTGATGCGGTGGGCGGATTTATCGTTTCGGGTCCGGACATTGTCTCTCGCGGATTCGTTTACGTCAAGGAGTCCGAGGACCTTATGCGTGATGCGCGAAAGGTTGCCGAAGCCTCTCTTGAAAAATCTCTCGGCGGGGGCAGACGGGATTACGCAAGCATTAAGGGTGCGGTAAGAGACGACCTTGCAAAGTTTATCTTTAAGGAAACGAAGCGCAAGCCTATGATCTTGCCCGTTATTATGGAAGTATGATTTATACGGTTTTTGCTGATATCAGCGGCTTTAACGCGGAGCAAATTTTAAAAAGGGGCGCTCTTCCCCGCCCCGAAGATATAGAGAAAAACGAGAAACAAAGTCTCTTGCTTTCCCCGGGAATTATTGAGACTCCAATGCTTGCGCCCGAGGTAATTGACCGAATAAACAAGGCGACAAACCCCGATGTAAAAAAGCAAAGGTGCTCGTCCTATCTTCTCCTTTGCGCCCTCTGTAACAAGGCTCTCGGATATGTTCCAAAGATTGCCTGGACAAACTCGGGCAAGCCAAAATTTGTAAATAATAGTTTATATTTTAACATCTCTCACACTAACGGTATTGTTGCTGTTTCTATTAGTGACGAGGGTGCTGTGGGCGTTGACGTTGAGGGGCTTATAGATGAAGCAAGAGCCGCAAGGCTTGAAAAACGATTTTTCTCCGAGCTTTCTATCTCCGACCGCCCTCTTTCGGTCTGCTATTATGTTTGCAGATTTTTAGATGACGGTATGGCAGAGCTTTTTTGCATCGACAAAGACAATGAGGAAAATTCCGATAGCGGAGACTCCTCTATAGAGTTTAAGAGGATACATTCCTCCGAGCATTTTTCTGCAAAGTGGACTCTCTACGAAGCAAGTTTGAAGTGTGACGGCGGAGGATTTATCTCTCTTCCCTGCCTTAATATGCTTTTGCTGGAATGTAAAGCAGATTTAAGGAAATTTAAAATCGCAGATAAAGAATATTATCTTACCACCGCAGGCAGGTAACACCCTGCCATATCATTAAGATGAAAATATTATCTTGCTGTTTTGGGCAAGTGAATGTATGATTTCCCGGCGCAGAGAGACAATATAGACCAAAAGTCTAAAGAGCAAAAAAGTGCCGATTTGCAAACAATACTTTGCAAATCGTCACTTTTTATTTTATTTTCTTTGTCCTATGTAATTGTCTATAAGCTCAAGGAGCGAGGGCAAAGCGAGAGATACACAGATAAACAAAACGATAATAAGGACCGAAAGAAGAATGGTGTTAAACACCGTTGGTGTAGGTGCGTCCATTATTTTTTCTGCTCTTTCCTTTTCGCTTTCGCGAATAAAGAATTTTGCCTCGGCAAAGTTTATCTTGTTTTTTCTATCCTTGCTTGAAAGAGCGAGATATTCCTCGTAGGTGTATTCCTTTTCCCCTACCCTTTGCACCAACTTTGTAAGCTGACCCTCTACCGAAAGAAGACGGCGGAAAATAAAACTGTTAAGTCTAAGCTCGGTTAAGGTTTTTGCGTTTTCTTCGGTTTCCGCATTATGTCGCTTGAGCTGACGAATCATCAGCTCCATTTTAGCCCGCTTGTAATTTACGATTATTGTAACGAGCATAAATGCCAAAAACAGAAAGAACAAAACTACGGTTATGGGAAGATCGATACCGATATTCGGATAGTCCTTTAGATTTAAAAGAAAGATTTTTTTATAGAATTTGAACATACTTTAATTCCCGTTTTTTATATAATTATAATATAAATTTTTTGATAGATTAAAATCAAATTTTAAAGGGAGAGTAAATTTTACATTTCCTCAAGAAAATCGTTTCCGCAAAGGAGTTTAAGAATTTCGTCAAGGTCCTCGTTGTCCTCGTAAGAAAGAGTGATGGTTTTCTTTCTTCCCTTGCCATCTATTTTTACCTTTCTGCCAAGGTGGGATTGAACTTTAATTTCAAGCTCGCGGAAGTAATCAACAACCGGGATTTCCTCCTCGGGCTCTTCCTTTTTAGGCTTGTTAATTTTCTTAACCTCGTCCTCAAGCACTCTTACAGAAAGATCGTCTTCAACTGCTCTTTGAGCAAGAAGAATCATATCGTCCTTGTCCTTAACGCCAAGCAGAGTTCTTGCGTGTCCTGCGCTAAGCTCTCTTGAAGAAACGAGAGTGAGGATTTCATCAGGCAAATCAAGCAAACGAAGGGTGTTTGCAATAGCACTTCTGCTCTTTCCAACTCTCTGTGAAAGCTCCTCTTGTGTCATTCCGTAATCCTCGGCAAGCGCCTTGTAACCCATTGCCTCTTCGAGGGGATTAAGGTCCTCTCTCTGTACATTCTCAATAAGAGCGATTTCCGCAGTCTTTTTATCATCGTGGTCGAGCACTATTGCAGGGATTTCCGAAAGTCCTGCAAGCTTTGATGCTCTGAAACGACGCTCGCCCGCGATAATCTGGTATCTGCCCTCGCCATAAGCTCTTACGAGAATGGGCTGAAGTACACCGTTTTCCGAAATGGAAGCGGAAAGCTGTTCGAGAGCTTCTTTATCAAAATATTTTCTGGGCTGGTCGCTTTTAGGGTCAATTAAAGAGATTTTTATTGAAGAAACACCGCCAGAAGCTGCTTTTGCCTCGGTTTCTTCCATATAATTATCAAGGAAAATTGCGTCAAGACCTCTGCCGAGGCCGCTATTCTTTTTAGCCATTTTAAAAACTCCTGATTTTGTTAAAAGTGGGGATTGATATAATAAATAGACATCATTAACGCACTAAATGTGGGGAAAATGCCGTCATTTAGTCGAAATAATTGTTATTTTGTGGGATTGTGTACTAGTTTATGCGCTATATGGTAAATATTACCAATTAAATTAAATACGCATCATAAGCTCTTTTGCAACTGCCGCATACTCCAAAGAGCCTTTGCCGTAGGGGTCGTGGTAGCAAATGGGCTCACCGTAGCCGGGTGCCTCGGAAATTCTAACCGTTCTTGAAATCGGCACCTTGAAGAGCTTGTCTGCGTAATACTTTTTGAGCTCCGCAACAACCTGCCCTGTCAATGTAAGGCGTCCATTGTACATAGTAAGAAGAATTCCAACAACCTGAAGTGTGGGATTATAGAGACTTCTTATCTTTTTTACTGTATTAAGGAGCTGAGACATACCCTCGAGAGAGTAAAACTCACACTGCATAGGTATAACAACGCCGTCGGATATAGATAACGCCTTTACCGTAAGCATACCGAGCGACGGAGGACAGTCTATAAATATGTAATCATAGTCCTCTTTGACAGAATCTAAGGCGATTTTTGTAAAATCGAGGCTATCATCGATGTCGTGAAGCTCGAATTCTGCGCCTGCAAGGTCGATTGTGGCAGGTACAACCGATAAATTCTTGAAATTAGATACAATAACCGCTTCTTTGATGTCACATCTGCCGATTATTACATCATATGTTGTCTTTTTGATCTTTGCTTTGGATATTCCGAGTCCGCTGGTTGCATTTCCCTGCGGATCCATATCTATCATCAACACTTTCTTGCCTTTTTTTGCAATTTGAGCAGCAATATTAACGCAAGAGGTTGTTTTTCCTACTCCGCCCTTTTGGTTGGAGAATGATACTACTTTAGCCATTCTAAACTCCGGTTTTATTAGTTTTGCACCTATATTATACTATATTTTGGTGTAAAAGTCAATATAAAACGCCACTTTGGCGCGTTTTTTATTTGTAAACAATCTGTATATCGGCTTGAATTGTTCCACGTGAAACAAATCGAATTGATTGATCGTTTGTGCTAAATAGGCTAATATTTCACCAAAAACGCAAATGTTTCACGTGAAATATAACCTCGGTAGCTAAATTTCCGTTGTTTCACGTGAAACATAACTGTTGTAGCCGAATTCCCGTTGTTTTGCCTTAAACATAACTGTTGTAGCCGAATTTTCATTGTTTCATGCTAAATATTAGGGTTGCACGGACTTTTATCTGCTGTTTCGCGTGAAACAATAGAGTTTTTAACTGTTATTGTTGTTTTTGATGAGAATATCTGTTTTTTATGTTTCACGTGGAACATTTTATATAAGAGGGCAGGGAATAGCGATTTTACAGCCTTATGTCACCGACCTGAACCATATTTTGATAATTGTGCCGTTCTAGTGGCTTTTT
This sequence comes from Eubacteriales bacterium, assembly GCA_045656745.1. Taxonomy (GTDB): domain Bacteria; phylum Bacillota; class Clostridia; order Oscillospirales; family CAG-272; genus UBA1740. Next base: position 9,002 of record JAZORT010000043.1, on the reverse strand, counting down.
GTTCTTGAATTTTGGTCTATATTTATCTCTCAGCGTTGATTTGTAGGGGTTTTGTGTTGTTTCACGTGAAACAAGTGATTTTAACATTCCTTTTCGTGTTTAAAAAATATATTGGCTTTGTTGGTGCAGAGCTGGTAGCACTGTTGTCATCGGAGCGTAAATCAAGTGTTTTTGATGTTTTTTTCTGAAAAATGCCGTTTTTGCATTTTCAAATAGAGAAGCCCTATGTTAATCGGTGTATTGCCTAGTCTTTTCTATTTGATTTTCTGATTTTTTATAATTTAGCCGTAAATTTACCTTCCGAAAAGGCTATAATTCGCTTTTTTATGTGTATTTTGCCTTTATTTTGTCTTTTGCAGCCTATTTTCGTGCGCATTTGTTGTTTTAATGCTATTTTGAGGTTATATTATACATTTTTTATAAAATTTTTATTAGTTCGTAAAAGATACGAACATTCGTATTATTCTTTTTAAATTTACTATTGAAAATATAAAAATTATATTGTATAATATTATTATAAAGTATTCGGAGGCCCTTTGATGACGAAATTCCTTTTAATAAGGCACGGCGAAAGCCTTGGAAATGCTGCAAGACAGCTCCTTGGTCATACCAATCTTGATTTATCCGAGCTTGGATACCGTCAAGCGCAGGCAACGGCAAAGGCTTTGGAAAACGAGCATATTGATATAGTTTATTCCAGCGATCTTTTAAGAGCCTTTAACACTGCAAAGGCGTGCGCTGATCTTCACGGACTCGAGGTTATTCCTTCCAAAAATCTAAGGGAGGTTATGCTCGGTGAGTGGGAAGGCCAATATGTTTTAGATGTTATTGAAAAATACGGCGATATGTATGAAAAGGAATGGCTTGGCTCCTACGGTACATTTAGATTCCCCGGCGGCGAAAGCACAGTTGAGGCGGGTGTTCGCTTCTATAACGAGTGCGTGAGAATTGCCGAAATGAATCCTGATAAGACGGTTGTTGTTGCCGCTCACGCAGCGGTTATCCGCTCGTTTGTTGCAAAGGTTTTGGAGATTGCTCCCGAGGATGTTGCCGCAAAGATTGGCTTCCCGACCAACGCATCTGTATCCGAGCTTTGCTATAAGGACGGAAAATTTGAGCTTGTTGAATTCTCAAGAGATGCTCATCTGACCGACGTTGGAATTACGCGATATGGCGCATAAGCCTTGATTTTTTAAAATGGCTGATTTTTAGCCATAAAACGCAAACTATTGTTTACATAATATGAATAGAAAGCAGAAACGGAGGATTTTTTGATGAATAAAAGATTGATTTCTCTTTTCCTCGCCGTAGTTATTTGTTGCTCTGTGCTTACCTCTTGTGATCTTTGGAACAAGATTGTAGGGCAGGGCACAGAGCAGACCGAGCAGCCTGATGCAGGCAGTGGAACGGGCGAAAATAACGGCGAGCAGAACCCCGGCAATTCGGACGAGGGCGGGGAAGGGAAGACTGAGGAAGAGATTGTTCTTGACGAGACGGTTTTAGCCGAGCTTGCCGCAATTCAGGTTCCCGAAAGATTTAAGCAGATATACACCATAGACAACTCGAAGCTCCAATTGGCTGCCGAGGTTGCAACCGCAAAGCTCAAGGCCTTTGCAAAAGACCACGGCATCGGATTTATCGGCACCTCATCGACAAATTATAAGTACACCTCAAGCACTAATAACAACTGGACCTGCGGAATGTACACCGGTTGCTACCTTATGGCATATCAGCTTACCGGCGATAAGTGGTTTTCTAACATTGTTAACAACCATATGGTAAGCTATGTTCAGCGCCAGGAAAACAAGGTTGGTATGGATGACCACGATGTTGGCTTTGTTTTTGTTCCCTCCTGCGTTGGTGCGTACAAGCTTTTTAGTATGGATTATGCCAAAGAGGCGGTGAGAAAGGCCGTTGAATATTATTACGACACAAGTTACAGCAAGGAAGGCGGATTTATAATCCGCTCTCACAAGTCCTGGGATAGCGGCGGCGGTTGCCGAACAATGATTGACTCTATGATGAACGCGAGCCTCTTCTTCTGGGCGGGTCAGGAATACGGCAACGAGGCATACACCGAGGCCGGCCTTAAACACACTCTCACTACCGTTGACCTTATCGTGCGCGATGACGGCTCAACCTATCACCACTATCAGTTTGATCCCGAAACCGCCGAGCCCCTTTACGGCCTTACCTGGCAGGGATATTCCGATGAATCCTGCTGGTCGAGAGGTCATTCCTGGGGAATTTACGGCTTCTCGATAGCCTATTCTTACACAAAAAATCAGCAGATAATGGACGCCCAGAGAGACGTTACCTATTATATGCTTAACCACCTTCCCGACGACCTCATCCCCTATTGGGATTACACCTTTACAGAGGGAGATGAGCCGAGGGATAGCTCTGCGGCGGCAATAGCCGTTTGCGGTATGCTTGACATGGCGTCCTATCTTCCCAAAGGCTCGGCGCAGAGAGTTATTTACGAAAGCGCCGCTGCTCAGATAATGGAGTCGCTTATCGATAATTGCACTACCAACATCGGCGTGGACTATGACGGACTTATCCACAGTGTAACTCACGGAAAACCTCAGAACCTCTCGATAGAGGAATGCGCGCCCTATGCAGACTACTTCTATCTTGAAGCATTGGCAAGATATTTGAACCACGATTTCGTTAGACCCTGGTAAAATGTAAACTATTATTAACAAAAAAGACCGAACATGCGGGAAAAATCCTTTGTGTTCGGTCATTTTCGTTCTTTTTTAGACTAATTCGCAAGCTTTCTGGGCGATCACTTGGGCTCGTCTTTCTTTTGAGAAAGGCTTTGTATAAATTCCTTGGGAGATATTCCGATCTCTTTTTTGAAGGCTTTTGAAAAGTAGAGTGGGTCGGTAAATCCGGATAGCAGGGCAACGTTCTTTACCGAGATGAGTCCGAGCTCGAAAAGGGAAATTGAGTACTTAAACCGTATGGAGCGCAGATATTCATTATAGCTTACTTGCATATTCTTTTTGAACAAATGAGATAAATATTTGGGATTATAGCCTATTTCCTTCGCTATGTCGGATATAGAAAGCTCCGGCTCGGGGAAACGCTTTTCAGTAATCTCGCTGATTTTATCAATTATATCGTTTTGTGCCGACGTTTTTGCGTTAAGTCTTGAAAAAACGTAAAGAAGCAGGCCTTCTGCCGCAACGTCGACGTTCTCTTGCTCGGTTGTGAGCAGGGTGTTTTTGAAAAGCGGAATAAGGCTGTTAAGATTTTGTATTTTTCGGTTAGCCGCGGAAATTCTGAAGCGTCTGAACAGCTCTTTTGCTCTGTCGCCTGTAAAATCCACGTAGAAAAAGCTTATATCCTCACCGTCGATAACCGCAAACCTCTCGCCCTCAAACCCGAAAAACAGCGTGCCCGGGGAAAAGCAGAAGGTTTCTCCGCCGAATTTAAGCGCTCCGTTTCCCGTCTCAATTAAAAGTATGCGGCATTTGTTTAGGCAAATTTCCCGCGACATAGTTTCTTTGTTCGTTTCCAAAACGAAGCAGGATACCGAAAGCTCGCTCGAAATGCTCGAGATGGGAAATTTGCAAATATTTTCGTTTCTCATTTTAACCTCGAATAGTTTTTTAAATCAGTATATCACAACCACTTTGAATATTCAAGAGAAATCTAACTTTTTTACATAAATCAATGTAATTATTTCATTGACGAAATAGTTTTGATGTGGTAAAATATTGAAAAACGAAGGGGGAGAAGATATGTATTACGGGTTGATCATGCTGTCTGTCGTAATGTTTGGAGGGTGCTTTGCTCTTTCGGACGTTTATCGCAAAATGCGCGGAAGTTCGATTAAAATCAGCATGGAGTCATCTGTTGTCGGATCTTTTGCGGCTCTTGCTATAATGGTCTGTATCAGCGGCTTTTCTATCAAAATAACCGGCTTCACTCTGATTATGGCTTTCTTTGCCGCTCTTAACGGAATGCTTTTTACCTTTTGCACGTTTCGCGCCCTTGATTACATAAATTTGTCTTTGTATTCGTTGTTTTCTATGCTTGGCGGCATGCTGCTGCCGTTCTTTCAAGGAATCTTATTGTACGGCGAAGAGTTTACGCCACCCAAGATAATTTGCGTAATATTCATTTGCGCGGCGCTTGCCTTAACCTTTGAGGGGGGCGCGAAGAAAAGCGGAGCTATATTCTACGTCGGAGTGTTCGTTCTTAACGGAATGTCGGGAGTCCTTACCAAGATCTTTACCACGGCGGATTTTCCGAAGGCGAGCGCGGCGAGCTACAGCGCTCTTTCGTCGATTTGCGCGGTAATAATGTCGGGTATCGTTTTGCTTGTGTTGGTCGTAACGGATAAGCGTAGGCAGGGGGTATCGACGGGTGGTGTGACCGTGACGAAAAAAACGCTCTTAAAGTCGTACGGGATAGTGGTATTAAAGGGCGGAATAAACCGTGTAGCCAACTATATTCTTGTTTTTTCTCTTGCTTTTGTCGATGCTTCGATACAGTATCCTATGGTAACCGGCGGAACGATGATAGTTACTACCTTGTTATGCTTCCTCAGTGATAGAAAGCCGAGCAAAAAAGAGATTATAAGCACGCTTCTTGCGTTCGTTGGACTTCTTGTGTTATTTATTGCTCCCGCATAAAGGGCGTATAAAGAAAGGATATAAATTATGGAAAAATTAAGAGTCGGTGTTTTCGGCGTAGGCAGAGGTCTTCACCTTGCGCAGTGCTTTATGCTCTGTAATGCCGAAATCGTTGCTATTTGCGATCATCACAAGGAACGCCGTGAGGCGGCTGCAAAAGCCTTAGACAAAAGCGTTGGCGTTTACGATAGCTTTGACGATTTTATAAATCATCCGATGGATGTCGTTATTTTGGCAAATGGTTTTCATCAGCACGCACCGTACGCGATAAAATGCTTTGAAAAGAACCTCCACGTTTATTCGGAGTGTACCGCCGCGGGAACTATGGGGGAGTGCGTCGAGCTTGCGCGCGCGTTTGAGAAGAGCAAGAGCGTTTATATGCTTGCGGAAAATTATCCGCAGATGATATTCAACCGTGAAATGAAGCGCGTTACAGATGGCGGAACCCTCGGAAAAATCATTTACGCGGAGGGCGAATATAATCACCCGGGCGATCCTTGGAATAATGAATTTCGTAAAATGTTTAATTATTATCCTAAGCATTGGCGTAATTTCCTTCCCGCAACCTATTATATCACCCATTCTCTCGGACCGGTTATGAATATTACGGGTGCTACACCCAAAAAGGTTACGGCGTTTGCCGTCTTTGCACCGCGGCAGGAAGATATACCGTCGGCGTCCTACAATGCGGACAGAGCGGCGATTATAATGACGCAAAATGATGACGGATCGGTCTTTAGAGTTACGGGCTGTACCACGTTTGGCGCAGAGGAGTACTCGTATCGTGTTTGCGGCACGAAGGGACAAATTGAGAATCTGCGCGGTATGGACGGAAAGGTGATGCTGCGTTATAACGATTGGGAAAAACCGGAGGGGGCGCCTCACACTCAGCTTTATATGCCTTCGTGGAATGATAAGGACGAGGAGCTTATCGTTAAATCAGGTCACGGAGGAGCCGATTATCTTACGGCGCGTTTGTTCTTAGATTGCGTAAAGGAGGGCAAGCAACCGCCTCATCCCTTTGATCTTTATTCGGCTCTTGCAATGTCGTCGGTCGCAATACTCGGCCACCGCTCGGTGCTTGAGGGAGGCAGAACCTACGACGTTCCCGATTTCAAAAAAGAAGAGGATAGGGCGCTTTATGAAAACGATTATCTTACGCCATTCTGGGGCGAAGAAAGCGAGCCTACGGTTCCTTGCTGCTCACATCCCGATTACAAACCGTCAGAGAAAAAGATGGAGCTTTATCTAAAATCTCTCGAACAGTAAACGATTGTTTACAAAAAAAGAAGCCATCCTTGCGTTTTGCTTGGATGGCTTTAACTTTATTTGTTAAAAAGCTTTTTGAAGAAGCTTTCTTTTTTTGCTCCGTTATTCTCGCCAAGGGACTCGGCAAAGGCGGAAAGAAGCTTCTTTTGCTCGGAGTTCAGGTTTTTCGGAGTCTCGACTGCAACCGTTATAATAAGGTCGCCGGGGCGCTTTGACTTTATATCCGGGATACCCTTGCCGCGCAGAGTGAAGGAAGTGCCCGACTGAGTTCCTTCGGGTACCTTAAACTTTTCGGTGCCGCCGCCAAGTACGGGAACATCAATTTCAGCGCCCAAAGCAGCCTCGGCAAAGGAAATCGGAACCTCGCAGAAGATATTGTTGCCATCGCGCTCGAAAATCTTATCCTCTTTAACTCTAACCTCGATGATAAGGTCGCCGTTTACACCGCCGTTTACGCCCGCAGAGCCTTGACCGCGGAGAACGATATTCTGTCCGTCATCAATTCCCGAGGGAATGTTGACCTCAAGCTTTTTATTGATTTTAACTCTGCCTTTTCCGTTACAGTTAGAGCAGGGAGACTTGATTATTTTGCCCGCTCCGCGGCAGGAGGGACAGGTTTTCTGCGTTTGCATATAGCCGAGAATCGTTTGCTGCTTTACGCTGATTCTGCCGACACCGCGACATTCCGAGCAGGTCTCCACATCGCTCGCGCTCTTTGCACCGCTGCCGCCGCAGTCGGGGCAGGTCTCAATTCTTGCAAAGCTTACTTCCTTTTTAACACCGAAAACAGCCTCGTTAAAGGTTATTGTAACCCTTGCGCCGATGTCATCACCGTCCATAGGCATATTCTGTCTTGAACGAGAGGAGGAAGAGCCGCCGCCGAAGAAGGAGGAGAATATATCACCGAAATCAAAGTCTGCGCCGCCAAAGCCGCCAAAGCCGCCAAAGCCGGAGCCGCCACCCGCAGAGGGGTCAAACGCCGCGTGACCGAAGCGGTCATATTTAGAGCGTTTTTCCGAATCCGAAAGAACAGCGTAAGCCTCGTTAGCTTCCTTAAACTTCATCTCCGCTTCCTTGTCACCTGGATTCATATCCGGGTGGTATTTTTTAGCAAGAGTACGGTAGGCTTTTTTTATTTCGTCTTCGGTTGCATTTTTCTGCACTCCGAGGACCTCGTAATAATCTCTTTTATTTTCTGCCATATTAAACCCTTTGTTGGTTTGATTTTATAAAAATGTAGTAAAATGTAAATAATTGTAGTCAAAAGCTCGATTGTAGGGCAACCCGAAAGCCGCCCTACAATTTTTTGTTATTAGCCGTTTGTCTTATCCTCGAAGCCGGCGTCGTAGTAGTTGCCGTCTGTGTCATTGCCTGCGCCCTGGTCGAAGCCTGCGCCCTGACCCTGCGCTGCCTGATCCTTATAGATCTTTTCTGCGATGGGGTAGAATGCCTTCTGGAGAGCGTCGGTGTCAGCCTTAATAGCCTCGGTGTTGCCGGTGTTTATGGTCTCTCTAAGCTTTGCAATAGCCTCGTTTACGGGAGCCTTGTCGCTGTCGGTAATCTTGTCGCCAAGGTCAGCCATAGCCTTTTCGGTCTGGAAGATAGCGTTTTCAGCCTGGTTCTTAACCTCAACGGCTTCCTTCTGCTTCTTGTCCTCTTCTGCAAACTTTTCAGCCTCGTGAACTGCCTTTTCAATATCCTCCTTAGACATATTGGTGGAGGAGGTGATGGTGATGTGCTGCTCCTTGCCGGTGCCCTTATCCTTTGCGGTAACGTTTACGATACCGTTTGCGTCGATATCAAAGGTAACCTCAATCTGGGGAACTCCTCTGGGAGCTGCGGGAATACCGTCAAGAATGAATCTACCGAGGGTTGCGTTGCCTGCAGCCATTTCTCTTTCACCCTGAAGAACGTGAATTTCAACAGAGGTCTGACCGTCTGCCGCAGTAGAGTAAACCTGGCTCTTCTTTACGGGAATGGTGGTGTTTCTTTCAATAATCTTGTTAAATACGCCGCCGAGAGTCTCGATACCGAGAGAAAGGGGAGTAACGTCGAGAAGAAGAACGTCCTTTACGTCGCCGCCAAGAACGCCGCCCTGAATAGCTGCGCCGATAGCAACACACTCATCGGGGTTGATGCCCTTGAAGGGCTCCTTGCCCATAAACTTTTTAACTGCTTCCTGAACTGCGGGAATTCTGGTGGAACCGCCAACGAGAAGAACCTTAGAAACCTGAGAAGCCGAAACACCGGAGTCGGTAAGAACCTTCTTGGTGGGGATCATAGTCGCATCAACAAGGTCGCGGGTGAGCTCGTCGAACTTTGCTCTGGTAAGAGTAGCCTCAAAGTGCTTGGGGCCGGTTGCGTCCGCGGTAATGAAGGGAAGAGAGATGTTAGAGGACATAACGCCGGAAAGCTCGATTTTTGCCTTCTCTGCCGCGTCCTTAAGTCTTTGGTGAGCCATCTTATCCTTGCGGAGGTCGATGCCGCCGTTTTCCTTAGCAAAGGTGTCTGCCATCCAGTTAACGATTCTGTCGTCAAAATCGTCACCGCCAAGGCGGTTGTTACCTGCGGTTGCAAGAACCTCGAATACTCCGTCGGAGATATCGAGAAGGGAAACGTCAAACGTTCCGCCGCCAAGGTCGAATACCATTATCTTCTGGGACTCTTCCTTGTCCATGCCGTATGCAAGAGCTGCCGCGGTGGGCTCGTTGATAATTCTCTTAACCTCAAGGCCAGCGATCTTGCCGGCATCCTTGGTTGCCTGGCGCTGTGCGTCGGTGAAATATGCGGGAACGGTGATTACCGCGTCGGTAACGGTGGTTCCGAGATATGCCTCGGCGTCTGCCTTAAGCTTCTGAAGAATCATTGCAGAAATCTCCTGGGGAGTATACTGCTTGCCGTCGATAGAAACCTTAGTGTCCGATCCCATATCTCTCTTTATGGAGCTGATGGTCTTGTCGGGGTTGGTAACTGCCTGACGCTTTGCAACCTGGCCTACGAGTCTCTCGCCGGTCTTTGTGAATGCAACTACCGAAGGGGTAGTTCTCGCACCCTCGGGGTTGGTGATAACGATGGGCTCGCCGC
>JAZORT010000042.1:0-6756 GCA_045656745.1 Eubacteriales bacterium | reverse complement strand
TAGCCCTGCATACGCTTCATTCTCGACATAATATCGGTTGCGGTGTATCCCTCGGGATGACCTGCGTGAAGTCCAACGCCCGACGGATATGGGAACATATCAAGTACATAGTACTTGGGCTTTGAGAAATCCCAAACGTCGGTTTTAAAGGTCTCGTTTTCCGACCAATATTTTTGCCACTTGGCTTCTATATTTGAATGCTCGTAATTCATCGATTTTTTTCCTCAATTCTTATTTATGTCAAATTTTGCGTCAACCTCAGCCTCAAGATCGGAGATGTCAACAATGCTGTCCTCAGGAAGGTGGCGGTCAAGGTTATAAAACTCGCGAGAAGCCTTGTCAAAAACATTTACGATAAGGTCTCCGTAATCAACGAGTATCCAAGCTCCGCCTTCTCTGCCCTCAACTCGAAGAGAATTTCTTCCTCTGTCGGAAAAATTATCTACAAGCTCGTCAGCAAGTGCAGCAACCTGAGTTGAAGAACGGCCGGTTGCGTTTATATAATAATCGGTAATGTTTGTGGTCTCCTTAACGCAAAACATCTTTACGTCAAGTGCCTTTTTTTCAAGAAGCAGCTTAACCGCCTCTTGCGCAAGCTTATCGGAGCTTACACCCTTAAGTTCGTTGGTTTTGTTTAATTCCATTTTATAATCCTCTTAATGTATGCCGTTTTCAAGCCGTTCTTTTGTGGCAACGGTCAGTTTGTGGACAGCTTTGCCCTGTTTCTTTAAATATCCGATACAATTCTCCATAGATTCTATCGCAGCCTTGTCAAGAGCTTCTATACGCCCGGATGCATCAAGCTCCGAAAGCTCGCGGTAAAGCTTTTCTCTAAGGAGTATCGAAGAATCGTATATTCTGTTTTCCTCAATATAGTCCGCAACGAAAAGAATTTTTCCAAGCAAAGACATATCGGGAGAGCCGGTGGTGTGGGTAGATAGCGCCCACAAAATATCATCTAAAGCATATTCCTTTAGATTTTCCTTAACATAGTAAGGCGCGGTGATAGCGTGTACCGTTTCGGGAGAAATTAAATCGTCCTCCGAAAGGGTGATGTTGTATTTGGAAACAAGCATTTGCTGGTCATCTTCTTTTGTAATATCGTGAAGATAACCGCAGATTTTAGCCTTATTTATCAGCTCGGGAGCAACGAAGGATGCAATTTTTTCAGCCGCGCGAACAACGCCTAAGGTATGCTTAAACCTTTTTTCTGACATTCTTGCGCGAACAGTCTCAAAAAGCGCATCAAAATCCGGCTCACATCCGTATAAACCAAAGCGTTTAATGTAATCATAAGTCCCCTCGCTTAAATACCGAGCGGGATTGCAACCACGCAAAGAATCTCTTATCTCGGTTGAAGAAATCTCGACAACCTTATGCTCTACCTCATAGATTTTAGCACCGAGTTTTCTATACTGCTCGGTTTTTTCTTTGATTTTTTGAGTTTTTTCTATATCTTGCTCTCTTCTTACATAGCAAATTGAAGCAAGAGAAAAGATGTGTTCGTACCTTTTCCATAAATCAAAGGTCAGTATCATATCAGTACCGCAAAGGAAGAAAATTTCAACATCCTCCGAGGAAAGCTCCTCAAGAGTCATATAGGTATAGCTCTTCCCGCCCCTTTTTATCTCCATATCCGATATTTCGGTATTCGGAATATGCGAAAAGGCAAGCTTGCACATCTCTAGCCTATCCTCGGGAGATGCATCATCCTTCGCCTCCTTGTGAGGAGGAATAAAGGTTGGTATAATCAAGAGCTTATCAAGCTTCATCTCACGGTAAAACGCCTCGGCAGATTCTATATGACCGAGGTGGGGCGGACTGAACGTACCGCCATAAACACCAAGTCGAATCATTTTCAAATAAGCTCTATGCGCTTTTTCTTTGTTGATTCCTTGTACAAAACGAACTTCGTTCCGACACAGGAAACAACATCGCAGCCTATCTGCTGAGAGATAACCTCGGCTGCCTCTTTTGCGGTGTAACCGCTGTTATCAAGAACTCTAGCCTTTATAAGCTCCCTTGCCTCAAGGGCGTTAAATATCTGGTTGCAAATCTCTTCGGTAATACCGCCCTTGCCTATTTGGAAAATAGTATCAAGGCTTTGCGACATTGAACGAAGATAGGCTCTTTGTTTACTTGTAAGCATATATTTCTCCTTAATTTTCAAACAAAGCGGAGGCAAATTCTTCTGCGGAAAAAGGCTTCATATCATCTATCTGCTCGCCTACACCGATAAACTTAACCGGAATACCAAGCTCCTCGCGGATAGAAATGATGATTCCGCCCTTTGCGGTGCCGTCAAGCTTTGTAAGCACAAGACCAGTAATTTTAGACGCCTCTTTAAATTCCTTAGCCTGATAAACCGCATTCTGTCCCGTAGTTGCATCAAGAACAAGAAGTGTCTCCTTTGCCGCCTCGGGAAGCTCGCGACCTATAACTCTGTCAATCTTTGCAAGTTCGTCCATAAGATTTTTCTTATTATGGAGTCTGCCCGCAGTATCGATAAGCAAAACATCTGCCCCACGGCTCTTAACCGCATTGATAGCATCAAAAACAACCGATGCGGGGTCAGCGCCTGCGCCCTGCTTTATAATATCAACGCCCGCTCTGTCGCACCAAACCGAAAGCTGCTCCGCAGCAGCTGCACGGAAGGTATCGGCGGCAGCAACGACCACCTTTTTGCCCTTTTCCTTTAAATCGTGGGCAATTTTACCGATAGACGTGGTTTTACCAACGCCGTTTACGCCGATAACGAGAATTACCGAGGGCTTTGTTGAAAGGTTAAGCGGCTCGTGGTCGCCTATCATCTCGCGAAGGATAGCAAAAAGCTCTTCCTTAACAAGCTCAGGCTCCTTGATTTTTTTGTCAATAACCGTTTCTCTTAATCTTTCAAGAATGGTTTCGGTGCAATTAACGCCAACGTCGGCGGAAATAAGCAATTCCTCAAGCTCGTCAAAAAGGTCCTCATCAACCTTTGCAAAGCTCTTGAAAATATTGTCAATTTTATCTACTATTGCGGACTTTGTTTTAAAAAGTCCGCTTTTCAGTTTGTCAAAGAACCCCATCTAAAAGCTCCTTTTGTCTACCTTCAATTTCGTTAACATTAAGCTCGATAGCCTGAGAAATACCGCGCTGAGGCATTGTTACGCCGTAAAGGCGGTCGCCGATTTCCATTGTACCGCGGCGGTGAGTAATGAGAATGAACTGAGTTCCGTCATCAAACTTCTTAATATATTCACCAAATCTGAATACGTTAACCTCGTCAAGAGCCGCCTCAATCTCGTCGAGAATACAGAAGGGCGTGGGATTAACTTTAAGAATTGAGAACAGAAGCGCAATTGCAACAAAGGACTGCTCTCCACCCGAAAGAAGAGAAAGGCTCTTGATAATCTTTCCGGGAGGTGCTGCTTTAATCTCAATTCCGGAGGTCAAAACATCATCCGGCTCGGTGAGTGAAAGCTCGGCGCTTCCTCCGCCGAACAGCTCTCTGAATGTAATTCCGAAATTACGGTTTATAGCATCAAAGGCGGTGACAAAGCTTGTACGCATCTCGCCCTCAAGTCTGTAAATAATATCGGTAAGCTCCTCGTAGGACTTTGTAAGGTCGGAATACTGTGTCTTGAGTGAATCGTATCTCGCCTTTACCTGAGCATATTCCTCGATTGCGCCGGGATCGTAGTTACCGAGCGCACGAAGCTTTGATCTGCAAGAGGACTGCACTGCTGCAACCTCGTCGCGATTTTCTGCAGTAACTGCAGGATACTCGAGAGCAACCGCCTCTTCGTAGGTAATCTCGTAATCGTCCCAAAGCTGCGAGCCGAGCTTATCCTGCTTTTCAACCAAGAGATTATACTGGTTTTCGTGCTTCAGCGAGGACTCAAAGCAAGTCTGGCGCGCCGCAGACTTATCCTTTATTCTAAGACGGATCTGATTAAGCTCGCGGTCGAAATCATCGTTGCCATGCTCAACCTCAAGACGCTTCTGCCTGAGATTTTCTATCATTTCCTCGAGTTTTGTATACTCGTCACTGTCTTCCGACTTTTTAGAGATTATACCCGAGCGCTTTGCTTCAAGCTCAGAAATTCTAAGAAGCTGCGCCGACTTGTTATCTTCGAGCTCGGAAATTCTAAGATCTACCTGCTCTATAAGAAGATTAACGTTGTCAATGTCCTTACGTTCCTCGGCAATCTTTATAGCAAGCTCGTTTGTCTTGGAAACCGAGGCATCCTTTCTGTCATCAAGAACACCCATTTCCTCGCCTCTGCGGCTTCTGAAGGAACGGAGAGCGGCAATTCTTTCAAGATTTGCCTCATATGCAGCAGTAAGCGTAATAATTTCTTCATCCGCTCTGCTCTGCTGATTTTTAAGACCGTCATAGTCCTGCTTCAGCTTTTCGATAATTTCAAGATTTGCGTTATATTTTGCGTTTGCGTTATCAAGAGCCGCAAACTGCGAGCGGGAAAGAGTGAGCAAAAGCTCCTTGTCCTGCTCTGTATTTTTAATATTTTCTTTAGCGGCTGCAATTTTTTTTTCAAGCTCGTTTGCCTCAGCGCTAAGAGCTGCAATTTCTTTTTCAAGCTTCTTTGCCGTTGCCTGAAGCTCGGAAATTGTATTAAGTCTTGAAAGAATACCGCTGTCGCGCTTTGCACTACCGCCGGTAAATGAACCGCCCGCATTGATAACCTGGCCGTCAAGAGTAACAATCTTTACCTTGTATCCAAGCTTTTTCGCTGCAACAGAAGCCGAGTCAATGTCCTCAAAAACAAGGGTTCTGAGAAGAAGCCATTCAACAACAGACTTATATTTTTGGTCGGTGTTAACAAGAGTGTCAGCTCTGCCAACATAGCCAGGGCAGCCCTTTGCATCTCTGATTTCGGGTGTCTCGGTGGGAGACTTTATTGCAGATACGGGATAGAAGGTCGCTCTTCCCGCAGACGCTCTTTTAAGAGCAGCGATAGCATTCTTTGCAGTAGACTCCTCGTCAACAACTATGTTCTGAAGGCTGGCTCCGAGAGCAGTCTCAATAGCGGTGATATACTTTTTATCAACAGAAACAAGTGCGGAAAGTGGGCCGTAAATCTTACCCTGCACATTACCCGCATTATATTCCTTCATAACAAACTTAACACTCTCGGCATAGCCCTCAAAATGCTCGTTCATTCTGTTAAGAACATCAACGCGCTGCAAAACTCCGTCGCGCTCAAGCTTCTTTTGATTAAGAGAGGAGATGCAGGACTCGTATTTTGCACCAACCTCGTCAACAATCTGCTGACATTCGGAAATGGTTGCATCCTTTTCGGCAAGGCTCTGCTTAAAACCGGATGCATTCTTATCGCATCTTTCGGCCTCAAGGCGAAGCTCTTCTCCGTCCTGCTCGTATTTTGCTATCTGAGCCTCTATATCAAGAGACTTTGAATTATCGTTTACCTTGGAATTTTTAAGTACTCCGATTCTTACATTGAGACCGGTAGCCGAGTTTTCTTCAACGGTAAGCTCGTCAAGAGCCTCCTCAAGCTCGCGCTTTATCTTCTCAATCTCGGAAACTAGCTTTTGCTGCTCGGCAAGGAATTCAAGCCTTGTATCAAGAAGAGTGTTGAGTCTTGACTCAATTTCACTCTTCTGTTGCTCGTAGCCGTGCTTGTTTTTAACAAGGTCCTCCTTGTTGCGCTCTATTTCGGAAATTCTGTGCTTACACTGCTCGATAAGCTCGGCAGAGTGAGAGAAATCCGACTCTGCAACACGAAGAGCGTTGTCAAGCTGGTGAAGCTTGTCGGTATTCGTTCTTATTTCCTCAAGAAGCTTTTCGGAAAGAAGGCGGTTTTCCTGCGCCTTATTATAAAGAGTTTCGTTCTGCGCCTCAAGGCCTGCAATAATCTCGTCAGCAATCTCAAGCTCGTGTCTTGCAAGCTTTAAGGCCTTCTCTGCGCTCTCAACGTCCTCGCGAATCTTTTTGGTATCAAAGAGCCAAAGAGAAACATCCGCCCTCTTCTTTTCTTCATAAAGAGCAAGACCCTTTCTTGCACGCTCGGCATCCTTTTCAAGAGGACCGACACGACTTTCAAGCTCGGTGAGAATATCGTTTACTCTGTCAAGGTTGTCCTGGGTAGCTTTGAGCTTTCTCTCGGACTCCTCTTTTCTGTGTCTGTATTTTGAGATGCCCGCCGCTTCCTCGAAGATATTACGGCGCTCATCACTCTTTTTCGATATAATTTCGGCAATCTTACCCTGACCGATTATTGAATAACCCTCTCTGCCGACACCGGTGTTCATAAACAGCTCGTAAATATCACGAAGCCTTCTGGGCTGGCGGTTAATAAGGTATTCACTCTCGCCCGTTCTGTAATATCTACGGGTAACAACAACCTCGTCAAACTCGGAATCAAGGCGGTGAGTCGGGTCGGTGTTGTCAAAGGTTACCGAAACCTCCGCAAAGCCCATAGGACGGCGGTCATCGGTACCGCCGAAGATAACATCCTCCATTTTGGTTCCGCGAATGTTACGGCTGGAAAGCTCACCGAGAACCCAACGCATAGCGTCGGAAATATTCGATTTACCGCTTCCGTTAGGACCGACGATTACGGTTGCTCCGCGTTCAAAAGAAAGAACGGTCTTGTTCGGGAAGGATTTAAATCCGTGTAGCTCAAGTGCTTTTAAGTACATTATTTATCCTTTCTTACGGTAACGAGGATTTCGTATTCCTTTAAGGAATCAGATTCCGAAAAGACTACATCCTTGATACCCAAACTATTTATA
>JAZORT010000041.1:0-24009 GCA_045656745.1 Eubacteriales bacterium | reverse complement strand
CAAGATCCTTGTAGTCCCAAACGGCAACCTTAGAAATCTCGTGAGAGGTACGGAATCCGTCGAAGAAGTTAAGGAAAGGAACTCTGCCCTTAATGGTTGCAAGGTGTGCAACTGCACCAAGGTCCATAACCTCCTGCGCGTTGGTTTCAGCGAGCATAGCGAAACCTGTCTGACGGCAAGCGTAAACGTCGGAGTGATCTCCGAAAATATTGAGCGCATGAGATGCAACTGCACGAGCCGATACGTGAATTACGCAAGGAAGAAGCTCACCGGCGATCTTGTACATGTTGGGGATCATAAGAAGAAGACCCTGAGATGCGGTGTAGGTAGTGGTGAGAGCGCCTGCTGCAAGAGAGCCGTGAACAGCACCTGCTGCGCCTGCCTCGGACTGCATTTCAACAACCTTAACATTAGTGCCGAAGATGTTCTTTGCGGGCTCGCCAAAAATGTTCTTGTTGGATGCGGACCAAGTGTCGGTTACCTCAGCCATGTTGGATGAGGGGGTGATAGGATAGATGGCTGCAACCTCGGTGAACGCGTAAGAAACGTGCGCCGCAGCGGTGTTACCATCCATAGAAATTTTCTTTCTTTCTATCATTGGTTTATCCTCCATATAAAAATTTATTATTACCTATACTTAATGTTAGAAAGACTTTCATCTTTCCAATTCATTATTATAACACCAATTTTTATAAATGTAAATACTTTACGCAAAATTTAATAGGTTTAAATTGATAATTTTTTCACTTTTTGGTATATTTTGCCAAAATAGGTATGATTGCGAAGAGCGCAAGGGCAAACAGAGCGCCAATAAGGAAAATCTCGGGAGCGGGAACGAAGGAGGTCGTCATAGCGTCGGCTGAATCAAGGTTAGGAAGCTTTACGTTTCTCAACCTGTTTATTCCGTTACCGATGGCGGGGCCGATGAGCATTGGTATAAGCACGCTTGCCACCATTCTGACGCCCTGGAGCTTACCGACAGCCCCCTCGGGAGTATAGTCGCGGACTATGGAGCCTGAGAGAGCCGAAACGAAGATATATCCCGTAATCATAACGAAGCCTGCTATTCCGAAGAGTATCAAGAGGGGCACTTTCGCGCCTACCATAGAGGAAAGATAAAGGGCGAAGAGTCCTGCGGCAAAAACTGCCGATGCAAGATACATCATTTTAACCTTATCCTTACGGTCGGAAAGCCTTGTAAGGAAAAGATTTACCGCCGCGCCGCCAAGAATTGCAACACCGAAAACAAGGCTGTATTCAAGGACTCCGAAGCCGAGATAATAGGTCATGAATATTATCATATACGGCATAAAAATCTGGCAGGCGATGCCGTAAATAAGCACGATAAGGAGGGTGATATAAAAGGGCTTGTTGTTTGACACGACGGAGGGCTTGAAGCCGTAGAAAATATCACGAAATCCGCCGTTTTTCTCAAGAGCGGGCGCGTCCTTTATAATGAAAATTCCAAGGACACCCGAGAGGGAAATCACAGCGCCGAGGCCGATAAAGAGGTTGCGGTATCCGCCGACTATATCCTTTAAAATACCGAAGCCGCCCGCAACGATAAGAAGCGCAATAAGCGGAAGAATTGCCAAAACACCCTCAACCTTTCCGCGGTTGGAATTGTCGGTGTTATCGGTTACCCAGGCGTTAAACGCCGCATCGTTTGCCGTTGAGCCAAAGAGGGTCATTACACAGTCGGCAGCAACGACGAGAGCAAGGCAAAGGGGCACCGCCTGCTCGTAGGGCATTCCGAAGAGCGAGCCTACAAGGTCGGGGGAAAGACAGCCGAAGAGCGCCACCGTAACACCCCAAATTATATAACCAAAGGAGATAAGCGAGCGGCGGTTGCCTATTTTATCCGACAACGTACCCGCAACAAGGGTCACAACGGTTGCCGCAACACCGCTGAGCTGTACCATAAGCGTTACGGTGTCGAGATTTTTCGCCACCTCGTCATAGACAAAGAGGTTAAAGAACATGTTTTCAACCGACCAAGCAATCTGACCGATAATGCCGAAAAGAAGCAGCACGGTCCAGCTTGAACGGGAAAATTTGGTAATTTTATTTTCCATTTTTGTATTCCTTTCTTTATTTGCACTCCTATTTTAATATATTTTGGCGCCGATGTCAAGTCTAAACATTTTACCTCTCTTTCCTCTCTTTTCAAAAGCAAAGCGCAAAAAGAAAAAATTCCAATTTCTTCAATCATATAAATGCCGATTTTTTCAAAACAAAACAAAATTCAAAAATCTCTGAAAATCCGCGAAGCGTATAGTTGTTGTTGTTGTTGTTTTATATTTTTCTCACATTTATATATTATACTTATATTTATACTTATATATTGCTACCAATTTTTAGTCGGTGACCAACCAAATTTTAGTGGGGTAACCAACTGAATTTTAGTGGGGTCTTGTCCAAAATGATTCACACAGCGCATCAAAATGAGCTATCTTTTTTTGTTACTATTCGGTGTACCCTTGCCAAAGTCTGTGCCGCTAAAGGCTCCGAGCAGGAGATTCCTCGCTCCGCCCTCTGCGTCCTCGAAGAATGCGCCTACCGCTCGGAATGAAACCTTTGGTATGTCATCACGAAAGCAACTAATAGCGATAGATGTTCGCTCTTCAAATTTTGCACGTTCAAGTCTGTCATCGCGAAACGTCTTGTATGCTCAAATCTGTCATCCCGAAAGCAATACCATTCCCCGAAGACGCAGAGCCTTACTGAGGGATCTCCCCCTCGGAGCCTTATACCTTTTAGACTTTGGCAAGTGTGAAACAAAAAACTATCCTTGCCAGAGTTTTAGCCGAAAGCGGTTCGAAAAAGGAGATTCCTCGCTCCGCGCTCTGCGTCCTCGAATATTGTGCCTACCGCTCGGAATGACACGATCCGTATGCTCAAGCTGTGCCACTTAAAAGCAAAGTCTGTACACTCCGAATACCGCTCGGAATGACACGGCAGACTTGCGCTCAGAGTTGTATGGCAGGCAGAGCACTTGATAACTTAACGAATAAATCACTCCCCATATTAAGAGTTTTTCGGGGGTTAAAGGGGGGGAGGCTAAATAAAAAACCCCTCCGTCAGGGAGGGATTTTTGGCAAACGATGTTTGCTTTAAAAACAGTGTTTTCTGTTAATATTTACCACTTTTCAATAAGCTTCAAGGTGAGATTTTGAGAATTGGATGCGGCTATGGGAAGGAATGTGGGGTAATCCATCGTTGCCTCGCCGTCTGCCGAGTCGGAGATTGCGCGCACCACCGCAAAGGGGGTGTTATTCACAAAGGCAACCTGCGCAATAGCACAGCCCTCCATTTCGCAGGCATCGGCGCAAAAGCAGTTGACGATTATATCCTTTTCTTCCTTTGAGGCTATGAATTTATCTCCTGTTGCGACCCTGCCCGCTCTCGCTTTAAGTCCCAGAGCCTCCGCTTCGGAAAGAAGGATCTCAACGGCTCTTTTATCCGCCTCAAAATACACTCTGTTTATTCCCGAAACAAGCCCCTTTTCGTCACCGATTGCAGAGGTATCCATATCGTGCTGGCAAAGGTCGCTTGCAACGATAATATCCCCTGTTTTAAGGTCGGGAGCAAGTCCGCCGCCGACACCGCTGTTTATCACCAGCGAGGGCGAGTATTTGAGTATAAGAGTCTGCGCACAAAGGGCGGCAAAAACCTTGCCTATACCGCATCTTGCAACGGCAACCGTTCTCTCGCCTATTCTGCCGAGATTAACCTCTATTCCGCTGACGCGCTCGACAACTCTTTCCTTCATTTCGCCGATAAGTCCTAAAACCTCCGGCTCCATAGCGCCGATTACGGCAATATCTATCTTCATATTTTTTACCCTTATCGTATTTTACTAGTTTAATGGTGATGCTCGTATCTCCAGCTTGTAACATCAATTCCCCTTGACACAGTGCCGGGTGAATTAACCTTCGCCATACCGCGGTAGCTGTAGGTTGCATCCCACTTTCCGTTTTCTTTAACCATTATCGTTTTATACGCCTCAATCTCCGAGCCTACCGCTTTCGTCGTCAAATCCGCGTATCTCATCGTAAAGGTGTGGTACTCGGTGTCTGAAATCTTCGTTATAATAAAGTAGAGCCTTTCGGTGTCGGAGCTGGAGTCGATCATAAGGTGTTTAAGGTTACCGCCCGTCGTATGCTGCGAGCAGTAAACAACGTCTCCGACCTCTTTAAGATAATTGTGAATAATGGGCTTTTTTGTGGCGTTTAAGCCATAGCTTTTTTCGTTTAGAATAATCTGTATAAGATCAAGGTGGTTTTCGCCAAGCTGGGAGGACTCCTTGTCACCCGGCATTACCTGCTCGGGCGCATAGCTGAACATTCCCATATCCGAAATAAAGGCATCTGCCTCGGAGTGCGACGGAAGAATTGCGTAATCCCAAAGGGCATAAGCCCCCGGCACGCAAGACACAACCGCAAACAAAAGCACCGCTAAAAATTTTACGCTCCTAATGGCAGAACACCTCCTTTTTTCTCAGATATCATAAGTCTAAATTTTATACTTAAAATCGTTTTCCTTACCGAGAAGCACCGCAAGGTATCTTTGACACTCGGCTTTTGCCGATTTAAGGTCGAGATTTTTATAATTTCCGCACTCTTTTTTAACCGCGCCGAACATCTCGCCCTCGTGGGCAATAATCTTTCTTAAAACGTCGATAACCACCGAGAGGGTCTCTTGATTTTCGGCGTTACGGACGAGCAGATAAAAGCCGGTCTGGCACCCCA
Source organism: Eubacteriales bacterium (assembly GCA_045656745.1). GTDB lineage: Bacteria > Bacillota > Clostridia > Oscillospirales > CAG-272 > UBA1740. The sequence continues at coordinate 19,258 of JAZORT010000041.1, read as the reverse complement.
TAGGTCCAAAATAGATAACTCTGTCGGCAATCTCGCTGGATCTTACATAGGTGGCAAACATATGCTCTACCGAATGCATGGTAAGGTTATCCATATAGTCACCCGCGTTGGGAACTCTCGTTCTAAGGTCGTAGGTCGTTACGTCACCGTCAATTCGAGAGACGTAAATACCCTCCTCGAGCAGGTCGTGGTCAACAGTAAAAGATGCGATTTTTTGCACTTTTTCCATATTTTTGTTATCCTTTGTTTACAAAATCAAATAAATACCAGGTTTACAAGGAGCATATAGACAGCCGTTCCGCCTGCTATTGACACAAGCATTTTACGAAAACCGAGGTGCAACAAGGCGGTTACGAAAACTCCGATAATCTCGGGTAAAAATCCGCCGAGGGAGGTAAAGGCAAGCCCCTTGAGGCAATAGACGACGAGCATTCCGAAAACGGCAGGAGGCAGAGCCTTGCCAAGATATTCAAGGAATTTCGGTGTCGGCTTATCCGAGGAAAATACCAAAAATGGCAAATATCGGGTAAGCGCGGTGCCTAAAGCCGCCATAAGTATCATTATTAAAATCTGTACGGCACTCATTTTTCACGCCCCCTCTCCGCACTTTTTGCAAGAGACGAGATAGGCGCCTTAAAGGCGGCAAGCGAAAGGAGTATCAGCCCCATTGCGGGGAGCAAAAACGAAGATACACCGAAAATCAAAAGAGCCAAAAGCGAGCAGCCTACGCCAAGAGCCACCGAGGGCAGATTTTTCACACCGCCCAGCATTTGCTCAAGGAGGATAACGACGAACATTGCCGTCATTGCAAAATCAACGCCCTTAATATCCGCGGAGAGCAGCGAGCCGAAAATTCCGCCCATCGTCGCACCCATAACCCAATAAGAATGGTCAAGAACGGAGGTGTAAAGATAAAACAGTCCGCGCTCAACACCCTCGGGCGGGTCGAGCGAATAGTTTACCGAAAAGGTCTCGTCGGTGAGGGCGTATATAAGATAAAGCTTCTTTAGCCCCATGCCCTTATACTTTTCAAGCATTGAAATGCCGTAAAAAATATGCCTTGCATTTATCATAAGGGCTAAAAACAGAGCCTCCATGGGTGAAAATGCACCGAGAAGAAGATTAGCCAGGGCAAATTCCATAGACCCCGCAAAAACGAAGAGACTCGTCAAAACGGGATAGATAAACGAAAAGCCGCGCGACGCCATAAGCACGCCGTACGACGCGCCGAGGAAGAGATAACCCGCCATTACGGGTATCGTATGGGGAAACGCCGCAAAAAGAGCCTTTCTTTGACGGTTTATATCCTTCATTTTTATATCCTTGCTTAAATGCGGGTAGGTGTGAGATGCGGGCGCTTCGATGAAAGCCCCCGCACCGCAAAAATCATATATGGGAGTTTTATCAGAACTTCAAGCGCTCGGAGATATACGCCTTTACTTCAGCAAGAGGAATTCTTACCTGTTCCATAGTATCTCTGTCACGAACGGTTACGCAGCCGTCGTTTTCGGTCTCAAAGTCGTAGGTTATGCAGAAGGGAGTACCGATCTCGTCCTCGCGGCGGTATCTCTTACCGATAGAGCCGGTCTCGTCAAAGTCAACGGGGAATTCCTTTGCAAGCTCGTCATAAAGCTCGAGAGCCTTATCGGAAAGCTTCTTTGAAAGAGGAAGAACCGCAGCCTTAACGGGCGCAAGGGCGGGATGAAGATGGAGAACGACTCTTACGTCGCCTTCGCCAAGCTCTTCCTCATCATACGCGTCAACGAGGAATGCGAGAGCAACTCTGTCTGCGCCGAGAGAAGGCTCAACAACGTAAGGAACGTAATGCTCGCCGGTCTCCTGGTCGAAATAGGTGCAATCCTTGCCCGAATGATTCTGGTGCTGACCGAGGTCGTAGTCGGTTCTGTCCGCAACGCCCCAAAGCTCGCCCCAGCCGAAGGGGAAGAGGAACTCAAAGTCGGTGGTTGCCTTGGAATAGAAGCAAAGCTCCTCGGGAGAGTGGTCGCGAAGTCTCAGGTTTTCGTCCTTCATACCAAGGTCAAGGAGCCACTGGTGGCAGAAGTTTTTCCAATAATTGAACCACTCAAGGTCGGTGCCGGGCTTGCAGAAGAACTCAAGCTCCATCTGCTCAAACTCACGGGTTCTGAACACGAAGTTACCGGGAGTGATCTCGTTACGGAAGGACTTACCGATCTGGCAAACGCCGAAGGGAAGCTTCTTTCTTGTAGAGCGCTGAACCGAGTTGAAGTTTACAAAAATACCCTGCGCGGTCTCGGGACGAAGATATACGGTATTGGTAGAATCCTCTGTAACACCGATAAAGGTCTTGAACATAAGGTTGAACTTCTTAATATCGGTAAAGTCGTTGCCGCCGCAATCGGGACAAACGATGCCCTTTTCCTTAATGAATTCAGCCATTTCCCGGAAGGTCCAGGATGCGGGGTTATCGTCAGTGCCGTTCTGGAATGCGTACTCCTCGATAAGCTTGTCCGCTCTGTGACGAGCCTTACAGCCCTTACAGTCCATAAGAGGATCGGAGAAGCCGCCAACGTGGCCGGATGCAACCCAAGCCTCGGGGTTCATAATGATAGCCGAGTCAAGACCGACGTTGTAACGGGACTCCTGAACGAATTTTTTCCACCAAGCGCGCTTTACGTTGTTCTTGAACTCAACGCCGAGGGGGCCGTAGTCCCAAGAGTTTGCAAGTCCGCCGTAAATCTCGGAGCCGGGGAATATGAAACCGCGAGTCTTACAAAGAGCCACGATTTTGTCCATTGTCTTTTTGCTGTTTTCCATTGTTTTTACCTCTATTTTGTTTCTTTTTGTAAACTTTAGTTAACTATTTCGCCATATATGACGCCATTTTTATGAGAGAGCGGTTTTACCAAAACCATTTTACCGCCAAGGCTTTCGTCACCCTGACAGCGCACCTCAATATAGGAATCCGAGTGTGAAGTCCACTCGCCCCCCTTGCAGGTCTCGAGAATACAAGAGAGGGGCTTGCCCTGCTCTACCACCCGATCAAGCACTGCTGCGCGTACGGCTTTTACCTTATATATAAGTCTTGCGCTTCTCTCTTTTTTTACATCCTCGGGAATTTGGTTTTCAAAATCCTTTGCGGGGGTGCCGTCTCTTTTTGAATAGGCGAAAACGTGAGCGTCAAGAAGCTTTGCACGCTCCACAAAGCGCATGCTTTCTTCAAAGTCCTCTTCCCTCTCGCCGGGGAAGCCTACCATAATGTCTGCGGTTATCTTTGCCTCGGGCATATATTTGTAGATATTTTCAACACATTTGTAAAGCATTTCCGAGTTGTATCTGCGCTTCATCGCGCGAAGCACAGAGCTTGATGCACTCTGCACCGAGAGGTGAATGTGCGGTGTCATTATCCTCGTTTCGGAAATTCTTTTTATAAACTCCTCGCTCACAAGCTCGGGCGCCATAGAGCCGAGGCGTATTCTTTCACAGCTGCCGCGCCTGTCAAGCTTTGCAATAAGCTCGCTAAGGCAGGGCTTCCCCTCAAGGTCACTGCCCCAAGAGCCGGTCTCAATACCCGTAAGCACGATTTCCTTCGTGCCCTCCGCCGCAAGAGCCTCAACCTCGGAGATTATATCCTCCTCCGCCTTTGAGCGGACGGGACCGCGCGCCTTTGAGATAGCACAATAGGTGCACTTGCACTCACAGCCGTCCTCAATTTTAACATAGGCTCTGGTGCGCTCGGCGCGGTTGATTTTCATTTTTTCAAAGGGTGCGCCGGAAAGTGAGCCTGCCAAAATTACGGGAGCAGACACCCTGCCCTCGAGAATATCGAGAGCTATCTCTGCGCACTTTAACTTGTCCTGCGTGCCGATAACGACCGAAACACCGTCGATCTTCGCCGCCTCTTCGGGAGAATTCTGACTGTAACAACCGACAGCACAGACCACAGCCGCGGGATTTTTCCTTACGGCTCTTCTTATGTATTTTCGCGACTTTGCATCGCTTTCGGCGGTTACGGTGCAGGTGTTTATAACATAAGCGTCGCAAACGCTCTCAAAGGGACGAATTTCAAAGCCGAGAGCCTCAAAGCGCTCGGCAATAGCCTCGGTCTCGTAAAGCGACACCTTACAGCCGAGGGTATATAATCCAACGCTATACAATTACAGTCTCCAAAAATTACTTTGAATAAACCTCGGGTTTAAGCACGCCAACGTAGGGAAGCGCTCTGTACTTTTCCGCATAGTCAAGGCCGTAGCCAACCACGAACTCGTCGGGAATCTCACAACCAACGTAATCGGGAGTAAGGTCAACGACTCTTCTCGAGGGCTTGTCAAGAAGGGTACAGGTCTTAACGCTTCTCGCACCCTTAAAGGTAAGATAGTCGGTAAGATATTTAAGCGTTTTACCGCTATCGATAATGTCCTCGATAATAAGAAGGTCACATTCGGGAAGGTCGGGGCGAATAAGGTCGAGTCTTATATTAATGTTACCGCTGGACTCGGTCTGATTGCCGTAAGAGGAAACCTTCATACAGTCAATCTCGGTGGGAATGGTGAGCTTTTTCATAAGGTCGCCCATAAAGACGATAGAGCCTTTAAGGATACAAACGAGCACAAGATTTTTATCCTTGTAATCCCTGTCGATTTCTGACGCAATACGGCTAACCATTTCGTTAATCTGTTCTTCCGATACGAGAATTTCTTTAAGGTCGTTATTCATAGCATTACTCCTAAGGTAAATTTCTATAATAATACATTTTAACAGATATTATAAAAAAAGTCAAGCGTAATATGAACAGTAATTTGACTGTGTACCGTTTTTTTATATTTTTATATAAGCAAAACAAGAAAAGAATATTTTTTTCGAAATTCCTCTTGACAAAACCTATATTTTAAGTTATAATATACTCTGCTTTCGTATGAATACGCGAATTTGAGCCGAAAAACGGCTCGCGACGTTTAATATTTTACAAGGAGGTGCTAACTGTGAAGAGAACATATCAGCCTAAGAAGAGACAGAGAAAAAAGGAACACGGCTTCAGAAAGAGAATGGCAACCGCTAACGGCAGAAAAGTTCTTAAGAGAAGACGCGCCAAGGGAAGAGCTAAGCTCACCTATTGATCTTCTTGATCCGTCACCAGAGTGACAGTCACAGATAAGTGACGAAAAAGCCTCCGATAAAGCGCATTTTTTCTTGTGCATTTATCGGGGTTTTTTACTAAAGTTTTATTTTTGTAAGGAGTACGTAATGAAATTTCGAGCAATATGCGAAAATCATCTGTATTCCAAGGCGTATTCGAAGGGCAAGAGGGCTTTAACGTCAGCTCTCGCCGTTTATATCCTGCCCGACTATCAGGCTAAAAGGCTTGCGAAGGCTCACCCCGAAAAGCGGGTGATGAACCGTATCGGACTTACGGTTTCAACAAAGCTTGGCGGCGCAACGGTGCGCAGCCGTACTCGCAGAATCTTGCGCGAGGGACTCCGCTCTCTTGAAAAGGAGAAGCCCTTAAAGGTTGGATTTCTTATCGTTATTGCCGCAAGAAGCTCTGCAGTAAAACTTAAAAGCACGGATATCAAGGCTCATCTTGATACCGCATTTCAAAAGCTCGGTATGTTTAAAGAGTTATGAAGTATTTAATGATATGGCTTGTAAAGCTTTACCGAAAGTTCATCTCGCCCCTAAAACCGCCCTGCTGCAGGTTTACACCATCCTGCTCTGCCTATGCCCTTGAGGCATTTAAGAAACGAGGCTTTTTTATCGGTTTTATTTTGAGTTTTTGGCGAATTCTTCGTTGCAACCCCTTTTCAAAGGGAGGCTACGACCCCGTTCCCGAAAAAGGACTCAGAAACAAAACGGTTAGCAGACAAACGGGCAGCTCACAATCGAGTGAACATACCGACTCTATCGAAAACGAAAAGGAAAATTAAAAAATGAAATTTCTATTCGGATGGCTCTACGAACCCATCGGAACGATGCTTTATTGGTTCTCCAGCCTCTTTGGCGGAAGCTACGCTATGGCGTTGCTTTTCTACGCTTTGCTCTTTAAAATCCTCTTCCTGCCCTTCTCTATCAAGCAGCAAAAGAGCCAGATCAAGATGGCAAAGCTTACTCCCAAAATCGAACTTATCAAGGCGAAATATGCAGGAAGAACAGACGCTCCTACAAAGCAGAAGATGCAGCAGGAGATAATGGAGCTTCAGCAGAAGGAAGGCTACAGCCCCCTTTCGGGATGTTTGCCCATGCTTCTTCAGTTCCCTATCATCATCTTCCTCTACGATATCATCAGAAACCCCCTCTCTTACATCTGTCAGATCAGCGCCGAGTCTATCGACTCTATCAGAACTGTGCTTGAGACCTTAGGTGTTAAAGACGCAAAAACGCTCGACCAGATCGGTCTCGTTTCCAAGATGAACGAGTTTAAGCTCAGCGTAATGGATTTCGAAGCGGTAAGAGATATTCCCAGATTTGATCTATTCACCCTTGACCTTGCAGGAAACCCCACCATCAATCCCTGGACCTGGATCGTTATCTTCCCCGTTATTGCGGCAGTGCTCACCTGGCTCTCCATGTGGCTTACCAAGAGATTTAACGGTAATGCGAACCAGCTTTCCAACCAGGATGCTCAGGCAAAGGCTTCCTTGAAGATTATGGACCTCGTTATGCCCGCTCTTACGCTCTTTATTGCGTTCAAGATGCCCGGTATCATGAGTGTTTACTGGATTTATCAGTCGCTTCTCGGCATTATTCAGATGTTCGTTCTTTCTAAGGTAATGCCTCTTCCCCGCTACACCGAGGAGGAGATAAAGGCTATGAGAAAGGCGCAGAAGAATGCAGCAAAGGAGCAGCGCCAGGTTCTCAAGGAGATGCCCAAGTACCGCTCTCTTCACTATATTGACGAGGACGATTACGACGAGCTCCCCGATGTTAAGAAAAATACTCCCGACACAAATAAATCTCACGGCATCGACCTGCCCGAGATAAAAGACTAAGAATTTAAGGATTTTAACTATATGATTAAAGAAATTACAGCAAGTGGCGGCAGCATCCTTGAAGCTAAGGAAAACGCCAGAGCTGCACTCGGCGCAGGCGAGCTTGACGAGGTGCAGTTTGAAGTAATCGACGGCGGAACGAAAGGAATTCTCGGTCTGTTCTCAAGACCCGCAAAGGTAAGAGCCTATATCGAGCTTCCCGACCCCGTTGAGCGCAGACAGAAAAAAGACAGAAAGCCCGAAGGTCAGAGACCTGAAAGAAAGCCCGAAAACAAGTCCAAGAGAAAGAACCGTCCTGAAAAGGTTCGTCCCGAGCTTGATTTTACCGAGCAGCAGTCCAAGCCCAAGAGCGAGGTTATTCCCGAGCGCGAGCTTAAAATGGAACGCCGCGAGGTTGAGGCTGGTGAGGACACCTCCTTCGACTTTATCACTACACTTCTCGCTGATATCGGTCTTAACGCAGAGGCTCAGCTTTACTCCTGCGAGGACGGTACCAGAAGAATTGCTATCGTTGGCGAGGACGCTGCGACCCTTATCGGTCACCACGGCGACACCCTTGACGCCGTTCAGTACCTTGCAAACCTTGCATCTGCAAGAAAGAATTCCAAGGGTGAGCGCGACAAGAGCCGCGTTACTATCGACATTGAAGGTTACAGAGCAAAGAGAGAGGAAACTCTCAGAGCCCTTGCAAGAAGAATGGCAGCGAAGGCTCTCCGTAACAAGAGAAGCGTTATGCTCGAGCCTATGAACGCTTACGAGCGCCGCATTATCCACTCCGAAATTCAGGGTATTGAGGGTGTTTCCACCAACTCTATCGGCGCGGATAACAACAGAAAGATCGTTATCTTCCTTACCGACAAGAAGCCCAAGGAGCTTTTTGAAGAGGATGAGGCAAAGGCATCAGCTGTGCCTGCGGAAGAGGCTTTTGACACCGAGGTTACCGAAGAGGTTGCCGAGGAAGCGGCAGAAGCAGACGCAGAATAATATGCAGAATATAACTCAGGTTATAGCGGCAATTTCGACCCCACCCGGCAAGGGTGGGGTTGCGATTATACGCCTCTCGGGCGAGGGCGCATTTTCGATTGCCGAAAAAATATTCCGCCCTATAAAAGCTACCGATTTTTCTTCAATTCCCCCGCGTTATGCCTGCTATGGACATATTCTCGACGGCGAGGAGAGGATAGACGATGTTCTTTTAACAAAATTTCCCGCGCCCAATTCCTATACGGGCGAGGATACGGTTGAAATTGCCTGTCACGGCGGCGCCCTGGTTACAAAAACCATTCTCGAGCTTTTGCTTATCTCGGGAGCGCGGGCGGCAGATGCGGGCGAATTCACAAAAAGGGCCTTCATTAACGGAAAAATCTCTCTTACCGATGCGGAGGCGATCGGCAGACTTCTTGAAGCTGAATCGAGAGAGCAGATAAAGCTTTCCTCCGACTCATCAAGGTCGGCTCTTTCCAAAAAAATAGCCGAAATACGCGCATCCCTCGTCTCGCTTATGAGCTCGGTTTATGCAAGAATAGACTACCCTGACGAGGACCTTGGAGATTTTGACGACAGTGAGCTTCTCGGCTCTTTATATAATATTAGGAAGGAAATCGACTTCCTTCGCTCAACCTACAAAACGGGAAAGGCGGTCTCCCAGGGTGTTAAAACGGTTATCTGCGGAAAGCCGAATGCGGGCAAAAGCTCCTTTTACAATTCGCTTCTCGGCGAGGAGGCGGCTATTGTTACCGACATTGAGGGCACTACCCGAGACGTGCTGGAAAGAAGTCTCCCTCTCGGCAAGGTTGTGCTCCGTTTAGCCGATACGGCAGGTATTAGAACGGGCGAAAAAATTGACGCGGTTGAGCAGATTGGAATAGGCAAAAGCCTTGAAAAGATAGAAGAATGTGAGCTTTTGTTTGCAATTTTCGACCTTTCAAGAGAATTTGATGCTCAGGACCGCTTCATTTTAGACTTCATTAAAAACACAAATTCCCCTAAAATCGCAATACTCAACAAGACCGACAAGGAAAAACTCTTTGACGAAAATCTTCTCGGTGACATCTTTGATCATACTATCAAAATGAGCGCCGGCGGAGAGTGCAAGGAGGCGCTCGAAGAAATCCGCGAGACAGTTGACAAGCTCTTTACCGACGAGCGGCTCTCTATCGGCAACGATGCCGTTATTTCCTCTGCAAGACAGAATGCCTCGGTGGCTCGCGCCCTTGATTTTGTCAACGGGGCGATAGCCTCGCTTGAAATGGGATTTGCTCAGGACGCGGCTTCAAGCGATATTGAAAGAGCGCTGGGTGCTATATCCGAGCTTGACGGCAGGGCGGTCAGCGAAGAGGTTGTTGCGGACATATTTTCGAAGTTCTGCGTTGGAAAATAAAAAATGAGGAATGAGAAATGAGGAATGAGGAATGGGGAATGAGGAAGGGTTATTATCACAAAAGGAGGGCGTATGGAAGAAAAGCGCTTTAAGAAAAACGATTGCGGCTTTATTTGCAAAAACTGCGGCAAGGAGGTTTTGCCTCTTGGCTACACCTCGAGAAATCACTGCCCCTTTTGCCTCTGCTCTCTGCATGTTGACATAAACCCCGGGGACAGAGCAAACGATTGCGGCGGAATTCTTCGCCCTATACAGACTCTTCCCGACCCTAAAAAGGGATTTATCATTATTCATAAGTGCGAGAGGTGCTCCGCGATTGTAAGAAACAAGGCGGCTATTGACGCAAAAGTTCAACCCGACGACAGCGACCTGCTTATAAAGCTTACGGCGGGGCTGTCCTAACCCGATTTGCAAATCGGCATATGGTCAATAAAAGCAAATATTTTTAACGCAGATTCCCGGGCGGAGTCTGCGTTTTTCCTTTTTATTTTGCTTTTTGCACAAAAAAGGCGGGGGTGTTTTGGCATACTTTTTTAATATACATAAGTTAAAAATTTAACTTTCGGTTTTCCTCTTGAAATCTTGCAAAAAAAGTGGTATTATATTATATGTGGTAATTTGGGATTTTTTATAGGAGAACAAAGGTGCATAAGAAAATTTTTAACGCTCTTTACCTTATTAATATAATATCCCAGGCTATTTTCACCCTTGCAATTCCCATTGGCTTCGGCTTTCTTATTTCCTGGCTTTTGGTTAGATTTGCAGGTGCTCCGACCTGGCTCTTTGCGATATTTATAACCCTGGGAGCCGTCAGCGGATTTGTTTCGATGATAAAATTCGTGCTTTCGGCAATGGCTGCCCTTGAGCGGCTTGAAAATGAGCAAAGAGAGCGAAAAAATAACGATAAAACGGGTAACAATAATGAATAAAACCAACAAATACGGCGGAGTTTTGCTTCTTGCTATCGGCGAGGCTGTCGTTGCGGGACTCGTGGTCCTCGGCGCATTCGTCGCCTCCCTTTTCACCGACTTCGTCTTTGACTTCACCGCTCCGCTCGGGGCTGCCCTGGGTGCTGCGGTTATAATCTGCAACTTTATCTTCCTTACCATTTCGGTAAACCGCGCGGTGGACAGCTATCTTGAGGTCCGCGGCAGCCGCGAGATGACCGATGAGGAGGCAGAGCAGTTTACCGAGCAGAATTCGGCAGTTATTCAAAACCGCATAAAGCTCTCTTATATTATCCGCACTGTGACAATGCTTGCGGCTTTGGTGCTTGCCTTCGTGCTTAAATGGTTTAACCCTATCTGCACCGCTATTCCCTTACTTATGTTTAGACCTATCATATATGTTAGCGAAATTATTCAAGGAAAGGCAAAAAAATGAAGAAAAAGAAAATACTGGTCGGGCTTTCGATACTCTTTGCCGTCCTTACGGTAATCAGCTTTCTGTGCCTTTTAGTCTTTGCGTTTTATGACAAAATTCCCGTCGCGCAAGACGACGGCGCGCTTATTTCGCCCAACGGCTCAAGGGTAATCTTCGGAATTGTCGCACTTCAGGAAAAATCCGAGAATATTCCCATTCTCGAGCTTGGCAACATTTTGACGATGACCTCGGTCTCGCTCCTTATCGTTACTTTAATTCTTATAACCCTTGCCGCCCTGCTCACACGAAAGCTTGAAAAGCGTCCGGGCAAGGTGCAGGTTGTGCTTGAAAAGGTTATAAATATGCTCTACGGTCTCGTTGAGGACACTATGGGCAAGCACAATGCGAAGTTCGCGCCCTATATCGGCACGCTCTTCCTCTCTTCTATAATCGGAACACTTATCGGAATGACCCAGCTTATCCCCTCGGCAACCGGCGACCTTTCGGTAACTCTTGCCTGGGCTTTGGTCACTACGGGTATGGTTTGGTACAACAATATTAAAAACTTCGGCTTCAAATCCTGGCTCAAGGGCTTTACCGAGCCTATCGTGGTTATGACGCCCATGAACATTGTTTCCGAAATTGCTCAGCCTATTTCCCTTGCCTTCCGTCACTTCGGTAACGTTGCGGGCGGCGGCGTTCTTACCGCGCTGATATACGGCGCTCTTGCGGGACTTTCCCAGCTTGTATTCGTTTGGCTTCCCGATACTATTCTCGGATACATTCCCCCCGTATTCCAGGTTGGTATCCCCGCATTCCTTTCTATTTACTTCGACCTCTTCTCCGGCTTTGTTCAGGCGCTTGTATTCTCGCTTTTGACTATGGTTTATGTAGGCGGTGCCTGCCCTCCTCCCGAGGAGCTTCCCGAGAAAAGAAGAAACAAGCTTTTAAAAAAGCAGGAAAACTAATTTTTCATTGATTATAAAAAATAAAAATAAATTAAAATCTAGGAGGATTTTTAAAATGGACGTTCAGGCAGCAAAAATGCTCGGCGCAGGACTTTGTATGGGACTTGGAGCTATCGGCCCCGCTATCGGTGAGGGTAACGCGGTAGGTAAGGCTCTTGAGGCTATGGCACGCCAGCCCGAAATGGCAGGTAACCTTCGTACAAACATGATTCTTGGTTGCGCTATCACCGAGACTACGGGTATTTACTCCCTCGTTGTAGCACTTCTTCTTATGTTCTTGTAATTTTATCCTGTTTTGGATAACGAGAAACGAGAAGGAAGGATTATACTGTGGAATACCAATGGTTTTTACAAAAATTTGAAGCCTTCGTCGGTGTAAATCCCTGGACGATGCTCTTCGCCTGGTTAAACCTTCTTATACTCTATCTCTTTCTTAAAAAGCTTGCCTTCAAGCCTCTCAAAAAAATGATTGACTCAAGGCAAAAGGAAATTGACGATATGTATTCCGATGCTGAAAGCTCCCGCAAGGATGCCGAGGCTATGAAGTCGGAGTATCAGGAAAAGCTTAACACAGCAACCGAGGAGAGCGAAAAAATTCTCAAGGATGCGCAGCGCAAGGCGCAGCTTCGCGAAGAGGAGATTATTCTCCGCGCTAACGCAGAGGCTCAAAAAACACTCGAGCGAGCAGAGGCTCAGATCGAGCTTGAAAAGAAAAATGCAATCAACCAGGTTAAAAACGAGGTTACCGAGGTTGCTATCAGCATAGCATCGGCAGTTATTGAGCGCGATGTTAAGGCAGACGAGCACAAGGAGCTTATTGATGATTTCATAAGCAGTATGGGTGACGAAAAATGATAGGAGCTAAGGAATACGCAAAGGCGCTCTTTCTTCTCTCTGAGGAGGAGGGGTCGAGCGACAGAATACTCGACGAGCTTAATATGCTCTCTTCGCTTATGGAAGAAAATCCCGAGTATTCAAGGCTTCTCGACACTCCCGCATTACCGAAAGAGGAAAGGCTCGGGCTTGTAAACGAGGCTCTCTCTTCTCTTGACGAGAATCTTCTTAATCTGGTAAAAATACTTGCCGAATCGAGAGCAACCGGACTTGTTCCGAGTCTTAGGAATGAGTTTTTTGCCCTATTCTGCGAGAGTCGGGGCATTCTTCACGCTGAGGCTATAACCGCCATTCCTCTTACCGAGGAGCAGAGCGCGGCTATTGTCAAAAAGCTTGAGGGGCTTACCGGCAAAAAGGTAGTAATTAAAAACACTATCGACCCGTCTACCTTAGGCGGCGTTGTGCTCCGCTACGGCGGCGTGCAGCTTGACGGCTCGGTTAAGACAAGGCTTGATAAATTCGAGCAGGCTCTTACCTCTGCCGTAATTTAAGAATTTTTCCGCTTGTTAGGCGGAGGAAAGAAGAAAAAGATGCAATCTAAATTAGATGATATCAGCAAGATAATCAAAGAGCAGATCAAAAACTACTCTAAGAAAACCGAGCAGGACGAGGTTGGCTATGTTATCTCTGTTGGTGACGGTATCTCAAAGGTTCACGGTCTTGACAAGTGCAAGGCAAACGAGCTTCTTGAGTTTTCGAACGGCACCTTCGGTATGGCGCTCAACCTTGAGGAAAGCCTTGTCAGCGCGGTTCTTCTCGGTACCGATGTAGGTATCAGCGAGGGAAGCCTTGTTAAGCGTACGGGACGAGTTGTTTCCGTACCCGTTGGCGAAAACCTTGTGGGCAGAGTTGTTAATGCTCTCGGCGAGCCTCTTGACTCTAAGGGTCCTATCGAGGCTCAGGAATATAACCCCATTGAGCGTAAGGCGTACGGCATTATCGAAAGAAAATCGGTATCCGTTCCTCTTCAGACGGGTATCAAGGCTATCGACTCCATGATTCCTATCGGCAGAGGTCAGCGTGAGCTTATCATCGGTGACAGACAGACCGGTAAAACGGTTATCGCAACCGATACTATAATTAACCAGAAGGGCAAGGACGTTATCTGTATCTATGTTGCAATAGGTCAGAAGCAGTCCACCGTTACCACCGTTGTTGAAACTCTTGCCAAGGCGGGCGCTATGGATTATACCATCGTCGTTGCGGCAACTGCCTCCGACCCCGCTCCCCTTCAGTACATTGCTCCCTATTCGGGCTGTACTATGGGCGAATACTTTATGGACCGCGGCCGCGACGTGCTTATTATTTATGACGACCTTTCAAAGCACGCCGTTGCATACAGAGCGCTCTCGCTCCTTATCCGCCGTCCTCCGGGCAGAGAGGCTTATCCCGGTGACGTATTCTACCTTCACTCAAGACTTCTTGAGCGCGCAGCGCGTCTTGCTCCCGAATACGGAGGCGGCTCGCTTACCGCTCTTCCCATTATCGAGACCCAGGCGGGCGACGTTTCCGCATACATTCCCACAAACGTTATTTCTATCACCGACGGACAGATATTCCTTGAAACAGAGCTGTTCCACTCGGGCGTTCGTCCTGCGGTAAACCCCGGTATCTCGGTTTCCCGAGTTGGCGGTAACGCGCAGATAAAGGCGATGAAAAAGGTTGCGGGTACTCTCAAGCTCCTTTATTCTCAGTACAGAGAGCTTGCGGGCTTTGCGCAGTTCGGCTCCGACCTTGACGCTGACACCAAGGCGCGTCTTGCCCAGGGTGAGCGAATCGTTGAGGTGCTTAAACAGAACAGAAACTCGCCTATCGAGGTTGAGCTTCAGGTTGCTATAATCTACGCGGTAGTTAATAACATGCTCCGCGAGGTTGAGAAGGAGGATATCTCCGCCTTTGAGAATACTCTCTTCGAGTATCTTACCTCTAACAAATCCGAGCTTCTTCTCGCTCTTCGCGAGGGCGGTGTTCTTACCCCCGAGATTGAAGAAGGCTTTAAGGAAGCTATCAATCATTGTAAAGAAACCTTTATTAAGGGTTAATTTGTAAACAAAAGTTTGCAGAAAGGAGCTTAAAAGTTATGGCAGGCACTTCAATGAATGATATAAAAGCGCATATAAAAAGTGTTGAAAGCACAAGGCAGATAACAAAGGCTATGGAGCTTGTTGCCACATCAAAGCTCAGACGCGCTAAGGAAAAGGCTGAGCGCTCCCGCCCTTATCACAAGGTTCTTGGCGAGGCTATCGACGCGCTTGACAACTCCGGCGAGGTTAAGGAGAGCCTTTGGTCGAAAAGGACCGAGGGCGGAAAAACCCTTTATATCGTTATTGCCGGTGACAGAGGTCTTGCCGGAGGATACAACTCTAATATCTTTCGACTTACAGCTTCGATGATGAAGGAGGGCGACGCAGTTCTTCCCATCGGCAAAAAGGCTCTTGAGCATTACCGCCACAAGGGTGTGGAGCTGTTTTCCCAGATGTACGAATACGCAGAGGATGTTTCTGTCGGCAGAGCGTTAGATATTTCCGAGGCAGTCTCAAGGGCATATTCAAAGGGTGAATTCACAAGCGTTAAGCTTGTTTATACAAGATTTGTTTCTATGCTTACTCAGCTTGCTACAAGCGAGGAGCTTCTCCCACTTGACAGAAGCGGTGAAAAATCCGAAAAGGAGCCTAATGTGCTCTTCGAGGGCGACCCTGAGGAGATGCTTGGAAAGATAGTTCCCCAGTATATCGGCGGTATTCTTTCCTGCGCTATTGCGGAGTCCTTGGCTTCTGAATCGGGTGCTCGAAGAACGGCGATGAACTCGGCTAACAAAAACGCAACCGAGATGATAGATTCGCTGATGCTCCAGTTTAACAGAGCGCGTCAGGCGGTTATTACTCAGGAAATTACCGAAATCGTCTCCGGCAGCGAAGCGCTTTAAGACGGATTTTATCGTCTTAAATGAGAAATGACAAATTAGAAATGAGAAATCAAAGCGTCTTTTGATTTGCTCGTTGCAAAAATGAATAATTCTAAAGAAATTTCTAAGGAATTGAGAACAAATATGGATAAAAACATAGGAAAAGTAGTACAGATAATCGGACCCGTTCTGGATATCAAGTTTGAGTCGGGCAGACTTCCCGACCTTCTTGAGGCTATTGAAATCCGGCACGAGGGCGGCAAGCTCGTTTGTGAGGTTGCAAGCCAGATGGGTGACGATATCGTAAGATGTATAGCAATGTCCTCTACCGACGGTATGTCCCGCGGTATGGAGGCAGTTGCACAGGGTACGGGCATTACCGTTCCCGTTGGTCCCTGCACTCTCGGAAGAATATTCAATCTTCTCGGTGAGCCAATAGACAACCTTCCCGAGCCCGAGGCTGAGGAAAAGTGGTGTATTCACCGCGACCCTCCCTCCTACGCTGACCAGGAAGGCACAACCGAAATACTCGAAACGGGTATTAAGGTCGTTGACCTTATCGCTCCCTATGCAAAGGGCGGTAAGATAGGTCTCTTTGGCGGTGCGGGCGTTGGTAAGACAGTCCTTATTATGGAGCTTATCAACAACGTTGCAAAGCAGCACGGCGGTATCTCGGTATTCACCGGCGTTGGCGAGCGTACCCGTGAGGGTAACGACCTTTACAACGAGATGAAGGAATCGGGAGTTATTAACAAAACCGCGTTGGTTTACGGACAGATGAACGAGCCTCCGGGAGCAAGAATGAGAGTTGCTCTTTCGGGTCTTACTATGGCGGAATACTTCCGTGACAAGGAAGGTCAGGACGTTCTTCTCTTCATCGACAATATTTACAGATTTACTCAGGCGGGTTCTGAGGTTTCGGCGCTTCTCGGCCGTATGCCCTCTGCGGTTGGTTATCAGCCTACCCTTGCTACCGAGATGGGTGCTCTTCAGGAGCGTATCACCTCGACAAAGCGCGGCTCTATCACCTCCGTTCAGGCGGTTTACGTTCCTGCGGACGACCTTACCGACCCTGCTCCCGCTACCACCTTTGCTCACCTTGACGCTACTACGGTTCTTTCCCGTAGCATCGCATCTCTCGGTATTTACCCTGCGGTTGACCCTCTTGATTCTACTTCCCGTATACTCTCTCCCGATGTTGTGGGCATTGAGCATTACGAGGTTGCAAGACAGGTGCAGAGCATTCTCCAGAGATACAAGGAGCTTCAGGATATAATTGCCATTATGGGTATGGAGGAGCTTTCCGAAGAGGACAAGATCACCGTTTCCAGAGCAAGAAAAATTCAGCGTTTCCTTTCTCAGCCCTTCTCGGTTGCCGAGCAGTTTACGGGTATGGAAGGAAAATATGTTCCCGTCAAGGAAACCGTTCGCGGATTTAAGGAAATCCTTGAGGGCAAGCACGACGACCTTCCCGAGTCGGCATTCCTCTTTGTCGGAACTATCGACGAGGCTGTTGAAAAGGCGAAAAAGCTTGCTGCCGAGACTTAACGGGTGACTGATATGACAGCTTTTCACCTTGAAATAGTTACACCCGACGGTCTTTGCTTCGAGGGCGAGGTTGAAAGCCTGCTCGTCCGCACCGACGAGGGTGATGTTGAGATCCTTGCTGGTCACGCAGATTACCTTGCGACCCTTGCTACCGGCAGATGCCGAATCCGCATTGGCGGTGAGGACAAAGCAGCGGCAGTTTCGGGCGGATTTCTTTCGGTTGATAAAAAGTCGGTAAAGCTTATTGCAACCACCTTTGAGTTTGCCGAAGATATTGACCTTAACCGCGCAAATGCGGCAAAGGAGCACGCCGAGGAGGCTCTCGCAAAGGCAAAAAATGACCGAGATTTCCTCGTTGCTAAAGCAAAGCTCCAAAGAGCCGTTAGCCGTATTTCGGTTGCCGGAAAAAAATAAAGCAAAATAAAACAAAAAAATCACGCCTTTGGCAGATCCATTACGGACAATGCTTTTGGGTGTGATTTTTTATATTTTGATGTGATTTTCGCGTTTAGATATGATTTTTCTCTATCTTGGTGCGATATTTATATATACGCTGACACCTTACATATTTTTGAGATAAGGAGGCAGAGCGTTATCGGTCAAAATGAATACGGCAATAGCAACCGCCAATGTCAAAATTGCAACGGCCAATATAATAAAGGTCTGTTTGCCGATTTTTGTGTCCTTGGTGCTTCCCTGCACGAGCTTTGCGGCTCTGAGCGCGGTGATGATCGGCTTATAAAGTGCCATTACAACGGCGGCGTTCAATACCGATTTTGCAAAATTGAACGGCAGGAGCAAGGGCTTTAGCAGTCCCGCAACGGCAGATACCGGCTGACCCGTATAAAGAGGAGTTATCAAAAGATTTAAGGGTACCATTGCCAAGGTATAAACCGCAACCGCAACGAAGAGTCCGACAATGGCGCCGACCATAGTCCTCTTGTACTTATAAATAAGCGAGGCAGCAACTGTAAACACAATGCTGGAGGCAAAGTCCATTATAAGTCCGAATATTCCGGTTTCAAATGCGGTGATAAAGCTGGAAAGCAACGCGGTTACAATGCACATAGGTATCGCGGCAATAGGACCGTAAACAAAAGCGCCCATTGTTAGAATTGCGTCTTTTATGTCAATTGTCAAAAATGAAATTCTGATGCCCGATGTAGCAAGGCTTAAAACGAATGCGAGTGCGGAAAACATAGCAATTCCGCAGATTTTTTTAGTTGTTAGATTCTTCATAATTTCAAACTTGCAAATGCAAGCCCCTTCTTTCTTTATCAGGGGAATAAAAAAACTCACAGAAAATCTGTGAGGAAACAGTTGCGGCATACCACCGCCAAACTTTCTTTTCTCATCCGGACTTTACCGTCGGTCAAGGAATTTCACCTTATCGGGAGTACGAAGCCTCGCACTCTTCATAGACTATACTATCGGTATGGAATTTCACCAATCCCCAAAGATTATTTGATTTTTACTATTATATAAAATTTGTTTGCTTTTTACTATTATATAAAATTTGTTTTTGCTATTATACTATGCCTTTCAAAATTCCCCGACACTTTTGGGTGTCGGGGAAAATCGAATAGCTTAAAGATTATAGGCTAAAAATTAACCAAGGATCTCGGAAACAACGCCCGAACCAACGGTACGGCCACCCTCACGGATAGCGAAACGAAGACCCTTCTCACAAGCGATAGGAGTGATAAGCTCAACGTTCATATCAACGTTATCGCCGGGACGGCACATCTCTACGCCATCGGGAAGGTTGATGATACCGGTAACGTCGGTAGTTCTGAAGTAGAACTGAGGTCTGTAACCGGAGAAGAAGGGCTTAGAACGGCCGCCTTCCTTTTCGGTAAGAACGTAAACCTGACCAACGAACTTGGTGTGGGGGTTAACTGAGCCGGGCTTGCAAAGAACCTGACCTCTTTCGATCTCGTTCTTCTGAACACCACGGAGAAGAAGACCAACGTTGTCTCCAGCCTCAGCCATATCCATCATCTTGTGGAACATCTCGATACCGGTTACAACAGTGGAGCTGTTCTCTTCCTTAAGACCAACGATCACAACAACGTCAGCCATCTTGATAGTACCTCTCTCAACTCTACCGGTAGCAACAGTACCACGGCCGGAGATAGAGAATACGTCCTCTACGGGCATAAGGAAGGGAAGGTCAGCCTTTCTGTCGGGAGTAGGAATGTAAGAGTCAACAGCATCCATAAGCTCCTTGATGCAG
>JAZORT010000040.1:0-31268 GCA_045656745.1 Eubacteriales bacterium | reverse complement strand
GGGTAATATTTTTAACCGCAATCCCCTGCGCCCAAAGAAGCTCCTTATGCACAAAAGGGAGATTATGAAGCTTGCGGGTCTTGTTACCCGCGACGGATACACTCTTGTTCCCCTGTCCCTCTATTTCAAGGGGTCGATGGTAAAGATGGCTCTTGGTCTTTGCAAGGGTAAAAAGCTTTATGACAAGCGTGACGATGCGGCAAGAAGAGACGCCGACAGAACAATTGAAAAGGCTATGAAAAACAGATTTTAAAATTTGTGCAAAGCAGAAAACGGTTGAGTAAAAAGCTCAACCGTTTTTTTGATGTTATTTATTTTTAAAGCGCAGAGTACGCATAGAGTTAAGCACTGCAAGGACGGCAACGCCAACGTCGGCAAATACGGCAAGCCACATATTGGCAAAGCCGAAAAGCCCGAGAAGAAGTATAAGCCCCTTAACTCCGATTGCGAAAACAATATTTTCACGCGCTATACGGATAGTCTTTCTGGCAATAAGGATAGCCTCGGGGAGCTTTGAAAGATCGTCAGTCATGATAACCGCGTCAGATGCCTCGATTGCGCTATCCTGACCGATACTGCCCATTGCGATACCAACATCGGCTCTTGCAAGAGCGGGCGCATCATTTATTCCGTCACCGAGATAGACGGTTGCGCCCTTTTCGATCAGCTCCTCAAGCTTTTGGTACTTTTCCTCAGGCGAAAGCTCGGCAAAATAACTGTCAATTCCCGCAAGGGCGCAGACTCTTTTAACCTTTTCTTCCCTGTCTCCCGAAAGGATAACTGTGTTTTTAACCCCAAGCCGTTTAATGCATTTAACCGCCGGCAGGGCTTCCTCCTTAACCGAGTCGCAAAGGAGTATAGCTCCCAAAAGCACCCCCTCCTCGGCAACGAAAACCGCGCCAAGATCAAGGTAAATTTCAGGAACACGAACCCCGACGCTCTCCATAAGAGAAAGGTTGCCGACGGCACATTTTTTGCCCGAGATCAAAGCCTCCACACCCTTGCCCGCAATCTCGCGCGCTGAGGTTGGCGAGGTGGTATTTTGAGCCGCCCCCTTAATGCACTCGGCAATGGGGTGGTTTGAGGCTGACTCTGCCGAGGCGGCAACAAAGAGTATTTTTTCGCGCTGCGCCGAGACTTCAATAACCTCCGAAATTTCAAATCTGCCCGATGTTATTGTGCCTGTTTTATCAAAAGCTACGTTTTTAACTCTTGCGAGCTTAGAAAAAACATTTCCGCCCTTAAAGAGTATTCCTCGAGAGGCACCCCCTCCGATACCGCCGAAAAATGCCATAGGCACAGAGATAACGAGGGCGCAGGGGCAAGAGATTACAAGAAATGTAAGCGCGGTATAAACCGAGGTTGAAAGTGTTGAAAATCTAACCAAGGGCGGCACTGCCGAAACAAGGAGAGCAAGCAAAACCACAATAGGCGTATATACCTTTGAAAACCTTGTTATAAAGCTCTCTTCCTTAGATTTATTCTCCGAGGCAAACTCCACAAGCTCCAGGACTCTCGCCGCAGAGGACTCGCCCGAAACACGAAGCGCTTCGGCATAGATCAAGCCATCCTTAACAACAAAGCCGCTGGACAAAATGCTCCCTGCCGAGGCGGAAAGGGGCATACTCTCCCCCGTCATTGCCGAGGTATCAATATTGGCAGAGCCTGATGTAACAATACAGTCAACCGCCACACGCTCACCGGGGCGGATTACAAGCGATGCGCCAACTGTAACCTCGTCGGCATCCACAACCTGCTCCTCTCCGTCAACGATAATGCAGGCTTCGTCGGGACAAATGTCCATAAGTGCCTTGATAGACGCCCGCGAACGGCGGACGGCTCGGTGCTCAAAGGACTCGCCAACAAGATAAAATATCATAACGGCGGCACCCTCGCTCCATTCGCCTACTATCATAGCTCCAACTGCGGCAATAGACATAAGGAATTTTTCATCAAGAGGGTCAAGGCGCAAAATTCCCTTAACCGCACCGACAAATACCTCGCCGCCCGAGAAAAGAAGGGCTAAAACGAAGAAAATCGGTGAAACAATTCCCGAAAAAAGCAGCGAAAACAAAATTCCAAGGGCAAAAAAGGCTAAAGAAACACCGATTTTCACCCCGTCCGACCTATAAAGTCTTTTTATGCCTTTTATCATTTTTCGACAGTAAGGTCCTCGTCAAAGGCTTTTGCGTTTTTCTTTGCCAATGCAAAGGCTTCGTCCTCGGTAAGGTCGGCTTCAACCGTCATTTTCTCGGTAAGGAAATTGATTTTTACAGAGCTTACGCCCTCTTCCTTTTCAATCATAGAAGCCAGCTTTGCGGCGCAGTTGGGACAGTCGAGTCCTACAATATTAAACTTGAATTTCATAATATTCCTCCAAAAATTTTATTCTTTTATATGCTCGAGAGCCTTCTCGATAATATCTCTTACATGGTCATCGGCAAGGGTGTAAAAAACATTCTTGCCCGACTTTTTATAGGTTATAAGGTGGCTTTGCCTCAAAATTTTTAGCTGATGAGAGACTGCGGACTTTGTCATCCCGAGAAGCTCGGCAATATCGCAAACGCAAAGAGGCGCGCCGTCAATGGCAAAAAGTATGCTCATTCGCGTTGAGTCACCGAAAATTTTGAAAAAGTCGGCAAGGTCGTAAACCGTTTCCTCGCTCGGCATCTCGGAGCGCTTTTTTTCAACAACCTCGGGGTGCACCTCGCAGCACTCGCAGATAGGTGGTGCCTTTTTCTCGTTCATTATATGCTCCTTTCCTTTCAACAGTTGAACAACCATTCAACCGTTTTATATATTTTAACATTATTTTAGGCAAAAGTCAAGTAAAAAAAAGCTTTTTTCGGGGTCTATCATTGACTTTTTTTAAAATTTGTATTAAAATATCAATATAACAAATTTGGACGGTAAGAATGAATACAAAAATTTTATCAGGCAACACGCTAAAGATTATTGCGGCTGTCGCAATGCTCATCGACCATATTGGAGTAATGTTCCTCCCCGAGGCAACGATTTTACGAATTATAGGCAGACTTGCCTTTCCTATCTTCGCCTTTATGATTGCAGAGAGCGCAAAATATACTAAAAATAAGCTAAAGCACTTTATGCTTATGTTTTCACTCGCCTTTGTATGCCAGGTTGTTTATTACCTGTTTGACAACGGCAGTCTTTATATGTGCATTCTTGTCACATTCTCTATCTCAACCCTTCTTATCTACACACTCCAGCGCTTTAACAAGGCTCTTTTCAAAAAGGATGCAAAAGCGACCGAAAAGATCTTTTGGGGACTTATTTTCTTCCTCGGAGTTGTTGCAACCTACCTTGTTTGTAACATAAAATACCGCGATTTTGTCATTGATTACGGCTTTGCGGGCTGTATGACCCCCGTTGCGGCAAGTCTCTTAGATTTTAGTAAAACCGAGGCGCCAAGGTCGGTAAAGAGGCTTGACACAATACCCCTTCGCGTTCTTTGCATGATTTTGCCAATCGCGATTATCGTTTACAACAATATTATTAACGGCAAAAACTTCGGCATTTTCCTTTTCGCTACCCTGATTTTGCTCCTTTTCTATTCCGGGAAGCGCGGAAAGAGGAGGTTAAAATACTTCTTCTACATCTTCTATCCCCTCCACCTTGTTATTCTCGAAGGAATTTATATGCTGATAAATTAAAAGAAAAAGCTCGTAACAAAGCGGTTAAAAAAGCCAAAATGTTACGAGCATTTTTTATTGATTATTTTCTAAAAATTCAAGCACCCTTTCGAGAGGCACCGCAAGTCCGCAGATAAATTCACCGCTGGTCGGAGCAGTTCCCACCGCGTAATTTATTCCAACAATTTTAAGGTCCTCGCCGAGAAGGACGCCGCCGCTTGAACCGTGGTCAACAGGCGCATCGTGCCATATTACCGCAAAGGGCAAACGAGCCACCGAGCTCTCGCTTTGGTCAAGCTCCTCAATCTTTGTTATACTGCCAAAGGTAACATTGTTCTCAAGTCCCGAGGGCGTACCGATTGAAATGACAGTGTCCGAAACATCGGCTGCGTTTTCCGAAAGCTCGATAGCACACAGAGACATCTCGCCCTTAACAAAGCTAAGGAGCGCAAGGTCGTATTCGGCGTTTGAAGCAACAAGATGAGCCGAGTAGCTTGTGCCGTAGCAATCGATAACTTTATATTCTGCCCCGGAATATACCCCGTTATTTTTAATAACGTGATAGTTGGTGAGAACATAATATTGGTTAGCGAACTCTTTGAAGATAACGCCGCTGCCCATAACAACCTTTTGCGATGAGGATAAGCTTGGGTGAGTTGTCTTAATGCCTACTGCGGCTTTAATATACTTTGTTGAAATATCGTTTATTGCCGACTCGTAATCAAAGGTGTAATGAGCGTAAAGAGTTATCTCGGAATCTGTGGTTGTGCCAAGATACGCGGGGCGCTCCCCTTCCTTGTCATAATACCAGCCTGCGAAAATCTTATACTCAACCTCGGGCACATCGGGATAGCTTATCTCCTCCCGCGAAGCAAAGGTCTTTTTCACAGTCTCGGAGCCAATAACGAAATTTACTGTAATCTCCTTTTGGCTATCGAGCAAGCCGACCGCACCGCCAACCTCACAAGAGGAAAGCAAAATTAAAGATAGCATAGTAAATACCAAAACTAAAAAACGCTTCATAAAACTCCCCTCCCGCATGATTTTTTTAAAAAATTACAGATTATACAGAGAACTTTGCAACCTTTGCAAAGAGTGCCTCAGCGTTGTCGGAATGAGCAACGAGAGTAATGGGCGAAAGAAGATCAAGAGAGAAAATGCCCATAATCGACTTTGCATCGATAGTATATCTGCCCTGAACAAGGTCTACTTCGTAATCAACGAGAATAACCTCGTTAACAAAATCTCTGATGTCTTTAACATTAGTAAGCTTGATAGTAATTTCTTTCATTTTGAAAAAATTCCTTTCTTTAATATGTTTTTTATCACTGTTATTATACCAAAAATCCACGCCGTTTGTCAATCGGTTTTAAAAGTATTTTTTTGACGAAATCCGATATAAATATTTCGTATTTTTGTGCATTTTTAAAAACTTATCCCCCGCTTTTTTAACAATATACGGCTCCGGGCGAAAAAAGACGGCAAAAGGTGCTAAAACAAATAAAAAATTTATTTTTTTTGGATAAACAGCAGACGTTTTTTTATCATCGCCCGTCTGCATAGAATTTTCTCCTTTTTGCTTAAAGCTATGGCAAAACTTTGCTAAAGCAAAGACAGAGAAAATTCTTTCCTCGCTTCTTGCCTTGTTTGCGAAAAAACTCAAATTTGAAGGTGACGCTCGGAGCAGGTTCGCGTCACATCACCCGCAAAAAAAAGAGCCTTTTTCAAGACTCTTTTTTCTTTGGTGCGGGTGACAGGACTTGAACCTGCACGGGGGTACCACCAGATCCTAAGTCTGGCGCGTCTGCCAATTCCGCCACACCCGCAAAAACCTTACATATTTTAACACACAAAACAAAAAAAGTCAAGAGAGTTTAGCTTTTAAAATAATTTTTTCTTGAGGTATACCGCTTTTATTTGCATTTTTCTAAAATTACGTTATAATGATAAAAAACAAAACCGAGGATTTTGCCGCATATCATATTTGTTCCTGCACGAATGCGTTGATGACTACGGCATCGCTCTTAAATACAACTTCACAGTTGACGAGCTTACAGACGAATACGCTACCGTTACATTTTTCGTACGAAAAAAAGTCCGAACCTTTTCATAACGATTAGGTTCGGATTTGTCTTTAACTCGGGGCTTTAGCCTTTTTCAGCCTATTGACTACTCTGTTCAAAAGGAACATAAGCAGGATACAGATGCAGAACAGCGGGAACTGGGCGGTGGTGTCGCGGTTGCCGAAGTAATAGGATATCAGCACCGGGCACTGAGCGAGGTAGATATATATGCTGAACTCGCCGAGAAGGTCAAAAATTTTGCCCTTAACGGGTAGCGCGGTTGCAAAATACAAGAGCAAGGGACAGATAACGCAACAAGAGAGGTGGAGCTTCCAAATTGCAAAATCAGGCAGATATGCAAGGTAGATAAATGCCACAGCACAGATTGCAAAGCCGAGGGAATTGATTACAATTCCGAGCTTTTTCGAGCTAAGGAAGCTCTTTAGATCAAAGTGCAGCTTTGGAATTTGCGAAAGAAGAATACCCATCGCCAGCATTGCGGGCGAGCGGAGGAAGCGGTCGATCTCGCGAGTGTCGATGCTTACCGCCGACATAAAGAGCAGAATTATTGCACCGCAGATTATATTAAAGACAAGACGCTTCTTTACCTTTTTATAAAGCAGATAAAACAAAGACAAAAACAGATACTGCGCTGCAAAGAACCAAAGGAAGCTAAGGGGCCAGTTAAAGCCGTTAAAATCAAGCTCGGCAAAAACGTTACAAACGAGCACCGAGGCAAGGGCAATCAAAAAAGGCGCGATAATCTTCTTCGTTCTGCCCCAAATAATGAAGCTAACACCCTTGAAAAATGGCTTTTCGCGGTATTTTTCCATAGAGCTTAGAAAGAACAGACCCGAAACCATAAAGAAAAAGTCAACCGAAACAACGGCTCCCCTGAAATTATCGGTAATTATCGGGAAAAATCCATGGTAATAAGCGACCCAAACGGCGCACAAAAATCTGAAAACTTCAATGAGACCGTTCTTGCCCGTTTTGCTTTTTTGAGCCATTGATTTTCCTCCTTTCGTTTTTTTGGACACAAGACGGCTAAATTATAACACATTTTTCGTCAAAAATCAACAATTTTAATAAAATTAACGAAAAAGCCGACCTGAAAATAATTCAAGTCGGCAAAAATGCATATTAAAAATAGTTTTTCGCTATAAAATCAATAACGTGCTCATCGTTTGAGCAGATCCTATCAGCCGCGCACGAAATAACCTCGGCGCAGGCGTTTGAGGTTGCAAGTCCAAGTCCTGCCGCATTTATCATCGGAATGTCATTCTCGCTGTCACCGACGGCAACCGTTTCGGCGATCGAAACACCGAGTCTGTGCGCCAGAGCGCAAAGGGCGTTCCCCTTACCCGCCTTTGCATAAGTCAGCTCAATGTTATGAGGGCATGCAGAGGCAACGTTAACGTCGGGAATACACGAAAGCTCCGCCTTGAGCTTAAGAAGCCTTTCATCGTCGGAGAGAAATACCGAAATCATCTCAACACTATCCTCCGAAAGAAATCGCTCCCCAAAGCCCCGTATAGCCTTACCAACATTGCGCAAAAGATCGGCGTGAGGCTTCCAGACCGCATATTTTTCAAAGCTCTTCTCATTCATCGTTTCATATGCGGTATACATATTACCAAGGTGGCGAACGGTGAGGTGACAGTCGACTTCAAAAAGCAGATCAAATATTTTGCGCGAAATATCCATCGGGAAACAGAATGATATGCGCTCACCCGTAAGCTTGTCATAAACCGCAGCTCCGCTTGAGTGAATGAAATATCTTATATCATCACAAACTCTCAGCTCCTCGGGCATCTCGGCAAGGCTCCTGCCGGACGCGGGAACAAAATGAACGCCCGACTGTGCAAGACGGTGGATCGCCGCAAGGTTTTCTTTGCTAATCAAGCCGGAAGAGTCAAGGAGCGTTCCGTCAAGATCACTTGCAAGAATTTTGTATTCTGCCAGGTTTTTTGTCCTTGATTTCATAAATTATTTACTATGCTCTTCAATAAAATTCTTGTACCAATATGCCGAGTCCTTGGGGATACGCTTCATCGTTTCGTAGTCGGTATAAACTATGCCGAAGCGGGGAATGTATCCGTGCGCCCACTCAAAGTTATCCATAAAGGTCCAAAGGAAGTATCCCCTGATGTCGGTGCCGTCCTCGGTAGAGCGCTCAAGCTCGGTGAGGTAGTCGCGAAGGAAGCTTATACGCCCCTCGTCGTGAATTTTTCCGTCCTCAGACACCGTATCAACAACGCAGGTGCCGTTTTCGGAAAGATAGAAAGGCAGACCGTAACGCTCGGTAAAGAACTTAGGCGCCCAGTAAAGGCACTTAGGCGTTATGGGCCAGCCGAGACCGGTAACGGGCGCGTCGTCGGGACGGGGAACAACCACAGGCTCGCCCCTCTCCCCTGCTCTTATCTCCTTGCCGTTATAGATATTCTGCGCATAGAAGTCGAGAGGCTGGTGCATAAGCTTCAAGTCATCCTCGGTGATCTCGGGAAGAAAGTCCTTGTAAAGCTCAAGGCCGTCCTCGGGATATTTACCGAGCATAACCGGGTCGCTCCACCAGGAAACGTTCCACATTACGTACTCGTCCAGGGGAGCTGCGCCAAAGAGCGCCGCCTTTGCCGCCTCAACGTCGGCGGGAGAGTCGGTTGAGGGATAATGTGCTCCGCAGGTGGGCGCGTATCCGATTTTTATCGGGCGCTTTGCTGCTTCACGCATTGCAATAACAGCCGCGCCGTGGGCTTTCATTACATTGTGCGCCATCTGGAAAACGTCTTTATAAGGCAGCCTTATACCGGGCGCGTGAACTGCCTCAAGATAGCCCTGACCGATAAAGCACTGGGGCTCGTTAAAGGTGATAAAGTAGGTTACTCTGTCCGAATAAAGCTGGGCGACCTTGCGCGCGTATTCGCTAAACCACACAACGCTCTCGTCATTAAGCCAACCGCCCTTTTTGTAAAGAGCGTAAGGATAATCCCAATGGAAAAGGGTTACATAAGGCTCAATTCCGTATTTTAAAAGCTCATCAATAAGCTCGTTATAGAAGCGCACGCCGTCCTCGGAGATCTCACCTACACCGTTCGGAAAAATTCTCGACCAGCTGATAGAAAAGCGGTATGAATTTATTCCGAGAGACGCCATAAGCTTTATATCCTCTTTAAAGAGGTGATAATGGTCACAGGCAACGTCAGAGGTCTTTGCATCCCTGATTCTGCCGGGCTCGTGAGAAAAAACGTCCCAAATGCTAAGGCCTTTTCCGCCCTCGCGATATGCGCCCTCTATCTGCTGCGAAGCGGTTGCAACACCCCACGCAAAATCTTTTCTAAAACTCATAATGAACTCCATTCAAAAATGTTTTTACTCGTTGATTATACCACAAAAAATATAGGTTGTCAACGGTGATAAATCTTTTAATACTGTTTTTTCGTATATTGACAAACATATAATAAATATGGTAGAATACAAAAAAAGAATTTTGAGGTTAAAATGAGAAAAACCGCCCTTATAATATTCCTTGCCCTCGTCCTTTTAACATTCTGCTCCTGCGAAAACGAAAAAAACGGCGAGGACTCAAGCACCCTGCCCCCAAGCGAATACACCCTAGTCGGCACAGTAACCGCAAAAAGCACGCGAATTGAGCTTAACGCTGACGAAACCGAGATAATGAGCGGACCTTACAGCGTGATTATCAACGACCAAACCGAGTTTTGCTATGCAAACGGTGCCTCGGCAACCCTCGACTCTGTTGAAATCGGCGACCGCGTTGAAATCACCTACAACGGCCAGGTTATGTTAAGCTACCCCGCCCAAATCGTCGCCCATAGGGTTGTGATAAAATAACGTCGACAAATATATAAAAAAAAGCACCCGCAAGGAGTGCCAGCGGAGGGGTATTCACCAAAGGTGAAGATACACACACTCTAGTCTCGCTGCGGCTCGGTCACGCTCAAGGGAAAACAGTTATCAACTGTTTTCTAACGCTTTCGCGCCGCTACGCTACCAGACAAGCGAGCTTGCCGATCTCCGAGTGGTGTATGCGAACCCTCGCACCTTCGGTGCAGAGTTCTTCACCGACCGACTATGTCAAATAAAAAAAGCACCCGCGAGGAGTGCCATCGGAGGGGTATTCACCAAAGGTGAAGATATCCACACTCGCCTTAGATGAGCGAGCTCCTCACGGCTTCGTGGGATATGCGAACCCTCGCACCTTCGCTGCAGAGTTCTTCACCGACCGACTATGTCAAATAAAAAAAGCACCCGCGAGGAGTGCTTTTTTTATTTGGCGCAGAGGGAGGGATTCGAACCCTCGTGTGCGTTAGCACAAACTGATTTCGAGTCAGCCCCGTTATGACCACTTCGATACCTCTGCATATTAAGATTTTAAACAGCTTTACTATTATATCACAGTATTTCAAAAAAATCAATAGGTTACGAACATTTTTGTTTTTAAAAATACTTATGTTTGAGTTTATAGGGTCTACCGGCTTAATATTTGACAAAAAAACCAATATATGTTATAATTGATTAAAACGCATACAACCTCGGAGGTAGAAATGAAAAGAATAACAGCTTGTATTTTTTCAATTATTTTTATGATTTCAGTTTTCACCTCCTGCGGCTACAACAGAATTATGCGTAAGCACCTATCCGATCCAAGCAATTATTATACCGCTAACGTTATATTAAGCGACGTTAGTATTTACGATTCGGAATCCAGCGCCTTCGTTTCTTGCTTGGACATGGCGGATTACCTTGATCACGACGTATATTTTACAGTAACGTTCTATACCTACGAGGATATAGAATTGTTTTTAGGAGCATCCCCGAACAAGGATATTCCGCCAAACGAATTTGTATACGATTTGGTTGTTTTCTCAGAGAATAATAAAATACTTTATGAAAACGGCTTTTACGATGATTTTACTTTAGGTGAAGAAATAACGCTTTCAACCTCACACTTTATTTATATGGACGGAGAATTTTTCAACGTGGCAATGGTGGAGCGTGACGGTATTGTATATTTGAACTTCGAAGAAGGCTTAAATAACATCATAAATTATATGAACGAACACAAAAGCCTCTTATAAAAACACTAGCAAAAGGAGCTGTCCGGGATTTTAAATCTCGGACAGCTTTAAAAATATATAAATGGATGTCGCTTATTTATCTTTTGGTTTGAAAACACCGGTGTTAGACTTCATAACCGAGCCTTGGATTATGGAGGCGGTGCCGAATTTTTCGCGGATCGTGTCGATCGTTTGCTCTCGTTTTTTGTTTTTTTGTCGATTTTGGTAATCCTCCTCGCCAAAGAGGTCTATCTGCTCGGCGTAGCTTTGAGCGCGGATAAGGTTTGCGGCGGTGACGGTGAGCATACGGATCGGCTTTCCGCGAGGCCACTCGTCAATCAGGATTTCAAGGGCGGTGTCCGCAATGGCGCGGGCAGTATCGGCAGGCGGACTTTGCGGCTTTTGGCGCTGGAGGACAGAGAGAAACTCGTCCTTTATGGTAAGCTGCACCGTTTCGCACTTCATTCCCTGCTTTCTCAGCCTGCGCGCGACCTCGTCGGCAAGATATTCTATTCCCACCTTGCAATCGTCAAGGCTTGTTAAGTCGTGGCGGAAGGTCATTCCCGAGCCAACGCTTTTTGCATCCTCGCGCTCGGAGCAGACGGGGCTGTCGTCAAGCCCGTTTGCATACTTATAAAGCATTTCGCCCATTTTGCCGAAACGGCGTGTCAGGGTCTCGGGCGAAACTGAGGCAAGGTTGCCGACAGTTTTTATACCCATAGACGAGAGCTGCTCCGCGGTCCTTTTGCCAACAAACAACAGGTCGGAGGCAGGGAGCGGAAACACAATCTGCCTGAAATTTTCCCTGCTAATTACAGTTATTGCGTCGGGCTTCTTGTAATCGCTGCCCAGCTTTGCAAAGACCTTATTAAAGGAAACGCCGATTGAAACGGTAATTCCTATCTCGGCTTTAACCTCTTTTCTTATCCTTTCGGCAATCTCCTCACCGCTTCCAAAGAGCTTTCGCGAGGCGGTAACATCAAGCCAGCTTTCGTCAATCCCGAAGGGCTCAATCATATCGGTATATCTTGCGTAGATGGCGTTTACTCTTTTTGAAAAGTCGGAATAGGCCTGATAATGAGGGGGCGCAACCACGAGAGAGGGGCATTTTTTCCTTGCGGAATAGACGGTTTCGGCAGTTTTGATGCCGTATTTTTTGGCAAGCTCGTTTTTGGCGAGGACAATGCCGTGCCTATCCTCCTCGCTTCCGCAGACCGCCATTGGCACACCCGCAAAGGCGGGGTTAAGCGCCGTTTCAACCGAGGCAAAAAAGCTATTGCAATCGCAATGCAGTATTACCCTATCCGCCATACGGGTCTCCTTTTTTACTGAATATTTTTGCGCTGAGGCTTCGCTCCCTCTTTAAGAGTGAAGATAAATTCACAGCTGTCATCCCTCGACTCTACCCATATATCCTCACCGTGGGCGTCGATAATTGTTTTTGAAATATAGAGTCCGAGACCAACACCGCTTTTATCAAGTCCGCGGCTTGTGTCGGTTTTATAGAAGCGGTCAAAGACCATTTTTTGCTCTTCTTTAAGAATTCCCTCGCCCTCGTCAAAGACCGAAATACGTATCTTCTTTTGAGAGGTACGGCTTATGGAAATAACGAACCTGCCACCCGTTCGCGAGAACTTTATTGCATTGTGGCAAAGGTTGTAGACCACCTGATGTATTGCGTCCCTATCCGCGTGGGCAATCATAACATCCTCGTCGGTATTAAACTCAACGTCAAGGCGCTTTTCTTCAATCTTTTGCTCAAAGGAGATAAGGATAATTCGCGAAAGCTCGGCAATATCGAAATCGGTGAAATTAAACTTTCTCTCCCCCGACTCCAGCTTTGAAATATCGAGAAGCTGAGAAACAAGCCTTGAGAGCCTATGGACCTCTGCGGAGATAACGCCAAGGTAATATTCGTGCTTTTCGGGAGGGATAGCACCCGAGGTTATGCCGTCAATAAAGCCGGAGATCGTTGTCATTGGCGTTCTTAGGTCGTGGGAAACATTGGCAAGGAAGGAATTCCTCATTTTTTCAAGACTGTCAAGCGACTCCGCCATTTCGTTAAAGGCTATACCAAGCCTTGCAACCTCGTCCTTGCCCGTTACCATTACCCTTTCAGAGAAGTCGCCCTTTGCCATTTTGGAGGCTGCCTTTGTCATTACACGCAGGGGGTGGACAATTCTTTCGGTGATGAAGTATGCGGCAATAAATGCGGCAAGAAGCACCCAGACAGCACTGTTTAATAGCGCCTTTCGGGTTACGACGACAAGGTTGTCCTCTCTTATGGTTGAGGCAATTGCGGCAACATAACCGCCGACCTCGCCCTCTATTTCAATCTTTTTTAACAAAACGAGAGATTTTTCGGGCAAAAATCCGCTAAGGTTTCCGCTATGGATATAAGTTCCGCCCTCGCTTTTGAAATTATCAAGAGAGAGTGTGCCGAGGTTTTTACCGCTCTGCACATCCTCGCCCTCGCCAACGGTTGAAAGCACTATTTCAAAATTTTCGTTAGCAATAAGAATATCATACTGCGGGTCGGTTTTAACTATGGTTTCAACCGTTTTCGGCAAAAGTCCGAATGTTGCGGCGGTTTCTATATTAACTATCGCCTCGTCGTTTACATATTCGATAACGATGTCGAGTATCGACCCGAGCTTTTCCTTTCGTGTTTCCTCGGCGTAACCGCGCACCAGCGTGCCGATTATTCCCGACAGAACAAGAAAGCTCATTATCACTATCAAAACAAAGGCGCATATATGCTTTGCAAATGAGGATTTAAACATTCCGTCCCCTCTCTTTAAACTTATTTACAATAATTTTATCACACATAAGCTCCTAAGTCAAATATTTTTTTAATAATTGTTGACTATATTATATTTTTGTGTTAAAATATTTAGGATAAAACGAAAAGCACCGAAAGGAAGTATATAAAAAATGATAGTTACCAGATTTGCGCCCAGCCCCACAGGCTATATGCACATCGGAAATTTAAGAACGGCTCTTTACTCCTACCTTATCTCGAAGCACGAGGGCGGTAAGTTTATTCTTCGTATCGAGGACACCGACCGCGAAAGACTTGTTGAGGGAGCTACCGACGTTATTAAGTCTACCCTTGCAATTACGGGGCTCCGCTATGACGAGGGACCCGACGTTGGCGGTGAGAGTGGCCCCTATGTTCAGTCGGAGAGAAAAGAAATCTATATGGAGTATGCGAAAAAGCTTGTTGAGCTTGGCTACGCTTACTACTGCTTCTGCACAAAGGAGCGCCTTGACGCGCTTCACGAGGAGGACGCTGTCGGCGGTTACGACCGTCACTGCCGTAACCTTTCTAAGGAAGAGGTTGAAGCCAACCTTAAAGCAGGTATGCCCTTCGTTATCCGTCAAAAAATGCCCACCGAGGGCGTAACGAGCTACCACGACGAGGTTTTCGGTGACATTTCAATGAACAACGAGGAGCTTCAGGACCAGATTTTGATGAAGGCTGACGGCTATCCTACCTATAACTTCTGTCACGTTATTGATGACCACCTTATGGGCGTTACCCACGTTGTCAGAGGCTCGGAGTACCTTACCTCAACTCCCAAGTACGTTCTTCTTTACGATGCTTACGGATGGGAAAGACCCACCTACGTTCATCTTCCTCTCCTTATGGGTAAGGATGCGGAGGGCAATATCTCAAAGCTCTCTAAGCGTCACGGCGCAGTATCCTTCCAGGATCTTGTTAACAACGGCTATCTTCCCGAGGCAATTATTAACTACATTTCTCTTCTCGGCTGGTGCCCCAAGAACAGCGAGACCGAGTTCTTTAGCTTAAAGGAGCTTGAAGAGGCATTTACCATTGACGGCGTTTCAAAGTCGCCCTCTGTTTTCGACTACGAAAAGCTTCTTTGGTTTAACGGCGAATATATCCACAAGCTCGGTGACGAAGAGTTTGCCGAAATGGTAGAAAAGTTTATAAAAGTTGAAATTCCCGCCAATATAAACAAGCAGAAAATGCTCGCCCTTCTTAAAACAAGAATTTCTACCCTTGCCGAAATTGACGAAAAGAAGGACTTCTTTATCAATCTTCCCGAATACGATAAGGAATTGTTCCTTAACAAAAAGAACAAGATCGCCGATTTTGATATTGTAAAAACCATTCTCACCGAGGCAAAGGCAATCCTTGCAGATGTCACAAGCTTCGATAACGATACCCTCTTCGCCGCCCTTATGCCTATTGCGGAAAAGCTCCAGATAAAGACGGGAACCCTTATGTGGTGCATTCGTATCGCAGTTTCGGGTATGTCCGCAACTCCCGGCGGAGCTACCGAGATTATGGAGGTTATCGGCAAGGAAGAGTCGCTAAAGAGAATTGATAAGGCGACCGAGAAGTTAGCGTAACGGTTTTTTCGCTTTTTGAAAAAAGCTTAGCAAAAACTTCATAGCAAATATATATTTTAAGGCGAGTCCAAACGGACCCGCCTTTTTTTGTTTTATTACAGCTTTAAACCTTAATTCAAAATTTGAAATTTCTCATTTCTCATTTTCTCAGTCCAGCTCTTTTTTACCCGTATAAAGCTCGTAATATCTGCCCTGCATTTTGAGAAGGTCATCGTGGTCGCCTCGCTCGATTATCTCGCCCTGCTCGAGAACCATAATTGCGTTGGAATTACGGACTGTGGAGAGGCGGTGAGCGATAACGAAGGTTGTTCTATCCTTCATCAGTCTATCCATACCATGCTCGATGTGTCTTTCGGTACGGGTATCGACAGACGAGGTTGCCTCGTCAAGGACAAGTATGGGTGCCTTAGAGAGGGCGGCTCTTGCAATATTAAGGAGCTGACGCTGACCCTGGGAAAGGTTTGCACCGTCACCCTCGAGGATAGTGTCGTAGCCATGCTCAAGGCGCATAATAAAGCTATGTGCGCTGGCGGTCTTTGCGGCGGCAATAACCTCCTCGTCGGTGGCGTCAAGCCTTCCGTAGCGGATATTTTCCATTACGGTGCCCGTAAAGAGGTGGGTATCCTGAAGCACCATTGCAATATTTTCACGAAGGAACTGACGGCTGTAATCCTTAATAGGCTTTCCGTCAATGGTTATACTGCCCTCGGCAATATCGTAAAAGCGGTTAAGCAGGTTTGTGACCGTAGTCTTTCCTGCGCCCGTTGAGCCAACGAAGGCAATTTTTTGCCCGGGCTTTGCGTAAAGGGAGATGTTTTTAAGGACTGTCTTCTCGGGATTATAGCCAAAGGTAACGTTTTCTAAAATCACGTGTCCCTTTATAGGCTCGGTGAGGGCGTTTTCCTTATCCGGCTCCTCGGGAGCTTCGTCCATAACCTTAAACACACGCTCTGCGCCCGCAAGAGCGGCAAAGAAGGTTGAAACCTGCATTGAGAGCTGGTTTATGGGCATTGAGAACTGCTTTGAATAGTTGGCAAAGGCGGTAAGCTCGCCGGGGGTAAAGCCGGTAAGAGCAATAAGAACACCGCCGACACCGAGGGTTATTGCGTAAGAGATAAGGCTGAGGTTATGCATTATTGGACCCGTAACACCGCCCCAGAACTGCGCTTTTTCCTGCTTTGAGCGAAGGTCCTCGTTAATAAGGTTCATTTCCTCGATACACTCGTCCTCGTGGTTAAACACCTTAATAACCTTTTGTCCGCTGATAGTCTCCTCAATATAGCCGTTCACCGCGCCGAGAGCTGCCTGCTGCTCGCCGTAATACTTTGCCGAGTTTTTACCGATAACGCCTACCGAGAAGATAAGCAGAGGAATAAACACAACGGTAATTATCGTGAGCCAAACATTGGTGGTCAGCATAAAGATAAATGTACCCACAAGGCTGACAACACCGCTGACGATAGAGGTCAATGAGTTGTTGAGCATAACATCGATATTATCAACGTCATTGGTAAATCGGCTCATTATCTCGCCGGTAGGGTGAGAGTCAAAGTATCTGACAGGCAGGGCTTGAAGCTTTTTAAAGAGGTCGTTTCTTATACTCTGTATTGAGCCTTGGGAAATGGAGAGCATAAGCCTTGACTGAAGATAGCTGCCGAAAACCGAGATAAAGTAGACCGAGCCGAGGATTATCAGCGCTCCAACGCCGTAAACGCTGACCTCGCCGACAACATTCGAGGTAAGTCTTTGCATTAAGGGGGTGGAAACGAACGCCTCGATAATTCCGTCGGCAAACTCCGCAAGGGGGCTGGGGTTAAGGGCTGCCTCGGGGTTAAGGGCGAGGGTTATTCTGTTTATCATAGGAACGATAAGATAACCGCCGCAAAGAGAGGCAAGGGTTGTCAGGATCATACAACCGAAAACCAGCATAAGGCGGAACTTATATTTTCCAACGTAGGAGAGCAGTCTTGACACCGTTTTACCGATATTTTTCGGCTTTCCCTTTGCTCTGGGGCCGTGACGGTGGCCGGGTCCGCCGCCGCGTAAAGACTGACCGTGGGAGATACTGTTATACTGCTTTTTAAGCTCTTCTAAAGTTCTTGCCATAACCTTATTCTCCCTTCTTATCCATCTGTGAATAGTAAATTTCGCTATACTCTGCGTTGCTTTCAAGAAGCTCTTGGTGAGTGCCGATACCCGTAATTTTGCCATCGTTCATAACAACGATGGTGTCAGCATCCTTAACCGAGCTTATACGCTGAGCAATAATAATCTTTGTACAATCGGGAATTTCCGAGCGGAAGGCTTCTCTTATCTGCGCCTCGGTTGCGGTATCTACCGCGCTTGTGGAGTCGTCAAGAATAAGTATTTTCGGCTTTTTAATCAGCGCGCGAGCAATACAAAGCCTTTGCTTTTGTCCGCCCGAAAGGTTTGTACCGCCCTTGTCAAGCTCGGTCTTATATCCGTTCTTAAAGGTAGAAACAAACTTGTCTGCCGCGGCGTATTTAGCCATTTTTACAATTTCTTCTTCCTCAGCGTTCATATCTCCCCAACGAAGATTATCCTCGATACTGCCTGCGAAGAGCAGATTTTTCTGAAGCACCATACCAACGCCGTCACGAAGATTTTTCAGCGAATAGTCCTTAACGTTAACGCCGTCTATCAGCACCTCGCCCGAGTCAACGTCGTAAAGCCTTGGTATCATAGAAACGAGGGTCGTTTTTCCGCAACCGGTAGAGCCGATAACGCCCACCGTTGCCCCTGCGGGGATTTTAAGGTTAACCTTTTCAAGCACCGCGCCCTCGCTGTTTTTGTAATAACGGAAGCTAACGTCCCTAAATTCGATCTCTCCCCTCTCTACTCTTCTATCACCGTCAACACCCTCGATATCAAGAATGTCGGGCTCCTCGTCAAGCACCTCGCAAATACGCTTTGCCGATGCCATAGCGCGCGAGGAGGTCATAAGAAGGAAGGTAACCATCATAAGCGAGGAAAGGATCTGAGTCGTGTAGGTGATAAACGCGGCAAGGTCGCCGACGGGCATTCCGAAGTCGAGCACCTCCTTGTGGCCAAACCAGATTATAGCAATAACGGTGGCATACATAAAGAAGTTCATTACGGGACCCATATATATCATAACCTTAACGGCACTCATTCCCGAGCGTTTTAGCTCTGCGTTATCCTCTTCAAACTTCTCTATCTCGTATTTTTCACGAACGAAGGATTTTACTACCCTTACATTGGTTACGTTTTCTCTTACGGTAGAGTTAAGCTTATCAACCTTTTTTTGCAGGCGGTCAAACCTCGGCATACCTATCCTTATAAGAGTAAAGATAAAGATAAGCATAAGGGGCATCGTTACCGCGAGAGTAACCGAAAGAGAGGGACGAAGGCTTATTGCCATTATAATACCGCCGATAAACATACCCGGAGAGCGAAGCGCCATACGGAGAAGCATATTAACAAAGTTTTGAAGCTGGGTTACGTCGTTTGTCATTCGGGTAACAAGAGAGCTTGCCGAAAACTTATCAATATTTGCAAAGGAATATTTCTGTATCTTCGAATAAACGTCCTTTCTCAGGTCTGCGGCAAAGTTTACCGAGGCCTTTGCGCCAAAGTATGCGCCCGCAACGCCGCCCGCCATCATAAGAAGCACAATTCCTATAAGCGCACCCGCATAGAGAATACTCTTCGTCACATCGGCATCGTTGATTATCATAGCGAGGATAAGCGGCATAAACATTTCGCCAATAACCTCAACTATCATACCCATAGGTCCTAAAATAAAGGACTTTAGATAGGGTTTAACATATTTCATCCATCTTTTCATCGTCTTTCGCCCTCCTTTGTTCCAATCTTGCGTTTTATATTTTCACTAAGTCTTTCAAGAAATGCCACATAGGCATCAAGCTCCTCGTCGGAAAAGCCCGCAAACATTGCGGTATCGGCTTCAAGGAACTTTTCACGGGTGAGAGCCACCATAGCTCTGCCCTTTTCGGTAATTTCAATCTCGTAAAACCTTGTGTCCTTGCCGAGCGTGCGCTTTATGTAACCATCCTTTTCAATCTGCTTTATTGCCCCCGTTACGGCGGCGGGAGTTATATCAAGATGCTCCGCAAGCTCCTTTTGCGACGGAATTTTGTCACACTTTGCAAGGTGCATAAGAATTCTGTGCTGGGTGCGGTGTATGCCGATATCCTTAACATAGGAGTGAATCAGCGACTTATGCAGTCTTGAGGTATGCATCATCGTTGCCGTTGCGCTGACAACCTTATTATCTGTCATTTCTTGCCCTTTCTTAAAAAGTAATTAAGTCATTAATAATTAACCAATTAACTATTATACACATACAGGCAGAAAAGTCAATAAAATTTCGCGACTTTTTACATTTTATACATAAATATTTATATTGCAAAACCGCGCGAAAAATGTTACAATATATACAGAGCAAAAAATCACCGAAAAGGGGCGCAAAAAATGAAGAACACAAGCCTTTGCTATATCGAAAAAGACGGCGCATATCTTATGATACACCGCATAAAAAAGAAAAATGACGAAAACCACGACAAGTGGATCGGTGTCGGCGGAAAATTTGAATACGGCGAGAGTCCCTTTGACTGCGCAAGGCGTGAGATCTTTGAGGAATGCGGTGTCAGAGTTCGGGATCTTAACTACCGCGGAATAGTTACCTTTGTTTCGGATGAATACGGCACAGAATATATGCACCTTTTCACCGCCAAGGACTACGAGGGTGAGATCGACTATAACTGTGACGAGGGTGTCCTTGAATGGGTGAAAAAAGAGAATATCCCCGCTCTGCCTATTTGGGAGGGGGATAAAATATTCTTTAAGCTTCTTGATACGGAGACGAGATTTTTCTCGTTAAAATTAGAATATAAAAAGGATAGGTTGATAAATTCCCTGTTGGAATTTTAAAAAAAAGAAAAGAAAAAAATTAAAATAATTCTCTCTCTTTTTGTTGTTTTGTTTTTTTAAAAAAAGGGCGAAGCTCCTCTAAACTAAACTATATTAAACTATACTGAGCTATACTTTTCTTTCCTTTCCTTTTCTAAACTAAACTATACTAATCTAATCTATTCTATACTATTCTTTTCTATACTTTACTATACTAACCTATACTATACTAACCTATGGCGTCAAAATGCGGACATTTGGTTGACAAAAAAGCCCGATTTCCCTTGAAAAATAAGGAAGTGCTTGTAAAACCTTTGAAGAATTTTTTTGCACTTTTTTCACTTTTAATCAAAAACGGAGACCTTTTAGGGTGTCCCATATAGGACGGTTTTTTAGAATACAGTATATCTCGAAAAAGGTGTGCCGTATTTTGTATTCGTGTACACAAATATAGTGCTTATCAGAAAAATTGATAAGTCATAGATGAACGTAAAAAGGCTCCCTTGTGTAAAGGGGGGTCTCTTTTCTACTTAGCGTAAGGTAATTAAAAAAACATGAAATATATTTACAAATCGAAAAAAATATGATATAATAATTGTGCCAAACGAACTTAATAATCGCATTAATAGGTATATTTTTCTTTATGGGATAACTATACCCTTTTTTGAGCATACCATTAAACGAATCCATTTGGTAAAAATGCGACTCCCGTTTGATGGTGTATATACCTATCTGCGTATAAGTTCGTTTGGCGACAACTTGGAGTTTGCGTTTTTCGGTGCGCTGACTTCGGTTGGCGCACTTTTTGTTTTAGGGGGAAAAAACTATGTTTAATGAAAAAAATTGCATATGGATTAAAATCTACAAAATAATTACCATTTCAACATTTTTTGCTATTATTACTTTTGGAGTAATAGCAGGCATTGGAGATGCAACCTGCGAATTCCTTGACCTTGATCTTGGCGGAGACACCATCCTTGATTTTGTAGTTTGGGTTCTCGCTAGTGGAGTAGTCGGTATTATCCAACTTGTCTCTAATATGCTTTTGATTCAATTGCTTAACAACGTTCAAATCATCAGAGAAAAAGCAGAAAACAATTAATTGTAATTTATCTTACACTATGTTGCTTTGTAGACCGAAATATCAATCCAACATACCTTTAGCGAGCCGTTTTTGCGGCTCGCTTTTGTGTTAAACTAAGAACTATCCTTATGGGTACAGCGCTTTTATTCTCCGTTTTTTTCGTTCGGCAATGCCCGAATGTGACATCTATCAGCCCTTCAACATTTTTTGGCGCTCTTTATAATCGGGCAAGACCGACTCCACGACTTTATAAAATTTCACCGAGTGGTTCATCTCCGTAAGGTGGGCAAGCTCGTGGACAACAACATAATCCACCGCCTCGTCGGGAAACTCAAGAAGCCTGAAGGAATAGGAGATATTCCCCTTTGACGAGCAAGAGCCGAAGCGGGTTTTTGCTCCCGTTATTGTTATTCTGCCGTATTTTATACCCATAATTTCAGCAAAGTGTGCCGTTTTCTCGGTCAAGACCTCTTTTGCTCTTTTGCGAAGGATTTCTTCCTCCTCGGGGGTTGGGTCGGGGTGGTTTTGTTGCCTTTGCGCCTGAATTTTAAGATGCTTTTCTATCCATTCGATGTGGGAATTTACGAGTTTTAAAATATGCTCTTCTCTTGCGCCGAAGGGTGCTCTGACGATTACCTCGCCATCCCTTACCGAGAGGGAGAGCGTTCTTCTTTTCGAATAAATTACCTTATAGTCCATCTTTTCACCTCAATTGTATTTTACCACAAAAGGAGGTAAAAGTAAAGAGCTTTAGTGCTTTTTGCAGGCTGAGTTGAACTGTTTTTTGTTCCCCGAAACTCCCGCAAACTCCTCGGGCGGCAGTGCGTTATAAAAGAACGGAAGATATTCGCTTTTGCAAATATTACCCTGCTCTGCCTTTCGAAAAACAAACTCGGCATCGGTAATATTAACCTCTTTTATAAAGGCTCTGTCGGGAATGTCAAGAAGCGAGATTTTAACAAGGTTTTCTTCGGGACAGCCCTCAAGGGCAATACCCTTTTCCACAGAGTCGTAATATAGGGTAACGTGGGTTTTGCAGACCTCATTTGGCGCGTTATCGGGGGTAAAGTAGCCGTATTCAAGCCTTGTGCCTCTCGGGTCGAAAAGACAGCCTTCGGTATAGAGCCTTCCCGAGTCCTTGCAATAGGGACGGCGGATTAGCCCCTCGTCGGAAAAGGAGCGAATATTCCCCTGCCCGATAATCTCATTGTGGATTTCGGTCATTACCTCGTCCCATATTTCAAGGTGGCTTACCGAAAGTCCCTCGGCACTTCCCGCGCCCCTATCGTATCCGCACCAAATTCCCGCGGTGTAATAGGGGGTAAAGCCAACGAAGAGCTTATCACGCGAGGCGCTTGAGGTACCCGTTTTTCCTGCGGTGGGGATATGGTTTTTAAGGCTTATCTGCTTTGCGGTGCCGACCCTTACCGCCTCCTCAAGCATTTTTGTTACAATTCTTGCGGTGGTATCCCGCATAAGACGGCGCTCTTCACTTTCGTTTTTTAAAACTACCCCGCCATCCGAGTCCCGTATCTCCAAAAATGAGCGCATTTTCTTATGCACGCCCTCGCCCGCAAAAACGCTGTATGCCTCGGTGAGCTTGGAAAGCGGCATACCGTAGGTCAGCTGACCCAGAGCCATCGGCGCTATTGCAAGGTCGGTTAAGGTTCTTCCGTCCTTGGTCTTTTCACGCTCAACGAGAGAGGTTATGCCGTAGTCCTCCTTTAGTGTGCGATAGACCTCTTTTACTCCCCGAAGCTCGGCAAGAGATACGGCAAGGGTGTTTTTCGACAAAACTAAGCCCTCCTTTACGGTTGTCAATCCACCGTAGATATTGGGCGAATTCTTCGGGTAGGGCTCGCCCTTTTCCGAAAAGCTACTTGGCACATCGTCAATAACGGTTGCCCAGTTTATTTTTCCCTCGTCGATTAGGGGCGCATAGAGGGCAATCGGCTTTATTGCAGAGCCGGGGGTATGGTTTACTGTTGCGCGGTTTAAAATACGGTTTTCGGTCTTTTTGCCCACACCGCCAACAATTGCTGCAAGGTCACCGCTCTCGTTTTTTGTTACCACCATTGCATAGCCCAGCCCGCTTTCAATCTCCGGGGGAAAATTATTCTTGTTTTCAAAATAGCTCTCAAGGGCATTTTGCACCGAAATATCCACCGTTGTATATATCTTATACCCGCCTCCGAGAAGTATGCGCTCAGCGGCGCTTCGGCTTACAGAGAGCTTTTTCGAAAGAAGCGCCGATGCCTCGTCTATCACCGTTTCAACAAACCAGGAGTCGTAAATATCAACACCCTCCTCTTTAGGCAAAACTCCGAGAGGCTCGCTTAAAGCTCGGGCACACTCCTCCTCGGTTATAACCCCCTCTCTTGCCATAATTTTCAAGACGCTGTTGCGCTTTTCAAGGCATTTTTCGGGGTTTTGGTAGGGGTTATAGGCGGTTGGGGCATTGGTAATCCCTATAAGGGTTGCCGCCATTTTCGGAGTAAGCTCGCCGGGCTCTTTTCCGAAATAACGCCTTGAGGCTATGGCAACGCCGTACATATTCTCGCCCATTGGAATAACATTAAGATAAACGCCCAAAATCTCGTCCTTGGTATAATTTTTCTCGATATGGACGGCTCTTATAATCTCGTTAAGCTTACGGCCTAGGGTTGGAAGACTATCACCGCTTATATTTTTAACAACCTGTTGGGTAACGGTTGAGCCTCCAAAGCGCCTCTCGCCCCGAAAAAGATAATTCAGCGCGGCGTAAGCCGTTCTTTTTATATCAACGCCGGAGTGCTCGTAAAAGCGCCTATCCTCAACGGCAATAAATCCCCATTTAAGATAAGGGCTGACTTCATCAAGTG
Organism: Eubacteriales bacterium; assembly: GCA_045656745.1. Lineage (GTDB taxonomy): Bacteria > Bacillota > Clostridia > Oscillospirales > CAG-272 > UBA1740. The sequence goes on along the minus strand of JAZORT010000040.1, from coordinate 7,235 downwards.
AGCAGTAGAGCTTTTTCAGCCCTCCCGAAATTTCAAGCTCGGCGGGTGTGTATTCTTCGTCTGTGGGGTCAGAGTCGGCAAAAAAGAGGGTTGATTCAAAGCTCCCCGAGGCGTCAAAGAGTCTTGTGTCACCCTCAAAATCTATATTACACCTTGCGTAGACGAAGAGTCCCAGAAGCACCGCCAAAACAATTCCCGCAAGGCAAAGAATAATAATCGCCGCAAAAAACAGCGCTTTTTTGAATTTTTTCATAAAAAACCTCCGTCAAGCTTATAATACCTGACGGAGAGAATTTTATTTTCAATAATTTTTACCGATTTTGGAATTTAATAAAAAACGCGGTTTAAGTAAAGCCCCTCGGGGGGCGCGGTCATTCCCGCAAAGCGTCTGTCCTTTGCCTCAATGATTTTTTCAATATCATCGGGGGTAAATCTGCCAAAGGCAGCCTCGGTCAGCGTGCCAACGATTATTCTTACCATATTATATAAAAATCCGTCGGCTCTTATCCTTATTTCAATAAGGTCGCCCTGCTTTTGCACAGTAAGGCTTGTTACATTCCTGACGGTATCCTCGGTGTCCGAGCCCTCGGACATAAAGGAAGAAAAATCCCGCTTTCCAATAATTTTCTTTGCCCCCTCGTTCATAAGAGCGATTCTTTTTTCGTCGATAAGTCTTGGGTAAAACCAGGCTCTGCCGAACTCAAAGGGGTCAAAAACAGGTCGGTTGATTATGCGGTAAAGGTATTCCTTTTCTTTAACGTCATATCTCGGGTGAAAGTCTGCCAAAGCCTCCTCGGCATAGAAGAGCGAGAGGTCGGTCGGCAAAAAACGCGCTACCGCAAGAGGCAGCTTTTCGGGAGGAACGGTTGCGCCCTCGGCTTCAACAGTCAGGCAAAACTCGTTTGCGTGAACGCCCGCGTCGGTGCGGCTGCAGCCGGTTACCTTACAGCTAACACCGAGAGCCTCGGCAAGAGCGCGGCATAGCTCACCCTGAACGGTACGCTTGTCGGGCTGAACCTGAAAGCCGTGAAAGTTTGTTCTGAGATATTTGATTTTAGCAAAGTATTTCACCGTCTGCCTCCTTTTTTCTACTAAATTCTGTAAAACATAACGTCAAACATAGCGCCCGAAAGACCGAGAGAGTAAGGCAGGAATGCAAGACAGACAAGTCCCGCGGCAAAGAGCGCGAAAACAAGAAAGCTTAAATAATCTCTGCCCTTGTACTGAAGCTTTACGAGCTTGGTACGGTTTTTGTCTCCTCTGTAACAGCGGCACTCCATAGCGGTTGCAAGCTCCTCTGCTCGCTTAAAGGAGGAAACGAAAAGGGGTATCAGTATGGGAATAAGCGCCTTTGCCCTCTTGACAAGGCTGCCGTTTGAAAAATCGGCTCCCCTTGATTTTTGGGCATTCATTATCTTCTCGGTTTCCTCAACAAGGGTGGGAATAAACCTTAAAGCTATCGACATCATCATAGCAAAGGTGTGTACGGGCACCTTTATCACCTTTAAGGGCGAGAGAAGAGACTCAAGTCCGTCGGTGAGAGCTATGGGAGAGGTGGTATAGGTCAAAAGCACGCTCGTGCCGACTATAAGCACCAAAACTCTCAGCGCCATAAACACAGCGCGCATAATTCCGTCAAAATAAATCTTGAAAATCCAGAACGAAACAAGAGGCTCGCCTCTGCCCTCGGTCATAAACAGATTTATCACCGCGGTGAATATTAGAATGAATATTATAGGCTTTAGTCCCTTTAAAATAACCTTCATCGAGATTCGGCTAACGGCAACCAAGAGCGCCGCCGAAAGCACAAGGAGCGCAAAGGTTATCGGGTTGTTCGCCAAAAAGATCGTAACGATATAGAGGATAGAAATTACTATTTTTGCTCTCGGGTCGAGCTTATGAATAACCGAGCTTCCGGGGAAGAACTGTCCTAAGGTGATGTCAGAAATCATCTCTTCACCTCCCCGAGATATTTGATTATTGCGTCTTTTACGCCCTCAACGGTGTAAAGGTCACCCTCAAGGTCAAAGCCCTTTTCTTTAAGAGCTGCCGCTGCCTTTGCAACGACGGGAACGTCAAGTCCCACCGCGGTGAGCCTATCAGCCTGAGAAAAAATCTCACGAACGGTGCCCGACATACAGACCTCGCCGCCGCTCATTACCACAACGTTGTCACAGTAATGCGCCATATCCTCCATGGAGTGGCTGACGAGAATGACCGAGCCGCCGCTCTCTCTTGCATAAGCGTGAAGGCTTCCGAGAATCTCACGCCTTCCCTTTGGGTCAAGACCCGCCGCAGGCTCGTCAAGCACCAACACCTTTGGGCGCATTGCGATTATACCCGCGATAGCAACCCTGCGCTTTTGTCCGCCCGAAAGGTCAAAGGGAGACTTGTCCAAAAGCTCCTCAGCAATTCCCGTAAACCTTGCGGCTTCAAGAACCGCCTCTTCGATTTCTGCTGCGGGCAATTCCTTGTTACGGAGGGCAAAGCCGATGTCGGCTCTCACCGTTTCGTCAAAAAGCTGATACTCGGGGTACTGCATAACGAGACCAACACTAAAGCGCACACGGCTTATCTCCTTAGGCTTTTCCCAAATATCCTCACCGTCGAGAAAAACACTTCCCGAGGTGGGCTTATTAAGTCCGTTCAAGAGACCGACAAGGGTGGATTTACCCGAGCCCGTGTGGCCGATAAGTCCGGTTATCTTTCCCTTTTCAAAGGCAATATTTATATTTTTCAAAGCGGTTCGTTCAAAGGGCGTTCCCGCCGAATAAACATAGGACACCGCCCTAAGCTCTAAAATATTACTCATTTACCTTAAAGTCCTCTAAAAATTTTGTGAGAGTTTCTACCGTTTCTTCAAGAGTAAGGCTCTCTCCCTCGATATTTACGCCCGCCTGCTTCAGCATTAGCAAAAGCTCTGTTCCCTGGGTGGATTCAAGTCCCACCGAGCGAAGAAGCTCGGCTCTCGAAAATACCTCCCTTGCACTGCCGTCCAAAAGTAGCTTTCCGTCATTTATAACAACAACTCTGTCGGCTCTTGCCGCCTCGTCCATATAGTGGGTAATGTTGATAACGGTAATGCCCTCCTCGCGGTTGAGCTTTTCCATTATCTTAACAACCTCGGCTCTGCCCTTGGGGTCAAGCATTGCGGTGGACTCGTCAAATATAATAATTTCGGGCTTCATAGCTATGATACCCGCAATTGCAACCCTCTGCTTTTGTCCGCCGGAGAGCTTGTGGGGCGCGTGGCGTGAGTATTCGGTCATTCCCACCATTTCAAGCGCCGAGTCTACCCTTGCCCTTATTTCCTCGCGGGCAAGACCGAGATTTTCGGGACCGAAGGCAACGTCCTCCTCAACAACGGTAGCAACAAGCTGGTTGTCGGGATTTTGAAAGACCATTCCGACCTTTTGCCTGATTTCAAAAACCTCGTCCTCCGAAAAATCCTCGCGGGTTATGTCGGTGCCGTCAATATAAATTTTTCCCTCTGTGGGGGTGAGTATAAGATTTATCAGCTTTGCAAAGGTGGATTTTCCCGAGCCGTTGTGACCCAGCACCGCAAGGTACTCGCCCCGCTTTATTTCAAGGCTGACGCCCGAGAGCGCGGGTGAGGTTTCTACCTTTACAATTTCGTCCTCGGGACTGTCGGTATAGGTATAACCAAGTCCCTCGACCTTTATAATAACATCATTCATCATACTTTTTCCGCTTTATTTTTTAAAGGTTACTCTTACGCTGGAGCCGCAAGGAAGAGCAAGTCCGCTGTTCTTTACAGGAAGTCCAAGCTCGTCTGCCTCGCTTTTTCCCTGCTTTTTATCCAAAAGCCGCACCGAGGTTATGTATTTCATAGTAGATGCGGAAAGACCCGTCGTGTAGGAATTAAGGAGGAAGAAGAGAGGCTCGTCGGAAAGCACCGAGCTGACAAGCTCCACGAACTCATCGATATTTTCTTCTATCTTCCAGACCTCGCCCGTAGGTCCTCTGCCGTAGGAGGGCGGGTCCATAATAATGCCGTCGTATTTATTTCCGCGGCGTATTTCGCGCTCAACAAACTTTTTGCAATCGTCAACGATATAGCGAATGGGCGCCTCCTCAAGACCCGAAAGTCTTGCATTTTCCTTTGCCTGAGCAACCATGCCCTTTGACGCGTCAACGTGAACGACAGACGCACCCGCCTTTGCCGCCGCAACGGTAGCTCCGCCCGTATATGCAAAGAGATTAAGCACCTTGATCGGTCTGCCTGCTTCCTTTATAAGCTCGGAAAACCAATCCCAGTTTGCCGCCTGCTCGGGGAAAAGACCCGTATGCTTAAAGCCCATAGGCTTTATTCTGAAATTAAGCTCTCCGTAGGAGATCACCCAGCTTTCGGGAAGGCGGTTTTCGCTCCACTTTCCTCCGCCCGAGGAGGAGCGCTTATAGCTTGCGTCAGCATTTTTCCAAAGGGGGTCGCGTTTTTCTGTTTTCCAGATTACCTGGGGGTCGGGACGCACCAGGGTATATTTACCCCACCTCTCAAGCTTCTCGCCTGAGGAGGTGTCTATTACCGTATAATCTTTCCATTTATCTGCAAGCCACATATTCTTTACCTCTGATTGAAAAATTTACCCATTGCCGAGCCGCGGCACTGCGCGTGGCAGATAGCTATTGCAACCGCGTCAGCCGTATCATCAGGCTTCGGCGCGCTCTTTAAGTTCAAAATCCGCGTTACCATTGCGATAACCTGGTGCTTTTCCGCCCTGCCGTAGCCAACCACCGCCTGCTTTACCTGAAGGGGGGTGTATTCGCTGATTTTTACGCCCATAGAGTGAGCGGTGCAAAGAATAACGCCTCTCGCCTCGGCAACGGCAATACCCGTCGTTATATTGGTGTTGAAGAAAAGCTCCTCAATAGCCATTTCGTCAGGCTCGTATTTACTTATTATTGCTTCAAGGTCGGATTTTATCATAAGAAGTCTTGCTTCTATATCGGTGTGCGCAGGGGTGAGTATTGCGCCGTAGGCAACCGGAGCAAGCCTTCCGCGCTCGGAGTCGATGACCGCCCAGCCTACCGTTGCAAGTCCGGGGTCTATCCCAAGAATTCGCATAAATATCCTCCCTTTCCGAAAATTTCTGAATTTCAATAGATAATTATACCACAAAATAAAGGCAGGGTCAAGCAATTTTCTAAAAGAAGTTTTATTTTTATTTTTAAATTATTTATTAATTTTTTTAAAGCAGTAGATTTTTTTATTTTTTTATGTTATAATGTTAAAATGATAATATGGCTTTATATACGCCTATGCGTTTTTTTAAAGAAGAAAGGATAAAAAAATGTCAGAAAATATAGATATATTCGAAGAGGTAAAGCTGCCTCTTATCCCCCTTCGCGGTGTGGTTGGCTTCCCCGCGGTTCAGGTCAGCATCGAGATTGTGAGAACTATCTCGCTTAAAGCCTTTACTGCTGCGGCAACAATGCACGACGCTCACGTTCTCCTTGTTACGCAAAAGGAGATTTCTACCGAGGACCCCAAGCCCCAGGACCTTGCTAAAATCGGTGTTGTTGCCGAGATAAAGCATGTTGTTAAAAATCCGCAGGGCAACCTCTCGGTAGTTTTTGAGGGTAAATACCGCGCAAAAATTGAAGAGATCATTCCCGACCCCTCGGGCTTCCTTATCGGCTGCGCTGTTGCGAAAAAGGAAAAAGAAAGCTTCACCCCCTCCGGTCAGTGCGAGGCTATGATGTCGGAGATCAAGTCTACCCTTAAAGAGATAAAGAATATCCACCCCACCTTTGACGAGGAGCTTCGCATTGCGGCTGAGGCTATCACAGCTCCCGGATATTTTGCAGACTTTGTTGCCTCCTCTGCCCTTATCGACTTCAGAAATAAGCAGAGAGTTCTCGACGCCCTTACCCCGAAATCAAGGCTTGAGAAGCTTCTTATCGCCCTTGAGGAGGAGAGAATGCTCCTTGAATGTGAGCACGATATTCAGCACAGAGTCCGCGAGAAGATTGACAAAAATCAAAAGGACTACTTCTTACGCGAGCAGATAAAGGCTATTCAGTCCGAGCTTGGCGTTGAGGACGAGGACGATGAGATAAGAGAATACGACGAGCGTATTGCGAAGGCAAAAATGCCCGAGGAGGTAAGAGAAAAGCTTTATAAAGAGCTTTCCAAGCTTGCGAAAACTCCTTACGGCGCGGCTGAGGGCTCGGTTATCCGCGCTTATCTTGACACCTGCCTTGACTTCCCCTTCGGCAAGAAAACAAGCGACGAGGTTACGGTTGCCTCGGCTAAAAAGATACTCGACTCCGACCACGACGGACTTGATAAGGTTAAAGAGAGAATTCTCGAGTTCGTTGCGGTAAAGCAGTTCTCACCCGATATTAAAAACCAGATAATCTGCCTTGTTGGCCCTCCCGGCGTGGGCAAGACCTCGGTTGCCGCCTCGGTGGCAAGAGCGCTGGGCAGAAAATATTCCCGCGTTTCCCTCGGCGGTATGCACGACGAGGCTGAAATCCGCGGTCACAGAAAAACCTATGTTGGCGCAATGCCCGGCAGAATCGTTTCTGCCCTTATTAACGCAGGTGTGGAGAACCCCGTAATCGTTCTTGACGAAATTGATAAAATGGCGTCCAACTTCAGAGGCGACCCCACCTCTGCCCTGCTTGAGGTGCTTGACCCCGAGCAAAACAAGGCATTCCGCGACAACTTTATGGAGATTTCAATAGATCTCTCCGACACACTCTTTATCGCAACCGCAAACAGCTATGACGGAATTCCCGCACCCCTGCTTGACCGTATGGAGGTTATTGAGCTTTCTACATACACCGACTCGGAAAAGCTCCAGATTGCGAAAAACCACCTTGTTCCCAAGCAGATGAAGCGCAACGGCGTAAACGGCAGAATGTTCAAGATAACCGACGAGGGTATTATGGCTCTCATTAAGGGCTACACCCGCGAGGCGGGAGTGAGAAATCTTGAGCGAGAGATTGCCTCGCTTATCCGTAAAAGCGCAAAGAGAATTGCCGAGGGCGAGTGTAAATCGGTTAAGATTACCGAGAAAAACCTTGTTGACTTCCTCGGAAAAATCAAGGTGCTTCCCGAAAAGCTTGACGAAAATAACCCTATCGGCGTTGTAAACGGCCTTGCCTACACGCAGGCGGGCGGAGATATGCTCAAGGTTGAGGTTGCGGTAATGCCCGGCAGCGGTAAGATCGAGCTTACCGGCTCTCTTGGCGACGTTATGAAGGAA
>JAZORT010000039.1:0-81173 GCA_045656745.1 Eubacteriales bacterium | reverse complement strand
GTCGTTGTTCAGCCCATCGAGTCTGGTATGTGCGACATGCTTTCAGCCCAGAATTGCGTATACACTCACGTTATCCGCGGTATTGAGGGGGTTGACAAGACTGTTGTTGACGTTATCTCCCGTTGCGTTAAGCCCTATGAGGATTTTGAGGCTTATCTCGCTCTTGCTGACCAGCCCGAGATGAGATTTGTTGTTTCCAACACCACCGAGTCGGGTATTGTATATTCCGACGAGGACAAACTTACCGACACGCCTCCCAAGTCCTTCCCGGCAAAGGTTACTCTTCTTCTCAAGAGAAGATTTGAAAAGGGGCTTCCCGGCTTTATTTTCCTCCCCTGCGAGCTTATTGACAGAAACGGCGACAACCTTAAAAAGTGCGTTCTTAAATATGCTGACCTTTGGAATCTCGGAGACGATTTCAAGAACTGGGTTGAGAAGGAAAATGTATTCACCAACACCCTTGTTGACCGTATAAACACCGGTTATCCCAAGGGCGAGGACCTTGGTCTCGGCTACGAGGACAACATGGTTAACACCTCGGAATTCTTCCACCTTTGGGTTATTGAGACCAATTTCGATATTGAGGCAGAGCTTCCCTTCTCTTCGGCTGACCTTAATGTTATCGTTACTCCCGACAAGCTCGAGATGTACCGTACAAGAAAGGTGCGTATTCTTAACGGCGCACACACCTCTCTCGTTCCTTACGCGCTTCTTTCGGGCCTTGACACCGTTAAGAGCTGTATTGACGATAAGGTTATGAACGAGCATATCAGAAAGTGCGTATTTGACGAGATTATTCCTACTCTCGACCTTCCCCGCGAGGAGCTTCTCAGCTATGCAAACAGCGTTCTTGAGAGATTCGGCAACCCCTATATCAAGCACTATCTTTCCTCTATTGCCCTTAACTCGGTTTCTAAGTTCAAGGTAAGAGTTCTTCCCTCCATTCTTGAGTACATCAAGAGATACAACAAGATGCCCGAGACTCTTCTCTTTGCTTTTGCAAAGCTTATTGAGTTCTACAAGACAGATATGACAAACGATGCGCCCGAGGTTGTTGAATTTATGAAGAACAATGATGCTAAGGCAATTCTTGCAAACGCTGCGCTTTGGGGCGAGGACCTTTCCTACCTTGCACCCGAGGTTGAAAAGTACATAAAATAATTCGGGAGTCAAAAAAATGATAATTAACAGACTTGACAATGTAGATATCAATCTCTCCGACGGTCACAAGTATGCTCTTCGTGACATTAAGGCAGGAGAAAACATCATAAAGTACGGCAACCCCATAGGTCATGCTACATGCGACATCAAGGCGGGCGAGCACGTACATACTCATAATGTAAAGACAAACCTTTCGGGAAATCTTGAGTACACATACGACCCTAAGTTTTACGATATTCCCGCAGAGGATAAGTCGCGCACCTTTATGGGTTATGTTCGCAAGAACGGCGATGTTGGTATAAGAAACGAGATTTGGATTGTAAATACCGTTGGCTGCGTAAACAAGGTTGCAGAACAGCTTTCAAAGCTTACGGGAGCGCGTCATTTCTCGCATCCCTTTGGCTGCTCCCAGCTCGGTGACGACCAGACCACAACACAGCTTATCCTTCGCGGAATGGTAAATCATCCCAACGCTGCGGGCGTTCTCGTTCTCGGCCTTGGATGCGAAAACAACAATATCGAGGTTTTCAAAAAGGTTCTCGGCGAGTGGGACGACGAGCGAGTTAAGTTCCTTAACACTCAGGACTTTGACGATGATATTGCCGAAGGCGTAAGACTTATAAACGAGCTTAAAGAATATGCTTCCCAGTTCAAGAGAGAGCCCGTTTCGGTATCCAAGCTTCGCATTGGTCTCAAGTGCGGCGGCTCTGACGGATATTCCGGAATTACCGCTAACCCCTTGGTTGGCAGACTTTCCGACAAGGTTATTGCTATGGGCGGTAGCTGCGTTCTTACCGAGGTACCCGAAATGTTCGGCGCAGAGCATCTTCTTATGCAGAGATGCGAGTCGGAGGAGGTCTTTGAAAAAACCGTTAAGCTCATTAACGATTTCAAGGACTATTACGCAAGACACAATCAGGTTATTTACGAAAACCCCTCGCCCGGAAACAAGAAGGGCGGAATTACCACTCTTGAAGAAAAGTCGCTGGGCTGTGTTCAGAAGGGCGGCCTTTCCAAGGTTGTTGACGTTCTTGACTACGGTGACAGACTCACCAAAAACGGTCTTTCGCTCCTTAACGGACCCGGAAATGACATTGTTGCTATAACAAACCTTATGGCGGCGGGAGTACACATTATTCTCTTCACAACCGGAAGAGGTACACCCGTAGGCTCAGCGGTTCCTACCGTAAAGATTGCAACCAACCACTCTCTTGCAGAAAGAAAGAGCGGCTGGATAGATTTCGATGCATCTCCCTGCCTTGAGGGCAATCCTCTTACCGACGAGCTCTTTGACTATATTGTCGAGGTTGCAGAGGGACGCGAAACAATGAACGAAGCTCACGATTACAGAGAAATTTCAATATTTAAGGACGGTGTAACACTATGAGTTTTATAAACGATAATTTTATGCTCAAAAACGAGCCTGCAAAAAAGCTTTACGCTATGGTAAAGGATCTTCCTATCATTGACTACCATTGCCATCTTCAACCTAAGCAGATTGCAGAAAACTATCAGTTCAAGAATGCTTTTGACCTTTTCCTTGGCGGTGACCACTACAAGTGGCGCCAGATGCGCTCAAACGGCATTGATGAAAAGTTTGTTACCGGTGATGCTGACGAATTTGAAAAGTTTGTTTGCTTTGCAAGAACTCTTGAAAAGCTTATAGGCAACCCTCTTTACCACTGGACTCACCTTGAGCTTAAAAGATATTTTGATATTGACGAGCCTCTTTGCGAGGAGTCGGCAAAGAGAATTTGGGACAAGTGCAACGAGTGCCTTGCAAAGCCCGAATTCAGGGCGCAGGAGCTTATCAAACGCTCAAACGTTGAGATAATCTGCACCACTGATGACCCTATTGACACCCTTGAATACCACAAGGCTCTTCAGGGCTTCTCTACCAAAATTCTTCCCACCTTCCGTCCCGACAAGGCTGTTGAGATTGGCAAGGAGACCTTTATTCCCTACATTGAGCAGACCGGCTGCAAGACCTACGAGGAGCTTGTTGCTTGGATCAAGGGAAGAATTGCATTCTTTAACGAGATGGGCTGCCGCCTTTCCGACCACGCGCTTGAATACGTTCCCTTCGGTATCGGTGATGCTAAGGCGGCGTTTGACAAGAGAATGGCGGGCGAGACTCTCACCAAGTGCGAGATCGACGCCTTTAAGTGCGCTATGCTCAAGGCTTGTGCTGAGGAGTACACAAAGCTCGGTTGGACTATGCAGCTCCACATCGGCGCTCTTCGTAACAACAACCAGAGAATGTACAAAAAGCTTGGTCCCGACACAGGATACGACTCTATAAACGACCTTTGCATTGCAGAGGACCTTGGCGCATTCATGAACCTTCTTGAGGAAGCAGAGGTTCTACCCAGAACTATTCTTTACACTCTTAACCCCAAGGACAACTACGTTCTCGGTACAATGCTCGGTTGCTTCCAGGATTCCACCGTTCCCGGTAAGATTCAGTTCGGCTCGGGCTGGTGGTTCAACGATCAGCGCGACGGCATGGAGGCGCAGATGATGGCGCTTGCAAACCTTGGTATGCTTGCAAACTTTGTTGGTATGCTTACCGACAGCCGTTCCTTCGTTTCTTACCCCCGTCACGAGTATTTCAGACGCATTATGTGTAACCTTATCGGTAAGTGGGTTGACGAGGGCGAATATCCCGAGGACTACAAGGCTCTTGAAAAGATTGTTACGGGAATTGCATACTACAACGCAAAGAACTACTTTACATTCTGATTTTAAGCAAAAACGGGCACTCCGATTTTAAGGAGTGTCCGAAAAGGCTTTTTTTACCCCGCGAAAAAACTTAAATTAAGGAAAAAACGATGGCAAAAAAGGATTACAAGGCAAGTCTTTTAACGGCTGCAAAATATCCGAAGAAAAATCCGGTAAAGTGCGTTATCGTAGCGGTGTTTTTACTGCTGGCGCTTATTGGACTTCTTCTTTCTAAAAGGGTACAAATAAATTACAGCCTCTCAGACTATCTCGGAAAGGATACGGAGACCAGCATAGCTCTAGAAATTATGACCGATGAATTCGGCACGACGGGAAATGTGCAGGTTATGCTTTCGGGAATAGATAAAGAGACCGCAAAGGGTGTTAAGGAGGAGCTTTCGGCTATTGAAGGCGCACTTAACGTCAGCTTTGACGAGGACTCGCCCTCTTCTTACATAGAAGAATCGAAAACGGCGCTTTTCACCGTTTTGATAAACGGAGAGGACCATTCGGAGACAGCAAAGGCGGTTATTGAGGAAATAAAGACTACTCTCGGCGATAAATACGGCGCAGTTGAGCTTGGAGGCTCTACCGTAGAATACAATGTTTTGAGAGAAAACACCTCGGGCGAGATGGGACTTATTATAGTTCTTTCGGTTGCTCTGGCGGCTGTTCTTTTGCTTATAACCTCATCTTCCTGGATTGAGCCTATCATTCTTCTCGGTTGCTCGGGTATTGCGATTGGTATCAATATGGGTCTGAATATCTTCCTTGGAGAAATCTCGTACATTACAAAGTCGGTTTCTTCCATTCTTCAGCTTGCCCTCTCGGTAGATTACAGTATCGTTCTTATCCACGCTTACCGCGACGAAAAGAAAAATCACCCCAACAACACTGCGGCTATGCGCTCTGCTGTTAAGGCGGTGCTTAACCCTGTTTCTGCCAGCGCGCTTACGACTATTGCAGGTCTTGTCGCCCTGCTCTTTATGTCCTTTAAAATAGGATTCGACATCGGTATCGTTCTTATAAAGGGTATAGTGGTTTCTGCCATCACCGCTATGACTTTCCTGCCCGTTGTCGTTCTTATGCTTGACGATCTTATTAAAAAGACCGCAAAGCGTCCCTTTGTTCCTAAGGGTGAATTTTTCGCAGGATTTGCAACGAGATTTTCAAAATTAGTTGCCCCTGCCGTTGCCGTTCTTATTATACTCGGCGCGGTGCTTCAGTCCTTTAACGGCTATGGATTTACCGACAGTATCGGCGCGAACAAGAAGATTGAAAGCACATTCGGCAGAAGCGATACCATAGTTATCGTTTATCCCCACTCCTCCGACGGAACATCGGTCGGCGAGGACGAGGATTACGCAAAGGAAATGCTTCTTAAAGAGGCACTTTACAGATACACAAACACAAGCGGCGAAAATCCCGTCACCTCTTACACCGCTCACGCAACCACCGTAAGGGAGCTTTACGACCTTAAAAAGGCGGTTAAGACTCTTGGACTTGCAGAGAATGATGTAAAAATGCTCTTTGCAATGTACAATATTTATAAGGATAATTCCGCCCTTGAGCTTACCCCCTACGAATTTATTCGTTACACGAACGAGCTTTTAAATTCGGGTGACAAGGATGTTACAAATCTTGTTGACGAGGGAACGAAAAAGACCATCGGACTTCTCAACTCGGTTGCAGATGTTTCGAGAGAAAGCTACACAGTAGAGGAGCTTATTGCAAAGTTTAACGAAATAAGCCCCGATAGCGGAATTTCCGAATTTGCTATCAGACAGATGTACGGTCTTTATTTCTACGACAAAATTGCAGATAAAGACAAGACTATAAACACTCACGCGCTTTGTACTTACCTGATACAGAATATAAACAGTATTCCGATTGACGAAACTAAAAAGCCCGTTTTCAACTTTGCTTTAAACAATGCAAAGAACAAGACAGATGCAAATCAGGCTCTTAACTACGCGGACTTCTGTAATTTTATAAAGCAGTCTAACTTTTCGGTTGATTTCATAAACGCGGAAATGACCCAACAGCTTTATATTATGTATCTTACAAGCACAGATGTTTCGGTTGGTGAAGCTAAACTTAGCGAATGCAGAATCAACGGCAAGGAATTTGTAAACTTTGTTCTTGCTACCAAGGCAACAAACCCGACCGTTGCAAGCCAGCTTACAGCCGATATTTCCACCCGTCTTGGGGACCTTTCGGTAACCACAAGCTACCTTGAGATGACCGAGGCTTTTAGTTACGTTGAAATGACCGACAAAATGAACGAGCTCAAGTCAAAGGTTCAGAGCATGTCGCTTACCACAAAGCTCCAAAAGGACAAAATCTCTGGAGTCTATATTAAATACGGGGCAGAATTTGAAACCGAGGCGGCTATGAAGCCTATGCAGGCTTGCGACCTTGTTAGCTTTATCAAGGTTAATATGTATACAAGCCCGCTTCTTTCAAGCAAGATGACCGAGGAGCATTTCAACAAGATCGTCGATGCGGAAGAGATGATGGCCGGGGCAAGAGAGCTATTCCTCGGCAGAGAATATTCCAGAATTCTCGTTAGCGCAAAGCTTCCCGCAGAGGGTCCCGAGATGGTGGCGTTTATTGATTATCTTCTCGAGAATGTTAAGGACATTTTCGGTGAGGACGCTCACATAACGGGCAAGGTAGTTTCTACCTACGATTTGCAGGCGGCATTCGATAAGGATAATCTTGTAATTACCCTCTTTACCATAATTTCAATTCTTCTTGTAATACTCTGTATTTTTAAGTCTGTTTCCCTGCCCGTTATACTTGTTGCGGTTATTCAAGGCTCGGTTTGGATTTCGCTTTCGCTTTGCCTTATCGGTGGAAATCTTATATTCTTTATGAGCTATATCGTGACGACCTGTATACTGATGGGCGCAACGGTTGACTACGGAATACTTATGTCAAACAACTATATCGTTTTCAGAAAAACGATGGACAGAAAAGAGGCGCTTCGTCGGGCGGTTGATTCCGCAATGCCTACCGTATTTACCTCAGGTCTTATACTCGTTGTTTGCGGTATTATTATCTCTATTATTTCAAGCCAGAATTCTATCGCAAGCGTTGGTACACTTATCGCGCAAGGTACGGTAGTTTCGATTATAATGATTACGCTCGGTCTTCCCTCCCTGCTCTATCTCCTCGATAAGATCATTCTCAGATTTACTATGAATGATAAGCAGAAGGCGGTGGTCAAGGCTAAGTTTGACGAGTGGCTTCTTAAATTCAAGGCTACTAAGGTTGGCGGTGCTATATTCAAGGTGCTTGAAAAAATCCACGATGTTTTGATGATTCCATTCCAGAAAATCGTTGAAGAAAAGCGCAAAATGAAGCTGAAGGCGGAGCGCCTTAAGCGCGCAAAGGAAAAGAGAGCTATCACAAACGCGGCAAAGAAGAAGGCTAAAGAAGAAGCGGCAGCTCTTGCTCCAAAGCAGAAGGCTCCGAGAAAAACCGCAAGAAGCATCATGAAAGAAATGTCTGAGGCGCAGGCGGCTCTCAAGGCTAAGGAAACCCCCGCGCTCGCAAATACAATGCCCGAAGAGACTAAGGCTGAAGAGCTCAAGGCTGAAGAGGTAAAGATCAAAGAGATCAAGGCTGAAGAGGCTAAGGCTGAAGAGGTAAAGATCGAAGAAATCAAGGCTGAAGAGTCGGCAGAACAAGTAAAGGCGGATGTGCCTGCTCCCGAGAAGAAGCCTGCTCCGAAAAAGACTGCATCCACCAAGCAGGCAGGTGCAAAAGCGGCTTCTGCAAAGTCTACTACTGCAAAGACTGCTACCTCAAAGGCTGCTACCTCAAAGACAACTGCAACAAAGACGTCTGCGACAAAGACTGCAGCAACGAAGGCTGCGGCTTCTAAGACTTCGGCAAAGAAGCCTGCTGCGGCTAAAACCGCAGAAAAATCCCCTTCCAAAAAGACCGCTCCGAAAAAGGCGGAAGAAAATAAGGAAGATTAAAACAATTACCGCGACAATTACTTTTCGGTCAGCAATTTAATAAAAAAGCAGAGCATATTCCACCAACCGAAAAGTAATTGTTAAAAAATAATAAAAGGCGCTTACAAAGGTTTTTACCAAATTGTAAGCGCTTTTACTTATTATTCAATAATGAAGAATTTGCACTCGTTGGGTGCGAATTTTAAGGTTATGGGAGTGCTGTCAAAGATATGACTTTCGCCGGTATACACCTCTCTTAAACAACATTTTTTCGGCATTATGATTTCCCGCTCTCCGCCCTTGTGATCAAAGAGTGCTATCACGCGGCTGTTTGCATAGGTTGGAAGCCCTGCGGTCTGGTAAAGAAAGACGCCCGCACGCTTTGCGATAACGCGGAGAAAGGCTTCCGGAAGAGTGCCTCTAAACGACCAGATGTCAAAACCGCCCTCACGCTCGGAGATAACCATTCTTTCGCTATTAGAAAGCAGGTCGGTGGCAACAGCCTTGTACATTCCGGGCTTTGCGCGCATTACTGGGGTTATTTCCCCCTGCTTTTTGCCTGCGTAGAGCTTTTTTGCACCGGTGTCATTATATTCCTCGGCAATAACCGAGTAGCCGTCGGCATTGGGGTCAAGTTCGGTCATAATGCCCGTAAAGTCGGCTCCCGCTTCAAAGGAAAATCCATTGTCAGTAATGCAACCCGAAGCGCCCATAAAGATAAAGGATGCGTTTCTTTTTAGCTTTTTTATCGCATTTCTTATCTCGTTTGAGGGAGCGTAGCAGGTGGGGACTATATAGAGCTTATATCTATCCTTTGGAAAGCTTTCAAGCAAAATATCGTCTACCGTATAGTAATCGACGGGGGCGCCTATTCTTCCAAGCTCGGTTATCTGTGCTTGTACCTGCTCGGCTTTTATAAGAGTGCCCTTACGGGTGTAAATTGTTCCTCTGGGATCTGCGAGGAAGGCAATTTCGGCATTATATTCCACATCAAGCGAGCAATAGTGCGCGTATGCTTCCCTGACCTTTTTCAGCTCATCACGAATATTTTCGTCGGGATACCAGGTGCCGTACATATCAAAGAACCAAAAGCCTGCGCCCTTTGACATAGAAAGCGCGCTCTCGCGCCTTATGTAATGGATAGTTTCCTCCACGTTTTCGTGGCGGACATGAGAGCCGTCAAGCTGAAGAGCCTGCGCCAGAGGGTCGGAGTTTGAGGCGAAGGCGGTGTTATCTATGGAGGTTATCATAAGCTTTCCGTTTTCCCTTACTGCGTCCATTGCAGTTTGCGAGGCACTGACATTTTCAAGCCTTCTATGGTAGTATGACGCAGGGCAAACGATTATATCCAAATCGGGTATTTTCAAGACATCGGCAACCGAGGAGTGACCCGAAAGAGGATGCTCGCCGATAAGAGAATAACCTGCGGGGGCGCCCACAAGAAGTCTGCCGTTTGTGTATTCCTTGACATATCTTGCAAAATGAGCGAGTGAATTATTCATTATCTCGTTGGTAAAGTGGCAGTAATCGATTTCACGACCTAGCTTATTCGGCTCGCGGAAATCACCGAAGCTCACCTTTTCTATATCCGACTCGGCGGGCGGGGTGACATTATCGTTACCCACATATTTTTTGAATGCCTCGTCGCGGATTTTTGAGGGAGGCAGGTCGTTGGCTTTATTATGCCACTCGCAGGTACCGCCTGCAGAGAGTAAGATGCAAAATACCTTGTCGGGAAACTCTGTCTCAAGGAAATCTATCGTATCGCGAAGCATTCTCTCCGCGCATCTTATCCAAGGCTCATAGAAGCAGACCGAGGAAAAATAAATAAAGGAGTTAAGGCACTCGGGGTGATCGCGCAAAAACCAATCGCGGGTATCGAGCATAAGGTTTACTGCAAGATAAACATCGGGAGCACAATTCACAAACTGCTCTACCTGACGGCGGAGAATTTCAAAATCGTATTTTCCGTCACCGAGCCAAAACTCGCCGAATGCCGAATATGGAATTCCAAATCGGTTCTTAATTCCGCTTGGCAAAAAGGTCATAATAGGAAATGCGCGTTTGTTAAACGCAGAGAGATTTTCTTCCTTTGGACGCCAGGAGCGGTAGGCGGTAAAGGGATAGATTTTCCCGTTTATTTCCACCTGGCGGTGGCCTTTTATATCAACAATTCTCGCTTTCATTTTTTCTCCTTTTGCTCGTTCTGCCAAAGTTTTTGTTTTTATATTTTATTTTTCACACTTACAGAGAATTTTCTCAGCAACTATCACACCGTCTCTTGCAGAGGAGATTATTCCACCGCCGTAGCCTGCGCCCTCGCCACATGGATAAAGTCCGAAAATACCGACAGCCTCATAGCTTTCACCTCTTAGGACCTTTACGGGAGAGGTGCTTCGAGTCTCGGGCCCGACAACGGCAGCGCCGGGATAATAGAAGCCGGGCATCCAGCTGTCAAAATCCGAAACCGCCACTTTAAGTGATTCGGTGATATAGCTTGGAAGATAGTCTGTGGTTGGAATTTTTTCGGTGCCTATGGGATAGGTTGGCGCAACCTCGGAATAAGAGCAACCGCCAAGGCAGAGCGACTCAAGGCTCTGCGCGGGAGCTTTATACCCTGCGGTCAGCGAAAAGGCGCGCCGCTCTATTTTTCTTTGCAAAGCTATTCCCGCAAGGGGGTCGGAGGATTCAAAATCAGCGGGTGTGACCGAGACCAAAAATGCGGCATTTGAATTTCTGCCGTCCCGCATAAACTCGCTCATTCCGTTGGTTACGATACCGCCCTCGGTGCTTGTTGCGGCAACAACGCTGCCACCGGGACACATACAAAAGCCATAAACGCTTCTGCCGTTTTCAAGGTGAGTAACAAGGTGGTAGCTTGCGCTCTCAAGCGAGTCCTTATATTTTTTTCCGTAAACCAGCTCGTTTATATACTCGCGAGGGTGCTCGATACGCACTCCTATTCCAAAACCGCGAGGCTCGATTAAGCCGCCCGCGTTGATTATAAGGCGCATACTGTCCTCGGCGCTGTGTCCCGTTGCCATAACGAGATTTTCACACTCAAGCTCTATTTCTTCGCCGTCCTTGATATACAAAACGCTCTTTACTGCGGAGCGTTCGGTCTTGATCGCAGAGACTCTTGCGCCGAAAATAACCTGACCGCCGAGGAAAATTATTTTTTCCCTTATCTTTTTAACCATTTCGGAGAGCTTATCGGTACCCAGGTGGGCGGTTGAGGAATACATAATATCCTCGGTAGCCCCAGACGAAACAAGCTCGGAAAGTATTTTCATTTTATACTTATCCATAGAGCCGACCTTGAGCTTTCCGTCGGAATAGGTGCCTGCTCCGCCCTCGCCAAACTGAATATTACATTCTTCGTCCAAAATCCCGAGAGTGCAAAAGGCATCGACCTTTCTTTTACGCTCATCAACGGCAAGACCGCGCTCAAGAAGAATGGGTCTTGCTCCCTGCTCGGCTAAAACCAAGGCGGCAAAAAGCCCGGCGGGGCCTGCGCCCACAACAACGGGGGGAGAATTTAAAGAATAGGCGGGGAGTGTCAGGGTGTAGTCGGGATAGGGAGAAACCTTTTTCTTCATTTTAAGAAGTCCCGCTTCCCTCTCCGGGGAAAATTCAACGCCCAGGGTGACATCGTAAAAAATATTTTCTTTATCCGACAGATTGAGAGTCCGCTTTAGGAGGCGGGCTTCTTTTATTTCGGATACTTCGACCGGCAAAAGCTCGGTCACCGCAGAATTTATATGCTCCGCCTTGTACTCTAACGGTAGTTTAACGTTTATCTTTACCATAGAAGCCGCCTTTCCTTTTTTTAATACTATTGTAACACATTTGTATCTGTTTTTCAAGTACAAGTGAGGGGGTTGTACTTTTTCTCATATTCGTCATATTTTTCGTCATACATCGGAAATTTTAAAGAAAAACGACTTGACTTATATTATAAAAGTAGTATAATATTATAATATAATTATTTTAAAACATAGGAGAACTACCCGTGATTAACGAAAAAATGAGAGAGCTTGGCGCACGCCGCTCGGTTATTAGAGAGCTTTTTGAATACGGAAAGAAGAGGAAGGCGGAAATCGGCGCAGAAAACGTTTACGATTTTTCTCTCGGCAATCCCAGCGTTCCCGCACCCGATTCGGTTAATGAAAACCTCGTGAAGCTCATCGAGAATGAAAGCTCTATACTGCTTCACGGCTATACCTCGGCGCAGGGCGACGCAGGCGTTCGCTCGGCTATTGCCGACTATATAAACAAGACTCAAGGTGAGAGTGTTAATGCCGACTGCCTTTATATGACTGTTGGTGCAGCAGCAGCTTTGACAATTTCGCTCACCGCCCTTACAAACCCGGGTGATGAAATTATCGTTCCCGCGCCCTACTTCCCCGAATACAAGGTGTTTATCGAGAGATGCGGTGCGGTTATAAAAGAGGTTAAGTGTGACAAGGACTTCCAGCTTGACATCTCTGCAATTGAGGCGGCAATAAACGAAAAGACCGCTGCAATAATCATAAATTCCCCTAACAACCCCACCGGCGCTGTGTTTACAGAGGAAAATATTTCTTCCCTTGCAGCTCTTCTTAAAAAGAAGGAGGAGGAATACGGCAGAGCTATTTATATTATTGCCGACGAGCCCTATCGCGAGCTTGTTTATGACGGTGTAAAGGTACCCTATCTTACGAAATATTACGACGATACGGTAGTTTGCTACTCTTATTCGAAGTCGCTCTCCCTGCCCGGTGAGAGAATAGGTTATGTGCTGGTTTGCCCGAGATGCCGTGATTTCCTCGCAGTTTATCAGGCGGTTTGCGGCGCGGGCCGAGCTCTTGGCTTTGTTTGCGCTCCCAGCCTTTTGCAAAAGCTTCTTCCCCTTTGCCTTGGTCAGGTGTCAGATGTTTCTATCTACGACCGCAACCGCCGTTTGCTTATCGAGACATTAACGAAATACGGACTTGAAACGGTTAAGCCCGACGGTGCATTCTATCTCTTTATTAAATCCCCCAGCGGAGATGCGACCGAGTTTTGCGAAAGGGCGAAAAAGCACGAGATACTTATAGTTCCAAGCGACGATTTTGGTGCGCCCGGTTATGCAAGACTTGCATACTGCGTTAAGACCGAGGAAATTGAGCGTGCGTTACCCGCACTGCGCGCTCTTGCAGAATCATACAAATAAGGCGAAAACTAAAAATGGCAAAAGAAAAAATGAAAGAATCCGCCCTTGATACGGCGCGTAAAAAAATAAACGAAATCGACAAGGAAATGGCAGAGCTTTTCGTTGAGAGAATGAAGGCTGCCGAGACTATTGCGGAATACAAAATGGCGAGAGGTCTCGCTATCTATGACGCTGCGAGAGAGGAGGAAGTTATAAGCCGAAACTCCTCGCTTATTGAAAGTGAAGAAATACGGGAATATTACATAAACTTTCTTCGAAACAATATGGCAGTCTCACGCGCATATCAAAGCAGAATTATGTCGGGAATGAAGATTGCCTACTGCGGTACGGAGGGCGCTTTTGCCCACATTGCGGCATCAAAGCTTTATCCAAACGCAGAGAAGATTGCCTTCGGCGACTTTAAGAGCGCCTACCGAGCGGTTGAAAAGGGAGAATGCGACCTTGCGGTGCTTCCCGTTGAGAACAGCTACAACGGCGAGGTTGGTCAGGTTACCGACCTTATGTTCTCGGGCACTCTTTATGCGAACAGAATACTCGAGCTTGCGGTGACTCACGACCTTCTTGCGGTAGCGGGCGCTGACCCCTCGGGCATTAAAAAGGTTATCAGCCATCCTCAGGCTCTTGCGCAATGCTCAAAATATATAAAGAAGCAGGGCTACATCGAGCAGGAATTTTCGAACACTGCGCTTGCGGCAAAATATGTTTCGGAGCTTAACGACCCCACCGTTGCGGCTATTGCCAGCCGCGAGGCGGCAGAGCTTTTCGGCCTTGAGGTTGTTGATCACGATATTAACACATCAAGAGACAACACAACCAGGTTTGCGGTATTTTCAAGGGTTGCAAACAAGCGTGTAAGCAAGGAGACGGGCGTTCACTCTATTCTCCTCTTCACCGTTCGTAACGAGGCGGGCGCTTTGGCTAAGGCTATTGACGTTATCGGTAATCACGGCTTTAATATGAGAACCTTGAGGAGCCGTCCTATGAAGGAGCTTCTTTGGGAATACTACTTCTATGTTGAGGCTGAGGGCGATGTGCAGACCGAGCGCGGACTTACTATGATGGAGGCTCTCGGAGAATTTTGCGACAAACTTAAATTCGCAGGTACTTACATAAAAAACTGATTTTTAGGAAGAAAATATGACAAATCTTCATCTAAAGCTAGGCGAGCGAGGCTATGACATTACTGTGGGGCGCTCGCTCCTTGCCGATGCGGGTAAATACTTTAATCTGTCGAGAAAGGTGTTTATTGTTACCGACAGCGGCGTGCCGAGAGAATACGCAGAGGCGGTTGCAAGGGCGGCTAAGGAATACCGCATTGTAACGGTAGATATGGGCGAGGGGGCGAAAAGTCCCGAGGTCTTTACCGAGCTGCTTTGCGAAATGGTTAAGTTCAAAATGACGAGGACAGACTGTGTCGTTGCGGTTGGCGGCGGCGTTGTCGGCGACCTTTCGGGCTTTGTTTCGGCATCTTATATGCGCGGAATAGATTTTTACAATATTCCCACCACTCTTCTTTCGCAGGTGGACTCCTCTATTGGCGGAAAGACGGCAATAAACCTTGGTGGTGTGAAGAATATTGTTGGCGCTTTTCATCAGCCTCGGGGCGTTCTTATTGACATTGACACCCTGAAGACTCTGCCGAAAAGACAGATCGCAAACGGAATGGCAGAGGTTATCAAAATGGCGCTGACCTCTGATGCTAAGCTTTTCAAATTCCTTGAAGAAAACGAAATCACAGAGGAAAACATTGAGCAGGTTATACTTGCCTCGCTTAAAATCAAAAAGAGCGTTGTTGAAGAGGACGAGCGCGAGTGCGGACTTCGAAAGATACTTAACTTCGGTCACACTCTCGGCCACGCCATTGAAGCCGAGGAAGAAATGCGCGGATTTTACCACGGCGAGTGCGTTGCGCTCGGTATGCTTGCGGTCATATCCGACGAGGCGAGACCGAGGCTTATTTCGGCTCTTCAGCGGGCGGGACTTCCCACCGCATACGGCGGAGACCTTGAAAGCGCATTAGGCTTTATTACACACGACAAAAAATGCGATGCGGACTATGTTTCGGTTATCTTCGTTGACACCCCGGGCTCTTTCAGGATAGAAAAAATGACGACTGCGGCTTTTGCAGAGCTTTGCCGTCAAAAAATCTGAAAAAAGGATTTTTAAACAATGAAAAACACTTTTGGAAATTCCGTCTGCTTAACTCTCTTTGGCGAGAGCCACGGCGAATATATCGGCGCAGTTCTTGACGGACTTGCTCCGGGCATTAAAATTGACAGAGATTATATAAATGCAAGACTCGCAGAGCGCAGACCCTCGGGCAAAATCTCAACGGCTAGGGTTGAAGACGACGAGTTCATCATTGCAAGCGGAGAGTTTGAGGGTTACACCACCGGCACACCGCTTACTATACTTATTCCAAACGAGAACAAAAACAGCAAGGATTATTCCTCGCTTAAAACGACTCCCCGTCCCTCTCACGCAGACTACACCGCGGAGTGCAAGTACCACGGATTTCAGGACTTTCGAGGCGGCGGTCACTTTTCCGGCAGAATAACCGCGGCGCTCGTTGCGGCGGGAGCGATACTGCGCTCCGCACTTTTAAGCAAGGGAATAAAGATAGCCAGCCATATTATCGAGCTTCACGGAGCGGCTGACCGAAGGTTTGAAAATTTTGAAGAGGATTTTGCGGTGCTTGAGAGCAAGAGCTTCCCTGCTCTTACCGATACTGCCGAGGAAAACATGCGACGCGAGGCTGAAAAGGCAGCGGCGGGAGGCGACAGCGTTGGAGGTATTCTCGAAACGGCTGTTATCGGCGTTCCTGCTGGAGTGGGCGAGCCTTGGTTTGATACTGTGGAGTCTATGCTCGCACACGCGCTCTTCTCTGTCCCTGCGGTAAAGGGTGTTGAGTTTGGCGCGGGATTTGCCTTTGCCGATATGTACGGCAGCGAGGCAAACGATGCTTTTGCGCTAAGAGACGGCAAGGTAGTAACGAAAACGAACAACAACGGTGGTATTAACGGCGGTATTACAAACGGAATGCCCATACTATTTAATACCGTTGTAAAGCCTACGCCCTCTATATTCAAGGAGCAGGATACTGTTGACATCAAAGCAGGCACTGACACTACTCTCAAGATCGAGGGCAGACACGACCCCGCAATCATTCACAGAGCGAGAGCGGTTGTTGACGCGGTTGTTGCGTTGGTAATTGCAGATATGCTTACTGTGCGATACGGCACAGACTATCTTATGACGGAAAGATAAAATGAAATACGGACTTATTGGCGAGAAGCTAAGACATAGCTACTCAAAGGAAATACACGGCCTTCTTGCAGACTACGACTACACGCTCTGCGAGGTTAGCCTTGAGGATTTTGACAGCTTTGCGAAAAAAAGAGATTTCAAGGCTATAAATGTTACCATTCCGTACAAGGAAAAGATAATTCCCTACCTTGACTATATTGACGAGAGCGCAAAAGCTATCGGAGCGGTCAACACTGTTGTTAACAAGGGCGGGAAGCTTTACGGCTATAACACCGACTTTTTCGGGATGCGCTCGCTTATTGAAAAAATAGGAGTCAGCTTATCGGGGTTAAAGGTTGCGGTGCTTGGCACCGGTGGTACGGCAAAAACCTCGGCAGCGGTGGCAAGGTGCCTTGGAGCAAGAGAAATTCTTTTGGTCAGCAGAAGAAAATCCGAGGGAACAGTTACCTATTCGGAGCTTTACGAGAGCCATGCCGATGTTGAATATATTATCAACACAACGCCCGTCGGAATGTTCCCGAACATATTCGATGCACCTGTTGACATTACCGAGTTTAAGAGCCTTTTGGGTGTTTGCGACACTATTTACAACCCGCTCAGGACACCGCTTATTCTTTCGGCAAAGGGACGAAATATTCCCGCTGAGGGTGGATTGTATATGCTTGTTGCTCAAGCGGTAAGAGCCTCGGAAACATTCCTTGGCACAAGTTATTCAAACGAGACAATTCTCGATATATTCGATAAAATCTCGGGCAGAAAAGAAAATATAGTTCTTATCGGCATGCCTGCATCGGGCAAGAGCACTGTTGGAAAGCTCCTTTCCGAGGATCTTTCGCGAGAGCTTATTGACACTGATGAGATGATTGAAAGCAAGGCGGGAATGACTATCAGCGAGATTTTTGAAAAATACGGCGAGGAGCATTTTCGCGCCCTTGAGACAGAAGCGGTAAAGGAAGCTTCGGCAATGAATTCTGTCGTCATTGCGACGGGAGGCGGCGCAATTCTCCGAAAGGAAAATGTAAATGCGCTAAAAGAAGGGGGCAAGCTCTTCTTTATTGACAGACCGCTGCAGAAGCTGATACCAACCTCCGACAGACCCCTTTCCTCCGACAGAGAGGCGATAACGAAGAGGTATAACGAGCGATATTCTGTATACTGCTCTGTTTGCGACATCAAAATTGATGCTGACGATACACCGCAGGCGGTTGCGCAAAAAATTATAAAGGCAAGAGAATTGATATGAAAATTTATGTAATCAACGGCCCAAATCTTAATATGCTTGGTGTAAGGGAGCCTGAAAAATACGGCACTACCACATACAAAGAGCTTATTGAAATGATAGAAAACCACTGCAAGGCGCTCGGTGTTGAGCCCGTTTTTTATCAATCAAACCACGAGGGCTGCCTTGTTGACAAGATACAAGAGGCTTACTTTGAAGGGGCTAAAGGTATAGTTATTAACCCCGGAGCTTATACTCACACAAGCATTGCCCTGCTCGATGCGGTTTGCGCAACAAGGCTTCCCTGCGTTGAAATTCATATTTCAAAGCTCGAAGAGCGCGAGGACTTTAGGCAGGTGAGTTACATCAGAGCTGCTTGTATAAAGACTATAACCGGGCGCGGTGTTGGGGGCTACAACGAGGCGGTAGACTGCCTTGTAAGCTATTTGAAAAATGAGAGTTAAGATAGAAAAAAGCAAGGCCTTGGGAAGAGTTGTTGCGCCGTCGTCAAAAAGCATGGCGCACAGATTGCTAATTTCTGCCGCCTTGGCCGAAGAAAACACAAAAATAGTTAACATTACTCCCTGCGAGGATGTTTTGGCAACAGTTGACTGCCTTGCGGAGCTTGGAGTAGGCTCTCTGCTTTACGGCTCGATTGCCGAGATAAGCGGAGGGAATGTAAGAAATGCTATGCCAAAGCGGCCGCTTAACTGCCGAGAGAGCGGAAGCACTCTGCGATTTATGCTCCCGCTTGCTTTGCTTTCGGGTAATGAGACGGAATTTGTCGGCGCGCCGAGGCTTCTCCAGCGTCCTATGAAGGTTTATGAGGATATTTGCCTTGAAAAAGGGCTGAAATTCACCCAAACAGATGAGAAAATCACCGTCAAAGGCCCGCTTTTAGCCGGGGAATATTCCCTGCCCGGGAATGTCAGCAGTCAGTTTGTTACGGGACTTCTCTTTGCTCTCTCAACACTTAGCAAGGACTCGCGGATTAAGATTACAACAGAGCTTGAGAGCAGGTCATATATTGAGCTTACCCTCTCGGCTATGGCAGAATTCGGCGTTTATGCTCGGTGGGAGGATGATTACACCCTCTTTATTAAGGGTGGACAAAGCTACAAAACAAAGGGGACGGTATTCGTTGAGGGCGACTATTCGGGAGCTGCATTTCCCGATGCGTTTAACCTTATTGGCGGCGAGGTTGCAGTTGACGGGCTGAACAAGGACAGCCTTCAAGGTGACAGAGCTTATCGGGAGCATTACAAGGCTTTAGCTGCTGGATGCCCCGAGATAGATATTACCGACTGTCCCGACCTTGGACCTATACTCTTTACTATGGCGGCAGCGCTTAACGGCGCAAAATTTGTCGGCACAAATAGATTGAAAATCAAAGAAAGCGACAGAGCTGCGGTGATGGGAGCCGAGCTTTCAAAATTCGGAGCGCATATTGAGCTTTTGGAAAACGAGGCAATAGTCGAAAGGCGCCCCCTTCACGCACCCACAGAGCCGCTCTGCGGTCATAACGACCACAGAATCGTTATGTCACTTGCGGTGCTTGCAAGCCTTTTCGGCGGTGAGATTTTAGGAGCTGAAGCTGTTAACAAAAGCTATCCCGAATTCTTTAGTCACATAAGAAAACTTGGAATTGAATTTACTACCTATGAAACTTGATAAAAACACGAAAATACTGATTATCGGTCTTGGCGTTATCGGCGGAAGCTATGCAAAGGCGCTGACCGACAAGGGCTATAATGTAAGCTGTATTACAAAAGAGGATTCCGACATTCGATACGCTCTTGAAAACAAGATGATAAGCTACGGCACATCCGAGCTTGACGGAGAGCTTATTGCCTCATCCGAGCTTATAATTTTTGCCCTTTACCCCACCACCTTTATAGAATGGATAGAAAAGCACCAGCATCTACTTTCACCTGGGACGATTATAACCGATGTTACCGGCGTTAAAAGCCAGGTCGTTTATAAGGTGCAGGACATACTGCGTGACGATGTTGAATACATTCCCGCGCACCCTATGGCCGGACGCGAGAGGTCGGGTGTTGAGTTTGCAGACCCGAGAGTTTTTGAGGGCGCAAACTATATTGTAACTCCGACCGACAAAAACACCCGCGATGCGGTGCGTATTTGCAAGCAGCTTGGCGAAATTCTCGGTTTTGTCAGAATTTCAGAGCTTTCACCCGAAAAGCACGACGAGATGATTGCCTTTCTATCCCAGCTTACACACTGCATTGCGGTGGTGCTTATGAATTGCAACGACTCCGAGGGGCTTGAAAAATATACGGGTGACTCCTTCCGCGATCTTACGAGAATAGCAAAGATAAACGACAGAATGTGGTCGGAGCTTTTCCTTATGAACAAGGATGCTCTTCTTGCCGAAATGGACAAATTTATTGAGGAGTTTACCGAATTCAGAACCTATCTTGCAAACGAGGACGGCAAGCGTATGAGAGAAAAAATGCGAGCCTCAAGCGCGCGCCGATCGCTTTTTGACAAGCCGAGCAAATAATTTTTCAGTTAGTTTTTCCCAAAAAGAGGTACGCAGATTATGAATATGGAATTTTACAGAAAGCTGCCGATCCCAAAGGATGTTAAAGAGCAGTTTCCCATAACCAAGGAGCTGACCAAGCTCCGCGACAGCCAGCTTGCCGAGCTTAACAAAATTTTCTCGGGCGAGGTGGACAAATTTCTTCTTGTTATAGGCCCCTGCTCTGCTGACAGAGAGGATGCGGTTATTGACTATATTTCAAGGCTGCGCAAGGTGCAGGACAAGGTGAGCGATAAAATAATGATCGTTCCCCGTATTTACACCAACAAGCCGAGAACCACCGGCGAGGGTTACAAGGGTATGCTCCACCAGCCCGACCCTGCAAGCCAGCCCGATATGCTTAAAGGCATTATTGCAATTCGCAAATTGCACTTAAAAGCTCTTTCGGAAACCGGATTTGCCTGCGCTGACGAGATGCTCTATCCCGAAAACCACAGATATCTTTCTGACCTTCTGCTCTACTGTGCGGTGGGCGCGCGCTCTGTTGAGGATCAGCAGCACAGACTTACCGCATCGGGTCTTGACATTCCCGTCGGTATGAAAAACCCCACCTCGGGCGATATTACCGTTATGATGAATTCTATCAAGGCGGCACAGTCCTCTCACGTTTTCCTTTACCGCGGTTGGGAGGTTAAGAGCGCGGGTAATCCTTACGCTCACGCTATACTTCGCGGATACGTTGACAAGCAGGGCAAGTCGCACCCCAACTATCACTTCGAGGACCTTTATCACCTCTGCGAAGCTTATGCTGCATCGGGACTCGAAAACCCTGCGGCAATTATTGACACCAATCACTCAAACTCCGGCAAAAACTACCTTGAGCAGATAAGAATTACGAAAGAAATTCTTCACAGCCGTAGCTACTCGGCAGAGGTGAAGAAGCTTGTCAAGGGACTTATGATCGAGAGCTACATTGAGGACGGTGCACAGAAGATCTGCGAAAACTCGGTTTACGGAAAGTCGGTAACCGACCCCTGCCTCGGCTGGGAGAAGACAGAACGCCTTATCTACGATATTGCAGAGACTTTATAATCAAAATAAAACTCCCCGTAAAGCGGATTTTGGTCTGCCATAGGGGAGTTTATTTTTTGTTAATCGGACTTAGGTTTAGCCGCCGAGATATGCGCGGCGTATATCCTCGTCCTCAAGAAGCTCTGCTCCGGTGCCGGTCTTTACGATTTTACCAATCTCGAGAACATAGGCGCGGTTTGCTATCGAAAGGGCTTTTTTCGCGTTCTGCTCAACGAGAAGGACGGTTGTGCCAAGAGCATTTACCTGCTTTATCATATCGAAGATTGTGTTTACATAAAGGGGAGAAAGACCCATACTAGGCTCGTCAAGAAGCAGGAGCTTGGGGCTTGACATAAGGGCGCGGCTCATTGCGAGCATCTGCTGCTCTCCGCCGGAGAGTGTTCCCGCAATCTGGTTTGAACGCTCACCGAGAATGGGGAAATGAGAATACATTTCCTCAAGGCGCTCCTTAAACTTTGCCTTATCCTTCTTGATGAAATAGCCCATTTGAAGGTTTTCGTAAACGGTAAGCTCCTGGAAAATTCGTCTTCCCTCGGGCACCTGAGCCATACCGAGAGAGAGGAGCTTGTGCGCGGGGGTTGAGGTAATATCCTTTTCCCCGAGCTGCACCTTTCCTGCCGCCTTGGGAATAATTCCGTTAATTGCGTGCATTATGGTAGTTTTGCCTGCGCCGTTTGCGCCGATAAGAGCAACGACCTCGCCTGCGTTTACTTCAAAGGAGACGCCTTTAATCGCTTTTATAAGACCGTAATTAACTTCAAGGTCTTTTACTTCAAGTAATGCCATTTTTGTCTCCTTTCTTTAGTCATCGTCACCGAGGTATGCTCTTACAACCTCGGGCTCGGCAAGCGCTTCGTCGGTCTTGCCCTGGGCGAGCGTTGTACCGAAGTTAAGCACGGTTACATTGTCGCATATGCCCTTAACAAGGCTCATATCGTGCTCGATAAGCAAAATTGTCATATCAAAGTGGTCGCGGACAAATCTTATAGTATCCATAAGCTCGGCGGTTTCCTGGGGGTTCATACCCGCGGCAGGCTCGTCAAGGAGAAGGAGCTTGGGATTTGTTGCAAGGGCGCGAGCTATCTCAAGCTTACGCTGTTTTCCGTAAGGAAGATTGCAGGCGAGAGTATTTTTGTACTCCGCAAGGCCGAAAATTTCAAGAATTTCCTCTGCTCGCTTTACCATAGCGCGCTCGGTTTTAAACTGACGGGGCAAACGGAGTATTGTGGAAAGTATTCCGCACTTATACTCGGGGAGATTGTGCAGACCGACCATTACATTACGAATAACCGTCATATTGTTGAAAAGACGAATATTCTGGAAGGTGCGGGCAATACCCTTGTGGTTTATTTTTTCCTGCGAGAGGCCGACAAGGTTTTCACCGTCAAGGAAAAATCTTCCCGTTGTGGGACGGTAAACGCCGGTAAGCATATTAAAAACTGTTGTTTTTCCTGCACCGTTAGGACCTATAAGGCCGTAGATTTCGTTTTTCTTAATTTTAAGATTAACATCCTGAGCCGCCTTAAGTCCGCCGAAGGAAATTCCGAGATTTTCTGTTTCAAGAATAAATTCAGCCATCTCACTTTTCCTCCTTATCGGGATTTTGAACGCTCTCAACAACGGTTACATCAACCGAAAGGACCTCGTTCATTTCAATCTTTGTAGGCACTCTGTCCCACTTGCCCTCGTCGTCAGCATATCCCTGCTTAGGCTTTATCTTGGAGATCAGCTTCTTTATGCTCAGCTTTTCTCTGAGAGGCTTTAGCGCGGGGGCGTTATTATAGATAATTATAAGCACGAGGATAAGCGCGTAGAGAATGTCCTTGATAACCGCGGGGCTGAAGTTTTGAAGTCCGTCAGCATTCTTGAACAGCTCCATCTGCTCCATCCAAATACCGAGCTTTCTGTCGATAAAGGTTATAGCAACAGCAGAAAGCATAGATCCGGTAATATTACCCATACCGCCGATAACGACGATTATCAAAAGGTTTATTGAATAGTTAAGGTCAAGGTTACCTGCAACAATTCTGTTGTTTGTAAAGCTGTACATAACGCCCGCAACACCTGCAAGCATTGCAGAAATTACGAAAACAACAAGCTTGTACTTTGTAACATTGATACCCGTTGCCTTCGCGGCAATCTCGTTGTCACGAATTGCGGTTATCGCTCTACCGTGCTTTGAACGAATAAGGTTTTGCACTATTGCGATAGATAAAAGCACCAAAACGAAGCCGATTATCAGGAAATATTCCTTGTCAAATCGGGGAGAAACCATACCGCTGGCCTTGTCTATAATAGGCTTTTGAGATACAGATTCTACCTTGATTTCGAGGTTCATAAGAAGGGTTTTAACTATCTCACCGAAAGCCAAGGTAACGATAGCAAGATAGTCACCTCTAAGTCGAAGGGCGGGCAAACCGATAAGGAAGCCGAAGAGACCTGCTACCGCTGCGCCGACAACCATAGAGATAATGAAGGAAAGAATACCCTTGCCCTCAACAATCTCAAACTTATCAAGCATAACCGCTGTAAAGCCGCCAAAGTATGCTCCGATACACATAAATCCGGCGTGGCCAAGCGAGAGCTCTCCAAGGAAGCCGACAACGAGAGAAAGCGAAATTGCAAGAACTATCTTCATCGTTATTTCTTCAAGAATAACGAGAGTTGACATTGGAAGCGCACCGCCGAGAGCGCGGATAGTAAAGAATCCGCCTACTACTATAACAGCGATATAATTTATAAGATACTTCCAGCTTATTCTTTTAAAGGAATCAAGTATTTTATTCATTATACCTTCTCCCTTCTCTTCTTGCCAAGAAGTCCGTTAGGTCTTACAAGAAGAATAATAATAAGTATGAAGAACTCTATTGCCATTGTGTAGTCGGCAAGAGGGGTTGCGTTGAATATACATTCAATTACGCCGAGCAAAACTCCGCCAAGCATTGCGCCGGGGATAGAGCCGATACCACCGATTACCGCCGCGGCAAAGGCAGTTATACCTCTTGTTGAGCCGAATTCGGGGGTAACCGCGCAGGTTGCGGGGTCAATAAGTATGCAGAAGCAGGCTATTGCCGCAAGTGCTGAGCCTATCGCAAAGGTGAGCGTAATAATAAAGTCAACATTTATACCCATAAGGCGGGCAGCATCCTTATCCTCAGAAACTGCAATCATGGCGCGACCGGTCTTGGTAAACTTAACAAACATAGTAAGCGCGACCATTACTACAACCGAGATTGCAAGAGTTATTAAGGTGTAATATCCTATCTGAAGTTCCTCGGTTATCTTCAGCTTTCCAAGATTTTCAAACAATATAACAAGCTTGGAATCCGAGCCGAATTTGGGAATACTCATTATTATACTCTTGAGGAAATAGCTGATACCGATTGCAGTGATAAGCACAGCGAGAGGCGAGGCTCCGCGCAGGGGCTTGTAGGCAACCTTTTCTATCACGACACCCAAAATAGTACAGAAAAGTATTGAACAAACAACGGCAAAAATGGGATTAACTTTAAGTCCAACCAGCATTACATAACCGGCAACCATCATTATGTCACCGTGAGCAAAGTTAAGCATCTTTGCAATACCGTAAACCATAGTATAACCCAGAGCAATCATGGCATATGTACCGCCAAGGCTCAAGCCGTTAACTAAATTTATCAAAAATTCCATAAAATGTCCTTTTCCTATATTGCAACAATTTGCCGGCGCAGAAAAACCGCGTCAGCAAATTGTTAAAGCTATTATTTTTTAGTTAGCGTACTTTACAACGTACTTAACCGCCTGCTTGTTAACGGTACCGTTGTCTGCCCAAGAGATGTTGGAATATCCGTCTGCCTCGGGAGCACCGGTTACACCACGGAATACAAACTCGTCAGAGGTGAATACATCGGTAAGAATGTCGCAGAAGTCGGAAGCGGAGGTGTTAACAGAGAACTCAGTTCCGTTTGCCTTTGCGGCCTTAAGTGCAGCGTAGATAGCGTATACGCAGTCGTATGCAGCAGCGCCGAACTGGTTAAGAGGAGCATCTGCACCGTACTTTGCGCGGTAGTTATCGATGTAGTCAGCTGCAGCACCGGTGGTTGCGCCGGAGTTGAAGTGAGAAAGGTAGGAAACTTCCTGAGGAATGGTGTTGATGTCGAAGTTTTCAACAGAGGTATCAATTCCGTCAAGACCGTCACAGCCGAAGTAAACTGCATCAGCCTTTACAATATCCTTACCTGCTACCATGAAGGAAGCGGCGGGAGTGTAGTATATGGGCATAAAGATAACATCGCAATCCTTGAGAAGGTTAACCTGAGTTGCGAAGTTGGTGTCACCCTCCTTGAAGGAAGCAACTGCAACATCACCGAAAGCGTTGCCTATACCAGCCATGAACTGGTTGTAGATACCCTTGGAGTATTCATCATCGGACTTGTAGAATACGCCGATCTTCTTACCCTGGTAGTTAGCCTTGAAAAGGTCAGCGGATGCAGCACCCTGGTTAGAGTCTGCGAAGCACATCTGGAAAGCGTTATCATACTCGGGAACAGCGTCACCGGAAGCAGAGGGAGTAAGAACGAATACATTATCCTCGTAAGAATACTCCTTGAACTCAAGAGCGGGACCTGTGGTTACAGTACCGAGAGTGATCTGAACACCGCCCTCAACGAGAGCTGCGTAGTTACCTGCGATAAGGTCGGGGTCGTGCTTATCATCATACATTACGAACTCGAACTTAATTCCGTCAAGACCGCCTGCAGCGTTGATCTCTTCAACAGCGAGCATTGCGGAATTCTTAACAGCTATACCGTAAACGGCTGCGCCGCCGGTAAGGGGGCCCGATGCACCAATCTTTATTACGGTATTACCGTCTGCATCGCCCTTTTTCTTTCCGCAGCTTCCAAGCACGAGTGCCATAGATGCAAGCATTGCAACTACGAGAACCACGGAGATAATTTTCTTAAAATTGTTTTTCATTTTAAAAAACCTCTTTCTTTAAATTTTATCCGAAATATTAGTCGGATATGAAATATGCACATATTATATTACTTTTCATACTAAAAGTCAATAGTTTTTGATATGAGAATTTCTAATACCCTTACTCATTTTATTTCTAGCATAGACATTTTTTGCCTTATATATATAATTAAGGAAGAGTTTTTTTCGAAAATTTGGATTTTTACAAAAAAAGAATGGCTATGCGCGATGCATAGCCATTCAAATATTTTCAGCCTATGGTCGGGCGGAAATCTCCAAAAAGGAAATTAACCAACGAGACCGGAACGCTCGATACCCTGTACAAGGTACTTCTGTCCGAAGAGGTACACAATAACAAGGGGAACGATAATCATAAGGCTGGCTGTATTCTTAACAACCGACTCAAAGAGAGAGTAAACGGGGTGTCCGTCATACAATACCTTGAAGTAACCGGGCATGGTAACGATGTCGGGCATCGTCCAGGGACGGTCGGGGCCGTTGAAGAAGAGTCCTGTGTAGAATTGGTCTGTCCACTGCCAGGAGAAGGAGAAGAGGAAGATGGTAATCATCATAGGTACGGAGAGAGGAAGAATGATCTGTACAAAGGTACGGAACACTCCCGAGCCGTCAACGTACGCAGATTCCTCAAGCTCATCGGGAACGCCCTTGAAGAACTGACGCATCATATAGATGTAAAGACCGTTCTTAAAGGCAATACCGCCGAGGGAGAGAATTACGAAGGGCCAATAGGTGTTCGTAAGCTCTATCTTATGCCCTACCAGCGTCTCTAACAAGCCTATTCGTCCGGTAGACATTACGTGACCAATGTCGAAGGAGGTGAAGTGCTTTGTTATCGAAAGCTGAAGCGCACTGTGGGGGATAATCATTGTTACAACAACCGCAGCCATTATAATAACATTACCCTTGAACTTAAACTTAGCAATACCGTAACCGACAAGGCAGGCAACCATCATCTGAATACCCGCACAGATAAGCGAGAGGAAGAGGGTGTTGAAGAATGCACCGAGCTTCGCATCGCCAAGGTCGTTTACATGAGTAAAGTAGCCGTTACCCTCAATTATGTACTCATACTGCTTAACGTTAAAATCTCTGGGAATAAGAGAAACGGTAACGTCGGCAAGATCGTCAGGGCTCATGAAGGAACCGGCAATCTTGGTAATGAAGGGGTAAAGAATTACGAAAGAGATACCAAGCATCAAGATAAACTTGAAGATGCTGACGGTCACCTTGATCCAGGTGTTAGACGTCTTTATCTTTTGCAAGAAGCGCTCTTTTGCTGTGAGCTTACCTTCGTAATCGACACTGATTTTATTGCTTGACTTTTTAGGAAAAATCTTTTTAATCAATTCCATTAAGCTCACCTCCTTAATCCCTTCTCTGGTAGAATACGAACGACGAAGCTATCGCGGCAACGATAACAATTATAAGCGCGATAATAAGGAAGTACATCCAATACATCGCGGTTGCCATGGTAAGCTCACCGCTGCCGTATACCTTCTGTATATAGCTCATTGCGGGGTTGTTCGTTCTTGTGAAGGAGTCGATAACCGTATAAACGGCGTTAACAAGGATCATGGGAGAGATCATTGGGAAGGTTATCTTCCAGAAGGTTTCCCAACCGGTTGCACCCTCGATCTGACAAGCCTCGTAAATAGAGGGAGAGATCGACTGAAGACCTGCGAGGAATATAAGCATCTGTACACCGGAGTAGTTGATAATGTTATAAACGTTATTAACTATTCCGACAACATAGCCTACAAGCTCGGTACCTATCTTCATGTTAGAGAAGAGCTGCTGAACATCAAGAACCGAAATGATCTCGGAAGCTCCGCCGCTTGCTCCGGTGCTCACGTCGCCGCCTACCGCGCCGGATGCTGTGCCGGAGGCATAGTCCATCATAATACCGGTAGAAATAATAACGGGGACGAAGAAGATAGCACGGAAGATTGCACGGCCAAGCATCTTGTGGTTAAGTACAACCGCTATGAAGAGCGAGAATACTATGATCGCGGGCACTTCAAACAGAAGCTGCTGCAGACCCGAGAGAAGAGCCTCGGTAAAACCGGAGGTGTTGAAGGGGGTCGTGTAGTTCTCAAAACCAACAGGAATAAGAACGAGACGGCCGGAATTATCACCCTGAATAATCTTGAAATCACTGAAGCTGAACCAGATAGAGTCGATAAGTATCGGGAGATAAATAAGAATTACACCGATGATGAAGGGGAGGACGAAAACGTATCCCGCCCTCGCCTTTTTGGCATCGAGAGACGCTCTGCGTCTGAACATATTCTTAACTACGTCTAAAAATGACTTTTTATCGGTAGATAACTTTAAGTTATTTGCCATTTAGCGTCCCTCCTTTGTTACTTTTACATAATCGGTACCCTCAATAACGAAATATCCCTTTTCGTCAAGCTCAAGACCGCTTACACCTCTAAGAAGGTCGGCGTCAAGCTTAATCTTAACAGAATAGATATTATAGTTAATGAAGAATATGGTCTCTGTGTAGGTCACAGGATCGGTGTAGATTACCATTACAACATTGTCGTTGCTACAGGTATAGCTGGTAGAAACATAATTAACATCGTCTGCACAAGATACGGTCTCAAAGACATACTTGGACTTGTAATTTACGGTTTCTGCCGAAAGATTGATAACATAGGTCTTCTCTGCCTCAGCTGCTGCGGGATAATCCTCAGCAAACTGCTCAACAAGGTCGCCTGCTATCAATGCAACAGCCTCGTAAAGAGTCATTGTAGTTTCGGAAACAATTCCAAGAACCGAAAGCTCCTCTACGGTAAGAGTGTTAGCCTTTGCAAGAGTCTCGGTTGTGTGGATAGAAGCAAGAATCTTTGCTACAACAGAAGCCTTATCAACAACGGCGTTAAGATTGGTCTTACCCTCGAAGCCGCCGTTTGCACGAAGCTCGCTCGCCTTAGCGGAAATCTGAGATTCGAACTGTGCGGAAGCATTAGCGTAGAACTCGTTAATAAGGGTTGCGTAATTGGAAATAGTTTCACTTCTCGATACCACACGCTCGGTTATAAGAGTCTTGTGGCCGGTGATAATGTTGTCCTGAATATCGCCGATTGCAGCCTTAACCTCGTTATACTGGTTAACAATTATATCCTTCCAGTTCTTGTAGTCAACACCGTAATACTTGGAAAGCAGAGGATCTGCCTTAAGATAATTGGTGTTTTCGTAACAAAGAATGTACTGGAGGCTTGCGCCGCTCTCGATAGAACGAAGAATATCGTACGAGGAAGAGCCGGAGTAGTTAAGAGGCGAGCCAGCGTAATTTACGTATCCGTGGAATACCATTCCATAGAAGGGGATGGTGTAAGAGGAATACTTATAATGGCTGGAGTCGGTAGGTGCGTTGAGAATGTGATCAACATATCTCATAGCATAAACATTACCAACATCGGTCATTATGGAATAATCAGAGGACATTTTGCTGAGAAGGTTTTTGGTATATGCCAAGGTGTCCTCGCGGTGTACGGGATTCTTGGTATCGAAGTTAGAGTTAAGCTCCGAGCCGAGAGTAGAAACCGAAAGACCGTTAAGATCATACTTGGAATAAGCCTTATTAAACTTTTCATAAAGCTTATCGAAGGAATCCGCAGAAACTACGATAGCCTGAAGAGATTCGTAAACCTGAAGAACTGCGTTGAAGGACTGCTTTGATGCATATCTGTTATCAACCATTATCGCCGCGTTGCCTCTGTATCTTATACCGTCGAACATCTTATCTTCGTGGATATAGAGGAAGTCAAAGTCGGGATAAATGCCGAAGTTGTAGCCTTCAGCAGCCTTTTCGTTATAGGAGTTTGCGGTAGAGATAAGGGCGTTAAGTCCCTTCTTGCCGCCGAGAGATTTCTGCCATTTAACCTTTACGGGATAGGTAGAGGTCATACCACCGTTAGCAAAACCGGTCAGTCTGAAGTTGATATTCTTAACTCCGGTGCCGGCAAAATCGGAATACATAGTTTCAACATCCTCAAAGGTAGTGAGAGGAGAAGAAACAACTACGGGGAAGGAGAGAATCTTCTTGGTAACATCCATTGCACCGAGAACTTCAATATAAAGAGGAATATCCTTGCTTGTTTCAGCCTCGGTAAGCTTGGAGATCACACCGGTTTCGGTGAGATAGTTACGGTAGCAGTTAGCCATTCCGATATAGCTGGGCTCATAGCCGTTAGGCTCAACGGATGCAAGCTTTTCGTCGGTAAGCATAACGATCTTAGTCCTGTATGTTCCCTCATACTTAGACTCGGAAACAACATAAACCTTACCGCTTACACCGGCACTAAGAGTTTCGGAAAGGTCCCACTGGTCCATGGGATGTGGCTTATAGGAAGCCGCGGTAGAAGCATACTTATGTTGGCTACTACTGGAGGAGAAGGTGAGATTCATAAGAGAAGAGCCTTCTTCTACGATAGCGAAGTAACCGTTAGTAATAGTTTCTTCATTGGTAATGCCCTGAGTTTTCGCGTTAGCCTTTATCTCGTTGACCTGACCGTAAACAGGCATTGTGATCTGTTCAAGGTGAGCCTTAGAGGGAGTAAGGTTAGAGTAACCGTAGTCATTACCGTAGGTGGAAGCATAGTAGCTTGCCTGAATAGTACGGATATTATCGAAATCTACGATAGTACCGCTACCGTCGGGATACATAATGTATCCGTCCTTGGTAATATCACCCGCGCCGAAATACTTCAAGGGAGTGATGTCCTTGATAGAGTAGTTGGGGTTGTTGTTTACAAAGTAAGGCGCGTACATAGGCACCTCGTAGTAAAGCTCACCCTGGGCGTTAAGGGTATAGTTGATAGAAACAAGGAAGCTTGCAGAGTTAATGTCACCCTGGTTTACATAACCAGTCTTATCAAGGTCTGCGTTTGCTTCATCCTTGGTATAAGAATTACCGAGAACATCGTAAATTGCATTGTTAACAAGACGGTAGGTAGAAAGGTTGTTGTTTTTAAGAGCGAATACGCTAACACCATCGTTAAGGATCGGAACATCCTCGAAGAGGATCTTATCATCTGCGCTGATGTTAGCAGGAACGATAAGCTGAGAGTAACCGTCAATCAAGGTCTTTGTTCCCTGAACAGCCTTGTTAATCTGAGCATATCCCTCGTGGTCTCTGCCAAGAGTTTTAAGAGCCTTAGAAACATAGTCGTCAAGAGTTTTGTTAATCTTGGACTGGTTGTATCTGTCACCGATACGATAGGAGCTGTCATCACCGATGTTGTAATCACCTTCGCCAAGATACTGATTCATAAGCGATCCAACCTTCTCGAACATAGGGGTTGCAAGGTGAGACTCGAAGTCATCAACGGTAATGTATCTGGGAACGCGGAAGTCGGCAGCGTTAACACCCATGGTGTACTGAACCGAAATACCCGCCTTGCCGGACGATGCATCATAAGGAAGCTCGGTTACAACGATAGAGAAGCCGTCGCGGATCTGCCCTGCACTGTCGTAAACACCGCCGGTTTCGACAGACATATCGGAAACGTCCTTATATTCAAGCTCGAGCTGGCTCATTACCGAAGTGGAAAGGCTTGTAGAATTGTTAGAGCCGGGATCAACGGGGTTACTCGTAAGGATCTGACCGGTTTTTGTGTTCTCGTAGAATACAAAGCCTGTGTATCTGTTAACATAGAGATTGTATCCGCCGGCAGAGATAACGTCAAGAGAGCCGTCCTTCTTCTCTGCCTCAAGCATTTCCTGAGCTGTGGAATAATTATACTTCAAGGTAGTGTTAACGAGGGCAAGAAGCGCATCGGGATCGTTCTTCTCGGGATCAATCTCGCCCATCGTAACCTTTACGGGTGCGTCTTCACTCGCAAGAGCGCTCACAGGGAGCAGTGTCATAAGGCTGGTAAGCAGCATTATAACGACAAGTGCAGACGACAGTATTTTATTTAATTTCATATTTTCGTACCTCCTGCACTATGCCGCTATGCGGTTAAAGATTTCTGTGAACAGCGCAACAAGGAAGCTTATCATCTTAATTACAAGGCTGGAGAACAGAAGTATAATGAAGATAATAACCGCCATTGCAACGATCGTACCGATTGTTGCGATAAAGTTCTTTCCTGTTGTGTAGTCGTGGGTAACAACCATACCGAAGAAGAGAAGAATACCAACCCAGATATAACCAAAGGTTACAAGAAGGGTGATGATAGATCCCTCAGTTACCGTAAGAACATTGGTAAGAATGGTTGAGATAGTTACAAGTAAAGGAAGGGGTGCGAGCGAGTAGCAGGTTGCGATATAAATATCCTTGAAGCTACCCTCACCGTCAAAGAGCGTTGTAAGACACCAGTTACCTACTACCCAAAGAATAACGGGTACAATAACCGCTATTACCTGGAGGAATACGGTGGAATAATCGCCTCTGGGGTTGTGCATATAACCCGTACCGATAGCCTGGTAGAAGAAAGCAAGAATGGTAACGAGAAGAATCGTTGTACCGGCTCTTACAGAACCGCGCTTTTCATGCTTCAAATCCCAGAAACCGTCGAAGGGGTGGAAGATAATGTGAGTAACGAACAACAGCTCTTCGGCATAAGACTTTTTGCCAACCTTGAGCGTTGCAGCCTTATTTCTCTTCTTTGCATATCCAAGGAACTTGAAGAAGAGAACGATAAGAGCCAATGCACCGATTACAAGAGGAAGCATGAACTTAGAGATAAATTCCTTACGAACCTCTGCAAAAGCGAGCGAATAATACTCGGTCTCGTATGCGCTCTCGAGCATCTTCATAGCCTCTTTATACTCACCGAGGTGGTAAAGAGCCTTACCGATACCGATATACGCTAAGTCGAAGTTGTTGTTACGGGTAAGAACGTTCTGCCAATATACGATAGTATCGTCAAAGTTGTGAGCGTTCTCGTTGTGAAGAGCCTGCATGATCATATCGCAGTACTCTGTGGGGTGATAAACGGTAAGGTAGTAACCGGTCTCGGACTTGTCAAGTATAATCATATTGTACTTGTAATCCTCATACGCGGTCTCGTCAGGGTTAAGAACGGGCTGGTAGGTCAGCGCGATACAAGCCGCGTTGTTACCAAGCTGGTCACCCTTGTTACCGAATGCGAAGAGAAGGTTACCGTTCTTATCGTAGGTAAAGGTTCTCTGTCTTGAGCTGTCGAGAATTGTCCAAGAGCCCTCGTCGCCTATGGCAACGTCGATAATCGTAGAGGGCTTCTGCTCAACTGTAGAAAGAGTGTTGTTTATAACCTCTCCGCCGGGATCGAAGAAGCCGTTACGCTTCATAATCTCAATACCCATAGAGTTAAGCTTTTTAACAGGAGAGTATGCGGGAAGCTTGGATTTAATAGTAGTAACCTGCTGCTTAATATCCGACTCCTTAGAGAACACGATAGTCGCGTAAACGAAGCCATTTTCATCAACGGTCAGGTTGTTGAAGGGATCGGGAAGGTTAAGCACCGAGCTCTGCTTCTGTTCAAGAGACTGGAAGTTCTTCCAGATCTGGTCCATAATGTCGGTGGTAACCTTCTGTGCGCCGATAAAGCCGCTAAACACACCCTCGTTAGACATTACTATAATGCCCTTATAACAGGTTTTGGAAACTATGAAGATTCTTCCGTACTTGTCAACCGCGATTGCGCTGGGTACGAACTCGCCCTCATTAAGCATACCTGCAATGGGTGCCTGCTCTATCGTTCTGATATAATTACCGAATTCGTCAAATACAACGATATTTTTGTTTCCGGTGTTACAAACATAGATCTGTCTTGCGGAGCCGTCAACCATAAGCTCAGGGTTGGTAACATAAACACCCTCGGGTGCGTTAAGAACTCTGTCCTTATTGTTTTCGTCAATGTAGTTGCTGATAATACCCTTAACCTTGAGACCGTCAGCCTCAAGAATTACTATACGGTTGTTGTTTTTATCAGCGATATAAACGTTACCCTTTTCGTCAGCAACGACGTCTGAGGGAGCGTTAAGTGCGGTGTTACCGAATCTCTGAGACTCGGAGTAGCAGTAAACGGTCATCTTCTTGGTATCGAAGTTTGAACCGTCCATTTTGATTGCATTCCATTCAGCGCTGGTTTCACCGGTGTAATAAATCGCGGTGGGCTTTGCAGTCTTGAACACACCCTTTTCAATAGTAGTTACGGATGCGGGGATATACAATCCAACAATATTGCTGAGTGCGCCGGAATAAACGCTCTCTGCAATAGTCTTTACAGTATCACTGTAACCAAGATCCTTGAAATCAGGAGTCTTGAATGCGGTTTCACCGATGGTTACTACGGGAAGATCCTCGTATTCATCAAGAACCTCAACGGTAACACTGAGAAGGTCCATCTTATCAAAGAGCATATCGCGGTAAAGGTTAAGGTCAGCACCGGCTACGGTAACCTTAACACCGGGATGCTTTGCAACCTCCTCGGCAATCTTAGCCTTAACTGCCGCAACAAGCTCATCGGGCTCAAAGTATGCGCCGTTTTCATCAACGATATCGTCGGGATCAACGGTAACCTCTACCTCACCGGAGGAGGCGGTGTTATAAACCGCCTTATAAGCTGCGTCAATCTCGGCAAGGATACCGATAACCTTGTTAAGCTCTGCAACGGCATAGCCCGAAGCGATATACCCTGTTCCGTCCTCGTTAAGCTTATAGCTTACAAGGTCTCTTAACTCAAAGCCCGAGTTGGTTTCAATCTGGGGCCAAGCTACGATGTCGGAAGTAGAGTCATAATGCCAATAGTTACCCTCAACAAGACCCATAACTTTAGAGTTGTAGGTTGTTACATCGGGGGTGTAGGCGTGGGGAGAAGCAAGAGGCTCGCCGTCTATCGAGTAGGTGTATGTGTCATAAGACTCATAAGCCGAGGTGGTAAAGGTGCTAAAGAGCATTACCGCTACCAGCGACAGAATCAATATTTTTACTAATTTATTTTTCATCGCTTCCTCCTCGCTTAGTCTTTCATACCCGACGATCCCATCGTCTCAATGATCTTACTCTGGTTAAGAATGAATACTCCGATAGGAACTATCATCATAATAACT
The DNA here is from genome assembly GCA_045656745.1 of Eubacteriales bacterium. Lineage (GTDB taxonomy): Bacteria > Bacillota > Clostridia > Oscillospirales > CAG-272 > UBA1740. Next base: position 46,023 of record JAZORT010000039.1, on the reverse strand, counting down.
ATCGCGGCAGCACCTGCGCCCGAACGGGCAATACCACCGGTTACTATCTGGTTGATAGCATAGTTGAAGGTTTTAAGCTCCTCAGAGTGAATGTAAATAGATGCACCCGAGTTCCAAAGTGACTTAAAGCACTCTATCATAAGCGTCAGCCATGCGGGTTTAACCATAGGCATTGCTATAATAAGGAAGGTTCTAAACTCGCTTGCGCCGTCAAGACGGGCAGACTCGAGAACCGTATCGGGAACTGAAGATTCCATGAACTGCTTCATAAGGTAAAGACCCATTGTACCCGCCATTGAAGGAACGATTACCGAAAGATAGGTATCGACCCAACCGAAAGCGGAGAGAATGATGAAGTGAGTTACCTGGTTAACAGTAGAGTGGAACATAAGTGACATAACTATCATCTGGAAGATTGCGTTTCTACCGGGGAATCTGAGCTTTGCAAGCGAGTATGCCGCCATAGAAGCAAAGACAAGGTTACCGCAAGTACCGCAGATAGTAATGAATACGGTGTTAAATATGTATCTTGAGAAAGGAACCCAAGAGTCGCTCATAAGAGTGAACAGATCCGAGAAGTTGTCAAGAGTAGGCTTGATAACATAGAATCTCGGGGGGAACATGAACAGCTCGTCGAGAGGCTTCAAGGACTGGATGACTACGTAGTACATCGGGAAGAACATTATAACACCGAGGATGGTGAGCATAAAGGTTATACCCGCGTCACCACCGGCTGAACGGTTCAGGACAACTCTGTGTCCTCTGGTACGAAGTTTCTTTGCCATATACTACTCACCTACCTTCGAAAGTGCCTTCTTAACAAGGATGTTTGAAGCAAACATCAGGACGAAGAGCACAACTGCAATCGCCGAAGCGTAACCAATCTCATAACGCGCACCGCCGTAGTCGTCAAGGTGGTGCATTATCGTATGCGCCGCATAGTCAACCGACGGGAAGCCGCAAAGCGCGGTAACAACGCCGCCAAAGCCGAACGAGTTGGTGATCGCAAGAACGGCACCGAACATCATCTGAGGACGCATAGTGGGAAGTGTGATGTACCAAAGCTCCTGCCAACGGTTCTTAATACCGTCAACGGCGGCAGCCTCATACATCGAACGGTCAACCGTCTGGAAGCCCGCAATGAATGAAAGGAAGGCAGTACCGAGAGAGGTCCAAAGTGCAACCACTATACAAAGACCCATAACGTACTTAGCATCCTCGAACCACAGAATCGGGGATGTTATAATTCCCAGATCCATTAGTGTTGCGTTCGCCCAACCGTAAGAGTCGGAGGAGAACAGAGTTTTCCAAATCAGGTAAACCTGACCGGAGATAGAAGGAGCATAGAATACAAGAGTTACTACCGCACGAACCTTGGGGGGAAGCTCGTTTACAAACCAAGCAACAAGAAGCGAGAGAATGTAAGAAACGGGACCGGTGATACATGCGAAAATAAGAGTATTCTGAATTGCGAGAATGAATATTTCGTCATCAAGGAAGAGACGGATATAGTTATCAATACCCTTCCAGTTAGGCGGCTCAAGCATGTTAAAGTCGGTAAGACTGAAGAACATAGAGAGCACAACGGGAAGAACTGTAAATACTATAAAGAGGATAAGGAACGGGAACAACATAAAGTAGGCCGTCTTATTTCTCTTCATTTCTTTCCAGGTCCACTGAAGCTTAGACATTTCGTCGCGTTTCACCGGACGAGCCTGAGCTTTTACTGCATTTTCTGTCTGTGACATAATCGGCCTCCTTTACTAGTTTTTCTTCGGAACAGACTCGCCCTCAGCAAGGTCGTCGTCTATATTGAAGAGGATGTCTCCGAACTCCTGTCTCTTACGAGTAAGCTCGGTGTTGATCGCGCCGATGTAACGCTTCATAGCCTCCTGAGCGGGAGTGCCATCGTTGTAAGCATCAAGGAACGCGAACTTCATGTATCTTGCGATAATGTAAGAACCGGGATAGTTAACGATTGCGTCAAGGTTCTCCATCTGGTCTGCAATAGCAGCCTTTTCCTTAGCTGTCCAGGAAAGGTCGTTTATTGCAAGCTTGTTTGCAGTCTCGTACTTAGCCGCAGGACCGATAAGAGCAACTATGCCGTTACCGTAGTTTGCCTGAATCTCACGGCTGGTCTGCCACTGTGCAAACTGCCATGCAGCAAGGAGAGTATCAGTACCTCTCTTTTGGCAGCCGTTAAGAAGAACGGTTGCACCGATACCTGCAAGAGAATCGTAGTTATAAATCTTATCTCCGGTAGCTTCGTCGGTGTAGATAGATCCGGGAAGCGAGCCGAATTCCCAAAGACCGCCGATTTCGGATGCGAACACTACAAGGCTATTATATATAGAAATGTAATCTCCGACGGTTATGGGCATTTCACCGGTTCTGAAACGGTTTGCGGTATCAAAGCTTACAGGGAGCGAGTGCTCGGTGTAAAGGCTACATACGAACTCGAAGGACTCAAGCGCGATGTTAGAGTCAAGGTTGATCTGTGCGCCTGCCCACTTACTGTCATACTCGTCGCCGTTCTCGTACTTCCACATACTCTCGCCCATCTGATAAATCATGAAGTCAAGAGCACTTACGTAGCTGACACCGATGGTCATGTTACTTGCCTGAAGGGCGGGAAGCGCACCGATAAGCTGATCCCATGTCTCGGGAACCTCAAGGTTAAGCTTTGCAAGAACGTCCATACGGTAGAACATCATAGCGAAGGACATCGTCATGGGAACACCGTAGGTTACATCACAAAGAGTAAGAGTTTTCATTGCCGCGTCAGCAAATATCTCATCTCTTGTTGCCACCTCGAAGGAGTTGGAAACAAGGCGCCAGCCGCGGGCGTTCATCTCTTCCCTTGTCAGCTCGGTTGCAGAGGCGTGCTCGTTGCCCGCAGCGTCAAGGTAGTAGAAGTTTCTGAATATTTGATTTTGTTCTTCAGTAAGGTTGCCGTTTTCTTCATCCACATTTCCGCTTATACCAAGGATAGCGTCACGGATTGCGTAGTTAATTACGTCACCCGAGCCAAGACCCATATAAACGTCGGGACCCTTACCCGAAAGGATCGAAGGAAGAAGCGTTCCGGCGGTAACCAGCTTAAGCGAAACGCCCTTGCCGTACGTGTCGGTGAAGCCGTCCTTAGCGTCGATCATCGAACGCCAGATCTGGGACTGGTCACGACCCATAGCAAGCCAAACGCTGACTGCTGCATCGCCGTCGTCGTTTTCTTCGGTAAGACCCATCTTGTCATAATCGGTAAAGAACGAATATACGAAGGAGGAAATCTCAAACCAGAGAGATTTGAAGAAGTTTGCTTTTGCTTTGGGAATTGCTTTTTCTCCCGAACCCTGAGGAACCAGAGTTACAGAGTCCAACATAAGGGCGCTGGACTTGGAATCGTTGATCCAAGTACCGAGAGTACCGAGGTTGGACTTAAGGTTGGACATGTTCTCGGCTATCTTTTCACCGCCGTCCGCACCCATGAGAGAAAGGATACGCGCAACGTTATCAAGCGTTGCTATATGTGAACCGTTAGTGCCGCAAAGAGCCTCAAGCTCGTCTGCAACCTGAGTAAGCTCGCGAGACTGCTCGAGAAGCTTAACGAGAACCTCGGGCATATAATCAAGGAAGTTATAGTCCTGGTTCTTATCAGGCTCAGCACCGGTACGCTGAAGTATCTTGAGGTAACAGTCGTTAATAACATTAAGAGCGGTTTCTACTCTTCTGATATACTCCTTAAGGTCACCGAGAGAGCACTCAAGATAAATGGTGTACTCAACACCCTCCTCGAAGTAGAGCTCGATCTCCTGCTTGTGCTGAACGGGGTTGCCGTCATCGTCAAGCACCTTGTTGCCGCTTTCGTCGTATTCATAATAGTAGTAGCCCATATACTCCGACTGCCAATTCTTATCATAGCCGAAGCGGATGCTGTATGCCTCGTCAAAGGGAGCGTCGGGAGTAGCGCCGTAAACGCCGCCGCTAAGCTTTATAGCACGACAGATAAACATACCCTGAAGGGTATCCTGCTTAAATCTCGCACCGAGCTTATACATACCGGTCTTGTTTACGGTAAAGGTGTAAGCTGCCCACTGACCCATAGCGTCGTAGCTGTTTTCACCGATAACATTGTATATCTGCGACTTAGAGCTTATGGGATAAGTGATCGCAGAGGTGTTATCGTTGGTTGCTGCAACGGAAGAGTCGGAAATGAGATCGGGGAACTCCGCCTCAATTATTGTGGGAGAACCGTTAACGCTGGAGCCCTTAGATGCATAGTTTGCATAGTACTCAGCATAGCTCATCTTACCGGAAGAATCCGAATTCTCGGTAGGCGCGTCAACGGGAACGAGTCTGATCTCCTTGATGATCATAGGCTCTCTTACCGCCTCAAGAGAAAGGAAGTGCTCGCCGTCACCGAAGTAGAAGCAAAGCGCACCCTCGCTGAAGCCGGAGGGGTCCTTACAAGTGTAGGTGCTCCAGGTGGAGACAGCCTTAGCCGAAGGAGCCATAGAGTTGCCGTTTACGTCCTGAGTGATTTTATAAGTAGTTACCGTCTGCATAAGCTTGCCGGTAGCATCGTCGCGGTATACCTTGGTCACATACTTGTAGTAGCCGGCGTCGGATCCGTCGGGGATCTGAACGTACTCGGTGTATGTACCAATGCTCATGAAGGGAGCCGCAGAAGCAGAAACCTCGGTAGGAGCAGAGGTAGTAGCGTAATCGTACTTCCAGTGCTTGTCAAAGGAAAGGCTTCCAACCTCGTCGAAGGGCACCTTATAGTCTATCTTGAGTTTACGCTCGATAGCGCTGACGCTGCTCTTGGTCAAGATCGACTGAACATTACCCAAAGAATCAACGTAGCTGTCCGCGTCGATGATACAGTCGAAGTAATCGATCTCGATGTTATAGAAGCCTGCCTTGCCGGGCTGAATAGAGAATGCCCAGGAAGCCTCCGCAGCCTTACCCTGCGAGTTTACGGAAGGAAGGAACACAGAGGTGTTCAAATTATCCGTTCCTAAATCTGCCCAGTTCTCGGGAGATTTGTTCATCGAGGCCAAAACCTCGGGACTGTTAGCTACGATGGTAGCATCTACGCCCGGAACGAGCGCGGAAGCGTCAAGGTAGATAACTTCACGATTGGGATGGTTCTCGCCGAGAATGTTGTCGGCAATATAATTCTTGTACGACTCAGAAGACAGAACCTGCTTCATCTCGTCAAGAGTGGGAACCGTACCCGTCTCGCTTTTGTAAGAATCCATGCTATCGTCAACGACTATCGACGCAGAAGCGGTAACAGTCACGATGCTAACGATCAAGGTGAGCGTAAGCAACATAGCAATCGTTCTTAAAAAGATTGACTTTTTCATTTGCTGATTTCCTCCAAAATTACTTTGATATACCAAAAGAGCGCAAATTTCCCTTTTAATATAGAAGTATTATAACACAACGCGTTCTATAAGTCAAGAACAATTTGTATGGCTGCGCCGGGGTCAGAGGCAGCAGGGGGAGGGTTATAAAAGCTTGAGTTTTGTCGAATGTAAACAGTTGTTTACAACGAAATATTTTCCAACAGGCGTTTTTGCGGTAATGGTAAATGTTTTTTACCAATATCTCGGGAATTTGAGGGGGTATTTGGGTGATTTAGCATAAAAAAGTAAATACAGTTTACTCTTTAACCCTATTTTAACCCTATTAGACGGTTTGTACAACATGCACAATTTTGGACTCGTTTTTTCTACACATTGAATTTTAAGCAAATTTTAAAAATCCATGCGTTTTTTGAAAACAAGACGTTAAAAAGTTCCATTTTTAGGCGCAAAGAAGAGAAAAAAGCGTATTTTCGACCGCTAACTTTCGAAAATACGCTACATTAATATTAATATTTATTAGTGAATAAACCCGCCGAAAAGGACTGTTCCGTCACGATAGGCAACGGCTGACTGACCGGGTGCTGCGGTTACGGGAGAGTCAAAAACAAGGGTTGCGGAGCCGTCAGTATTAAGGTGTGCGAGGGCGGGAGTGAGCCTTGCGGTGTATCTAAGTTTAACCAAAACATTAAGAGAAACCACCTCATTTGGCTCGGAAATACCCGAATAAACAACGCCCGAAATATCGACTTTTTCTCTTCCCTTCACCTCACAGGAGAGGGTTATATCATTGGTTATAGGGGAGATATCGGTAACAAATGCCCGCGCGCCGAGAGCTATACCAAGTCCCTTTCTCTGCCCTACCGTATAGCGGATTATACCCTTATGCTTACCGAGAATTTTACCCTCAGGGTCAACAAAATTGCCCTCGGGACAAGTGCCTCTTACGCTTTCTATATACTCTGCGTAATTTCCGTCGGGTAAAAAGCATATCTCCTGGCTATCCTTTTTCTCGGCAACAGAGATGCTTTCCTCACCCGCAGAGGAGCGCACGTTGCTCTTTGTGGAGTTTGCCAAGGGGAGCACAAGCATTGAGAGAACATCCTGCGCAAGTCTGTAAAGCATATAGCTTTGGTCCTTTTTGCGGTCGGCTGCCATTTTTACCGCATATCTTCCGTTTTCAAAAGCTATATCGGCGTAGTGACCCGTTGCAATACGGTCAAAGCCTCTTTCTCCGGCATAATCGCAAAGTGCTCTGAACTTTACCCTTTCATTACAAATAATGCAGGGGTTAGGCGTTCTGCCGGAAAGATATTCATTTATAAAATTCTCTTTAACAATACTGTCAAAGGTTGATGAAACATCGATCTCGTGAAGAGGAATATCTATTTCCGAGGCTACTCTGCGCGCCTCTTCGATCTCGCAATGGGGGTGCATTATCAGCACGCAGCCCTCCACCTCGTGCCCCTGCTTTTTCAGCGAAGAGGCAACGAAGGCGCTATCAACTCCTCCGCTAATTCCTACAAGAATTTTCATTCAGCATTTCTCCAAAATCAGAGTTTTTTCGGGTTATTTGACAACTTTTGTTGTCATATTTCTCGCTTTCGTGGGTATAATAAGCAAACGGCTCCAATGAATGGAGCCGCTGTTTTGTGAAAAAATTATTCTTCCTCGTGTGCCTTTTCAATCTCAAAATCAACGGGCTTGCCTATCTTGGTGTAATAGTCCGCAACGGCGGTCTTGATAGCCTCCTCGGCAAGAACGGAGCAATGAACCTTAACGGGCGGAAGTCCGTCAAGCGCCTCTACGACCGCGCTGTTAGTAAGCTTAAGAGCCTCGTCAACAGTATGGCCCTTTACAAGCTCGGTAGCCATAGACGAGGTTGCGATAGCCGCGCCGCAGCCGAAAGTCTTAAACTTGCAATCGGTGATAACGCCGTTATCGTCAATTTTAAGGTACATTTTCATAATATCGCCGCACTTTGCGTTTCCTACTACGCCAACGCCGTCGGCATTCTCTATCTCACCAACATTTCTGGGATTAGTGAAGTGGTCCATAACCTTTTCGCTGTATTTCATTTTACTTCCTCTTTTCTCTAAAAATCTAAAGCCTTAAACGGTAGCCGCGCTCTTCACGATTTCTTCCCAAAGGGGGCTCATATTACGAAGCTTTTCAACCACCGCGGTAACATTTTCAATAATATAATCTATATCTTCATCGGTTGTTTCGCCTGATATAGTAAGTCTCAGAGAGCCGTGCGCCTTTTCGTGAGGCACGCCCATTGCAATAAGGACATGAGAGGGCTCAAGGGATGCTGTTGAGCAGGCAGAGCCGGTTGAAGCGCAAATTCCTGCAATATCAAGCCACAGAAGAAGGCTCTCACCTTCAATAAATTCAAAGCCGATATTTGCGTTACCCGCAAGGCGCTCGGTTGGATGACCGTTAAGCTTTGAATAAGGTATCTTGGAAAGTCCCGCAATAAGTCTGTCGCGCATTGCTCTTACTCTGTCAAGCTCGGAAAGCCGTTCCTTTGCAAGCTCAAGAGCCTTTGCAAGACCGAGAATATAGGGCAAATTCTCTGTTCCGCCTCTTTTTCTTCTCTCCTGGCCGCCGCCCTCAACAAGGTTATTGATTACAACGCCCTTACGGACAAAGAGCATACCGATACCCTTGGGTGCGTGGAGCTTGTGCCCGGAAAGAGCAAGCATATCAACGGGGAGCTTCGACAAGTCGATATCAACATTACCCACTGCCTGAACAGCGTCGGTAAACATAATAGCACCCTTAGAATGAGCAATTTCGGTTATCTCGGCGATAGGCTCGATAGTGCCCACCTCATTATTCGCGTACATTATAGCTACGATAGCGGTTTTTTCGGTAACGAGGCTGCGAAGCTTTTCAAGATCCACAACGCCGTACTCGTCAACATCGGCATAGCTTACCTCAAAGCCCTCTTTTTCAAGAGCCTTGCAGGTGTGAAGCACTGCGTGATGCTCAATTTTACTGGTTACGATATGATTTTTACCCTTAGCTTTAAGGCGCATTGCGGCACCTCTGATTGCCCAGTTATCCGACTCGGTACCGCCGGAGGTGAAATAAATCTCCGAGGGAAGGCAGTTAAACACCTTGGCAATACGCTCTCTTGCATCATCAAGAAGCTCCAGCGCCTCCCTGCCCTTTTCGTGAAGGCTGGAGGGGTTGCCGTAACAATCGTTAAAAGCGGGCATCATTGCCGAAAGCACCTCGGGGCTTACCGGTGTTGTTGCCGCATTATCTGCATAAACAAATCTTTTCACTTCAAAAACCTCTCATAAAAAAGCTCTGTATTCATTAAAAAAACGAGCTTTCGATTGACCGAATATATTGTATACTATTTTCGTGTATTTTGCAATAGTTTTATATCTTGATTTTGTTAATTTTTTGTGAACAGAGGGCTTTTTGTCAATTCTTTCAGCTCTTTGTTTTTTTAGTTTGACTTTTTGGGCGTTCATACTTGACAGAGTAGGCAAAAAACTGTATAATCTTTATGTGAATTAAAGCATTTGAAAGGAAAAATGTATGTATACTATAGGAATAGATCTCGGCGGTACCAACATTGCGGTTGGTCTGTGCGACGAAAAGCTTAATATAATTGATAAAATCTCCACCTCTACCCCCGCAGCGGAGGGTGATGAGGCGGTTACAAGAGCTATGGCAGAGACAACGAAGGCTCTTCTTGACAGAAACTCGCTTACAGTAGATGATATTGAATACCTCGGTATGGCGGTGCCCGGCAGCATTGACCCCGACCGCGGAGTTGTTGAATATTCAAACAACATTGCTTTTGAGGACTTCCCTATTGCGGACAGATTCAGAGCATATTTACCTATTGAGAAAATCTATGTTGAAAACGATGCAAATGCGGCAGCTCTTGCCGAGGCTCTTTCGGGCTCGGCAAAGGACACCTGCTGCTCGGTAATGATAACTCTCGGCACCGGCGTTGGAGGCGGTGTTATCATCAACGGCAAAATCTTTAAGGGCGGTATTAACGCGGCGGGCGCTGAGCTTGGCCACACCGTTATCTGCGCGGGCGGACGCCTTTGCACCTGCGGCAGACGCGGCTGTCTTGAAACCTATGCTTCGGCAACGGGACTCATTCTTTCTACAAAAGAAAAGCTCCGCGAGCTTGAAATTCTCGGCGTTGAGTCAAAGATGTTTGAGATTAAGGAAAAGTACGGCAAGGTCAACGGCAGAATAGCCTTTGAGGCGGCAAAGGCCGGTGACGAGCAGGCTATGGCGATTGTTAACGAGTATGTTTACTACCTTGCAGAGGGAATTACCAATATGGTAAACATCTTCCAGCCGGCGGTAGTATCTATCGGCGGCGGTATTTCGGGCGAGGGAGAATTCCTTCTTGAGCCTCTTCGCAAGGCAGTCTACCGCGACCAGTACACCAGAATCCGCAAGATAAAGGCTAAGATCGTTACTGCAACTCTCGGCAACGATGCGGGCATTATCGGTGCGGCAGGTCTCGGAAAATAAGAAAAAATAGTAATATACAAAGAAAAATGCGGATTTATCCCCTGCTCGGGTGGTATTTTCGCATTTTTTTCGTTAACAAATTCTTTGCAATTAGTTTATTCTTTATTATTGAAGAAATAAAATATTTAGGGTAAAATATAGTATAGAATTTTTTAAAAGGAGGAGTTTTTATGTCAAAAAGGCTTATTTGGCTTGTTGCTGCGATAGCCATTTGTCTATGCTCGTCCTGCGCCCCGCTGCCTGCGGCTCCCTGCGAAAACCATTCGGAATACATCACCGAGCAGGTGGTTATTCCCCCTTACGAAAACACCGAGCGCGAGCTTGCTTCGCTTGATAATATTGAATACAAAAGACCCGACACTGCTGCTATTATTGCAGAGGCTGAGGCACTTTCGGCCCTTATAAAAGAGGGCAACACCCCCTATGAGATTATCGTTGAGAAAATAATAGCAATCGACAAGAGCTTTGCCGATTACAGCACTATGATGACATACGCAATGGTGAAGAATTCGGAAAATGCGGCAGACGCCTTCTTTGGAGCGGAATACGAGCTTTTGCGACACGACTCGGCAAAAACGAGCAGCGCTTTAAGAGACCTTTTGGTTGCGGCGGCAAACTCGGAATTTGCAGAGCAGCTTGAGAAAGATGTTTTCGGTGAAGGATTTGTTGAAAAATATGCCGATGCATCATCCTATACCGACCTTGCGGTCTCGCTTCTTGAGCAGGAGGCTGCGCTGGAGACAAAGTATTCCTCGCTTTCAACGGCAAATGTTGAGATTACCTACGACAACATCACCGCCACTCTTGATGATACTCTTGAGAGGCTTCGCGGAGAGTACGGTGAGAGCTCGGCAGAGTATGAAGCGGCATACAACGAGTGTATGCGCCTTTACGAGAGCGCTCTTCAGGATATTTCCTGCGATATTTTCGTTTCTCTCCTTGAGGTAAGATACAGACTGGCAAGGGAGCTTGGCTACGACAGCTATTCCGAATACGCCTACGAAATTCAGCGCTACGATTACACGGGAGAGGATATGAGTCACTTGCTTGCGGATATTTCAAGCAATGTTGTTCCCGTTTATTCTGCGCTTTCTTCGCGAGTTTTCCTTGGATATTTTAACAAAAACAAGGAGCCGCGCGCTCACGAGGGTAAGATTATAAACGATATTTACAAGGCTGTCTCGGTAGAATATCCCGAGATTGCAGAGGCATATTCATATATGCTTAACTGCGGTCTTTACGATATTTCCCCGAGCAAGCAAAACCGCCTTAACGGCGCATTTACAACCTATATTTACGGGATTGACTCACCTTATCTTTTCGTAACAACGGGCGGCGGTGTTTCCGACTATATGATGATATCTCACGAATTCGGGCATTTTTATGACGGGTATATAAATTACAATTCAAGCGCGCCCCTCGACCTTATGGAGGTTTCCTCAAGCGCAATGGAGATGCTCGTTATGACCAAGCTTTCCGACTCCCTTTGCGACGATAACTACAAATATCTTTACTACGAGCAGATGAACTCAATTTTGGAGACCCTTATTTTCCAGGGCTTCCACGCAAAGTTTGAGGAGCTTGTTTACGATATCCCCCTGAGCAGTATAAGCCGCGAGAGCATTGATGCCGCAGTTGTTGAGGCGGCAAGATATATGCACCTTAACACCGAGTATATAAACTCGCTTGACGATATTCTTATTCTCCACCTTGTGGAAATGCCCTTCTATGTTCAGTCCTACTGTATCTCCTCTATAACCGCGCTTGACATCTTCTTCTTAGAGTGCGAGACGGCTGGCGAGGGCTTTGATGCATATCTTGCACTTTTGGACCGCGAGGGTAATGAGAGCTTTGACGAGCAGCTCAAAAAGGCAAATCTTCCATCACCGCTAAGAAAATGGGCGGCCTCGGATATTTCAAACAAAATCTATTATTATATCACCGGCTCTTACTTCTACACCAACCAATCTAAAAACAACGCAGCATAAAAAAAGGCTCTCAAAACTCGGATTTTTCCTTGTTTTGAGAGCTTTTGTTTACAAAAAATCAAATTTCGGTACCCATATATCTGCTTGCCTGGGTTGAGAAGAGTCTGTAATATTCGCCTTTTTTATTCATCAGCTCCTCGTGAGTTCCAAGCTCTACTATTCTTCCGTCACCTATAACAACGATTTTCGAAGCAGAGGTTGCGCTGGAGAGACGGTGGGAAACAAAGATAGTAAGCTTGTCCTTTGCAAGCTCGGAGAAGCGGTCAAATACCTCCTTTTCGGCAATAGCGTCAAGAGAGGCTGTTGGCTCATCGAGAATCATTATATCCGAGTCCTTATAAAAGGCGCGGGCAACAGAGAGCTTTTGCCACTGACCGCCCGAAAGCTCGATGCCATTTTCCTCGAAAATTCGGGTCAAGGGTGTATCGTAGCCGTTAGGAAGCTTGGTAATAAAATCGTGAGCGTCCGAGCGTTTTGCGGCGGTAACAACATCTTCCCTCTCGTGGGCTCTGCCATCATCGCCAAACTCGATATTCTCGGATGCGGAGACGGCGTATTTACCGAAGTCCTGGAAGATAATTCCGAAAATGTCATGAAGGGAGGTAACATCATAATCGCGAATGTCTCTTCCGTCAAGAAGAATAACGCCCTCGGTCGGGTCATAAAGCCTTGTCAAAAGCTTTATAAATGTGGTTTTACCCGCTCCGTTAAGTCCCACAAGGACAACAGAGTCGGTAGGGTCGAATTTTACGCTGATGTTTTTAAGAATAAATCTTTCGCTGCCGGGGTATCTGAATGAAACATTTTTAAACTCGATGGTATGGTGGCCGCGGCTTACCTTAATTCCCTGCTCGCCGCTGGGAACAACGGTAGGCTTCTCTGCCATAAATTCCATCATATTATTTATAAAGAGGGTACCCTCGTAGATGGTTGCGGTAGAGGTAAAGACGGTTGAAATATAGCCCGAGATAGACGTGAGGGCGCCGGTATAGAGCGAATAGTCGCCTATCTGTCCGTCACCGAATATAACTGTGTATGCCACATAGATAAAGAGAGCGCAGTTAACGAGAGTTGAGATAAACGAGATTGAAAGGTGGGTAACACTCTCGCCCACGATAAGCTTTTTAATTCCCTTGTAGTAGCGCTTAAACGCATCCTTATACTTATCAATAAATCTGTCGCCGAGACCGAGAATTTTTATCTCCTTAACATTATCCTTGTTTACCATAAGCGAGGAATAGTAATTCATCTCTCGTCTTTCCTTTGAATGCATACGCATATATCGGAAGTTGCGGTGGCGGTAAACGAAATTAACGACAGCTGAAGGGATTGCGGCAACAAGAATGATTATAGGCGCTAGGGGACTCAGGGTCGCGAGAACGACAACGAAGGATATAGAGCTAATAATTGCGCTTATTACATTAAAGGTAGCCGAGAGGATATGTATCGGGCGCATTGTTGCCTCGCGGTTGGCGTTTTCGAGCTTTTCATAAAACTCGGGACGGTCAAAGGAGCCGAGGTCAACCTCTTTTGCCTTATTGACTATCTTCAGCTTTATGTGATTTACCACAAGCTCGCCTGCCATACCCGTTACCATAGTGTTCAGTCTTGAAATTATCTTCGAGAGGAACTGGTGAACAAAATACATAACGAAGAGGAATATCAGCGGACGCATTACCGTAAAGATATTTCCCGCTATATCACCCTTTGAGCCTGAGCCAAGGAGGGTGGCTATAACATTAAGAAGGTCCTTTGAAATATACGCGCCGACAACCGGCAAAACGCCGTTCAATGCGCAGAAAAGAATCATTGCAATAAGAAGCAGGGGCGCCGCCTCCCAAACGAGAGAAACTATATAAAACAGACGGGAGAAAAATCCGCCGACGCGCTTGCATATATAAGAGGGGACCTCGGAAAGCTTTTTCGGCTTTTCGATTCCGTCATTTATTTTTCTTTTCCAAGGCTCAGAGCCGTTACTTTTTTCTCTTGGCACAAGAAATCTCCTTTTATTTTTTAAACAACTATTATTTTAACACATTTTTCTTGAAATTGCAATAAGTCAGGCTTATAAATCCTCAAAACCCATTATAACAAAGCTCGCTCTTCCATTTTCAAGGTTAAGAACGCCGTAGGTTGGCTTTTGATACACACCGCCGATGGTGCCGGGATTTAAAAGATATAGCCCCCGCTCTTCAAGAGAGATATATTTTTCAAGAGCGTTGTGGGTGTGGCCGTATAAGACAACGTCTGCTCCCCGCTCCTCTCCAAGGCGACAAAGGCCGTCAAAGCCGTATTTTGCTCCGTAAAGGTCACCGTGAGTAAACACAACTCTCACCCCCTCAAGGGTTATCGCAGAGGTCTTTTCAACCTCTTTTCCCGAAAGGGCGCCGAATATATCGCAGTTGCCTTTAACCGAGAGGACGGCTTTATCACCGATTACGGGCATAACTCTTTCAAGGTCGGAAAGTCCGTCACCAAGAAAAAACACAACCTCGGCATCCCTATGGCGCTCAAGAGCCGATTTTAAATATCTTATATTACCGTGAGAATCCGAAAAGCAAAGGCACTTCATATTTTATCTCCTTTAACACTTTCTACCCTTTTGCATATACTTAATAAAAAACAACGAAAAGGGGGAAGAATTATGAAATTTAACCGCGGGGAGCTTGAGGCTCTTGCCGCTCTGCCTGACGAAAAGCTGTGGGCAGAGGTGCAGAAAATAGGCGCGGGATACGGCTTAAAGCTGCCCGAAAGGCAGCCGAGCCACGAAGAGCTTGAAAAGCTGAGACAGATAGCAACGGCAGGAAAAATATCAATGCCCGAGGCTATGTACCTTATAAACAAATATAAAAAGGGAGGTTAAAAAATGAGCAGTACTCCCGATATTGGCAGAATAATTCAGCTGATAATGGAAAACCCGGGTCTTGTTGACGAAATATCAAGACTTGCAAAAACCGACAGCACCGAGGCGGCAAAGGTGGAGATAAAGGAGGAGGAAAAAGCACCTCTCCCTATTCCGCAAAAGGAATCAAGTTCATCTTCCGAGCTGCCGAAAAAGCAAAAAAGGACCGAGCTTCTCGGGGCGCTAAAGCCCTATCTTTCGGGCGAGCGGGCAAAGGCTATTGACTCGATGCTCTCGGTGGTCGAGATAATAGATATGATGAAAACGAGGTGAGAGCATGTATTCAAGAAGCTTTTATCCTACGGAGGCGGCACTTCCGCCCGAAAATTACGGAGGCATAGCCTTCTCGGAGGGGCAGACAGAGGAAGTTTTACAGCCCGAGTGTGCCGATACGGCAGAAACCGCCGCAGAAGCCTGCGAGAGCTGCTCTGCGCCGAGCGCAAAGGAGTCACAAGGCTCTCTCTTTTCCCTCTCGGGTATAACGAGCCTATTCAAAGGGGGCATTTTCAGCGGCTCGGGCTTTCTTTCCGACCTTAAAACCGAGGATATACTTATCATTGCGGTAGCGGCATTTCTCCTCTTCTCAAAGGACGGAGATATAGAAACCGCCATACTGCTTATACTTTTGCTTTTTGTAAAATAAAGTTTACAAATTTTAGAGGAAGAGGAACAAGACCCTCTTCCTCTGTTTTATTATTTAGAACATCGAGAACTGGTTCGTTTCGGAAAGTCCGTCAAGAACATGGTTACGCCTCAAAATCTCGATTACCGCCTTTGAAATTCCGGTGTGGAGACGAAGCTCCTCTACCGAATAAATGTCAAAGGTGTCTCTCGCCTCAATTATCTTGGCGGCGGCGGTGTCACCGAGGCCGGGAAGCGAGTTAAAGGGCATTCTTATCTTGCCGTTTTCGGGCAGGAATGCGTAAGCATCCGACTTTTTCAAATCAACATTAAGGAATTTAACGCCTCTTGCAAGAGCCTCTCTAACCAAATAGAGGGTTTGGCAGGTTTCATTTTCCTTTGCGCTGGCGTCGTTACCCTTTGCTTCAATTGCCTTGATCTCATCATTTACTCCGTCGTATCCTCTGCCCACTATTTCTGCGTCAAAGCCGCCGGGGGCAACGGTGAGGAATGCGGCATAAAATTCCATAGGATAATAGATTTTATACCAAACAAGACGGATTGCCGACATAACATAGGCTGCAGCGTGCGCCTTGGGGAACATGTATTTGATTTTAAGGCAGGAGTCGATATACCACTCGGGAACATTGTTCTCACGCATTGTTGCCTTCCACTCATCGGTAAGACCCTTACCCTTTCGAACGCTCTCCATTATTTTGAAAGCGGTTGAGTTATCAAGTCCGTAACGGATTAGCGCATTCATAATATCGTCACGACAGCCGATAACGCCCGAAATGTCGCAGATACCCGCCTTGATAAGCTCGTCCGCGTTGCCGAGCCAACAGCCCGTTCCGTGGGTGAGACCCGAGATCTGAAGAAGGTCGGCAAAGTTTTTTGGCTTTGCATCAAGAAGAACCTGCTGAAGGAAACGGGTACCGAACTCGGGAATACCAAAGGTTGCAAGCTGGGAACCGCCGATCTGCTCGGGGGTAATACCGAGAGGCTTGGTAGAAGAGAACAACTCGTATATGGTCTTATCGTTCATTTTAACATCAAGAACCGAGGTGTTCGTATACTTTTCAAGCATCTTATACTTGGTGGGAATATCGTGTCCAAGCTCGTCAAGCTTCAGGATAGTATCATGAAGATAGGAGAACTGGAAGTGGGTGGTTACTGTGTCGGCGTTAGGGTCGTCGGCAGGGTGCTGAATGGGAGTAAAGTCATAAATATCGTACTCGTTAGGTACAACGATGATGCCGCCGGGGTGCTGACCCGTAGTTTTCTTTATACCCATTATTTTGGTTACCATATGACCGATTTCGGCCTTTGGTATTTTTATTTTACGCTCCTCGAGATATTTCGCAATATATCCCCAAGCGGTTTTATCCGCAAGGCCTGTTATAGTACCCGCGCGGTAAACCTGACCCTCGCCGAATAGCTCCTCGGTGTACTTATGCACCTTACCCTGCACATCGCCCGAGAAGTTAAGGTCTATATCAGGAGATTTATCGCCGTGGAAGCCAAGGAAGGTTTCGAAGGGAATATCGTGTCCGTCCTGATAAAGCATTTCACCGCAGACGGGGCATTTTTTATCGGGGAGGTCGAAGCCCGAGCCTACCGAGCCGTCGGTTATAAACTCGGAATAACGGCATTTTAAGCATCTGTAATGAGGCGGGAGGGGGTTAACCTCCGAAATACCCGACATTGTAGCAACGAAGGAGGAGCCAACCGAGCCTCGCGAGCCTACCTGATAACCCAGGCTCTCGGAATAGGCAACCAGCTTTACCGCAATCATATAAAGCACCGCAAAGCCGTTCTTTATAATAGAGGTAAGCTCCTTTTCAAGTCTTTTTTCAACCACCTCGGGGAGGTTGTCGCCATACCAATCGTGGGCGCGCTGCCAGCAAGAGCTTTCAAGCTCCTCTTTTGCGCCGGGAAGATCGGGCTCGTATCTGCCCTCGGGAATAGGTCTTATTTTTTCAAACATATCGGCAATCTTGTTGGGGTTGGTGATAACAACCTCTCTTGCCGCCTCTTCACCGAGATATGCAAACTCCTCAAGCATTTCATCGGTGGTACGAAGGTAAATAGGCTCGTCCTTGTCGGCATCCTTAAACTTCATACCCGCAAGGAGTATTCTTCTGTAAATTTCGTCCTCTTTGTTAACGAAATGCGCGTCGCAAGTGGCACAAACCGGCTTTCCTATCTTTTTGCCGAGCTCGTATATCTTGCGGTTTATCTCGCGGAGGGCATCGTTGTCGCTGACCTTGCCCTCGTCAACGAGGAAGCGGTTGTTGCAGATAGGCTGAATTTCGAGATAGTCGTAAAATGCGGCTAGCTCCTCAAGCTCCTCCTGCTTTTTGCCGTCAAGGACGGCGTTATAAAGCTCGCCTGAAACGCAGGCAGAGCCGATGATAAGCCCCTCTCTGTGCTGCTCGATAACGGTTTTGGGCATTCGGGGCACCTTTTTCTGTCTGCCGAAGCCGCCGTAATAGTTAAGATAGCTTTGAGAAATGAGCTTATAGAGGTTTTTAAGTCCCTCTTTGTTTTTCGCAAACACTATAAGGTGGTAGGCGTTGAGCTTCAAGGGGTCAACCGCCTCTCCCATTGCCGACATAACTCCCTCAAAGTCGGTTATACCCTCCTTTGAAAGGCGCTCCAGCATTACGATGAATATTCTTGCCAGAATTTCGGCATCATCGGAGGCTCTGTGGTGGTGGAAGTCACCAAGCTTATAGTGGTCAACTATTGTGTCAAGCTTATGGTTTTTAAGCTCGGGGTTTACATATTTTGAAAGACCGAGAGTGTCAAGATAGGTATTGTTAAAAGGTATTCCCTGCCTCTCTGCGGCAACGCGGATAAAGCCTATATCGAAGTTTGCATTGTGGGCAATAAGCATTCTATCACCCGCGTATTCAAAGAATTTTTCAAGAGCCTCGCGCTCCTTCGGCGCGCCCTTGACGTCCTCATCGGTAATAGAGGTGAGGGCGGTTATCTCCTCGGGAATAGGACATTCGGGGTCAACAAAAATATCGAATGTATCGATAATCTCCCCGCCCTTTATCCTTGCCGCGCCTATTTCGATTATCTTGCAGGTGCGGTTGGAAAGACCGGTGGTTTCTATATCAAAAACTACCATTTCATCCGTAAACTCGGGATAGTTTTTACCGAAAATACACCTTGCGGTGTCGTTTACATAATACGCCTCTGTTCCGTAGAGGATTTTAAGGTCCTCGTTGCCCGAGCCTTCAAGGGCGAGCATTACCTCGGGGAAAGACTGCACATTACCGTGGTCGGTAACCGCAATAGCCTTGTGCCCCCAGCGGATAGCCGTTTCAACAAGCTCCTTGGGAGTGATGATGGCGTCCATCTGTGACATATTGGTGTGGAGGTGAAGCTCAACACGCTTTTGCTCGGCGTTGTCCTTTCTTTCAATAGAAGAAATTCGCTTTATTCCATAGGGAGAAAGGTATGGCTCGTTATCGAATTTATCGGTCTGCACTCTGCCGAGCACCGCAACGGGAAGCATCTTTTTCTTTCCCTTCTTTACCGCGCCTGCAAGGTCATTTACCCAACCCATTTCCTCGTTAAGTAAAGTTTTCTTTACATAAATAGCCGATGCGCCGTCAGAAATACCTATGGTGCAGTTAGTTTTGTCACCCGCTCTTGTCTCTTTGAGAGATACCTCAAAGACGGTGCCGAGGAATATTTGTCTGCCGTGGGTCTTTGGAGCTTCTGCCAGGGGGGTTGGCTCGAAGATGTCGAAATTATCTCCAAAAATAAGCTCCGACTCGGCAAAGCTATATGTAGTTGCGCCGATACGGTAGGTTGTGTCGCTTATAATTTCAAGCGCGCCGGTTGCCTGAGAGATACCCGCCTTTGCCTCAAAGTCATAGGTTGGGTCGTTGGCTCTCGCCTCCTCTTCTCTGCGGCGCATTATCTCGCCCTGCTCGCGGCGGAGCTGCTCGCGGCTCTCCTCCTCCGCTTTTTTCATTATATCAACCCTCTTGCGCTCCCATTCAAGACGCCTTTGCTCAGCGCCGCTGCCCTCTACAACCTTTACCGCGCGCTTTACGCCGTATCTGCTAAAGAGGATATTTGCAAAAATCGCCTCGGTGTTTGCGTTTTTAACAAAGTCGATACCGCTTTGCTCAAAGGGGATAGAGACGGTTATCGTTTCACCGTCATCGGTATAATCAGCGCCAGAGAAAAAGCCGTGGGTCACAGCACCGCAGCTTGCAGCCTCAAGGGCAATCTCAGGATAATATTTCTCCGAGAATATCTCGGGAGGAAAATGGGGGAGTATTTTAAAGGACTCTGCGTTATAAAGGGTGCGGCATTCGTCCTCAATCTCGTATATAAGCTCCGGGTCCTCGTGAGAGTCAAAGGAAAGGTCAACCTCTACTCTCATAGGGTCCTTTGTGTATCTGTACCGTGCCGAATGCGCGCGCAAAAGCAGCTCCCTCTTCTCTACCGAGGGAGAATATCTTGAAAATACTTCAAAAAATTTCTTTTCCGTCTGCATAAAACACCTTTTTTCTGTCTTAAAGAAGCTTTATTTCGCCAATGAGTGTGTCGATAACATCAGCTTCCTTTATTTTTCTTATTGCCACTCCTTTTTTGAAAAGGAGTGCCTCGCCGCTGCCACCCGCAACTCCGATGTCAGCCTCTCTTGCCTCACCGGGGCCGTTTACGGCGCAGCCCATTATTGCTACCTTAATATTTTTCTTATCAAGCCCCTCAGCCTTTACTCTTTCCTCAAAGCGCGAAACAAGGGAGATAAGGTCTATTTTCGTCCTGCCGCAGGTTGGGCAGGAGACGATATTCATTCCCGCTTTTTCCGAAAGCTCAAGGGAGCGAAGAATGGCCTCCGCCGCCTCAATTTCGCGGCAAGGGTCATCCGTCAGGGAAACGCGCAGGGTGTCACCGATACCCTCGGAGAGAAGAGCGCCGATACCGACACTGCTCTTAACAGTTGCGAAAAGCCCTGCCCCTGCCTCGGTCACGCCGAGATGGATAGGATAGTCGGTTTTTTCGGCAAGAATACGGCTTGCGCCAATCATAGTCTGCACGCTTGATGACTTTACCGAAAGGATTACCTGGTGAAAATCAAGCTCCTCGAGAATAGATGCGTGCATAAGCGCACTCTCTGCAAGAGCCTCGGCGGTGGGTGAGCCGTATTTTTCAAGTATCTCTTTTTCAAGAGAGCCTGAGTTTACACCGATACGGATAGGCACACCTCTTTCCTTTGCCGCCTTAACAACAAGGCGGGTCTTTTCAAGCGAGCCGATATTTCCCGGGTTTATTCTTATTTTATCAACTCCCGCCTCTATGGCGCGAAGGGCTATCTCGTAATTAAAGTGAATATCCGCAACGAGGGGAGCCTTTATTCCTCTCGCCTTTAGCTCCGAGAAGGTCTTTACCGACTCGATGTCGGGGGCGGTAAGGCGTATTATCTGACACCCTGCGTCCTCAAGAGCCTTTGCCTGAAGGTAGCAGCCCTCAACATCGCGGGTATCCTTATTTAACATAGATTGAACGGTAAGGGGGGAAAGACCGCCTATTTTAAGACTGCCTACATGAACCTCCCTTGTTCTTCTTCTATAAGAATTGTAGTCCATTTATATACTCCTAACGAGCAATAATTTGAAAAGCGTCCTTAAACATTATCAGTACCGAAAGTCCGAGAAGAAGCGCTAAAGCAACCGCATTTATGGTATTCTCAATCTTCGGGGGAATTCGTTTTTTAGTAATCATTTCAACGCACAAAAGAAGCGAGCGTCCGCCGTCAAGGGCGGGTATGGGAAGAAGATTCATTATTCCGAGATTTATACTGATAAATCCTACAAGATTTATAAGCGAGAGGTGGTCGGTCCTTGCCGCCTCGCCTATTGCCTCGGAAATTCCGACAGGGCCCGAAACGCCCTCAAGGGTAAATCTTCCCCTTATCAGGTCAACTATACCCTCAACGCACATTCTTACGGTAAGGACGGTCTTTGAAAAGGCGTAGCCTACCGACTCAAAGAAGCCGCCGTCTGCCGCTTTGACATTAAAGTCCATAATTCCGAAAACCTGACCGGAGGACTGCTGTGTCGGGAAAACAACATCATTGAGGATAATTTCCTCACCGTCCCTGATTACGGTAATGTCGCAAGGCTCGTGACCCGAGCGAAGTATTTCATAATAAAGCTCGTCATAAAACCTTACTCTTTTGCCATCTACTCTGACAACCTCGTCACCTACCATAAGGCCGGAGCTTTCGGAGGAAACAACGCCTGCGTCTCTGTCCATAAACCTTGTAACGGTGGTGCTTCCGATATTGATAAAGCAGGTGAGAATCATCATCATTATAAGGCCGACGAGGATATTGACAAGCGGACCTGCAAGAGAGATGATCAGCCTTTGCCAAGCAGGCTTTTTATCAAAGGAATTGGGGTCATCGCTCTCGTCATTCTCGCCCGCCATAGAGACAAAGCCGCCGAGAGGAAACATTGCAAGACTGTATTTTATTCCCGTTTTTTTGGAATCATACCATACAAGCCTCGGACCCATTCCGAGAGAAAACTCGTTAATTTTCACTCTAAAGAGTCTGGCGAAGATAAAATGACCAAGCTCGTGAACGAAAATAAGAAATCCAAGGACTAAAACCGCCCAGAAAATAGTTGAGAGAATGTTCAAGAATTTACTCCTATATAAGTTTTTGCGATTAGGCGCGCCTCGGCTGCCGCCTCTAAAATATCCGAAAGAGAGGTGCAGGCTGCGGCGCGGCTCATTTTTTCATAGGTTTTTATTACGGTGTCCGAAATTCCGAGGAAGGAGAGATTTCCGCTAAGGAATGCGGCTACCGCCTCCTCGTCTGCCGCGTTCATAACTGCGCCCATAGCTCCGCCGTCGCTTGCAGCTCTCCTTGCAAGAGAGAGAAGCGGAAAGGCATCGTAATCGGGCTTAAAGAAGCTGAGACCTCCGAGCCTTGTCAGGTCGAGAGGAGCGAAATCGCACTCCTCCCTCTCGGGATAGTCAACGGCATACTGAACGCACATACG
Organism: Eubacteriales bacterium; assembly: GCA_045656745.1. Classification (GTDB taxonomy): domain Bacteria; phylum Bacillota; class Clostridia; order Oscillospirales; family CAG-272; genus UBA1740. The sequence continues at coordinate 23,579 of JAZORT010000039.1, read as the reverse complement.
CATATCGGGCACTGACATTTCGCCAATCACCGTCTTATCAACATATTCAACCGCCGAATGAAGTATGCTCTCGGGGTGAACCAAAATTTCAATTTTTTCAGCGGGAGTTTCAAAAAGATGCACCGCCTCGATAAGCTCAAAGCCCTTATTCATAAGGGTTGCGGAGTCAACGGTGATTTTTTTGCCCATTTTCCAGGTCGGGTGAGCGAGGGTTTCCTCAAGAGTTACCTGCCTAAGCTCCTCGCGGCTCTTACCGCGGAATGGACCGCCCGAGGCGGTGAGAAGAATACGGCGTATCTCGCTTTTTTTACCTGCGCTCAGGGATTGAAAAATAGCCGAATGCTCACTGTCAACGGGCAGTATTTCAACTCCCTTCTCACGGGCATTTTTCATTACTATATCTCCCGCAATAACGAGGGACTCCTTGTTGGCAAGAGCAAGGCGCTTGCCCGACTCTATTACCGCAAGGGTAGGCTCAAGACCCGCCTCACCGAGAATGGAATTAACCACAGTTTCAGCCTCGGAGGCCTTTATTCCCTCAATTATGCCCTCCTTACCGAAGAGCACCTTTATATCGGTGTCGGCAAGACGCGCTCTGAGGTCGGAGGCCGAAGCCTCGTCAGCCATAGCAACCGCCTTCGGCTTAAACTTACGCGCCAGAGTCTCGAGGGCGGAGGTATCGCGGTTTGCAGACAGAAAATCCACAGAGTAGCCGCGTTTTTCGGCAACATCTGCCGCCTGAAGTCCAACAGAGCCGCTTGCTCCGAGAATTGCAATTTTTTTCATCTAAATCTCCGTTTCGAATGGGCGAAAACGCCCTCCTATATGGTTTCAAAAACCGCCACACAACAGCGCGGCGGTTTCAGCGGCAGTGCCGCAGGTTTTAAAAAATCAATTAAAGGGAGAGATCCAAAGACAAATCATACAAAGAGGCAGAGATACTGCAAGAATAGAGTCAAATCTATCCATTATTCCGCCGTGGCCGGGCAAAATTTTGCCGTAATCCTTAATTCCGTATTCTCTCTTAATAAGAGATGCGATAAGGTCGCCGATTTGCGAAATTACCGAAAGAATGAGAGCCGCAATAACGAGGACAACATAATTTGCGGAATAGTCGGTATACTGCTCTACGACGAATCCGTAGATAACGAAGCAAATGGCAGCAAATATTATACCGCCAACCGAGCCTTCAACGCTCTTTTTCGGGCTGACCTCGGGAATAAGCTTGTGCTTACCGATAAGCGAGCCTACGAAATACGCGCCGACATCTGTACCCCAGGCAGAGACAAAAACAAGGAAGAAGCAAAGGTTGCCGTAAGGAATATACCTGAGAAGGCAAAGCGACGTAAAGGATATTACCACATAGGTGACCGAGAGAAATACCTCGGCTACCTTACTAAACCTTATTTTTCCTTTAGAGAATACCGCGATAGCCATTATATAAAGCATGTAACCCAATATAACCGCTACCGAAACGAGCATATAGTTTACCTGAAGCCTCGGGTCCTGGTCAAGAAAAATATCGTGGGTGAATACGGGAAGAGCCATAGCCATTACATAAGCAGGTATCGAAATTGCATAGTGCTTATGCATCCCGATAACGCGGAGCAGCTCGAAAACCGCTGCCAACGAGAAGAAGGCAAGAACTATGGGGTATATAAGATATTTAGACCATATAAGCACCGGAACCATAACGGCAAGTATAAATGCCGAGGTTATAGTACGAATCTTCATTTTTTTTAAAACCTCTGTTATTCTTTTTTGTACCGAAGCACAAAATATTAAAGCAAATTTATTGCTTTATACCGCCGAAGCGGCGGTCTCTTGAGTAAAACTCCTTAATACACTCGTCCAGAATTTCGGGAGTGAAATCGGGCCAGAGGGTGTCAAGGATAACGAACTCGGAATAGGCGCTCTGCCAAAGAAGGAAGTTCGAAATTCTAAAGTCGCCGCCCGTTCTTATTACAAGGTCGGGGTCGGGAGACTTTGATGTGTACATATATTTCGCGAGGATCTGCTCGGTGAGGGTTGTATGCCCGTCTGCAAAGGCTGCGTTCGCGGCGTGGACAATCTCATCCCTGCCGCCGTAGTTCAAGGCAAGATTACAGACGAAGGGGCGGTCCCCTGCCATATTCTCTATCTCAATACACTTATCTCTCAGTTTTTTCGAAAGCACCGACTTGTCACCGAGGAAGCGCATAGCAAAGCTTTCGTCCTCTTTTATTTTCTTGACAACAACGGTATCGAGGTACTTATAGATAAGCTCCATAAGCATATCAACCTCGTATTTCGGGCGCTTCCAATTCTCGGTAGAAAAGGCATAGAGGGTGACATGGTGAACACCGATAGAACGAAAATGCTCAAGAATTCCCTGAATTATCTTCGCTCCCTCGATATGCCCTGCCGTTCTGTCAAGCCCGCGAGCCTTCGCCCACCTGCCGTTGCCGTCCATTATTATAGCAACAGAGTCAAGGGTGTTTTCCTTTTTTCCTTTTTCAAAGAGTCCCAATATAAATACTCCTCTCGGAAAATCAGATTTCCATTATTTCCTTGGTCTTTGCCGCGGTAATAACATCGATCTCCTTAATATACTTATCGGTAAGGTCCTGAACGCTCTTGTCCGAAGCCTTTGCCTCGTCCTCGGTCATAAGAGAATTCTTCTTATCAGCCTTTACCTTATCGTTAGCATCGCGGCGTATGTTACGGATAGCAACCTTTGCATCCTCGCCAAGCTTTGCAATCTGCTTTGAAAGCTCCTTTCTTCTCTCCTCGGTTGTGGGGGGGAAGTTAAGGCGGATTGCGCTTCCGTCGCTCTGGGGGTTAATACCAAGGTCGGAGGTAAGAATTGCCTTCTCGATGCCCTTGATGATAGATTTATCCCAAGCGGTAATCATAATAGTGCGGGCGTCGGTAACCTTTACCTCGGCAACCTGGGTTATAGGTGTGGGCGAGCCGTAGTAATCAACGCTTATTTTTTTAAGAACGTCGGGGTTTGCTCTGCCCGCTCTTATAGTAGAAAGATTCTCGTTATAGGAGGTGAGAGTCTTTTTCATTTTAGCTTCATAATCTCTGGTATCAAGTTTCATTTTTTTGCTGTCCTTTCTTTATTTTAAATTATTCGGCGGTAATTACAGTTCCAACCTTCTCGCCCGCAAGCGCTCTTACGATATCCTCGGGAGAGCGGAAGCCGAAAACGTGAATAGGAAGGTTGTTAGACATTGAAAACGCCGCGGCGGTAGAATCTATCGCTTTAAGATTCATAGCCAATATCTCCGATGCCTTAACTCTCTCAAGCTTCTTGGCGTCGGGATTTTTTCTGGGGTCATCGGTATAAATATAGTCAACATTTTTAGCCATAAACATAGCGTCTGCTCCGATTTCAGCCGCTCTTACAACACCTGCGGTGTCGGTGGAGAGGAAAGGAATTCCGAGACCTGCGCCGAAAATGACTATCTTACCCGCCTTGAGAGCGGAAACTGCCTTATCTGCCGAATATCCCTCGGCAAAGGGCATCATAGGAACTGCGGTCATAACCTCGCACTCCGCGCCTGCGCGGATAAGTGCGTCTTTAAGATAGATAGAGTTGATAACCGTTGCCAGCATACCCATATGGTCTGCGGCGGTGTGGTTCATCTCGGTACCGCTTCTGCCGCGCCAGATATTACCTGCGCCGACCACGAGAGCAAGCTCGAGACCCTTATCCGCGCACTTCTTTATAGCGGCGGCAACCTCGTCCACATAGGGCGCATCGTAAATATTACATTCGTTTCCGTTAGCGAGAGCCTCGCCGGAAAGCTTTAACAATATTCTTTTCATATACCGACTCCCGTTTGAAAATTACTTCTTAAGAGCTATTGCGCGGCGAGCGTTCTCTGCAATATTCTGTGCGGTGAGACCGTACATTTCAAGAAGCTCGGGCACCTTACCGCTTCTGCCAAAGGTATCCTGAACGCCAACACGCATTACGGGAACGGGACAGCTCTCTGCAAGAGCCTCACAAACTGCTGCGCCGAGACCGCCGATAACGCTGTGCTCCTCTGCGGTAACGATAGCGCCGCTGTTCTTTGCTGCCTTAGCAAGAAGCTCGGTGTCAAGAGGCTTTATAGTATGCATATTGATAACGCCTGCGTCAATACCCTCAGCTTTAAGGATTTCGGCAGCCTCAAGCGCAAGGTGTACCATATATCCGTTTGCAACAATGGTAACATCCTTACCCTCGCGGTATGTAACACCCTTGCCAAGCTCGAACTTATACTCGGGCATTTCTGCGGTAAGATCGGGCACTGCAAATCTGCCGAAACGGAGATAGCAGGGACCCTCGTGATTAAGAACAGCCTCAACTGCGGCATAAGCCTCGGTAGCATCTGCGGGACAGATTACCGACATGCCGGGAATGGTACGCATAAGCGCAAGGTCCTCGCTGCACTGGTGGGTTGCGCCGTCTTCACCAACGGTGATAGAGGCGTGAGTACCTACAATATTAACATTAAGGTGGGGGTAACCGATAGAGTTTCTTATCTGCTCATAGGCTCTGCCTGCTGCAAACATAGCGAAGGAGGTTGCGAAAACCTTCTGGCCGGTGGTTGCGATACCTGCCGCAACGCTTACCATATTGCCCTCTGCGATACCGCAGTCAAAGAATCTTTCGGGGAACTTTTTCTTAAATACTCCGGTCTTGGTTGCAGCAGCAAGGTCTGCGTCAAGAACAACGAAGTCATATTTTTCGCCAAGCTCGGCAAGAGCCGCGCCGTAGGCTTCTCTGGTTGCTTTTTTATCTGCCATTTTCTTTTTCCTCCTTATTTCAAGCTCGCTGCGATATTCTCAAGGTCCTGGATAGCTACCTTATAAAGGTCTTCCTTAGGAGCCTGACCGTGCCACTCACAAGCATTTTCCATATAAGAAACGCCCTTACCCTTAACCGACTTTGCAATAATAACGGTGGGCTTGCCCGAAACGGTCTTTGCTTCGGCAAACGCTGCCTCGATAGCACCAAAATCGTGAGCATCGATAGAAATTACGTGCCAACCGAAGGCACGGAACTTTTCATCGTGAGGAGTGGGGTTCATAACCTCTGCAATAGGTCCGTCAATCTGGAGGCCGTTCCAGTCAACAACTGCAACAAGGTTATCAAGCTTATAGTGAGATGCGAACATAGCCGCCTCCCAAACCTGACCCTCCTCGGTCTCACCGTCACCGAGAACGGTGTAAACACGGTAATCCTTCTTATTGATTTTACCCGAGAGAGCCATACCGCAAGCGGCAGAGAAGCCAAGGCCGAGAGAGCCGGTGGTCATATCTACGCCGGGGGTGCCCTTCATATCGGGGTGGCCCTGAAGATAAGAGGTGGTTTTTCTTAAAGTTTTGATGTCTTCCTTAGGGAAGAAGCCGCGCTCTGCAAGCACAGCGTAAAGAACGGGGGCTGTGTGACCCTTAGAGAGAACGAAGCGGTCACGCTCCTCCCACTTAGGATTTTTGGGGTCGACCTTAAGCTCTTCAAAATAGAGGTAGGTCATAACGTCCGCTATTGAAAGCGATCCGCCGGGATGGCCGCAGCCTGCGTTGTAGACTCCTTCGATTACGTCAATGCGAACATCATTCGCCTTGCGAGAGAGTTCAAGTTGTTTTTTCTTGTCCATTTTCGCTCCTTTACCGTATAAGGTTGCTTTCGCAATATTTTTTATTTTTATTATCACACAAAGAAGGCAAAATTTGCCGTCCATAATATTTTACTACAAAATTATAAAAAAGTCAATATATATATTAAAGTAAAATTAAAAATATAAAAAGAAAATGCCCGAAAAAAATCGGGCATTTGAAAATCAATATCTGCGTCTTGTTTTTATCTGAACAACCGCGCCCTGAACTGCCAGAACGCCCCAGATAATATAGTTGACAACCGCATAAAGAAGAACCACCTGGTTTATGGCGAGCATTACGAAATACGCACCGATAACGGCAGTACCGCACATCTCCACCCACTTACGGAACATAAGGGTAAGGATAACAACGCCCACAAGGACGCCAAGCGCTGCAAAGGGAGCAGCACCCTCGCCGATAAGCTTCTCGAACAGAGGATAGGAAAGGATATAAGCCGAATAAGCGAAGCCCGCAACATATCCAACAAAGTAAAGAGGAAGGAAGAGAAGCGCGCCTATGGCGGCACAGATTATACCAACGACAACGGGGTCGATAGTTACGAAGGATTGCAAAAACTCCAGCTTTTCAACAAGCGAAACCAGGAGAGGCGAGAGCGCGAAATATCCCATAACAAAGCCGAAAGCGGCAGAGAGAATGATAGTGGGGATAGCGAGAATTTTCTTACCGAAGTTGGAAAGAACAAGACCGAGACCGCCCAAAATAACCGCCCAAACAAAAGGAGGAAGTCCCTCGATAAAGTTACGGATATGGGAGATAAACTCCTCGATGGTGGGATTTGTGTAAATCTTAAAGAAAAGCTCTTTAAGTGCCGCAAAGTCAAAATCGGCAGTAATTATTTCGTTAAACGAGGGCATAGCTATAAAAACTACCTTCCTTTCGGCACATTTTTTTCTATTATAGCATATAAATGTAAGGAAGTCAAGGGGTATTTTGCTTTTTTTCAGCATATTTTTCGCTTTAATTTCAAGGCATTTTCGGCTGTTTTCGGGGTAAAAAGCCTGCTCTTTTAAAAAATCGGGAGCAAAAAAACAAAAAAGCTATTGACTTTAGGCAAAAATTATGGTATCATATATTGCGTAAAACGCTTTGAGGGATGCCTCAAAAGCGAATTTTTTCGGAGGAAATATGGACGACGGCGCGGACGCGGATAATTGTCCCGATAGTATAAGTAAATATTCGTCTTTGCAGGCTTAGCCGCACTTTTTTTGTGAAAAAAGGGTACGGTTATGCCTTTTTTTGCTGTTTTCTAATTCCCCGTTTTCAAAAAAACAATTATTTTCGAAAGGAATTTTCACTAAAAACAAAATCATGGAACCTCATTTAATAACCTATCTGGTAATAATCGCAGTTTGTATCATTCTGTCTGCTTACTTCTCGGCAACCGAGACCGCCTTTTCCACCTTTAACAAGGCGAGGATAAAGACTATGGCGGAAAAGGGCAACAAGAAGGCATCGCTCGTTTTAAAGCTGGAGGACAACTACGACTCGCTTATTTCGACGATACTTATCGGCAACAACATAGTTAACATTCTTGCGGCATCTCTTGCAACCCTCTTCTTTGCGGAGATCATCACCTCAAACGCCGACCTTGCGGCAACGGTTTCTACCGTTTCGCTGACCTTGGTTGTTCTTGTTTTCGGTGAGATTTCGCCAAAAACCATAGCGAAGAAGCTGCCCGAAAAGTTTGTTTTGTTCTCTGCTCCCTTTATCAACCTTGTCCGCATACTCCTCACCCCCATAAACCTTATTTTCAAGGGCTGGCAGACCCTGCTCGGCAAGATATTCAAGTCTGACGACGACCAGGGTATGACCGAAGAAGAGCTTATTTCCATTATTGAAGAGGCCGAAGAGGACGGAGGCATTGACGAGGAGGAGAGCACACTTATCAAGAGTGCTATCGAGTTTGGCGACCTTGAGGTCAGCGACATCTTTACTCCCAGAATAGACATTACCGCCCTGCCCCACGATGCTGACAAGGCTACGGTTGCAAAGACCTTTGCCGAATCGGGATATTCCAGAATTCCGATTTACGAGGACGACCTTGACAATGTTATCGGCATTCTTTACTACAAAGACTTTTACACTAAGGCATTCGGCAAAGCAACGCCGATTACAGATATTCTTAAACCCGTAATGTTCGTTGCCACAACACAGCAGGTTAACGAGCTTATGAAGGAGCTTCAGGAAAAACAGCTCCACCTTGCAGTTGTTACCGACGAATACGGCTCTACCGCAGGTATCGTTACTCTCGAGGATATTCTTGAGGAGATAGTAGGCGAGATTTGGGACGAGCACGATGAGGTTATCGAGGAAATCCGCGAGGTTGGCGAAAAGGAATACATAGTTTCCGGTAAATCCAACACCGACAAGCTCTTCGACCTTCTCGACATCAATCCCGAAAGCGAGTCCGAGCTTGTAACAATCAACGGCTGGGCCATGGAGGCTCTCGGCAGACTTCCCGAGGTTGGCGACACCTTTGAGCAGTACGGCTTAAAGGTTGAGGTGCTTGAGCTTGACGGAAGAAGAATTGAGAATGTTCATGTAACCGACCTCCGCGAGTGCGAGGACGAGGAAGATGAAGAAAAGGAGTCTAAGAAAAAGAGCTCCGAGGACTCCGAACAACAGAGTTTCTTTAAATAATGTCAATATGAGTTGACAAAACAGCGTGTTTTAGGCTGATTTTATGCCGAACACGCTGTTTTTTATTTTTCAAAAACGGCTCTCTTTTTTCGTCTTTCTGCCAAGGCGCGCAGGGTTAAAAAGAGGAAGAGCGTTACAGAGAGAGCAAATGTAATCTTCAAGGTAAGCCATACTCCCACAGCTCCCTTTCCTTCGAATGAAAACAGATGACGGGTGAGGAATGCCGAGCCGACAGAGGCTAAAAGCGGGATAAATATTCCCTCCTCAAGGTCTATTTTAAACTTTATTTTCTTTCTAAGCCTAAAGACGGAGAGCAAGAAATTATATCCCTCCATTATAACGATAACAAGGGCGTAGCCGAGAATACCGAGTCGCGGTATTAAAAACCATACCAGGGCAACAGAAATCATTGAGTCGGTTATATTGACCCACATAGAAAACACCTGCTCGCCAATGCCCTTTAGCATTGAGTCGGCAACATGGTCAAGATACATTATGGGGATAACGAGGGCGAGCAGAGATACATAATACCCCGCCTCAAAGGAATCGTATATTACATACCCCAGCTCCTCGGCGAACAGGTAGATAAGGGTGGCGCAGATAACCGCATAGCTAAGGGTCAGAGTCATTGCCCGCGTTGCCACCCTTTCCATTCTTTTATTTCGCCCTGCCGACATATCCTCGGCAAACTCGGGCACAAGAAGTCCCGCAAAGGAAGAAAGAGGCGAGAGGGGGTAAAGTATCAGCGGAAGAGCCATGCCGTGCAGTGCGCCGTAATGAGAATATGCCTCTCCCTCGCTCTCGCCCCGCTGACGAAGCTTTCGCGGAATAAGGATATGCTCGATATTCAAAAGCGCACTCCTCACATACGCCGAAAAAGCAAGCGGTAATGCCATTTTCACAACCGCTGACAGCTCCGAGGAGGGCTTGTTGCCCCCGCGCCTTCGTCCGTCATACAAAAACTCGAGAAAAATTATTCCGAAAGCCAAAAGCTCGGTTAAGGTTATTGAAAGGCAGAGGGCTAAAACCGCCCGCTCAACGCCCTCGTTTATTCTTGCGCTCACAAGGACTGTTGTAAGGAATATTTTCACAAATTGAGCAATTACCTGAACCGATGCGTTAAAGCCGACCCGCTTTACACCCACAAAATAGCCCGAAAAAACCGAGCCGAGAGCTATCGGCGCCAAGGAAAAGGACAAAACCCGTATAGCGTCAACAGTCCGCGCGTCACCAAGGACTCCCTCTCCCAAAAGCTCCGCGCCGAAAAATAGCAGAAAATTCGCCACCGCGCCAAAAAAGAGGGCATACGCCGAAGAGGCTTTAAGGACACCGACCACCTCTGCGCCCTTTCCCTCTCCTATTTTCGAGGCAACGAGCCTTGTTACCGTAAGACTCACGCCCGAGGTTGCAAAGGTCACCGCAAAGGAATAAACGGTCATAATAAGAGTGTAAATTCCAACTCCCTCGGCGCCCACTGTTCGAGAAATAAATGCTCCGAAAAACAAAGACACCGTTCGCATAGCCAAGGCTACAAAGGTGAGCATAAGCCCGCTTTTATAAAATCTTAATCTTGAATCCATATTACGCCCTCGGAAAAAATATAGGCAAAAGCCTCTCATAAAAGAATATGAGAGGCTCCGGGATATAATAACCGAAAGGTTTATTTTATATAATTTTCAAGAATGTATTTTGCGGAGTGCTCTTCGTTTGAGCAGATAATGCAATCAGCGGTTTCCTTTAGCTCTGCCATAGCGTTGCTCATAGCAAGACCGAGCCCTGCTTGCTCAACCATTTCAATATCGTTTTTCGAGTCGCCTACGGCAATTATCTCGGAAATATCGCAGCCGAGAAATTCGGCAAGGGGATAAAGCGCCCTGCCCTTTCCGGCGCTCTCGTAAAACACTTCAATATTATACTTTTCCGAGGCGGCAATCTTCACGTTACCAAGGGCGCGAAGCCTCTCCACGCATTCCAAAAGCTCCTTTTCATAACGGAAAAAGGGGCAAAAAAGCTCAACAAAGCTATTTCCCCGCGCCTCGTCCAAGGTGCTGTCGGTTTCAATGCCCACAAGGCTTGCAACATACTCAAAGGCATAGGGCGCGTTGAAATAAATATGCTTTTCGTGATTGTTTTTATCTCTGTCGATATAAAGCTCGCCCTTCTTATGGAGAAGGGTCATAGTGTCGTAGTCGGCAATTATGTCGGCGCAGGCTGTGGCAAGGTCGGGGGGCATATAGTTTTTTACTATGGGGGTGCCGTCCTCTTTTTTATAAATAACCGCGCCGTCGGAGCAGGAAACATACTTTATTTCGGGGATTGCCAATATTTCCTTAGGAAACTCGGAAAGGCATCTTCCGCTCGAAGCAACAAAATGCACTCCGCGCTCTGCCATTTCTCTTATGGCAAGAAGATTTTCTTCGCTGATTTCCTTTTTTCCGTTCAAGAGCGTTCCGTCAAGATCGCTTACTACAACCTTATAGCTTTTCATTTTATTTGCCTTTATACTTTAATATTGTGCCAAACCGTCATCTCGCACTCGCCTCTGTTTGCAAAGGCATAGTAGGGTATCATCTTTACCTTTGTGGGCTCGTATTTGGAAAGTCCCTCGCTGTAAAGGGGTGCGTCCTCGGGCAATACTCGGCGATAGCCGTCTGCCAAAAGGGTGGGCATTCCGTACTCGGAGGAGTCTGACACATCTATTATACCACATCTGTCAAGTCTTATGTTACGAAGATAGGGTCCGTTATCCACAGCCTCCGAGCAATAGACTACGGGACCGCGCATTACCGCACACTTATCCGCAGAGAAAAGCACCTCGGGGCGGGCTTCAACAAATCTTGGAGTCATATCAAAGTCAAGGCAAACGCTCTCACCGTCACAAAGGTCGAAATAGGCATATCCGTCCTTGGTTTCGCCCTTGTAGCCCTTATGCCAATAGGGTATTCTTACGGCTATGGGAAGGCTCGCGCCCGATACCTTTATTTCTACCCTTCCGTCCTCGGGGAAGCGGGTGTTTATATTTACCTTAACAGTCTTGCCGTCCCTTTTAAGCTCGGTTTCGGCATTCATATACTGATGAATGAAGAGTCTATCCCCGTCATCACCGAAAACAAGATTGCTCATTGAGGAAACAAAGCGCACAATGTTGCAGGGACAGCAGGAGGTTTTAAACACCTTAACTCGCTCGCAAAGGGGGAATTTTATCATATAATACTCTGCTACCTTATCTCGCGTTAAGAGATAGGGCATAGTTTCAAGGGGGTTGCGGTAGAAGAAGTGGTCTCCCGAAAGAGATGTCGAGGAGAGGAAGCCGTTGTAAAGGACACGCTCAACAATGTCGGAATACTTGGAATCGGGCTTTATGGTAAGCATTCTGTTTGCAAACATAACAAGACCGATCGCGGCACAGGTTTCTGAATAAGCAAGAAGATTGGAGAGGTCGTAATCTACTGTAAACGCCTCGCCCGTTGCGGTTGAGCCCACACCGCCCGTAATATACATTCTTCGGCTTACAACATTGTCAAAAATAGCATCGCAGGCAACAAAAAGCTCTTTATCATCGGTATATCTTGCAAGGTCAGCCATTGCCGAGTAAATATACATCGCTCTTACGGCGTGTCCCTCGGCGGTTCTTTGACGTCTTACGGGGAGGTGGGACTGATTGTAGGCGTGGGTGGCGGTGGGAGAGAGAGTCGGATCCTTATCGTTGTTTCCTCTTTGGTTAATGAAGAATTCGGCAAGGTCGAAATACCTTTTCTCGCCCGTACATTCATAAAGGCGGAAGAGAGCAAGCTCTATCTCCTCGTGACCCGAGGTAACAAATCCCGCATCCTGCTTTATCATAAAGCGGTCATAGATATAGTCGGCATATTTGCACATAGCGTCAAGGAGCTTTCTCTTTCCCGTTGCTTCGAAATATGCAACCGCTGCCTCGAAGAGGTGGCCTGCACAGTAAAGCTCGTGCTTATCTCTGTCGGCAAAGCGCTTGTCGGGCTCAACTACGGTAAAATAAATGTTAAAATATCCGTCCTCGCCCTGGTTTTTAATTACATCATCGATTATTTCGTCACAAAGAGCCTCAAGAGCGGGCTCGGGCTTTTCCTTGGTAAGGTAAGCAACGCCCTCAATCCACTTTGCAACATCCGAGTCCCAGAAATAGTGAGGCATTGTTTCCTCGTCGCCGTTCCAATCAAACTTAAAGGCGCCTATTCTTCCCGTCTCGTAAAATCTATCATAGACCGCTTTTATGGTAACACGGCGGTTAAGCTCTTGTCTGTCTTTCCAAAATCCGTCGGTAATTTTTGTTTCATAGTAAGGTACGGTTTTTATCTTGTTTTCCATTTTAAAGCCCTTCCCGTTGACATTTTATAGTTTCTATGCTATAATTATAGCAAATATATATCCTATAAAGCAACCCCAAAAAGCGAAAAAAGGAGTAAAAATCCGACTATGTACGAAAACCTAACCTTTTTGAGAGGCGGAAAGTTTGTTTCCAAGGGCTCGTGGAAGCATATTACAAGGACTATCGACTCCACCGAGCTTATAATTGTTCTTTCGGGTCAGGTAAAAATGTTTATCGAGGACGAAAAATACTGCTTAAAGCCGGGCGAGGTTTTGCGAATACTCCCGGGGGAGCGCCACGGCGGATATGAGGAGGGCGAAAATCTTTCGTTTTTCTGGCTTCACTTTATAGGAGCGGAGGAATGCGAGCTACCGAGCAGGCTCTCTGTGCCTAAAAATCTGGAGAGAGTTAAGACTCTTACAAAGGAGCTTCTTCACTACTCCGAGCAAAAGGAGTACCCAAAGGAATGCGCCGACTCGCTGATAAAGGTGCTCCTTGCCGAGATTACCCACGGAAAGGCTGACGGGGACGGAAAGCTTATCAGCGAAATCAAGGAATACATTCGCGTAAACCGCGAAAGCCCTATGAAGGCTTCGGATATTGCCGAGAGATATAATTATAATGAAGATTATTTAAACCGTCTCTTTAAAACAAAGCTCGGCGTGGGCTTAAAAAAATATATCGACTCGGTAAGGCTGGAGTCCATAAAGTGCGACCTGCTTATGACCGAGGCAACTCTTGCGGAAATATCCTCGAAGTACGGTTTTGAGGAATATAAGTATATGTTAAAATTCTTCACCTACCACGAGGGAGTCTCGCCCTCGAGCTATCGAAAAGCCTATTATCGTATGCATCTTAACCAAAAATAAAATTATTACAATTTTTTTCACTTTTTTTCAAAAACTACTTGCTTTTTTCTATTCAATATGATATAATAGTCCTCGCTGATTTGTGTAATCAAATAAATTTATATAAAATTACGCTCGTCAGAGCGGGATTTTTGGAGGTGTTAAAATGGTTAAGTGCAGTATCTGCGGTAAGGGCGTTACCTTTGGACATAACGTTTCTCACTCCAACCGCAAGACCAACAGAACCTGGAAGCCCAACATTCGTAGAGTTAAAGCTAAAGTTAACGGCGCTAACACTACCGTTTATGTTTGCTCCCGTTGCCTTCGCTCCGGTAAGGTTGAGCGTATCTAAGGTGTCAAAAACTCTGCTGATGAGGCAGAGTTTTTTGATTATTTAAGCATTTATGATAAGTGTTTTGGTTGATGAAAGGATAAGTCCCCTTTGTGAGAGGGGTCTTATGAAAGAGGGATTTAATGTTATAAAGCTCCCCGCCCACAAGGGTCTTGGCGAAGCTATCGCATCCCACCCTGACAGCCTTGTCTTTTTCTGCGAGGGCGAGCTTTTTACTCCTTGCGAGTATTGCGACACAGCCCCCTTCGTTTTCAGCGATATAAGAGAATATCACCCGAATATAAAGCTCCGTTTTACCTCTGACACTCTCTCGGCAAAATATCCCGAGGATTGCAAGATGAACGCAAAGGTCATCGGAAAGAGCGTTTTTTTGAGAGAAAAGAGCATTTCGCCCGCTATTTTGGACTTTGTAAAAGCAAAGGGGTTTAAAATTGTAAACACAAACCAAGGCTACCCGGGGTGCGTTTGTTTATCTGTTGGGGAGAGCCTTGCGGTTACATCCGACAGCGGACTCGAAAAGGCGATTTCAAACGAGGGGATAAACACCCTGCTTATCGAAAACGGCAATATTGCCCTGCCCCCTCACGAGTACGGCTTTATCGGCGGTGCGTCGGGCGTTTTCGGCAACAAGGTTTATTTTCTCGGAAATTTAAGACTTCACAAAAACGGCGCCGAAATTGAAAAAGCAATAAGAGATATGGGCTATATTCCCCACTCGCTCTCGGAGGAGGGCTTAGCCGACCTCGGAGGACTTGTCTTTCTTAAATAAGGGAGCTATAAGCACGGCTAAAATCGGGAATGTTACAAGCCCGAAAATGCCAAAAAGTCCGTAGCCGAGGTATAGACTTATCAGCGTTACGATAGGGTGAATATTAAGGCTTTTGCCTAGAATTTTCGGCTCGAGAAGCTCGCGCACAACGGTATATACAACGAAGATGACAACGAGCCCCACGCCCGTTTTAGTGTCTGACGTTGCAAAGGCGAAAATGCTCCAGGGTATCATCACTACCCCGACCCCAAGGACGGGCAAAAGGTCAAGTCCTGCTACAATCAGCGCAACAACAAGAGCGTCTTTTACCCTTAAAATTAAGAAGCCGACAAGCATTATAAAGAAGGTAATTAGCATTATTTGTAAATAAGACTTGACATATTTGCCGATTGCACCGAATGTTTTGCTCTTTAGAGCAGAGATAGTCTGTATCCATTTCCCAGGCAAAAACGATTTTGTTTTTTCGTTTATACGCTCAAGGTCTATCGAAAAATAGATAAGAGAAATCAGGGTTATTAAGATAAAGAAAAGCGCCTTTGGCAGGAAGCTGACAATAGAGGTCAGAATTCCTCCGAGCCTTTCAAGAAGCGAGGAGAGCAAGGCTCTTATTCCCTCGCTCACCGCCTCGGCAATTTCCTTTGGCATTTGGTTGCCGAGTATTGGAAGAGCAGGCTCGGCAAAGCCCGCAAGAAATACGCGAAGCTTTCCGCCCTCGGTAATATCCTCTAAAAATCGGCTGATAAAGTCTGCGACCCAAAAGCCGAGAAGCACGAATACCCCAAGCGCCAAAAGCACCAAAATTACCGCGAGTGCGGGGCGGATAACTCTCGGGGAGATGTGCGTTTTTCTTGAAAGAAACTCGGCGGGGGCTCTTACCGCAAAGGCAGCTCCCCAGGCGATAAGAAAGGGCGAGAGCATCGGCAGGGCGTATTTCATAGAAACGAAGAGAAGCACCCCCGCGCAAATGAGGGCTAACATCACTATTAAAACATATTCGGCGCGCTCTCTTTTCATATATCCCCCAAAAATTTTATTCTAAAATAAGTATAATCACAAAGCAATAAATTATAACAATATATAAGGAGATTTTTTTAAAATGGTAGTTATCGAAATGGAAAACGGTCAAAAGATAGAGATCGAGCTTTACCCCGATGTTGCTCCCATAACCGTAAAGAATTTTGAAAAGCTTGTGGGCGAGGGCTTTTATGACGGACTTACATTCCACAGAGTTATTCCCGGCTTTATGATTCAGGGCGGTGACCCTCTCGGCAACGGAATGGGCGGTGCAAAAGAGAATATTAAGGGCGAGTTTAGAGCAAACGGCGTAAACAACACCTTAAAGCACACCCGCGGTGTTATCTCTATGGCAAGAGCTTTCGACCCTAACTCCGCATCCTCTCAATTCTTTATTATGCACGCTGATGCGCCTCACCTCGACGGTCAGTATGCGGCTTTCGGCAAGGTTGTATCGGGCATTGAGGCGGTTGACGAAATTGCTTCTATCCCCACCGATTACAACGACCGTCCCAAGATTGCAGTAAGAATTAAAAAGGCTTATATTGTATAATAAAACAAAGTAATTTTCATAAAAAAGCTAACAAAAAAGATTTCTCCGTTATAATTTAAGGTAAATACGTCCTTTGTATAACGGAGATTGTCATAATTCGGGAATTTGCCGAATTTATTGGAGATTTTTATGTTGCAGGAACACGAAATTAAATTTTTAAAGGCGATAAAGGGAGATTATCCTAACGCAGAGGCGGTCTCGGCAGAGATTGTTTCACTCGGCACCGAGCTTTATCTGCCTAAGGGCACAGAGCACTTTTTAAGCGACCTTCACGGAGAATACGAGGCCTTTTCGCATATTCGGCGCTCTGCCTCGGGAGTTATCCGGCGAAAGCTTGAGCGTCTTTTCGAAGACGGGATGTCAAAGGAAGAGATTGACGAGCTTTGCTCTATTGTATATTACCCTGACGAAAAGCTTGGCAACCTTACTCTTGATGAGGCAAAGCAGGAGAGGATCATACTCTCGCTCACCGAGCTTTTAAAGTCTGTCAGCGCAAAATACACCCGCAAAAAGGTGTTAAAGAGAATGGCTTCGGCAGGCGAGTTTGCCGGAGTTATATACGAGATGCTTTATCCCGGCAACGGCTACGGCAGAGAGGAAATGATTCCAAACTGCATTAAAACGGTGATAAGAATCGGCGTTGCAAAGGAGCTGATAAAAGCACTTTCTACCGCTATAAAGTGCCTTGCGGTAGACAGAGTCCATATTGTCGGCGACATTTTTGACCGAGGAGCAAGACCCGACAAAATTCTTGACGAGCTTGCGGGCGAAAACGCCGTTGATATTCAATGGGGCAACCACGACGCCCTTTGGATGGGTGCTTCGGCAGGCTCGGAGGTTTGTATTTTCGGCGCGCTCTTTAACTCTCTAACCTATAAAAACCTTGATTTTATTGAGGTTGGCTACGGAATTTCGCTCCGTCCTCTTGCCGATTTTGCAAGAGAGGTTTACCTTAACACCGACCTTACGGCGTATATGCCGAAGGGTGACGAGGGCGGTATTGCTATTTTGGGTGACGATGCGCCCCTGCTTGCCGCAATGAGAAAGGCTGCCGCTATACTCTGCTTTAAGCTCGAGGGTCAGCTTATTTTGCGAAATCCCGATTTCGGTATGGCAAAGAGGCTTCTTCTTGACAAGATCGATAACGGAGAGGTCGTTATTGATGGGGTAAGATACCCTCTTGTTGACACAGATTTCCCAACACTTGATAAGGAAAACCCATATTCCCTCTCGAAGCGGGAGGAGGATGTTACCGCATATTTAAAGAAGGCATTCCAAAGCTCCGAAAAGCTCCAAAGGCACATCGGCTTTTTGTACAAGGTTGGCAGTATGTACACAGTTTACAACCGCAACCTTATTCTTCACGGCTCTGTGCCAATGGACGAGGACGGCGAATTTCTCCCCTTGCCCGCAGCAGAGGGCAGGTGCGGTAAGGCTCTTATGGACTACTGCGACAAAATGGCAAGAGAGGCGTATTTTGTAAAAAGCAGACGCGCTCTTGACTTTATGTGGTTTTTGTGGTGCGGAAGAAACTCACCCCTTGCGGGAAGAGAGTGCATTGCCACCTTTGAGCGCCTTTTGATTAACGATCCCGCCACTCACAAGGAGCCGAGAAACGCCTATTACAAAACCTGGGACAACCCTGCTCTTGCCGAAAAAATTCTTGTTGAATTCGGTGTCGGAGGCTCGATGTCCCATATTATAAACGGCCACATTCCCGTTGAAAAGGGACAAAGTCCCATAAAGGCGGGCGGTAAGCTCATTCTTATCGACGGCGGCTTTTGTCACGCCTTTCTCGGCAAGACGGGAATTGCGGGATATACCCTCATTTACAACTCCGAAGGTATGCGAATTTCTGCCCACGCACCGTTCTCGGGCAAGGAGGACGCAATAAAAAACAATGCCGACATAATGCACGATACGGCAGTTTTTGAGGTAAGAAAAAGCCGAATAAAGCGTATTGAAACCGACGAGGGCAAGGAAATTATCGACAAAATTACCGACCTTATGCTCCTTCGCGAGGCGTACAAAAACGGCGATTTGAGCTGATTTTTAAAGGCTTTGCTGCGATAGGACTTATTAACAAAAAAAACACCCGAAAATCTCGATCGAAAGAAAGGATTTTCGGGTTTTGTTATTCACATAAAAAGCTTCAAAAGCTCGTCGGGGGAGCTTACGATATAGCTGAAGGATGCTTCTTCAAGCTCGGAAAGAGAGCCGTGACCCCAGGTAACGCCGATAGAGTCTGCTCCAAGGGCATTTGCGCCCTCTGCGTCAAACTTGCGGTCGCCAACGAGGACGGTTTCGTCTGCCTTTGCGCCGATATTGTCTAAGACAAATTTTAAAATATCGGCTTTTCTGTGCCTTGAGTCGTCCTCTGTTGCTCCGCCGATAAAGGCGAAGTATTTTGTAAGGCCGAAGAGGCGGAGTATTTTGTTGGCAACTCCCTCGGGCTTTCC
Organism: Eubacteriales bacterium; assembly: GCA_045656745.1. GTDB lineage: Bacteria > Bacillota > Clostridia > Oscillospirales > CAG-272 > UBA1740. The sequence goes on along the minus strand of JAZORT010000039.1, from coordinate 4,944 downwards.
CGTTGCAACGACAAGGGTGTAGCCTTTTTCCTTTAGAGCAGCGAGCGTTTCGTGAACTCCCTCATAAAGGTCGTTTTCACGCCAGCCGTAAACATTGTAATACTCTCTGTAAGTTTCTATCATTTCTATAACCTTATCAAGAGTAAGTCCAAAATCCTTTTGCCAAAAGTCGTGTATCGGCGGTCCGATATACCTTTTCAGCCACTCTCTTGAGGGATAGCTTATTCCGTGCTTTTTAAAAGCGTATTCAAAGCCCGTAAGCTGTCCGCGCTCGGGGTTTGAGAGAGTGCCGTCAAGGTCGAAAGCAATCACCTTATATTTTTTCATTATAAATCTCCATTGTGTCACGAAGTCTTAAAAGCATTTCTGCTCTCACCGCCTCGGGCGCAATTATACGCATATCCTTGCCAAAGCCTAAGACCCAAGCGAAAAAGTTAGGGCTTATCATCACTCTAAGGCTGACGCGGAAGCCGAATTCGGTCTTTATAAAGCTGTTTTCCCGTCCGAAGCGGTCGATAATAACGCCCGAGAGCCTCTCGCGGCATTCAAGGGTGACAAGCTCCTCCCTGCCTCCATACATTCCAAACACCTTATTGGAATATTCCGCGGGGTTAAACCTGGACTCAAGGCAGGCTTTGTTTCTCGGCTCGTCGGTCAGGGTAACATCCGACATTTTATCAATACGGAAATTCTTGTTTACCCCTTCCCTCTCGTCAAAGGCAACGAGGTAATAATTTTCATCATTTCTTATAAGAGAAAGAGGAGTTGCAAGGTATTTTAAGCCGTCGTGACGGAAGATACGCGCTTTGTTTACCCCGTAATCAAAATAACGGAAGTTGATTTTTTTATTCTCGTTTATAGCGCGGTTAACAAGCTCGATATTTTCTACCGAAAAGTCGTTCATCGTCTTTACTCTGTCCTCAACATAGACCTGACGGGAAAGCTCACCTGCGCGGTATTTTCCCGCAAAGGTACGGAGCTTGTCAATAAGCTCGCGGCTTTTTTCGGTAGTGATAAATTTTGAAGAAGCAACCGCGTCCGCAAGCATTTTTAGCTCAGAAATTTCAAAAGGACGGCTTGCAAGAGAATATTTCGGCGGTCTTGTGGGCAGAGTAATTATGTCAAATCCCAGCTCGCCGAGGGTTATTATATCATCGTATATGCTTTTACGCTCGGCGGTAATGCCGTATTCCGAAAGGGCGGAAATTATCTCGGGCATTGAAAGCCCGTGGCTCTCGTCACTCTCGCGCATCAGTATCTCAAGGAGTCTGAAAAGCTTTTGCTTTTGTTTTTCCGACCTTGCCATTTTTTCCTCCGAAACTTAGTTTTCTTTTATTTTAGCACAAAAACAGAATATTGTCAATCTTTGTGTACCATAAAAAGTACACCATATTAAAGTTTTTTGCGTTACTTTTTTTCAAAAAAGTAACATCCCCCATACTCAACAAATGCGAAACAATACTCGAAGTATTTTTGCTGATTTTTAAGATAGGAATTTTTGAGGAAAAATCCCCGATTACGTTCCGAAGGCGTATACGAATACGTCGAGGAATGAATCGAGGATTTTAACCAAAAATTACATATTAAAAATTAGCAAACGCCTTGTGCCATCATTGCGTCGGCAACCTTTATAAATCCTGCAATGTTTGCACCGGCAACGAGATCATCGCCAAGACCGTACTTGTTAGCTGCCGCAACGGAAGCGTCGAAGATGTTCTTCATAATCATCTTGAGCTTTTCGTCAACCTCTTCAGCGGTCCAGGAGTAACGCATAGAGTTCTGGCTCATTTCGAGACCTGAGGTAGCAACACCGCCTGCGTTAACAGCCTTAGAAGGAGCAACGATAACGCCTGCTTCCTTAAGCATAGCAACCGCCTCGTTGGTGGTGGGCATATTAGAAACCTCAACATAGTACTTCACGCCGTTTGCAATAATCTTTGCAGCGTCAGCCTCGCGAACCTCGTTCTGAGTTGCACAAGGCATAAGAATGTCTGCCTTAACGCCCCAAGGCTTTTCGCCCTTGAAGAAGGGAACGCCGAACTTCTCAGCATAGTCCTCAACTCTGTTACGGCAGGAAGCACGCATCTCGAGCATATAGTTAATCTTTTCGGGAGTAACAACACCCTCTTCGTCGTAAACGTAGCCGTCGGGACCGGAGATAACAACAACCTTACCGCCAAGCTCCGCAACCTTTTTACAAGTACCCCAAGCAACATTACCGAAGCCGGAAACAACAACGGTCTTGCCCTTGATATCGTCACCGAAGTACTTCAGCATCTCGCAGGTGTAATAAACGGCACCGAAGCCGGTAGCCTCGGGACGGATGAGAGATCCGCCGTAAGGAATTCCCTTACCGGTCAGAACGCCGGTAAACTCGTCACGAAGGCGCTTGTACTGACCGAACATATAACCAACCTCACGCGCACCAACACCAATATCACCGGCGGGAACGTCGGTGTCTGCACCGATGTACTTCTGAAGCTCGGTCATGAAGCTCTGGCAGAAGCGCATAACCTCCATGTCGGACTTGCCCTGAGGATCGAAGTCAGCGCCGCCCTTACCGCCGCCCATAGGAAGCGAGGTGAGGGAATTCTTGAAGGTCTGCTCGAAGCCAAGGAACTTGATAATGCTCTCGTTTACCGAAGGATGGAAGCGAATACCGCCCTTGTAAGGACCGATCGCGCTGTTAAACTGAATACGGAAGCCGCGGTTTACCTGAACCTTGCCGTTATCGTCTACCCACGGAACGCGGAACTTGATGATACGCTCAGGCTCAACCATTCTCTCAACAACGCCGCTTTCAATGTAGTCGGGGCGCGCCTCCAGAACGGGCTCGATGGACTCGAGAACCTCTTTAACCGTCTGATGGAACTCAGACTCACCGGGATTGCGCTTGATGACACGATCCAAAAGATCGTTCAGGTATGCACTCTTAAAACTCATAGGAATATCCTCCGGAAAATAAATTTCATTGAAAGAAAATTCAATAATACCCTTTTATTGTAGCACCTTTGTCGGTTGTTGTCAATATTTTCCCATATATTTTTTGCAAGTTTTTTATACGAAACTTTCACATTTTCGCCCTTTCCTTTCGTTTTATTCACCAAAATGCCTTTCCGCGCTCGCGCATCCGTCATTTTTGCAAGTGCCGTGTGAAAATATCGTCCGATCACCGCTGAATGTAAATTCATAGACAGTTTATTGATTTTGCCGTCGCTTTGTGATATAATATGGTAGAATTTTTTCAAATTTTGATCGTAAGGAACTCCCTCAAAATGAATCCCGTACAATATCTTGAATTTTTGCATAAAATTGAAAAATTAAAGTGCAATACCCGTCACTCGTGGACGACCTCCGGCACGCAGGAGTCGGTGGCCGAACACTCTTGGCGCCTTTCGGTCATGGCGCTGCTGGCCGCCGACGAATATCCCGATCTGGATATGAACAAGGTCATCAAAATGTGCCTCGTCCACGATTTCGGCGAGGCCATCACAGGCGATATTCCTTCCTTTTACAAAACCGAGCAAAACGAGGTTGAGGAAGAAAAGGCAGTCAGAAATCTGCTTTTGGAGCTCCCCGCCCCGCTTTGCGCCGAGCTGCAGGAGCTGTTTGACGAAATGAACGCCCTCGCCACCCCCGAGGCCAAGCTCTTCAAAGCCCTTGACAATATGGAGGCGGTTGTTTCCCACAACGAAGCCGACCTCTCCACCTGGATCCCCTTTGAATACGAGGAAAACCTGGTCTACGGCGCCGAAAACGCCGAGTGGTCTCCCTGGACAAAAGCCCTTCGCGATCAGCTTCGTGAGGATAGCATCAAAAAACTGCGCGAAGCAGGAAAATAAAGACAGAATTTCACCACAAGATCAGCTAAAAAAACACGGCACACCCCAAAAGGTATGCCGTGTTTTCTCTTGTTTCTAAAATTGATCAAATTTCTTTTATGGGAAGCAGTTCGATATATCCTCTTGTTCCGATGGGTTCAAGCTGTATACGGGGATTGGATTTATCCCAGTCATACCCGACGATGCAGGGATCGTATTTTTCGATAGCCGTCCAAACTTCACGGATCGCATCCTCAAAGTTTTCCTCTGCAAAGGGTTCGCCGCGGAACATCAGGTATTTGCATTTTTGTAGCTTGATAACGTCGAACCCATCGGGGATCTGTCCCGCGTAGTCGGTTGATACTTCAACGCCTTGTACGTACTCTGAGGTGCCCGGGAGAACGTGCTGTGGCGGAAGCCAGAGGCAGACGGGCTCGCCGCTAATGGATTTGATACTGCAAAGAAGCCCCCATACGTCGCATCCCACCTCCTCGCAATATTCAAAGTAATGCGTGGCGGTCTTTCCGCGCTTGATAATGACGTTTCGCTCGGGCTTCTCAACAACCTGCACGAAAATACTTTTTACTTCGCTCATGTCTTTCTTGTCCTTTCTGTTTGCATATTTGACACCATAAGGCTTGAACAGATAGATGGGTGTAGGGTACTTAGAATACTCGTAAGGATTGCATCCAAACTCTTTGTAAAACGCCCGTTGATAGCCATCTACGCTCTCAAACCCGAAGTCAAACGCAACGTCAACGATCTTTACTTTTTCATCCCTCAATCGGAGCGCGGACTCAGATAATCTCATTCGCCTGATATAGACCGCCGGCGTCATATGAAGGAGAGTCACAAAAAGCCTATACGAGTACCACGGCGAATAATGTGAAACCCTCGCCAGATCAGCTATTGTGATCGTTTCGTCCAGATGTGCCGCAATGTAATCCTGCATTTTTTGAACCGCTTCTATATGCTCATCCACTTCTGTTCACCTCCTTACACGAATATTATAGAACAATTTGAAAGAAATTGCCCGACTTAATTTGCTAAATAATACAGCCGCCCCGATTACGGTGCGGCTGGCTCTATCTGATTTACTAGTGAGTCCCTTACGTATATAAAA
>JAZORT010000038.1:0-46845 GCA_045656745.1 Eubacteriales bacterium | reverse complement strand
CATCAAGCTCTGCATCTGTCCACTGACAGTCAAGAAGGAATGTACCGCCGGGCTTAACGTCAGAGATCATATCATACTTGGTAAGATAGGAGCTGTTATGACAAGCAACGAAGTCTGCCTTGTTGATGTAATAGGTGGACTTGATGGGAGAATCACCGAAACGAAGGTGAGAAATTGTGATACCACCGGTCTTCTTGGAGTCGTACTGGAAGTATGCCTGAATATGCTTATCGGTATGGTCACCGATGATCTTGATGGAGTTCTTGTTAGCACCAACGGTACCGTCACCACCGAGACCCCAGAACTTGCACTGGATCATATCGGTAGGAGCTGTATCGGGAGCTACCTTTTCCTCGAGGGAGTGACCGGTAAGGTCGTCCACAATACCAACTGTAAAGTGGTTCTTCTTCTCGCCTGCCATGTTCTCATAAACTGCGAAGATGGAAGCAGGAGTTGTATCCTTAGAACCAAGACCGTATCTACCGCCGAGAACTCTGGGATGCTTTGTGCCAACCTCGTTAAGAGCGGCAACAACGTCAAGGTAAAGAGGCTCACCGAGAGAACCGGGCTCTTTTGTTCTGTCAAGAACGGAGAGAACCTTACAGGTTTCGGGAATAGCTTCAACAAATCTCTCTGCAACGAAGGGTCTGTAAAGTCTTACCTTGATAAGACCAACCTTTTCGCCCTTGGAAAGAAGGTAGTCGATAACCTCCTCTGCAGTATCACAAACGGAGCCCATAGCAACGATAACTCTGTCTGCATCGGGAGCGCCGTAGTAGTTGAAGAGCTTATAGTTTGTACCAAGCTTTGCATTAACCTTAGCAAGATTTTCTTCTACGATTGCGGGAAGAGCATCATAGTAGGGGTTGCAAGCTTCTCTGTGCTGGAAGAAGATGTCGCCGTTTTCTGCGGAGCCGCGGAGAACGGGAGTTTCGGGGTTGAGGGATCTGTCGCGGTAAGCCTGAACAGCGTCCATATCAACCATTTCTGCAAGATCCTTATAATCCCAAGCAGCAACCTTCTGAATCTCGTGAGAGGTACGGAAGCCGTCAAAGAAGTTAAGGAAAGGAACTCTGCCCTGGATGGTGGAGAGGTGTGCTACTGCACCAAGGTCCATAACTTCCTGTGCGTTTGTTTCTGCCATCATAGCGTAACCGGTCTGGCGGCAAGCATAAACGTCGGAGTGATCACCGAAAATGTTAAGAGCGTGGGAAGCTACGCATCTTGCGGAAACGTGAATTACCGAAGGAAGAAGCTCACCTGCGATCTTATACATGTTGGGGATCATAAGAAGAAGTCCCTGAGAAGCAGTATAAGTGGTGGTAAGAGCGCCGGAAGCAAGAGAGCCGTGTACGGCACCTGCAGCGCCCGCCTCGGACTGCATCTCTACAACCTTAACGTTCTGGCCGAAGATGTTCTTCGCAGGCTCGCCAAAGATGTTTTTGTCAGAAGCAGACCAAGTGTCTGTAACCTCAGCCATAGGGCTGGAGGGAGTGATTGGGTAGATGGCAGCAACCTCTGTGAACGCATAAGAAACGTGCGCGGCAGCGGTGTTACCATCCATAGAAATTTTCTTTCTTTCTATCATGGTTGTCCTCCATAAAAGTAGTTTTTATTAGTATTTTTATTTATTTAGTTAAAATTTTAGTGCCAAAGAATATTTTATCACAGTTTTTTGAAAAAGTAAATAGAAATTCGTGATATTTTAAACTTTTTATTTACTCTGCACTATTTCTCTTCTCTGTTTTTGTAAGAAATGGAATAACAAGGAAGATTAAAAGAGTTGCAATAGCACCAACAAGGAAAATTTCGGGTGCGGGAATATAACTTGTGGTCATAGCATCAGCACCGGGATTTTCAAGAAGATTGCCTGCTGCCTTATTGATGCCGTTACCGATCATAGGGCCGATAATCATAGGAATAAGCACGCTGAATACCATACGAACGCCCTGAAGTTTACCAACTGCGCCCTCGGGAGTGTGGTCGCGCACCATAGAGCCGCAAAGAGCTGTTACGAAGATGTAGCCGGTGATCATTACGAAGCCTGCGATACCAAAGAGGATGAGGTTTGCCACATGACCCATACCCTTTGCGAAATACATACCGAAAAGACCTGCGGACATAATTGCTGCAGCTATATAAAGAAGCTTTGCCTTGCTCTTTTTATCGGAATAAATGCCAAGGAATACGTTAATAACCGCGCCTGCGATGATCGCGCCGCCGAATACCACGCTGTATTCAACGGTATTGAAGTGCATATACTGCATCATATATATGATGAGGTATGGCATAAAGATCTGGAATGCGATGCTGTAAATTACAACGGCAATAAGAGTGAGATAGAAGGGCTTATGCTCCTTGATAACGGAGGGGCGGAAGCCATAGAAAATGTCCTTAAGCTCGCCGCTTTTAACAAGCTCGTCATTATCCTTGATCATAAAGATACCGATAACGCCGGAGATGGAAATGATGGCGCCAAGACCGAGGAACAGCCATTTATAGCCCACAAGGTCCTTGATAATGCCAAATCCACCTGCTACAACAAGCATTGCAACGAGAGGGAGAATGGAAACTACGCCCTCAACAGTGCCTCTGAAAGAGGGCTTGGTATTGTCTGTAAGCCAAGCGTTAAAGGCGGCATCGTTTGCCGTTGAGCCAAAGAGGGTCATAACGCAGTCACCTACTACAACCAGCACGAGAGTAAGCTGAACAGCCTGCTCTATGGGCATACCAAAAACGGTAGAAGTAAGCTCAGGCGACATAAAGCCGAACATTGCAACGGTTATACCCCAAATAGCGTAACCCCAAGCAATAAAGCTGCGGCGGTTGCCCACTTTGTCCGAGATAACACCAGCAATAAGGGTAGCAACGGTTGCCATAATTCCACTGAGCTGAACCATAAGAGTTACGGTGTCAAGATCGGGTGCGATAGTGTCATAAACGAAGAGGTTGAAGTACATATTTTCAACCGACCATGCAATCTGTCCAACGAGTCCAAAAAGAATCAGTATGGACCAGTTAGAACGGGAAAATTTTTCAACATTTGATGTCTTATTCATTTTAGTTCTCCTTTTTGGTCTTTCTTTCGACCAATTTATATTATAACAAAAAATATAAGCAGTGTCAAGAAAATAGAAAAAGAAATGTTTTCTCCTTGTGTAGTTTTTCTCTCTCAATGCGAAAATTTCAAAAAACAAAATCGGCAAGTTTTTTAGTCCTGCCGATTTTTTCATAAAATATGCCGATTTTGTAAAGTTTAGTTTTCTTTTTCGCGATTTTCTTCTATGTAATCTGCGTAGTCGTAAATGTCAATGTCAAATCTCTCTACGAGATAACATCTATCAAGCTCGAGGAAATCTGCCGAAGAAAGATAGTAGAATATAACCGTATTATTATCCTTGTCGAAAATTATCAACTCGATATTTGCATGAGCTATTTTCACTTCTCCGTCATCATCTTCATAAAGCTCAAGGTTTTCGTGTTCTCCGCGGAAGTGCACCTCTTCTAAATTTCCACCAAAATAAGAATTTTCTTTTTCTCCGTACTGCGAGTAGATGCGGTCGAACTCCTCGTCGTTATATTTAACCTCAAGGCATACCTCATGCACCCAGTCCCAGTAATCGCAATAATAATAACTGAAAGCGACAACTTCTCCGCCATCGACCTCGTCAGGAAAATGAGAAATTTTGTCTGCCTTTACCTCATAGTAATTTTCAAAATCACGAGTAGCAGAAACATAATAATCTTCGGGTGTAGCCGTGCCGGCTATAAGCAACGTTGGAAGATATGTCAGGAAAATGATGCATGCAACAAAATCCACCGCCTTATGATGTTTTTTATTTGAGATCATCATCAAGATGAAAATTACCGAAGTCACAAGCAAAACCCAGAAGACAGCATAATCATAAAATGCTATGGGCCGTATGGGAAAATCAGGTTTCCCTTGTATCTCGCTCACCAAGCCGTAAATGTACGTTCCTATGATTGGCACACATATCATAGCCGAAACAATCTTTATGGTTATTGAATGTGACCTCTGTAGCTTTGGGTCACTGGCAAGTAGCGAGGTATCGCATACTGCATCTTCTCCGTTCCTTTGCATAAGAAAATCATAAAAGTTACGGGATGGAATATCATTATCACTTATAATGTCCATAGGAATCTTGAAGATACTGTCGTCCTTCCTGCTAACAATCTTGATGGTCAAAGGGAAGCCTTTCTTTTTACTTAACCTCTCCAAATTCAATATCTCTTTAATATCGGAGAGAGCAATAGTTTTCTTTCGCTTAAAAAGGCGTTTGCAAGAAAGAGTTTTATTTAATGTATCAATTTCAATACGTCTTCTGGAAAACTTATAAAACAGAATGGTGGCGGCTAAAAGCCAAATAAAATTACCTACAAGATATATCAGCAAGCCCACATCCATATCGCCAAGCTCATATATAATATTATTAACAGTCAATCCCGTCAAAAACGCAAAAAACAAGACCAAAGACCACACAGCCTGCGAAGCTCTTATTTTAACGATTCTTTTAGATTTTTCCATTGTTCTCTCCTTTTGTAAACTTTATTTTACTTTCAAGGTATATTTTTGCAAAAATCGCCCCGATAGTTTTATCGAGGCGATTTGCATTTTTGTTATTAGTCAATAGTCATATCAAGCTTGAAACGAAGGATCTTTCTGAGGGTATTCTTGGGGAATTCCTCGTCACGAACCTTGATAAGACCAACCTTCTTATAAGGAGTTGCGGTCTTGTTATACTCATCAACGAAGGGCTTGAGGTAAGCCTTAAAGTCCTCGATATTGTTCTTCTTAATGAAGTCCTGATCGGGGTAAACTTCCATAACGATGGTGTTGAACTTTTCGCCTCTCTTGCTCTGTCCCTCGTAAACGATTATATCGAGAACGCCGGGAGTTGCGGAAAGGGCATCCTCAATTTCTTCGGGGTAAACGTTCTTACCGTTAGAGAGGATGATGAGGTTTTTCTTTCTACCTGTAATATAGAGGTTTCTGTTGTTATTCTTTGCATCATATTCAAGCTTACCGTAGTCACCTGTGCGGAAGTAGCCTTCCTCATCAAATGCCTCAGCGGTAGCTTCGGGATTCTTGTAATAACCAAGCATAATGTTGGGACCCTTAACGAGGATTTCGCCCTCGCCGTCTTCGTTGGGCTCGTCGATCTTAACGTCGTCAATAGGAAGAACGGGACCAACGCTCTTGGGAACCACGTAGTGGTTATGGTTTACTGCGATAATGGGAGCGCACTCTGTGATGCCGTAGCCATTAAGAACTGTAACGCCGATGGAATCAAAAAGATCTGCAACCTCCTGATTGAGGGGCGCACCACCGGAGATGATCATATTGATTTCACCACCGAAGGGCTCGAGAACCTGTGCGAAGAGCTTTCTTCTTACGTCGATGCCGAGTTTACGGAGGAAGTTAGATACCTTCATAAGAGCGAATACGAGCTTTGCCTTTTTCTCGCCCTTTGCATTGATACCTGCAATAATTCTGCGGTAGAAGGTCTCAACGTAGAGAGGAACTGCTACAAGGTGACCGGGCTTATGCTCCTGAAGCTCCTTGAGAATATACTTTACACCCGAGGAAATGTAGATGTCACAGCCGATGCAGTTCTGTCCGAAAATAGAAACCGAAGAGCCGTAGGTGTGGTGAGGAGGAAGAACATTCATACACTTTACCGAGAAGTCGATAAAGGGAAGAACATCGGCAAGGTCGGACATAAAGTTGCGCTGAGAGAGCATAACGCCCTTGCCCTTACCGGTTGTGCCGGAGGTGAAAACGAGAAGTGAGAGCTCCTCGGGGTTAATGGGCGCGTTGTAATAGGGAGCCGAGTCCTCAGCAAAGAGCTTTTCGCCCTCGCTCATCCATGAGCCGAGCGTGTATTCACCCTCCGCATTAAGAAGCAGGGGCGCGGGAAGAGAGAGCTCCTCTGCGATAAATTTGCCCTTTTCTTCAACATCTGCGTCACAGAAGATAAAGTCAGCCTCTGCGGTCCTTACAGTATCAAGAAGGTCCTCCTTTGCCCAGTCGCGGTCAAGGGGAACAAGCACCGAGCCGATAGCCATAACCGAGTAGTAGCTGACTATCCACTGGTAGGTGTGCTTACCGATAAGAACGATTTTTTTGCCGTTAAGACCCTCGGCGAGCATCTTGGAGCTGAGCGCTCTTACATTGGAGCGAAGCTCCTCGTATTTTACGCAAACAGCCTCTTTGTCGTGGGGCTTTACGCGGTAGCGGTAGGCAACTCTGCCCTCATACTTTTCACCAATATCCTCAACCATCTGGCGGATATCGTTGTACTCGTATCTCTCGCGAAGTACCTTTACTTTCATATTTTAAAATTCCTTTCTTAAATTTTCGGTTTTTAAAGCCTAAAAAAATCTCGGACGGCCCGCCAGGATCGGGGGATGTCGGGAAGCGCCCTTGTTTTTTCAAGACAAAAAAAGCTCGAAAATGTTGTTTTACTGTCGCAAAACATTGACATTTTACCACAAGCTGTCAATTTTGTCAACACATTTTTATGATTATGTACACTTGTTACCTTATCTTTTTGCTTTAAAATAGTCCGAGAGGATTTTTGCGCACTCTTCTCCCAGCACACCGCCGACAATTTCGGGGCGGTGGTTGAGTCCCGCTTCTGCAAGATTTACAAGAGAGCCAAAGGCACCAAAGCGCAGGTCGGGAGCGCCGAAAACCACTCGGGGAATTCTTGCGTTTATTATTGCGCCCGCGCACATGCAGCAAGGCTCCATGGTAACATAAAGGGTAACTCCGGGGAGTCTCCAGCCTCCGAGCGCCTCACAGCATTTCTCGATTGCAAGGATTTCGGCGTGGTGGGTCGCGCACTTGGAGCTTTCCCTGGTGTTGGAGGCCTCGGCAAGTATTTTGCCGTCTCTTACCGCAACGGCGCCTACGGGCACCTCGTCACGCTCTGCCGCCTCTTTTGCAAGCTCCATAGCCCGTCTGATATAAAAGGCGTCCTCCTCGTATTGAGTTTCAAAAATCATTTTTTCCATAAAAATCCCTTCTGCCACGTGACGGCTGCCAAAGGTTTAATGAATTTTCTGCCCCCGCTTTAGGTCAGGCTGAGCGCCGCAACAACAAGTGTCGGCAGAATATAAGCTAGGGTAAAGGTGGGAAATACGGGTTTGTCCTCTTTTAGGACGACGGTGGATAGCATTTCAAAATAGCGCTTCCTAAAGGCGATTACAACCACCGCGCACACAAGGGCGACAGCGCCGAGAATAATGAAAAACAAAGCCGTAAAGCCCTCTTTCTCGGCGTTATACATATAGAATACCGAAAGGACGTTGTTTGAAAGGTGGAGGATAAACGAGGGCCAAAAACTCTCTGCCATAAGGTCGAGAGTGATAAATATAATTCCTGCAAAAAGCGCGTAGGGAATAGAGAAAAGGCTCAGGTGCGCTAACGAAAAGAAGATTGCCGAAAGGAGGATTGCCGTTTTCTTTGAGGCGGGCGCGATTATAATAATAGGTAACAAACGGAAGAAAAGCTCCTCTAAAATCGCAGGCATAAGCCCGAGATAAAGCACATCAAAGACCACATTTCCGCTTAAAGGATTCTGTGGCACGCTCGAGGTAAACGCATCTATAAAAAGAGTGGTTAAAAGCGAAAGAGTAAAGGTGAAAAGCAGGCAGATAGGCAAAAAGGGAAGGAGCGAAAGGCTCTTTTTTGCCCTTGCAAGAGGTATTTCACCTCTGCATTCTTCATCGGAGAGACTGTAAGCCAGAATGAATGGCAAAATAAAGGAAAGAGCCTTTGTCACCGCCTGCAAAATTCCGCCGACGGCCGAAGAAAGCATAAGCATACACAAAAACAAAAGCGAGGAAAGCGTGTAAACCTTTATATTCTTTTCCATTTTCTCTCCTTTCAAAAAATCAAGCTATCGAAAATCTTAATTTTCCGCGGATAAGGTCAACTTCTTCGAGAATAACCGTAAATTTGTCCGCAATTTTGAAAATATGGTCGCGTGAGCGAAGGGTCAGCGTCTTTTCTTCAAAAATGAACTCTCCCGCAAGCTCGCTTATGGGAATAAGACCCTCGCAGGTGTTTTCAAGACGGCAGAAAAGTCCGTATTGAGTAACCGAAATCACCGTTGCGGGGAATGCCTCGCCAAGCCTTTCGGCCATATAAATAGACTTGTAGAGATTTTCAATTCTGCGCTCGGCGCTCTCTGCGCGTATCTCACTTTCGGTTGCCGCCGCAGCCGCCCGCCTTGCAAGAGAAGAGTAGCTTTGTGGGCGTTTTCCGCCGATATAGGCGTTTTTGATTATTCTGTGGGTCGCAAGGTCGCTAAGACGGCGGATAGGCGAGGTGAAGTGACAATAGCACTCCATACCAAGACCGAAATGCTCCGAGCATTCCGCAGAATATACCGCCTTAGACATTGAGCGGAGCATAGTCTCCGAAATCTGAGTAAATACTCCCTTTTGCTCTGCCTCAATAAGCAGATTTTTAAAGTCTTGAGCCTTTGGCTCTTCGAGAGAAAGTGCTCGGGTGTCAAGACCGAGGTTTGACGCATATTTTATAAATTCCGCAAGCTTGTCCTTTGGCGGTTTTTCGTGAATACGGTAGACGCAGGGAATATCAAGGGAATTAAGCTTTCTTGCCACAGCCTCGTTTGCAGTAAGCATAAAATGCTCGATTATCCTTTCGCTAATACCCCTCTCGCGGACGGCAATATCCAAGGGAGTGCCGTCTTTGTCAAGAATTATCTCTGCCTCGGCAGAGTCGAAATCAATATAACCCTCGCCCTCTCTCCTCTTTAAGAGAATTTCGTAAAGGGCGCGCATAGCGGTAAGGGTAGGAATTGCCTCGCGGTATTTTTCGTAAAGCTCGCCCCCCTCACCCTCGAAAATGCGGTTTATCTCGGAATAAACTCCGCGAATACGGCTGACAATAACCGATTCGTATATCTCGGTATTTAATATCTCGCCCCCCTCGGATAGAGTGATCATAGCCGAAAGGGTGCATTTTTCCTCGCCTGCATTAAGCGAGCAGGCTCCGTTTGAAAGAGCGGGCGGTAACATAGGCACAACCTTGTCGGTAAAATAAACGCTGGTGCCTCTTGCCATAGCGCATCTGTCAAGGGGTGTGCGCTCTTTAACGTAGTGGCTGACGTCGGCAATATGAACGCCGAGAAGATAGCCCTCTTTCGTCTTTTTTAAGGAGACCGCATCGTCAAGGTCCTTTGCACCCTCGGAGTCTATGGTCAAAATAAAGCCGTCGGGAATAAATCTTCCCGTCTTGTCTACGGGGAGAGATGCCGCCTCCTCGGCACAGCGAAGCTCCTCGGGGGTAAAGTCGGTCTCGATGCCCTCGTCAATAAGAATTGCCTTGTAATTTGCCTCCCTAGACTCGGTAAAGCCGAGAACGTCCACAACTCTGCACTCAGGCTCATAGCCTCCTCGCAAAAGCTCACAGACAACCTTGTCACCAACCTCAGCGCCTGCTGTGTCACTGACGTAAAGAGGGGATATGCGCGAGTCATCGGGAATGAGAATATCCTTTTTGTATCGGCGCTTGCCGTGACGGTATATCTCCTCGTCCAGCGTTCCGATAACGCTTTTTCTGCCAAAGGAGAGAATTTGTGTAACTCTGCCTTCGGTGCGCTCCGAGCCGTCGTGGTGGGTGTATGTGTGATAAATTATTCTAACCTTGTCGCCGTCAAAAGCGCCCTTGGTCTTGTTTTCGGGAATGAAAATATCCCTTTCGCAGTCGGGGATTTTTACGAAGCCAAAGCCCGATTTTGAGGAAGAGAAAATTCCCTCCGCCTCCCATTCGTCACGAAAGGGGCGAGTGGAGCTTCTTCCTCTTCTGCCCTCGTCAAGGCTGTCCTTGACCTTAAAGCCCGCATAGCTTTCCTCAACCGCGCGCACAGCTTTAAGAAGCTCGCGCCTCGCCTCCTCTTTGGCTCTGCGCTTGTGGGTATTTCGTTTTGAAAATTTAGTAAAATCTTTGTTTTTCATAAGATTATTATACCTTAAACCTCCTGCGCAAATTCCAAATTAAAGCATAAGACGGTGAGATTTTATTTTTCTCACCGTCTTATACGAAACAAAACTGATTTTATTTAGTGAAATCAACAATATCACTATACGAGTTGAAATCGCTCTTCTGCCACTGGTCGAGAGAGTAGGTTGCGTAGAAGTCGGGCTGAATAACGTACACCGCAAGAACCGCGAGAACGAAAATGATTGCCGCAACGATAGTGAAGATGAAGAGAGTTCTTTCGCCATGGCTGGACTTGTCCTTACCATAGAAGGTGTCGGAACCACCGGTGATAGAGCCGGAGAGACCCTCGTCAGAATTTTTCTGAAGAAGTACGGCAACGATAATGAAGAGAGCCGCAACCAAAAGAACGATTAAAAGAATACTTTCAAGCATATTATAAAGCCTTTCGAATTTTTAGACGCAAAATGCGATTTTATATATGATATTCTACCACAACAATTTAAAAAATGCAATACCTTTTATAAAAAAAGTTGAAAATTATTATATAATTTATCTCCGTATTTGCTTTCCTCTTGCGCAAAGCTCCCAAAAGGCAATTGCTCCTGCCGCCGCAACGTTGAGCGAGTCAACACCGCCCGACATAGGGATTTTAACCGTATAGTCGCAGGCAGCAAGGGTGCTTTTCTTCAGTCCGTCGCCCTCCGTTCCGAGGATTATAGCAAGTCTTTCTTCTTTTGCAAGAATGTCGGAATCTATGTTAAGAGTATCGTCAAGCAGAGCCATTGCAACCGTTTTAAAGCCGTGGTCCTTTAGAATTTTCATTCCGTTTTCGGGCCAGTCGGAGGCAACGTCGCCGATTTTACCAAACGGCACCTGGAAAACCGTTCCCATACTGACTCTCACCGCTCTTCGGCAGAGGGGGTCGCAACAATCGGGGGTTATAAGCACCGCGTCAAGGTTAAGTGCCGCCGCCGAGCGAAAGATTGCGCCGATATTGGTGGAGTCTGCAATGTTTTCAAGAACGGCAACCCTCACAGCCCTCGAAAGAAGCTCGGAAACATCCCTTGGCTTAGGTCTTTTCATAGCGCAAAGGGCACCGCGGGTCAGAGCAAAGCCGGTGAGCGAGGACAAAACCTCTTTTTCGGCAATATATATGGGAATATCGGGCAGTCTCTCGATTATTTTGCCCACATCTCCATAAAGGAGCTTCTCGTCTGTAAGCAGAGCTATCGGCTCGCACCCTGAGTTCAGGGCGACCTCAATGACCGTAGGGCTCTCGGCAATAAAAACGCCCATTTCATGCTCGGTTTTCGAACGAAGCTGAGCCCCCGTCAGCCTTACAAAAAGGTCAAGCTCGGGCGAATTAAAATCGGTTATTTTTGTAAAATTTCTCATAAATCCTCTCGGGAAATATCGTTTGAATAGATTATAACATATTTTTTCTCTTTTGTCTATAAAAAACTTGACAATCTCCTGAATTTTGGTATATAATTTGTTTAACCAAAGAAAAGACGAGGTGAGAAAAACGAAAAAGAAATTCAATATAAGCGGAATGTCCTGCGCCGCCTGCTCTGCAAGAGTGGAGGGTGCGGTTTCAAAGCTTGACAGTGTTGAAAGCTGTTCTGTAAGCCTCCTTTCCGCCTCTATGACGGTAGAGGGAGAATTCACCGAGGAGGAGATAATTTCTGCGGTAGAAAAAGCAGGCTACGGCGCAACCGCCGATGACGCAAAAAGCCTAAAAAACGAGGAAAATGCAAATGATAGTTTGCAAAAAGCCGAAAAAAGAGCTATTTTGCGTAGGCTTTTAGTTTCTTTTGCTTTACTCTTGCCTCTTTCGTATCTCGCAATGGGATACACTATGTTTTCCTTTTATTTACCCCCTGTGCTAACATCGAATCCCGCCGCTATTGCCCTTTTGCAAATGGTCTTGTCACTTGCGGTGTTGGTTATCAACCGCCGCTTCTTTATAAACGGAGTTAAGGGAATTTTCAGGCTTTCTCCGAATATGGACAGCCTGGTTTGTCTTGGCTCGGGAGCTTCATTTATATACAGTACCGCCATTTTCGCTATTATGGTAGACGCGGCTAGCAAGGGTGCCGACCCCTCGCACCTGCTCCACGGGCTTTACTTCGAATCTGCGGCAATGATACTCGTTATCATTACCTTGGGCAAGCTCCTTGAAGCAGGGGCAAAGAAAAAGACTACCTCGGCTATGAAAGCGCTGATGAAGCTTGCTCCGAGGACCGCCTGCGTTATAAGAGAGGGCAGGGAGGTCACTGTTCCCGCGGGCGAGATTCAGGTAGGCGAGATTTTCATTCTCCGTCCCGGAGAGTCTTCTCCCTGCGACGGTGTTATCGTAGAGGGCGAAAGCAGCCTTGACGAATCCGCCCTTACCGGCGAGCCTATACCTAAGGAAAAGCGTGCGGGGGACAAAGTTTTTTGTGCCTCGGTAAACGGGGTTGGATTTTTAAAGTGCAGAGCAGAGGCGGTGGGCGAGGATACCACTCTCGCAACCGTTTTAAGGCTTGTTGAGGACGCCTCGGCAACCAAGGCTCCAATAGCCCGTCTTGCAGACAAAATTTCGGGAATTTTCGTGCCGATAGTTATGGCTCTCTCGATTTTCACCTTTATTTTATGGAGCGCTTTGGGGGAGGATGTGGGAATTTCGCTCTCCCGCGCGATCTCGGTGCTTGTAATCAGCTGTCCCTGCGCTCTCGGCCTTGCAACTCCGGTTGCAATAATGGTTGGCGGCGGTGTGGGAGCAAGAATAGGCGTATTGTTTAAGAGCGCTGAGGCTCTTGAGCTTATGGGAAGAGCCGAAATCCTTGCCTTTGACAAGACGGGAACGGTAACTGAGGGCAAGCCTGCGGTGACCGACCTTGTACCCTTTAAATTAAATGAAGAAAAGATTCTCTCTCTTGCTCTGACTCTTGAATCAAGGAGCGAGCATCCTTTGGCAAAGGCTATCTGCGCCTATGCCGAGGGAAAAGCCGAAATATTGCCCTGCGAGAGCTTTGAGGCAATAGTAGGAGGCGGAGTTTGTGGCAAAATAGAGGGCGGTGAGGCTCTTGTGGGCAGCTACCGCCTGATAAACGAAAGACACCCCTTGCCTAAAGAGGTAACAGAAGCCTACGAGAGGCTTTCCTCCGAGGGAAAAACCTCGGTTATTCTCTCATACGAGGGCGAGGCGGTTGGAATTATTGCTATCGCGGACAGACCTCGCGAGGATGCGAGAGAGGCTATCGCAGTCCTTAAAAAAATGGGCATTCGCGCGCTTGTGCTTACGGGTGACGGTGACAGAGCGGCAAAAGCCGTTTGCGCAGAGGTCGGCATTGACGAATATGCCGCCGAGCTTCTCCCCGACGGCAAGGCGCAGAAGATAAAATCCCTTTGCGAAGAGGGCAAAACCGTTATGGTGGGCGACGGAATAAACGATTCTCCCGCCCTTGCCTCAGCCCATGTGGGCGTTGCGGTGGCAAGCGGTACCGATATTGCCGAGGCATCTGCCGACGCGGTGCTGATGAAAGAGGGCATCTTCGGTGTTGTCAACGCGGTAAGGCTCGGCAGAGCGACCCTGAAAATAATCAAGGGCAACCTTTTCTGGGCGTTTATCTACAATATCATCGGTATTCCCGTTGCTATGGGCGCGCTCTCGCCCTTGGGCGTTGAAATGAGCCCTATGCTGGGAGCTTTGGCAATGAGCCTTTCGAGTCTGTTTGTGGTGTGCAACGCCCTAAGGCTCGGCAGATTTAAGGAAATGGTATTAAACAAAGATAAATCCTTAAAAGACGGGGAAAACTTGGTTAAAAACGAGGAAATTTTTGTTGAAAAAGAAGAAAAAGAGGATGAAAAAATGAATATTGTTCTCAAAATTGAAGGTATGATGTGCCCCCATTGCGAGGCTAGAGTAAAGAAGGCTCTTTTGGCGGTTTCGGGAGTTGTATCTGCTGAGGTTAGCCACGAGAGGGGCGAGGCCTCTGTTACAATAACCGATATGAATATCAGGGCTGAATTGGCAGAAGCCGTTAGCGCGCAGGGCTATGACGTAATCGAATAAGGTAAAGTCGGCTGACTTTCCCAAGAAAGGATTTTTAGTTATGAAAGATAAGTTTTCGGAGCTTGAAGCAAAGGCGGGCAGAGAAACAAGGCTCGCCCTTGAGGAAATGTATTCCCTTTGGGGAAAATCCACATACGAGTGGCTTGCGGGACTTTGGGAGCCTGAAATAGGCGGTTTTTATTATTCCGAAAGCGGCAGAGACCACGAGGGATTTCTTCCCGATATCGAGTCAACCCTTCAGGCCATCGGCATAGTCCGCTCTACGGGTATGCTTGACGAGTGGGGTGGCTCCTATTACGACGCCTTTCCTGCCTGGCTCAGAGAAAAGCTTGTCAGCTTTACGAAATCTCTTGCCGACCCCGACGGTTATTACTATCACCCCCAATGGGGCAAGGATATTATAACAAGAAGGCGCTCAAGAGACCTTACCTGGGCTATTTCCATGCTGAAAAACTTTAACGAAAAGCCCCCGATGCCGACTGCCCTTGACCTTCTTGCAAGTGATAAAAAAGAGGAAGTTGCGGCAGCTCCCCACCTTGCAAGTGAGGAGGCATTTGCGAAATATCTTGAAGAAATGGATATTTACAAACAATCCTACGTTTCGGGCAGCACCATAGGCTCGCAGGCCGAGCAGATAAAGGCGGCAGGGCTTGATAAAATGCTGATCGACCATTATAACGAAAAGCAAAATCCGAAAAACGGTCTTTGGGCAGACTCTGTGACCTATTACAGCGTTTCGGGACTTCTTAAAATTTCCTCCTCTTACCAAAGACTCGGTTACGATTTCCCGAATCTTATGCAGGCGGTGGACAGCGCTGTTGAAAACGCCCTTTGTCCCGAAAGCCCCGGAGCTGCAACGATGATATTCAACCCTTGGAGCTCTATCGGCAATCTTCTCAGTATTGCAAAGGAGCAGGGCAGAGAGGCAGACGCTTTGGCGATCCGCGAGAGAGTTTACGCAAAAGCGCCCGAGCTTCTTCGTATCACTACCGAAAAAATGAAGCTCTTCCGCAAGGATGACGGCTCATTCTCCTATTGCACCTGGGGAGCGGTTGCAAAATCCCAGGACGCCCCCGTTGCCCTCGGCATTAATGAGGGTGACGTTAACGCCACAATGCTTATAATGAACGGCGCATCGGGTGCGTTTTTCAAGGCTCTTGAGATAAAGCCTATTCCCGTTTATGACGGTGACGATTACCGCAGATTTATCTCCCTGCTTGAAAAGCAAACTCCCCCGAAAAAGAAGCCTATACCCGAGAGTGTAAAAAAATAAGGGGAAAATAGGAAAAATACATATTCAAAACTGCCTGTACAAAGAAAAGTCAGGCAGTTTTTTCGTTTATTTTTAACAAAATTTTGCCAAAAAGCACCAAAAACGCTCATTTTGATTAAAAAGTACTTGCAAAACGCATTTAAATATTGTAAAATATTTGTTAGTGTGGGGAGTGTGGGCTTTTTCCGACCCTCTCTGAAAATTACAAAAAACAATTATGAAAGGCGCTTTAAAATGACACTGTTTGATGTTTTGGAGCTTATATGCGGCCTTGCCCTCTTCCTTTACGGTATGGATGTTATGGGCGACTCGCTGAAAAAGAGCGCAGGCTCAAGCCTGAAGGCCATTCTTGGAAAAATGACCTCGAACCCCTTTAAGGGCTTTCTTCTCGGTCTTGCCGTAACCTGCGTTATCCAGTCCTCGTCGGCAACGACGGTTATGGTTGTCGGCTTTGTTAACTCGGGCACGATGACTCTCGTTCAGTCGGTCGGCGTTATTATGGGTGCGAATGTCGGTACTGCTGTAACCGCTTGGCTCACCGCTCTTTCCGGTCTTGGCGGAGAAGAGGGTGCAGAGGTAGTCGGCGCGCTTAAATGGCTGAAGCCGGATGCCTGGATGCCTATCCTTGCTCTTATCGGTATTTGTCTTGTTATGTTCGTTAAGCGCGGTAAGAAGAGAGACCTCGGCGCAGTTCTTCTCGGCTTTGCAGTGCTTATGACGGGTATGGATATTATGTCCGGCTCGGTTGCAGGACTTAAAGAAAGCACCGCCTTCCAGAATATACTCATGATGTTTGACAATCCTATTCTCGGCGTTCTTGCAGGTCTTGTTCTTACCGCAATCGTTCAATCCTCCTCGGCATCTGTCGGTATTTTGCAGTCGCTTACCGTTACGGGCGCTATCACCTACGGCGCGGCAATCCCCATCGTCATGGGTCAGAATATCGGTACCTGCGTTACTGCGATGATCTCTTCTATCGGCGCAAGTAAAAACGGACGCAGAGCCGCAATAATCCACCTTTACTTTAATATTATCGGTGTTGTTATCTGGCTCTCGATATTCTATCTTGTAAACGCATTTATCGGTCTGCCGTTTGTAAGCAGAATTACAAATATGTGGGATATTGCAATTATCCACACCGTATTTAAGATACTTTCTGTTATTGCAATCGCTCCCTTCTATAAGCTTCTCGTTAAGCTCTCTTACCTTACCGTTAAAGAGAGCGAGGATGAAAAGGAGAGCGCGAATCTTCTTGACGAGCGTCTTTTCGAAACTCCCTCTGTTGCGGTTGGCAGAGCTACCGAGGTTACTCTCATTATGTCCGAGATATCCTGCAAGGCTATGAACGACGCTATGAGTCTTTTCGATAACTTTGACTTGAAAACCGCAGAAAATGTCCGCGACCTTGAAACAAAGGCGGATGTTTACGAGGACACCCTCGGCACCTATCTCGTTAAGCTTTCGGGACGCGACCTCTCCGAGCGCGACTCCGAGCAGGTAACAAAGCTTCTTCACATTATCGGCGACCTTGAGCGTATCTCCGACCACGCGGTCAATATCCTCGAGTCGGCTGAGGAAATGAGAGAAAAGAAGATAGAGTTCTCTAATGAGGCAAAGAGAGAGCTTGCGGTTATGAGATCTGCACTTGCTCACATTATCAATGTAACTGCGCAGGCTCTTCGTTCAAACGATGTTTCCCTTGCGGCTGAAATCGAGCCTCTCGAGCAGGTAATCGATGACCTCAAGGATTCGATTAAGAAAAACCACATCATCAGACTTCAGAAGAGCGAATGCTCTATCGAGCACGGCTTCGTCCTTGCCGACATTCTTAACAACTTCGAGCGTGTTTCCGACCACTGCTCTAACATTGGCGGCTGCGTTATCGAAATTTCGACCTTTGAGGCTATGGACCTTCACAAATACCTTGCCGAAATCCGCGCAGGAAGCGAAACCTACGAGGAAAAGTATAAGGAATATTCCGCAAAGTATTCTCTCGGTATTTAAAAAAACGCCCTCTGGCATAAAACGGCAGAAGCACACCGCTTCTGCCGTCAATTTTTTCATATTAATTCGGCAAATGCCAATACTCCTTTTCGCTTAAATTTTGATACCGATTTTGCCATTGAAATGTGAAAAACGAAAGTTCTTGACTTAGATAAATAAAAGTGATATAATTTAATTACCGCTTTAAGCGAAAAACAGTCCTAAGGAGAATTTTATGAAAAAACTTTTATCTCTTTTAATCACATTGGCTATGGTATTTTCTCTGGTTTTGACTCTTTCATCTTGTGACGAGTTCTTTGCCTCTATCACCGGCGGCGAGGAAAATTCCGACAATACCGAAAAGCCCGATAACGAAAAGCCCGATAACGAAAAGCCCGAGGAGGAGACTCCCGCAGCGAGAACAACTATCACCGCGGAAGAGTGGATTGCTCTTGAAGAAGCTTATAACTTCAGCTTTGACGTTGATATGATTATGACCCAAAAAAGCTCCACCGGCGAGAGCGCAAGCATGACGTACGACGTAGTCTACAATATGTGCGAGTATGCAGGTTATGCGTGTATTAAAACCGTTATGAAAAACCCCGAGGGCGAAGAGCTTAAGGGTGAGAATGAGATGTACCTCATGATAAAGGACGGTAAATATTACGACGTTTATGAAGAGGACGGCAAATATTACGGTTACGAGATTCAAAGCGGAAGTATGTCGTTGTCTCAGCTTCTCGCCAGTATGCAGATCAGCTTTAACGGCATGACCTACGACGAAGCCAAAGGAGCGTACAAGTCGGGTGGCTTTAGCTACAACGGCATGCCTTGCGACCTTTATATCTACTTTGCAGACGGTCTTCCTACCAAGATCGAAGCAAACGGTGTTGAGAAGCTTGAGGATGACGGTGAAGAAATTGATATTAGCATTTCGCTCATCATCACCGTTTACGACGTAGGTGCTACCGCAGTTGAGCTTCCCGAGATTACCATCGTCGGCTCTGAGGAAGGCACCGAGGAAAACAGAACTACCATGACAGAGGAAGAGTTTGAAGAGTTCTTCTCTATGGAAAACTTCACCTTGAATCTCGATGTAGAGTACACCGTGCCCGGTTATCCCCAGTTTAACGGAAGCGGCAGCGGATATATAAAGTATGACGGCGACAAGAGGGCAGAGCTTTCATTCGATGAGGAAAAGGAAACTCTTTACGTTGAAATCGACGGAGTTGAGTATATCCTTTATGAGGAAGACGGCGTGTATTACGCTACCCCGCATATCGAAAATGACGAAGACAGTCCCTTAGTTCCCTCCGATTGGACCGATTTCGTTTATGACAGCGAAGAGTGCGCTTATATTTTCAGGGGTACCGAAGGAGAAAACAGCGCTTCTTGGAAGATATATTGCGAAAACGGCCAAGTTGTTGAAATGGTCGTACTGTATCAGAGCGTTTCCGACGGAATCCTTATGAATATGTATCTTGAGATAAGCTTTGCGGATATCGGCACCACCGTTGTTGAGCTTCCCGAGTTTATCCTTGAAGGTGACGACGGGGAAACCGAGGTTAGAAAGACCATAACCGAGGAAGAGTGGAATTACCATAGCGAGATAAGCAATTTCACCGTTTACACAAGCGTTTATTATACGGTGTACGATTCAGAGGGCGAAATAATTCAAGAGCAATCAACCACATCGACCATTGCCTCCACCGACTACGCCTATGTTGAAGTCATTTCCCCAGATGAGTATACCATTTGGGCTTGTCAGGATGGCGTTTGGTACCGTTTGACCGAGGATGAAGACGGAAACTATATCGGTACTCCCGACGATGAATGTCCCGCGATCGATGATCCCGAAAACGATTTGGATCTCGAGTTTGACGATCTGGTTTACAACGAGGAGCTTGAGGTTTACGAGGCTGTCGTTGATATGAACGGTATTTCTATTACTTACTGGTTTGAGTTTGAGAACGGCGTTGCAGTAAGCGTTTTGGCTTCCTCGGATCAGACTGTTGATGAAGGCTATATTATGAACGTGACCGTTTACGGATCCTATTCGAACGTAAACGAGACCGAAATAAACGTTCCCGAGTTCGTTATCGCGGAATAAGTAAATAAAACTTTGCATTTATAAGAAAAAGGACAGATTTCTCTGTCCTTTTTTGTTGTTTAAAGGTGCAAAACTCGCTCTTTGATTTCCTGAGTTCTGCCCTGATTCCAATACTGCGTGCCGATGTAGCCGCAGGTTCGTCTTGCAACATTCATCTTCGACTGGTCGCGGTTGTGGCAGTTGGGACATTCCCAAACGAGCTTGCCGTCAGAGTCCTTTTCGATAAGTATCTCGCCCCCGTATCCGCACTCCTGGCAGAAGTCGGATTTTGTGTTAAGCTCGGCATACATAATGTTTTCGTAAATGTACTCCATAACTCCAAGAACTGCGGGAATGTTGTTCTGCATATCGGGCACTTCAACATAGGAGATAGCTCCTCCGGGGGAGAGAGCCTGGAATTTCGCCTCGAGAGTCAGCTTGTCAAAGGCGTCAATAGGCTCGGTAACGTGAACGTGGTAGGAGTTTGTGATGTAATTTTTGTCGGTAACTCCCTCAACAATGCCGAACCTCTTCTGCAAGCATTTTGCAAACTTGTAGGTGGTTGATTCAAGGGGTGTGCCGTAAAGGGAATAGTCGATATTTTCTTCTGCCTTCCACCTTGCGGTGTAGGAGTTGAGCATTCTCATTATCTCAAGTCCAAGCTCCTCGCCCTCAGGCTCGGTGAGCTTTTTGCCGTTAAGGGCGTAAACACATTCCCAAAGTCCCGCATAGCCGAGAGAAAGGGTGGAATAACCGCCGTAAAGATACTCGTCGATAACCTCGCCCTTTTTAAGCCTTGTGAGCGCGCCGTACTGCCAAAGAATGGGCGCCGCGTCCGAAAGTGTGCCGAGAAGTCTCTCGTGTCTTGCCCTGAGCGCCTTGTGGCAAAGCTCCATTCTCTCGTCAAAGATACGGCGGAAGCTTTCCATATCTCCCCCTGCCGAAAGACCGATGTCAACGAGGTTTACCGTAACAACGCCCTGATTAAATCTGCCGTAATACTTAGGCTTTCCGTCCTTGTCAACAAAGGGGGTGAGGAATGAGCGGCAGCCCATGCAGGTGTAGCAGTGACCCTCGCCGTTTTTGTCAATCTTGTTTTTGAGCATTATTTTTTCGGAAATATAGTCGGGAACCATTCGCTTTGCGGTACATCTTGCCGCAAGCTCGGTAAGATAATGGTACTTCGAGCCTTCTCTTACATTGTCCTCTTCAAGAACATAAATAAGCTTGGGGAATGCGGGGGTTATCCAAGCGCCCGCCTCGTTTTTAACACCCTTGATGCGCTGGCGGAGAACCTCTTCAATAATGAGCGCAAGGTCTGCGCGCTCTTCCTCGTCACGCGCCTCGCCAAGGTACATAAATACCGTAATAAAGGGAGCCTGACCGTTGGTGGTCAAAAGGGTAACAACCTGATACTGTATGCACTGAACACCGCGGTTTATCTCGTCACGAAGCCTTGCCTCTGCAATTTTTGCAATAGACTCCTCGTCGGTAACCCCGACAGAGAAAAGCTCCTCGCGAACAACCTTTTTTATCTTCTCGCGGCTGATCTTAACAAAGGGCGCAAGGTGGGTAAGACTTATGGACTGACCGCCGTATTGGTTAGACGCAACCTGAGCTATGATCTGCGTTGCAATATTGCAGGCGGTCGAAAAGCTGTGGGGCTTTTCTATCATTGTACCGCTGATAACCGTTCCGTTCTGAAGCATATCTTCAAGGTTAACAAGGTCGCAGTTGTGCATATGCTGGGCAAAATAGTCCGCATCGTGAAAGTGGATAAGTCCGTCCTCGTGCGCCTTAACAATATCGGGCGTAAGGAGAATTCGTCTTGTAATATCCTTCGAAACCTCGCCCGCCATATAGTCGCGCTGAACAGAGTTGACTGTCGGGTTTTTGTTGGAGTTTTCCTGCTTTACCTCTTCGTTGTTGCACTCGATAAGCGACATTATCTTGTCATCGGTGGTGTTGGACTTTCTTACAAGCTCGCGGGTGTATCTGTATGTAATGTAAATTTTCGCAAGTCCGAAAGCGCCAATAGCCATTATCTCGCGCTCAACCATATCCTGTACCTCTTCAACGGTTACGGCTCTGGAGAGCTTCTCGCACTTTTTGGTGACCTTATCGGTAATCTTTTTTATATCCTTTTCGGTTATCTTCTCGCTCTCGTCCGCCGCATCGTTTGCCTTGCTGACCGCGGCAAAAATCTTTTCGTTGTCAAAGACAACCTCTGCTCCGTTTCTTTTAATAATCTTCATATTATTCTCCGTTTAGGTAGTTTTTCAAATTTCGTGGGCTTTTATTATACACTATATCTTGTGTTTTGTCAATAGCAAAAACACAAGAAGTTGAAAAATGCGAAAAATATCTTTAAAGCAATAGGAGAGAGGAGCTTTTAAAAAAATACAAGAATTGTAAAAACTTTCATATTTATTTGTAAACAAGAATATTTTTCTATTGACAAGGAAGAATTTTGGTGGTAAACTCTTTTTGAAAAATCGCCGAAAGGAAGAAAAAATGAGATATTTAAGAGAGCGGTTATACAGATTTATGCAGGGAAGATACGGCACAGACAGCCTTAATAACTTCCTTCTTGCGATATACTTTGGACTCTTTTTGGTCAATCTTTTTATCCCTACATTGATTCTCTCGTTCCTTGAAACTGTGCTTATGGTGTGGATGTTTTTCCGCATTTTGTCAAGAAATATTTACAAAAGACGCAGAGAAAACGAAAAATTCCTTAATTTAATGAAAAAACCGAAAGCCTATTTTGCCTTGAGAAAAAGCAAAAGACGCGATAGAAAGACCCATGTTTACAGAAAATGCCCTGCCTGCAAAAGCACTCTTCGCCTCCCTCGCCGTAAGGGAAAGCACACCGCGGTCTGTCCGAGGTGCGAAAGACGCTTCGAGGTGAAAATAAGATAAAATAAAACCAAGCGCACAAAAAAAGGGAAAGCGCTTGGTTTTTATTTTGCAATTACGAAAGTCTGCCCTAAGAGCAAGACCGTTTATTTAAAACCCATATTGAAGTTTTTGCGAGTCGTTTGGATCAAAACGACTAATGCTTCTTTTCAAAAAGCGACCTCTCCTCTCTTTTGCCGAGCGACCGTTTTCTACTTCTACCCCTCGCGTTTTTGCTTTAAGATCTCCACGTTTCGGTCAACCGTTTTCTTGTTTAGGGGATACCAGAACCACAAGATCACTGCCAAAATGAAGAAGCCTATGGCGGGAATTACTGTGGAGAGGTTAAAAATGCCGTTTTTCACCGAGTCGGACAAAATGCTTCCCTCGGTGCGGTTATAGCCGATAATCGAGAGGAAAAGTCCGGTTGTACCGGCGGCGGCAGCCTGACCGATTTTTCTTGCGAATGAATAGAGGGCGTAGATTGAGCCGTCCTCGCGGTAGCCGTTTTTGATTTCGGAATAGTCGATAACATCGGTTATCAGCGCCCAGCTGACCATAGAAAATACGCCTAGTCCAAGCCACGCAAAAAGGTTAAAGGCAACGTAGACCCACACATTTTCGGGACGGATAAAGAACAAAAGCAGGCACACCGCCCCTGCAACAAGGCTGCAAAAGGAGCTGACCTCGGCTTTACCAAATCTTTGCGCCAGAGGCTTTGCCCCCGCCGCAGCAACGAGCATACCGAAGAGCATTGCAACGGTTGAAGCCGACTGCGCCCCTGTGTTTGAATAATAATCGGGGTAAACATAGTTTGCCATTTGCTGAAGGGTAAACTGCGAAAGAAGCATAACTATTGATGCACCGATTATTGAGAGAATAGCGCGGTTTTTCACTGCCGAGCTAACAAGCTTCAGCGCACCGTAGTCCTCCCTTTTGGGCGAGGGCGAGCTTTCAACCCTCTCCCTTGTCAGGTAGTAGCAGGCAAGGTATGAGAGCACAGCGAGAATAGAAAAAATTCCCGAAATAAGGGTGAATTTTCCGCCGTTAAGCTCGGCTATTTTCGCTCCGTCAATAATCCTTGTGTCATAGGCGAGCAGGGGAACTCCCGCGCCGATAACAACTCCCGCAAGGGTGCTTCCGAGGGAGCGGAAGGTGGAAAGAGATTGGCGGTCGCCGGGATCGTGGGAAATTGCCGATGCCATAGAGCCGTATGGGATATTTATAGAGGTGTAGAAAACAGAGCCCCAGAGAATATAGGTCACCGCAAGCCACCCGATCTTAAATCCCTCGGGCATATCGCGGAGCGAGGATTGGTAAATAAGGAATGAGGCTATTGCAACGGGACCCGCCATTCTTAATATCCAAGGGCGGAATTTTCCGTTTTTCGTTGTTTTACTTCTGTCACAGATACGCCCCATGGTTACATCTGTAAAGGCGTCGGCAAAGCGGGCAAGCATCATCACAAGACCCACCACGCCCGCATCAACGCGCATAACGTCGGTGTAAAATTTTAAAAGAAAGCTTGACGAGAGGATAAAGGTAAAATCGTTGCCGAAATCCCCGAGAAGATAGCCAAGCTTGTCGCGCATCCCGAATGGGGGCGCTGGCTTTAAAGTTTTTGAACTCATTTTTTTATCCTTTTCTTGAAGTTACTCGATGCTATTATTGCCGTTTTTTCGAAAAATAACCGAAAATGGCAAAAGTCGCTTGACAATATTTAAAATATTTTTGAATTTAATAGATTTGCTGTTGACGAAAAAGATAAAATAATATATAATTATACTGTTATACTATGTAAATTTCTTAAAAAGGGGTAAGTTATGAGAAAAATCGTTAATATTAATAAGGGTTGGATCTTTACCAAAGAGGCTCTCGAGGACTTATCGAAGCTTCCCGCAGGCGAAAGTGTGGATATTCCTCACTCCTGGAATGCTGTTGACGGTCAGGACGGCGGTAACGACTATTACCGCGGCACCTGCTATTATGCAAGAACTCTCTCGCTCTCCGAGCTTGAAGAGAATTCGCTTTATTACCTTGAGATCAAGGGCGCAAACTCCTCCTCCGAGGTGTTTGTAAACGGCAAAAAGCTCACCTCTCACCACGGCGGTTATTCCACATTCAGAGTGGATATTACCGAGGCTCTTACCGAGGCAGAAAATGTTATCCTTGTTTCGGTAGACAATACTGCAAACGAGCAGGTTTATCCCCAAATGGCAGACTTTACCTTCTACGGCGGTCTCTACCGTGATGTAAATGTTATTTGCGTTAATAAAAATCACTTTGACCTTGATTACTACGGCGGTCAGGGTGTTATGGTAACTCCTGTCGTTTCGGGCAACGATGCCGATGTTGAGGTTAAGGTTTGGCACACTGCCGAGGGCGCAACTGTGCGTTATACCGTTTTTGACGCAGAGGGTAAGGAGATTTTGGTAGAGGAAAATACCGAAAACACCGCTACTCTTAAAATCGCGGGCGTGCGTCTTTGGAACGGAAGAAAGGACCCCTACCTTTACAGCCTTAAAGCCGAGCTTCTTGTAAACGGCGAGCTTCAGGATGCGGTAAGCACCCGCTTTGGCTGCCGTACCTTTGAGATAGACCCCGAGCGCGGATTTATCCTTAACGGTGAGGAGTATCCTCTTCGCGGTGTTTCCCGCCACCAGGACAGATGGGGCATCGGTAACGCGCTTCTTCCCGAGCATCACAGAGAGGATATGGACTTTATCTGCGAAATGGGCGCAAACACCATCCGCCTTGCCCACTATCAGCACGACCAGTATTTCTATGACCTCTGTGACGAGAGAGGTATGGTTATCTGGGCTGAAATTCCTTATATTTCAAGACATATGCCCACAGGCCGCGAGAACACAATTTCGCAGATGAAGGAGCTTGTAACACAGAATTACAACCACCCCTCTATCGTTGTTTGGGGACTTTCTAACGAAATTTCTATCGCAGGCTCTGACGAGGACCTTCTTGAAAACCACAGAATTTTGAACGACCTCGTTCACGAGATGGACAAGACCCGTCTTACCACCATCGCGGCGGTTTCTATGTGTAAGATGGACGACCCCTACCTTCAGATTCCCGACGTAGTATCCTATAACCATTACTTTGGTTGGTACGGCGGCGAGACCTCGATGAACGGCCCCTGGTTCGATAAATTCCACGCTATGCATCCGAACATTCCCATCGGCTGCTCCGTGTACGGCTGCGAGGCTCTTAACTGGCACACCTCCGACCCCAAGCAGGGCGACTACACCGAGGAATATCAGGCATATTACCACGAGGAGCTTATAAAACAGCTCTTCACGAGGAAATATATATGGGCAACCCATGTTTGGAATATGTTTGACTTTGGCGCCGATGCCAGAGCAGAGGGTGGCGAAAACGGACAGAACCACAAGGGACTTATGACCTTTGACAGAAAGTATAAGAAGGATTCCTTCTATGCATACAAGGCTTGGCTCGTATCTGCCGATGTTGACCCCTTCGTTCACCTTTGCGGCAAGAGATATGTTGACAGAGTTGAGGATGTAACTAAGGTTACGGTATATTCTAACCTCCCCGAGGTTGAGCTTTTCGTAAACGGCGAGTCTGTTGGTAAAAAGATCGCACCCGACCACTTCTTCTACTTCGATGTAAAGAACGAGGGCGAAACTACAATTGTTGCAAAAGCGGGCGAGCTTACCGACGAGGGCAAAATCCGCAAGGTTGACGAGATGAATATGGACTATGTTCTCGTTGAAAAGGGCGCGATTCTTAACTGGTTTGACGTTAACGCTCCCGAAGGACGCTTCTCCCTCAATGACAAGCTCGGTGATATTATGACCTGCTTTAGAGGTAAGCTTTGGTTTGCAAAAGTCGGTCTTTCCATAAAGAAAAAGATGGACGCCAACAAGAAGGCTTCTGCAAAGGGTGAGAAAAAGGGCGGATTTGATATTGATATGTCTGCCGGCGGCGGTCTTATGGAGATGATGGGCAGCTTTACCGTTCTTCGCCTTACCTCTATGATGGGCATGGCAAACGTAAACTTTACCAAGGAAGAGCTTCTTAAGCTCAACAAAAAGCTTAACAAAATCAGAAAACCCAAGAAATTAAGAAACAAATAAACCTATCGTCTCGCAAAGTGACGGGTAAAGGAGAAAAATATGCAAATGACTTTCCGCTGGTACGGTGAGGGTAACGACCGTATCAAGCTTTCGGATATAAAGCAGATCCCCGGTGTTGAGGGTATCGTTTGGGCGCTTCATAACAAGATGCCCGGCGAGGTTTGGCACGAGGACGAAATCAAAGAGGTAATGGACCAGCTCCACGCTCACGGCTTTAACGGTGATGTTGTTGAGTCGGTTAACGTTCACGATGATATTAAAATCGGCCTGCCCACCCGCGACGGGATTATCGAAAATTATAAGCAGACAATCCGCAACCTCTCAAAGTTTGGAGTAAAGGTTATCTGCTACAACTTTATGCCTATCTTCGACTGGACAAGGTCTAATCTTTTCCACGAGGTTGGCGACGGCTCTACCGCCCTCTTCTACGAAAAGGGAATGATCCAGGACGACTACAACGCTATGGCGAAGTACATCCTTGATTTTACCGAGAAGTACAATATGTCCTTCCCCGGCTGGGAGCCTGAGAGAATGGCAAAGCTTGACGAGCTTTTCAAGGCTTACGAGGGTGTTGACCACGAAAAGCTTTGGGCAAATCTCAAGTACTTCCTCGAGGCAATTATGCCTACCTGCGAGGAGTGCGACATTAAAATGGCTATCCATATGGATGACCCGCCTTGGGATATTTTCGGTCTGCCCCGACTCCTCGTTGACGAAAAGAGCATCGACCGCTTCCTTAAAATGGTTGATAACCCCTATAACTGCCTGACCCTTTGCTCGGGAAGCCTTGGCGCAAACCCCGAAAACAATGTTGCCGATATAGTACGCAAGCATTGCTCGAGAATTGCTTTCGCTCATATAAGAAACGTAAAGCATTTTGAAAATGGCGACTTCTCCGAGGCGAGCCACAGAGACTGTGACGGCGATACCGGAATTCTTGAAATCCTTAAAGCATACCACGATTGCGGATTTGAAGGCTACATCCGTCCCGACCACGGCAGACATCTTTGGGACGAAGGCCCCGGCAAGGTGCGCCCCGGCTACGGCCTTTACGACCGCGCTCTCGGCATTATGTATATGCTCGGCGCTCTTGATTCTCTTAAAAAGTTCGATAACAAATGAGGTAACCCAGAATGAATAAAAACGTATTAAATACAGACCTTAGCGGCAAGGTAGCGGTAGTTACCGGTGCGGGAGGCGTGCTTTGCTCTTATTTTGCAAAGGTGCTCGCAAGAGCGGGTGCAAAGGTTGCGCTCCTTGACCTTAACTTCGAGGCAGCAAAGAGCTTTGCTGATGAGATTATAGCAGAGGGCGGCGTTGCAAAGGCTTATGCCTGCAATGTGCTTGAAAAGGAGACCTGCTATGCGGTTGCAGATGCAGTTGAGGCAGACCTTGGTAAGTGCGACATCCTTATTAACGGCGCAGGCGGTAACAACCCTAAAGCAACTACCGATAAGGAATATTTCGAGCTTGGCGACATTGACGGAGAAACAAAGTCCTTCTTCGACCTTGATGCGGCAGGCGTTGGCTTTGTTTTCAACCTTAACTTCCTCGGCACTCTTCTTCCTACTCAGGCGTTTGCAAGACAGATGGTTGGCAGAGAGGGATGCAATATTCTTAACATTTCCTCTATGAATGCATACACTCCCTTGACAAAGATTCCCGCATATTCCGGCGCAAAGGCGGCAATATCCAACTTTACACAGTGGCTTGCAGTTCACTTCTCCAAGGTTGGAATCCGCGTTAACGCAATTGCTCCCGGCTTCTTCTCCACAAAGCAGAATGCGGCGCTCCTCTTTAACCCCGACGGAACTCCCACCGCAAGAACAGGCAAAATTCTTGCCGCAACCCCTATGGGCAGATTTGGCGAGTCCGAGGAGCTTGAGGGCGGTTTGCTCTTCCTTGTAAATAACAAGGCGGCGGGCTTCATTACCGGAGTTGTTCTTCCTATTGACGGCGGATTCTCCGCGTATTCCGGCGTTTGATTTTTTGAAAGGCGGTTTCCAAAATGGAAAATAATAATCAAAACACACCGGTCAGAAAAAGTAACAGACATCTTGTTATTTCTCTGTCTATTATCGGCGTTGCCGTTGTTGTAGCGCTTGTTTTTGCAGTCATTGCAATAATCAACAATTCTCAAAACCGAATTAATAAGAAAAATCCCGAGCAACTTTACGACAGTCTTGTTTCCTCGGTTGAGTCCAGCGGTAACTATACCGTAAATATTCACAAGTGGGGCAGCGGAACTCTCTTCAGCGATTCCGAGGCAAATGATAAGGCAATCGACGAGGTTATAGAAACCGACGAGGTCGGTATGGTCGACGGCAATAATGTGTATTACAAAAAGACATTAAAGCGCGTGTCCGATGGCAAAGAAACTACCACAACCCTTGAGATTACCGTTGTTGGGGGAGTTAAGTATTACAGATATATTGCTCCCGGCAAGCCCGCGCAAAAGTACCGTTCTCTTGTAACGAACGATGATTATAAGGAAGCAACCGAGCTTCTCAGCGCCCTTGTTTGGGAATACGGCGACCTCTTTGACGATGTTAAGCTCGAGGATGTTCCCGGCGGCAAAAAGGCAAATATGAATATGGATGAGGTAAAGGACGATCCCGCCTTTAACGCAGCTCTTACAAGGAATGCCCAGAAATTCTTTGCTGACAATGCGGGAACCAACGGCGCTATGCTTGCACAGCTTCCTATCCAGTATTTTGATGACTATAATTACAGCGTAATTTATAATTCCGACGGCAGGGCAACCGCCGTTGAGTATTCCTACGCTATGGGCAACGGCAACTACTTTGCAGGCGATGTTTCGCTTACTGCGGGACTCTCTTACGGCAGCGCGGCTATCACCGCTCCCGCTGATGCAGACGATTACGATTGGGCAAATAAGTAAATAAAACTTTGCATTTTTGGCTAAAATAACGACTTTTCTATAAAATCATAAGGAGAAGCTTATGAGAAAGGCTTTCGTATTCTTTCTTTTAATAGTAATGATACTCGTGCTTGTAGGATACACCTTCTTTATAAAGGATTGGGGTGCTTCTATCCAAGCAGGAGATTTTCAGTGTCGAATTTTCCTTGATAAAACGGTGAAAATAAGCTATTACGGCGGCACAGAGGAGGAGGTTGTTATCCCCTCCTACATAGACGGATATAAGGTTGTGGGAATAGGTTCGCTGGCATTCCAGGAATCCACGGTCAAAAAGGTCACCCTTCCCGAAACGGTAGAGACCATTGATCCCGCAGCGTTTTATCTTTGCAGGAGTCTTGAGGAAATAGAATTTTCCGACGGACTAAAGTCTGTTTGCGAGTTTGCCTTTTTAGGTTGTACGGCTCTGCGTGAGATTGAGTTCCCGGACAGCCTTGAAACCGTTGGCAGACTTGCCTTTGCCGAGTGTTACTCGCTTGAGTCGATTGATTTTGGAAACGGAATTACCGATATCGAAGGCTTCGTTAAGCCTGCTACGGAATCGTACGTAGACATTTATGAGGCTATATCGAAATACGATTCTTTTAATAGCAGTGGGCATTACTCTTCGTTTTTCGGATGTTACAGCCTTAAAGAAATAAAATTCGGCAGCGAAAACGAAAGCTATCGTGCAACTGACGGTGTAATATATTCTAAGGACGGAAAAAGGTTGGTTTACTATTGCCCCGGCAAGGAAGAAACCGAATTTATCGTTCCGGACTCGGTGGAAATTATAGAGCGAGCCGCTTTTTCCGATTGTGACAACCTTGAGAGGGTGGTTATCGGAGATAATGTTGTAAATATCGGCAGGGATGCCTTCACGGAATCGGATTTTCTAAACGAGGTTGTGTTTGTTGATTCGCAGGGTTGGGTGTATTCCGACTCTCCCGCTCTTTTAGACGATCCCGAAGCAGTTGCCATCTGGTTTAAAGAAGGCACGGTATTAGGCGACTTAACGAAGAAGTAAAGGTTGATAATTATGGGCAAAATAATTAAATTTATCTTTTCTGCGTATTTCGTAATCTTTTTGTTGGTATTAACTCTTATAATAACGCTACTCGGCATATCGTTATGGATGAATACTTACAACGGTGAAGATACCAAGATCGACGGAATTATATACACCTCTTATCCGGTAGTAAACAGGTGCGGGGTTTCGGGATGTGATTATACCGTCTCGGACGCTTATATTGAAGGCTGTATTGACAAAATTCGCGTTACATACGTAACTGCGAATGCTTTTCGCAGCCACACGAATCTTAAAAGTGTAAGATTTTCCGATAACATCGTTGAAATTGGGTACGGGGCATTCGATAATTGTACGGCTCTTGAACGGGTGGTTTTGCCCAGAGGGCTTTGCTCTTTGGGGGACAGAGCCTTTTACGGTTGCACCTCTTTAAAGGAAGTTGAGTTTTCGGGTGGCTCGATTGACACGATAGAATACAGCACGTTTTTCGGTTGCGTCTCTCTTGAAAGCATTACTTTACCCGCTTCTGTTCGGAATTTAGGTCAAAATTCATTTTATAATTGCTGCTCTATGCAGAGCATATACATACCCGCCTCGCTTAAGAGCATAGGGTTAGCCGCATTTGGCGAATGCAACAATCTTACCGATATATATTACGGCGGTACGGCAGAGGAGTGGGCGATGATCGAGGGAAATAGTGAAATCCCATTTTTCGCGACCGTACACTTTAACTCCGTTCCGTAAAATTTTATTGGGGGCTGAATATTATGAAAATAATCGGCGGATTTTTTAAGTTAATAATATGGATCGTTGTAATCCTGATTTCAATCGCTATTATAATCGTGGCAGTCGAGGTGAAAAGAGAGTGGGATGAGACCTACGGAATCGCTCAAGGCGCATTTTTCTACACTGAGGAAGCCGATGGCAAATCCCTTGGCGTATATGCGCTGCGTGACCGTCACACTACTTATATAGAGATTCCCGAGTCGGTAGACGGCAAAAAGGTTGTCAGTGTTGGAGAAGACTCGTTTAGAAGATGCGACAATCTCAAAGACGTTAAATTTGCAAATTCTGTCAGAACGATAAAAAATTATGCATTTGAGGATTGCAAGACCTTAAAGCAGGTGGTTCTTCCCGAGTCTCTTGAAACCATAGGCGCAGGAGTTTTTAAGGGGTGCGAGGGTCTGCAAAGCGTAGTAATGTTTGATTCGGTTTCTTCCATAGGCAGAGATGCCTTTGAGGGATGTACTTCACTTACGGATATTTACTACTGCGGCTCCGAGGCTCAATGGAATAAAATCTATTTTTATTCCCCGATTCCCGACGGAGTGACCGTTCATTATAACTATAATCCATAAAAACAAAACAAAAAAACCGCTTTGGTTTGCAAGATTTGCATTCCTTGGCGGTTTTTGTAAACTAAAGTTTAAATTTTCATTTCCTTTATCTTCATTATATCGTAGGGGGTTGCCTGATATACGAAGTAGTTGAGCCAGTTGGTAAAGAGCAGGGTGGCGTGGCCGCGCCAGGTGATGAGGGGGGCTTTGGTATCGTCATCGCCCGGGAAGTAGTTTTCGGGAACATTGGGGTTAATTCCTGCGTTTTTGTCGCGGGTGTACTCCTTGTTAAGGGTGTCGCCGTCATATTCCGAGTGACCCGTCAGGAATATCTGTCTGCCCTTGGGGGTGGAAACGGCGTAAACGCCTGCTTTTTCGGAGGTAGAGAGTATTTTAAGCCCCTTCGTAGCCTTGATGTCCTCCTCGTAGACGGTTGTGTAACGGGAATGGGGAACATAAAATACATCGTCAAAGCCGCGGAAGAGAATAGACTTTTTATAGTCCACAGTATGAGCGTAAACGCCCGAAAGCTTTTCCTTCATCTGGTATTTTTTAATACCGAAGTGGTAGTAAAGACCTGCCTGCGCGCCCCAACAGATGTGGAGGGTAGACTGAACGTGGGACTTTGACCACTCCATAATTTCGCAAAGCTCCTGCCAGTAGTCAACCTCCTCAAACTCCATTTTTTCAACGGGAGCGCCCGTGATTATCATACCGTCGTAGTAGTTGTCCTTAACATCGGAAAACTGCTTATAGAAGGCGAGAAGATGCTCCTCGGAGGTGTTTTTGGACTTGTGGCTTTCTGTGTGTATAAGCTCTATCTCAACCTGAAGAGGCGTGTTGCCGAGAACTCTTGAAAGCTGGGTCTCTGTGTCGACCTTGGTCGGCATCAGGTTGAGTATCAGTATTTTAAGGGGACGGATATCCTGCTTTATCGCCCTTGTTTCTGTCATAACGAAAATGTTTTCGTTTTCCAAAATTTTAACGGCTGGAAGCTCGTTTGGAAGCTTAATAGGCATATCGTAGACTCCTTTCGTGAAAAAAATTAGAAATTAGGATACGGCGGGGAATATTAAACCGACTCGAGAGCCTGCGCAAGATCCTCGATAAGATCGTCGGCGCTCTCAATTCCGCAGGAATAGCGGATAAGGTCGGGGGAAACGCCTGCTGCAAGAAGCTCCTCGTCATTCATCTGTCTGTGGGTTGCGCTTGCGGGGTGAAGACAGCAGGTGCGCGCATCTGCAACATGGGTCTCAATTGCGCCGAGCTTCAATTCCTTCATAAACTTTTCAGCGGCACTTCTTCCGCCCGCAACGCCGAAGCTTACAACACCGCAGGTGCCGTTCGGCATATATTTTTTAGCAACATCGTAATATTTGTCGCCCTCAAGACCGGGATATTTTACCCAGGTAACCTTGGGGTGGTTTGCAAGGAATTTTGCAACCTTGAGGCCGTTTTCACAATGGCGCGCCATTCTTACATGGAGGCTTTCAAGACCGAGTCCGAGAATAAACGCGGACTGGGGCGACTGAGTGCAGCCAAAGTCACGCATAAGCTGGGCGGTTGCCTTGGTGATATAAGCGCCCGCAAGTCCGAATCTCTCGTAATAATTTACACCGTGGTAGCTCTCGTCGGGAGTGCAAAGGCAATCAAACTTGCCCGATGCCGCCCAGTCAAACTTACCCGAGTCAACGATGCAGCCGCCAACCGCAGAGCCGTGGCCGTCCATATATTTTGTGGTGGAATGGGTAACGATGTCTGCGCCCCACTCAAAGGGACGGCAGTTTATGGGAGTTGCAAAGGTGTTGTCGATGATGAGAGGAACGCCTGCCTCGTGTGCAACCTTTGCGAAACGCTCGATGTCAAGAACTGTGAGAGCGGGGTTAGCGATAGTCTCGCCGAAAACAGCCTTTGTGTTGGGGCGGATAGCCGCTCTGATCTCCTCCTCGGTCGCATCGGGAGAAACGAAGGTAAAGTCAACGCCCATTCTCTTCATAGTAACCGCAAAGAGGTTGTAGGTGCCGCCGTAGATAGCGCTGGAGGAAACCACATGGTCGCCGTTTGAAGCAATATTGAACACAGCAAAGAAGTTTGCCGCCTGGCCCGAAGAGGTGAGCATAGCCGCGCTTCCGCCCTCAAGCTCGCAAATTCTTGCCGCAACGGTGTCGCAGGTGGGGTTTTGAAGTCGGGAGTAGAAATAGCCCGAAGCCTCAAGGTCGAAGAGCTTGCCCATATCCTCACTCGTAGAATATTTAAAGGTAGTGCTTTGTATAATCGGAATCTGTCTCGGCTCGCCGTTGCCGGGCTTGTAGCCGCCTTGAACGCATTTTGTTTCAATTCTTGTGTTTTTCATTTTATACATCTCCTTAATGGATAATTTTTGCAAATATTTTTATATATCCTAAATGATACCCCATTCCTCATTCCTCATTCCTCATTTCTCATTTCTCATTCCTCATTTTCTTTTCTACGAAAAGAAAAAAAGCCGCCGCCTCAAAAAAGACTTGAGACGAACGACAGTCCGCGGTACCACTCAAATTGCGTAAAAACGCCACTCATCAGGACTCAAAAAAGCCCCGCGCCTATAACGCTGCGCCTGCGTGCCGAGCTAACAAAAAAGCTCACCCGACCGACTCGGGAGCCATAAGCTTTCGTCACCCGATTACCGCCTCACACCTGCCGCGGCTCTCTGAAAATCATCCTACGAAGCCCTCTCCGTCATTGCCATTTTTATTTATTTTGTAGTTATTGTAACATAATATAACCGATTTGTCAATACCTTAAACCCGGTTTTGTTTTAAATGAAAAATATTCTTTTTTGCCTTTTTTTACAAAAAAAGAACGAAGAATTAAAATCCCTCGCTCTTTTTCATTTTTTTATGGGAATATACCGAAAATCATTTAGTCGTCCTCGCGGAATTGGAGCGAATAAAGCTCCTTATATTTACCGCCCAGAGCCATAAGAGCCTCGTGCGTTCCCTTTTCGGTAACCTTGCCGTCAAGGATGACCGCAATTTCGTCCGCGCCCTTAACAGTGGAAAGACGGTGGGCAACGACGATGGTCGTTCTGCCGCGGCAAAGCTCGTCAAGAGCCTCTTGAATAAGCATTTCGGTAGTGT
The DNA here is from genome assembly GCA_045656745.1 of Eubacteriales bacterium. Taxonomy (GTDB): domain Bacteria; phylum Bacillota; class Clostridia; order Oscillospirales; family CAG-272; genus UBA1740. The sequence goes on along the minus strand of JAZORT010000038.1, from coordinate 12,036 downwards.
TATCAAGGGCGCTCGTTGCCTCGTCAAGAATAAGGATAGCGGGGTTTTTAAGGAAGACTCTCGCAATACTGAGCCTCTGCTTTTGTCCGCCGGAGAGCTTTACTCCGCGCTCGCCTATCTGGGTGTCGTAGCCCTTCTCAAGGGTGCAAACATAGTTGTGTATATTCGCCCTCTTTGCCGCCTCAATCATCTCTTCCTCGGTGGCGTCGGGTCTGCCGTACATAATGTTGTCGCGTATTGTGCCGACGAAGAGGAAAACGTCCTGTTGCACAATGCCGATATTTTTTCTCACCGACTCTTTGGTAAGGCTCTTTATGCTCTTGCCGTCAATAAGAATATCTCCCTCTCCGTCCGCTACCTCGTAAAAGGCGGGGAGCAGGTGGCAAAGGGTGGTTTTTCCGCCGCCCGATGGACCGACGAGAGCAAGCTTTTTACCAACTTCGATTTTAAGGTTTATATTCCTTAAAATCTGTTTTTCTTCGGTATATGAGAATGAAAGATTTCTAAATTCGATCTCGCCCTTAACATCGGTAAGAGCTATGGCGTCCTCGCTGTCCTTTTCAGGCTCTTCTTCAAGAATTTCAACAAATCTCTTAAAGCCGCTGACGCCGTTTTGGAACTGCTCGGTAAAGCCGATAAGGGTTGTTACGGGATTGATAAAGAGGTTTACCGAGACGATAAAGGTGGAATAATCGCCGAAGCTTATTCTTTCGTTAAAGAGGAAAATTCCGCCCGCTATAAGAATAAAAACGTTGAAAATATCGGTGATAAAGGAGGTGGAGGAGTGGAATTTAGCCATAGCGTCATAGGCTCTTCTCGAGGAGTCAACAAAGTCGCGGTCGCCCTTTTTAAACCTTTCAACCTCTCGCGCAGAGTTTGTGTAAGCCTTAGTCACCCTGATTCCCGTAATACTGCTTTCAACGGCGGCGTTTATCGTGGCGTTGCTCTTTCTGCGGTCGTCAAACGCTGAGCGCATAGCCTTTCTTAGCTTGGTTGCAACGAAAATAAGGATTGGAACGCAGGCGAAGATTATAAGGGTTAAAATCGGGTCGATAGAGCTTAAATAGGTAAAGGAAAGAATAATCATAACCGCGCTGATAAGCAGGTTTTCGGGGCCGTGGTGGGCAAGCTCGCAAACCTCGAAAAGGTCGCTGGTTATTCTGGTCATTATTCTGCCCGTCTCGTTGTTGTCGTAATACTTAAAGGGCAATTTTTGCAGGTGGTTGAAAAGGTCGCACCTCATAGCCGACTGCATTTTAACGCCGATAATATGGCCGTAATACTGCACGAAATAGCGAAGAAGCATTCTTGCAATATAGAGGAAAAGCACTATAATTCCGCCGATAACCACCGCGCGATACATTCTGTTCGGAAAATAATCGTTAAGCATTCGGTTTGTGACTATGGGATAGACCATACCGATAAGCGAAATCAGAAGTGACGCCAGCATATCAAGGGCAAACATACCCTTATGGGGCTTATAGTAGATGAGAAATCTTTTAAACATCCTCGACTTTCCTTTCTTTAAGAAAATCTTTTACTATGCAATTATACACGAAAACGGCCTCTTCGTCAATAGCTTTTGGAAAAAGTTAACAACATAAACAGAAGAGCTTTTTAAGAAATATCTTGACAAACACCGACAAAAGTTATATTATATTAGTATATTATTTTAAGAAAATTAAATTTAAGGAAAAATAAATGGCTCTTTTACACATCGGCGCAGAGGAGGGAAAATTGGCTTCTGAAATTTTTGCAGAGATTTTTCTTCACGGATTTTTGGATACCTTAAAGCTTATTCCTTTTCTGTTTTTAACCTATCTTTTGATGGAATTTATAGAGCATAAGGCAACCGACAAAGTAAGCCGCTTTATGAAAAAGGCAGGCGCGCTCGGACCTCTTGCGGGCGGTGCGCTGGGTGCTGTGCCTCAGTGCGGATTTTCCGCGGCGGCATCTAACCTCTATGCCGCGAGAGTAATAAGCATCGGCACTCTTGTCTCGGTGTTTCTCTCTACCTCCGACGAAATGCTGCCTATACTTATCTCGGGCGGTATGGCGGGCGGAAAAATTGCTCTTATCCTCTTATACAAAACTCTTTGCGGTATTGCCGCAGGCTTTATTATCGACCTGTCTCTTCGTCTTTTTAAAAGAAAGCGCGAGGAGATAAATATCGACGCTATCTGTGACGAGGATAACTGCCACTGCGAGAGGGGGATTTTTTATTCCGCTATTCACCACACTCTTACAATATCACTCTTTATTCTTATCGTCACCTTTGCGATAAACGCGGTAATGTTTTTTGCCGATATATCTGCGGTTGCAAGTGCTGTGAGGGAGCTTCCCGTAATCAGTCACGTAATCTCGGCAATAGTCGGACTTATCCCCAACTGTGCCGTCTCGGTAGCCTTGACGGGGCTTTGCACCGGCGGAATTATCAGCGCGGGAACAATGATGGCGGGACTTTTCTCGGGCGCGGGGGTTGGACTTCTCGTTTTGTTCAAGGTCAACCGCTCCTTAAAGGAAAATCTCTTCGTAGTTTTGATATTGGTTTCTTCGGGAACCGCCTTTGGACTTTTATTTGATTTATTTTTCGCATCCCTTGTATAGAGCGGGTGGGTTTTGGAATAAATTAATATAAAGGGGAGGTATGAATTTATGGAAAACTGGAAAAAGCGTTCCGTAGATCTCATAGCCTCCCTTTTTCTCGGAGCGGAGGGCGGAGGCTCGGTAGTTCCTTATTATCCGCAAAAATATGAGATAAGCGGCGAAGAGAGGCGTTATTTTGTCCGCACATCACCCGAGAGGCAGGGAATTTCCTCAAAGCGCATTTGCGCTATGCTCTCCGAGCTTGAGGGCGAAAAAAGAGCGAATATACATAACCTGCTCATACTCCGTTACGGTCAGGTTATCTGCGAATGCTCTCGGGCGGGATACGGCTCAAATATTTTTCACCTCTCTCACTCTATGTCAAAATCGGTAACCTCTCTTCTCCTCGGCACCCTTTACGATGAGGGAAAGCTGGACCTTGGGGCAAGGGTTGCGGATATTTTTCCCGAGATAGAATACCGCGATAGGCGTTTTCGGCTTATTACCGTAGAAAATCTTTTAACGATGAGGTCGGGCGTTGACTTCTCGGAGGCGGGGTCTGTGACCGAAAGTCTTTGGACAGAGAGCTACTTTTCGGCTCCGTTGAAGTTTGAGCCCGGCACGAAATTCCATTACAACAGCATGAATTCTTATATTCTTGCGAGAATTGCCGAGCGCCTCTCGGGCGAGAGCTTTGCAGACCTTGTGAAAAAACGCATCTTCGATCCTCTGGAGATAGAAAACTATCTTTGGGAAAAGGGGCCTGAGGGGTGTGAAAAGGGCGGTTGGGGACTTTATCTTTCAGCCGAGTCCTGGGCAAAGCTTGGACAGACGGCTATGTGCAACGGAGAGTTTTTCGGCAGACGGATAGTCTCCGAGGAATGGATAAAGCGAAGCGCTGCCGTGCTTTCCGACACCAATGAGACCGAGACTGCCTACGGCTACGGCTATCATATGTGGGCGTCTGAGGAGGGCGAAATGCTCTACAACGGAATGCTTGGACAAAACGTTTGGATATGGCAAAAGGGCGGTATCGTTGCGGTGGTGCAATCGGGAAATAACGAAATGTTTTCGGACAGCGCCGCCCTTGCAATAATCCGTAAATATCTCTTCGGCGAAATAAACGACCCCCTCCGCCGCTCGAATATAAAGGCTCTGCGCAGAGCTGAGCAAACCTTTCTTGACAACCGCTCAAGCGTGCGCCAAAAAAAGCGGAGCAGGGGAATAAAACAGCTTTTCGGCATCGGTGAGAGCCCGACCTATGACGAGAGGTGGGAGGGGGTGCTCGGCAGCTATGCCTTTGCGCCCAATTCCTTGGGACTTTTGCCCCTTTTTGTCAGGGGAATGCAGAATAACCTAAACTCGTTTATCGAAAAAATAAGGCTTTATCGGCGGGGGAGGGGACTTTACCTTTCGGTCACCGAAAGCGGTGTTGAGTATAATATAAGGCTGGGGCTTTACGGCTATGAGGAAGCCGTGCTCGATTTTCGCGGAGAAAAATATATCGTAAAAGCTCTTGCCGAGGCAAGGAGCCGAAAAAACGGCGAGACCGAATTTTTAATAGAGCTTTTATTTCCCGAGCTCCCGAACACAAGAATAATAAGCATAAGGAAATATTCCGAAAATAAAATCAAAATGACACTTACCGAGACCCCCGACGGCAGGGCAATAAACGAAATTCTTTCCCGAATGCCCGACTCCTCGCCCCTTATTTCCTTCGTTTTCGGAATGCTATCGAGAGGCCTTGGGGAGGATTTTCTGCTAAAGAGGACCGAGGAGGCGTTTACCCCCTCGCTTATCGGAGTAAATTCGGAGTGCGCGGACTTTGAGAGGGAGCTTTTCGAGGAGGGCGCAGGGGCAAGAAAGAGGGCAAGGGCAGGAAAGCTTCTTCGCTTAATTAACTCCCGTCTTTTCGGATCAGGGGGCAAAACCTCGGAGCAGAGGGCGGAACGCAGAGCGTTTTTTGCCGAGCTTTTTGAGCTTATCAGGGCGTCAGACGAAAAGGAAAACAAGGATAAAAAATAAAGAAAAATGCGTAATATGTAAAATAAAGTTGTCAAAAACGCATAAAAACGGGTCAAAAAAGAGCAAGAGGAAAAATCAACCCTCTTGCTCTTTCCCTATTTAAAGATAGGGGCGTAGTTTTCGCTCCAAAAATTCTTCGGAGGCAATAAGGCGCTTTGCAATATCCTTTGAGTCGGAGTCTGCCTTGGTGTACTCGTTAAGGTAGCCGTTAACGAATTTTATTCCCATATCGCAGCCGTCTGTCATAATGCCCGCGATAGTCTTGTCCGAGGGGTTAAGCATTTTTGCCGCAACCTTCACCTCGCTCATAGCCTGCGCAAGAGGGTGAGAGGTTTTTGTGCTTTCGCCCAGGGCGCAAAGTCTGTCGTGAAGCTCCGCGCCGATAGCATCGTGAGAGCTTTTGCCCAAGGTGAGAGCCTTTTTAAGCTCCTCGTTTTTTACATGGGGCAAGACCTTTTTAAAGGCAGATTCGCCCATTTTAACGCCCGAATTGCACTCCTTTAAGAGCTTTAGCGTATCATTTTCCATTTTCGAAAACCTTTCCGGGATTTTCATCCCGTATTTAGTATAAGAAAAAGGCGGAGAAATTATTCTCCGCCAAATTCAAGGGTTATTTACTGTTTTTTCAAATTATTCGAGAGTAAATTCAAAGTTTTCGTATCTCAAAACGCTTCCAACGTCTGCGCCGAAGGGCAACAGTGCAAGAGCAATAAAAAGCTCCTCGCCGTCGCTTTCGCGCTTGAGATAGGCGTATTCGCCCTCGATTCTCGAAAGTATGTATTTTTCTGCCATTATTTGGTATTCCTTACAATAATATAATAAATAATATATATTATTTTAAAGCAGGCTCTTTTTTCGCCTTGCTTTTCCTCTTTTTAAAGATAAAGCTTCGGAAGAGGATAACGTTCATTAGAAGGAAGAATGCAGCAAGGATTATAAGGGTTAAGAGCGGCTGTGTGGGTGCAAGCTTTGCAATTATCATAAGCGGGAAGCCGAAGGCGATTGCGGGCAGGTTTTGATAAACCATATTGTCTGCCGCAGGGGTGTGGAAGTCACCGTCGATCTCACGGAGAAGGATCGTACCCGTACACGCAGTACCCGTAAGCATACCGTACATCATAAGGAACTCTTCTTCAGCATATTCGGGGAAGAGCTTTTTGCAAACGAAGTAAAGGTAGCCGTAGGTGATAGCGGCGCCGATAACGCCGAGAATGATTATTACCAGCCAAGAGCTTTCAATAGAGTCAAGGCGGATAGCCGCAATTCCCGAAACCACCATAATGTCAAAGAAGAGATTACTCGTTCTTGTCATAAGGAAGTTGTTCGTGTACTGTCTTTTCATAAGACCGCTCTTGCGAAGAAGCTTAAGAACCGATTTAACTATCATCGCGCCGATAACGCCGAGAAGGAAGTTAAAGCCGTAAATCGTAGCGCGCATTCCTTGGAAAAGCTCGCCGAGAATAAACATAAACAAATAGGCTATAACGTAGGCAACGACGATAAGCGAGAGCTGGATTGTAAGCTTGTCAACGCTTTCCTGCATGGGAATTTCGTCAGGAGAGTCAACCGCCTCGTTTTGGTCGCCGCCGTCTTTTCTCTCAGAAACCTTAAGTCTTCCTCTCGCCTTTTTAATATTGAGGTGGAAAACTCCGCCCAGCGCCGCAGAGATAAAGCCAAGCGCCGCAATGGTAAGACCGAAATCGGTACCGCCGACAAATCCGTTCTCGGTTTCGAACATCAAGCCGTAGTTCATAGCCTGACCGGTTCCCTGACCGTAGCCGAAGGGAAGAAGAATTCCTGCGCCTGCGAAGAAGCCTGAAATAAAGAGTGCCGCAATAATGGTGATACCGAGACCTACAACACCCTGAAGAAGGTAGGTAGATACGGTGGTAACGCCGGTGTTAAATATTTCGGTTGCGCGCTTGCCCGTCAGCTTGCGGTCAGAGACCTTGAGAGACGAGGCAATAAATCCAAGCGCCAGCGCGTGGTAGGTAATAACCTCAAGGTTTGCAGTACCCGTATAGCCGAAAGCAGAGGTGTCAAACATAACCTCGCCGCTTATTGCCTTGTATATTGAGGCAACGATAAGGAGTACGCCTCCTCCAATAACCGAGGTGGGTATAAGAGATTTTCTGAGCAAGGGAATTTTTCGTCTTAGGGTGTTACCGACGAGAAGGCTTCCCATAAGCACTGCCAGAAGCAGAAGCCAGCTCCATATATTAGAGTCCCAAAAATTCAGCATTTTCTATTCCTCCTTTTACATAAGTGCTCCTGTAATAGATATTTACGTATTTCAGAGCGCAGAAATCGGGCGCGCCCTTTATCTGATAAACCTTTTTATCGTGATAGATATTTATTTTATTCTTGCCGAGTACCGCAGTTGCCGAAAGCTCCTCAAAGGAAAGGCTCATTACCTCGCCGCCGAATTCAAGAACGAGTCTGTCACCGTAAAGAGTTATACATGCGTCCTTTGAAATAAGCTTTTTTCTGTCGTAGAGAATTACCTCGTAGAGCGAGACTCTGTCGCGGGCAATCACCTTTTCCGTATCCTCAAGGGGGTTAAGCGAGTTTACCGTCTTTTCCTGATACTTATACCACTCGGCAACAGAGGCGAAGGGCAGGGGCTTGTTTATACCGACGATAGAGTTGTCGGGCATATATCTTGCACGCAGACCGCATCTTTTACAGCCGAAAACGTCGCCCTTTGACTCAAATTCCGAAACACCGCACTCGGGGCAAACGTAGATAGCCCTCTCGATGTGCTCCGCAAGAGCCTTCGAATAATGCTTTCTTTCGGAAAAGGACTCGTCCTGCCAAAGCTCCTCGCGGATCAACTCCACAAGCTCCTCGTCGGTCATTTCCTTATATTCCTCGGGCTCGAGAATTCTTGCTATCTTAACATCCATACCGCCCCGACGCACCTTGTTGCTCCACCTTGGCTGAACGCCGAAGCCTCCGTCAAGCTTAACGAAAGCAATAGGGAGATTTAAGTGCTTTGCCAAAGAGGCAACGGTAGGCTTTATGTAGCAGGTCTGTCCCGAATACGTACGGTTGCCCTCGGGAGCTATGGCGATAGTACCGCCCTCCTTTGCAACCTTAATGCAGTTTATAACCGCCCTGGGGTCGTTTGTCTGCTTCTTTATCGGAATAGGCTTTACAAGGTATTCAATAAGCCTCGACAAAAAGCCCATAGAAAAAATGTCCTCGGTTGCAAGGTAGTAAACCGGGCGTTTGCAGGTAGTGCCGACGAAGAATTGGTCAAAGCCGGTCTGGTGATTGTAAAGAATAAGATAAGGACGCTTTCTTGAGTCCTTTATCCTCTCGATCCTCGCACCGTATTTTATACGGCAGTATAGGCGAAAGGGCATATTAAGTAAAAAATAAACGAGGGTGTGGCGCGGACGCCTCCACTTTTTATTTTTCTTTTTTTTCTTTTCCATTGGTTACTCCTGATTATAAACGAAAAGAACCACGCTTGCTCATATACATGCTCAGAGCAAACGTGATTCTCTTCATTAGGATCAATCGAGATTAAGTGCGTTGAGCATGTCGCGAAGCGCCTTAGCTTCTTCTACCGAAATAGTAACGCCCTTACCCATCTTCTCGTGATCGGGGGACCAGGTACGAATATCGTAAACGGGCTCTCTTTCGTTCCAGCTGATAAGGTTAAGCTCCTTGTTCCAGCCGTTGTTGCCTTCGCTAACGATACCGATTTTGTCAACTACTTCATACTTGATTTCAGGCATTTTTCATTCTCCTTAAAATATATAAGCATTTTTAAATAATATAAAATTATCTATTTTTCTATATTTTAGCACAAGAAAACACACTTGTCAACAAAATTGCGAAAATATATGCGAAAAATGTTAAATTTTTTTAAATATTTTGAAAAAAGTCGAAAAAACCTGTTTTTTTCGCAAAAAGTGGGGAATTATTCTCTCGTTGCCCACATTTCGCCGATGTATTTTCCGAGGAAATCCTCGCCAACCTTGTCAAACTGAGCCGAGGCGTACTCGTCCCTGAATGCGAATACCATACTGCAAAGACCGAAGTAGCGGTCGATTATCTGGGCAAAGATTATAAGCTTTTTATCTTCAAGCCAGGCAAACGACACAGCGTCATTATACATAAAGCCGTCGGTAGTCCTGAGACCGCCTCGGTCATTCGAATAACCAAGCTCGGGGAATTTGCCGAAAACATTGTGGTTTACGCCGAAGGGAAGAATTTTCTCGCCCTGCTCGTTTACATAACGGAGCGCGCCCTCTTTTCCGTCCTCGGAGAAGCTGAAGGAAAACTCGCTAATGCCCATAGGGTTGCTCTCGCACTTGTACACTCTGCCCAAAAGCTCTTTTCTAAAGGGAGAGTCGGGCATACCCTGAAGGGCGCGAAGCTCAAGTGTGCTCGTGCGCTCTGCAAGGCGGGACTCTGCCTCCTTGTCCTCGGGCAAGGGCTCGTCGGAAAGCTCGTCAACTATCATATCAAAGAAATAGTGAACGAGAATGTTACGCATAATATTGTTCGTTCCCTGGTGGTCTGCGGTGCAAACGAAGATAAGCCCCCTGTCGGGAAGAGCTATCGTAAGCTCGTCACCCATACCAACGAAGGCAAAGCCGTTTTGCTCTGTGCGCCAGATCTGATAGCCGTATCCGTGATAGAAGCAGGTGTTGTACCAGGTTTGAGTGTTGTCAACCTGCTTTGAGGTTGCGTCCTTAACGAATTTTTCGTTCATAAGGCGCTCGCCCTCCCAAACTCCGCCGTCCATAAGAAGCTGGGCAAAGGACGCCATATCTCTCGTTGTGCAGAGCAGAGCAGAGTCGCCCCAAGAGTCGCCGTTTCTCGTTTTCAAAATATTTGCGGTCTTAAAGGTGCCCATTTTGTTAAAGAGCTTTTCTTTAAGGTAATCTATAAGAGCCATGCCCGAAAGGCGCTCTACGATAGCCGAAAGCACCTGTGAGCCCGCGCTGTCGTATTCCCAAATAGTTCCCGCGGGATGAGCCTTTGTGCGCTCGTTAAAATAGATGTGTGTTCTGTCGGGATTTTGGGTGTCATAGAACCAGTTTACAGGGTTGCCTACGGTGGTCATAGTGAGCATTTGGCGCACCGTCTGCTCCTTTAAGTGTACCGAGATCTCGCCGTCGATCTTGTCGGGGAAAATATCCGCAACCTTGTCGTCAAGCGAGAGCTTTCCCTCTTCTTCAAGAAGTCCGATACCGATTGCCGCATAGCTCTTGGTCTGTGAGTACATTCTGTGGCAAAAGTCTGCGTTAAAGGGCGCCCAGTAGTTTTCGGTAAGGATTTTACCGTGGCGCATAATAAGAAGCGAGTGCATTATCGCTCCGCGCTGTTCAATCTTGTTAATAAATTTAGTAATCTTGTCCGAGGATATGCCTGCCGCCTCGGGAGTAATTCTTTCAAACATTTTTTCTCTCCTTATCCGCTTTAGCCACTACCTGACCCTCGTATTCGTCCATAAAGTCCTCGGCTCTCTTTATCATCGTGAGAGTCGCGTCCTCTCCCTTAAAGGAAAAGAGCCAGTTTGCGTTACCGAAATAGCGGTCGATTATCTGCACGTTGAGTCTTATCTTGTTTTCCTGCACCCACGCGCCCGAAACTGCCGCGTTATACATAAAACCGTTGGTGGTTTTGATACCGCCGTAGCCGTCAGAGTAGCCAAGCTGGGGGAATTTAGAGAAAACGTTGTGATTTATACCGAAAGCAAGCGCTTTTTCGCCCTGCTCGTTTACGTAACGAAGCACGCCCTCTTTTCCGTCCACGGAGAAGCTAAAGGAAAACTCGCTGATACCGCACTTGTTCTTTAAGCACTTGTAGACCCTGCCGTCAAGCTCCTTTCTAAAAGGAGAATCCTCGCCGCCCCGCACCGAGATAAGAGTGAGGTCGCTCGTAGCTTCTTCCAAAGCCTTTAAGCCCTCTTCGTTTTCGGGAAGAGGATTTTCGGAATAGGAATCCATAACTAGGTCGAAAAGATTCCCGAGAATACACTGTGCTGCCGACATATTGCCCTGAGTGTCTGCGGTGCAAACGAAAATAATATCCTGGTCGGGCAGGCAGATTGTAAGCTGTGAGCCCATTCCGTAGAAGGCAAAGCCGTTCATGTCGGTGCGCCAGATCTGATAGCCGTAGCCGTAGCGCCAAATGCTCTCTTCGTACTCGGTGTTGTCAACCTGCTTTGCGGTTGCGGCTCTAAGATACTCTTCGTTCATAAGGCGCTTGCCGTTCCAAACACCGTAATTCATAACGAATCTTGCAAAGGAAATCATATCTCTCGAGGTGCAGACGAGAGCCGAGTCACCCCAGGAGTCGCCGTTTCTCGTTTTAAGAATTTCAGCGGTCTTGAATGTGCCGAGGTGCTTGAATATCTTTTCGTTAAGGTAATCAAAGAGGGGCATGCCCGAGAGCTTTTCGGCAAGGTTTGCCAAAACCATAGAGCCTGCGCTGTCGTAGTCCCAGGTCGTGCCTGCCGCTCTTCCGCCCTCAAGTCTTCTGTGGTTAAAGTAAAATACCGTTCTGTCGGGATATTCCGGGAAGTCAAACCATCTGTGCGCGTCACCCACCGTAGTCATAGTCAGCATTTCGCGAACGGTCTGGTTTGCAAGGTGAGTCGGGAGCGTGTTATATATCTTTTCGGGGAAATATTTCGCGATAGGGTCGTCAAGAGAGAGCTTTCCCTCTTCTTCAAGAAGGCCGATAGCCACCGAGGTGTAGCTCTTCGTCTGCGAGTACATTCTGTGGCAGTAGTCCTTGTTAAAGGGCGCCCAGTAGTATTCCGCAAAAAGCTTGTCTCCCTTCATCATAAGCACCGAGTGCATCTGCATTCCGCGCTTGTTTAGGAGCTTGATGAACTTAGCCAAAGCAACCGAGCTTATACCGGCCGCCTCGGGAGTGATTTTTTCGAACATATAAGGTCCTCCGAAATGGTTTGAATTTGCATAGTTACAGTATAATATTAAAAAGTAAAAATGTCAAGGACTTATTTTCCATATTTTTATGGCAATTTGTTTTCGCTTCAAAAATATAACGGGCGCGGTAAAGTCTCGCTTTGAAAATTCCGTCCCCAAAAGAGCATAAATCGGCAAATAAACGTAAGATCAAAGGCCGAATTTCCAACCTGAAAAGCTGTAAAAAACGGCAAAAAAAAGAGAAGCCCGCAGGATGCGAGCCTCTCTTGAAAAAACAAGATTTTTGCTTATTTTCCCGAAATATGTAAAGTCGGGTTTACAATTTTGTCACAAGAAACAACGTTCGTCTGTCTCAATTGCATAAGACGGATACCGATATTTTCAATAACGTTCTTGGGAGGAAGGGGAAGATCGCGCATTTCCTTGGAGTTGATCTGCTTAGACTTGGACATAATAGAGATATATCTATCGTAAATTGTGGAGTTAAGCAGAGCAAAGAGACCGAAGG
>JAZORT010000037.1:0-59902 GCA_045656745.1 Eubacteriales bacterium | reverse complement strand
ATAGATCCTTTAGCTTCTCCATATCCCATTGAGGTAAACAAACAAATGTTGGAGTGTTTTGATGGTGAATATATGATTCAACAACAGGCATCAGAAAATATTTGGCTTGGTCGGATAGCAGACATAGGTGAGGAATTATGGATGTATTCCCAAAATCGCGAATGTCTTATTGACGAAGAAGACGAGCAGTATCTTTCCGGTAGCCTCAATGAGATAAAAAATCGAATTGATGTAATGATAAAAGGCTTAGAACAAGATGTAAGTCCAGATATATTATCCGCAGTAAAAGAACTGTGCCTTGCTGTTTATGAGGGTGATTCTTTTAACGATGAGAAGTATAATGAATTGATATTTCTTATTCAGTCAACGGCTAAATGAGGTATTATCAATATATCGATAGCAATTTTCAAGCGGAAGTTTACAGGAAATTGGACAATAACAAGGAGGACTACAAATGGTAGAAGCGTTGACGCTCCATGCATTACAAAGCAAGATCGAAGAGCGCTACGATCACGATGAACAGCGTGTTGTTGGAATCATGCTGGCAAGATATGATATAGGCGTTACAAACGAAATAGTGGAGCAATGTTATCAATATTGGCATTTGAATTCAAGAAAATACCTTGATATATTTTGGGCTGGGTATGGAGCACATTTATCTTCTTCTGATGAGTCACCGACTAAAATTGTGCTTAATTATCGAGGAAATAAAAATCGAGCATATTTCGATTTAGAAGCCTTTATCGAAATCAAAGAACGATTTAATCAAGTATTCAAAATGCCATACAAAGATCGTCTGCAACTAATACTTGTAAATTATCGTAATGGGAAGTTGCATTTTGACGAATCGCTCAAGATAGATTTAGAAGAAAACCTTGATCCTAATCATGCTAAAATACGCGAGATTGTGGAATTTATAACTACAGAATGCCATTCGGAACATCAAGTAACTGCTATTGCTAGAAAATTGAAATTCGAACACCTAAAGGATATCATCAAAGGGGTTACTATTAGCGATGTTATAAATACAGCTATTAGTTTGGGTGGCATGAAATGATTCAACTATATTGTAGACTTGTGACGTTGTATTCAAAAACGTTAGCATGAATTCGATATAGTTTAAAATCATCTTACCAAATATAACAAATCCGAACTATTTTGCAAATTGAAATTGGTTCGGATTTGTTTTTTTATATCAATATTGCTTCTAAGTGCACATAAAAAGCACGAGGCGATGCTCATTTTGGCATCGCCTCGTTTTTCGCTTTATCTGCTAACTTTTTCTCTTGTTCGAGTTTCCACTCTTCAAACTCTCGCTTTGCTTCTTCGGTTTCAAAAAATGCAATAATATCCGGCACAAGACACCTTGCGATTTCTTTTATCAAATCATCGGGAATATCGCACTCACCGCGATTGTCGCGGAGAAAATCCTCTATGCGTTTTACTATGTCCGAAAGCTGCTTTTGAAACTCCGGTTGAATACCCGAGGATTTATCTGTAAGTAGGGTTAGGAGCCTGTTTTTTATTGTTTCTAAATTCATTTTTTCAATCCTTTTTCGGTTTTAATAAGGGGTGCGGGTCTCCCGCATTTTTAGTGTCGGGCAGAGTAGGATAGCCCGACGCTATGCTTGCTAATATCAAAAGCAATATGATTTTGCATTTCCCGGGGGTAAATATTTGTTTCCGCCAAATAAAATTTTATGATATTATTATACCATAGTTGCTTTTAAATTTAAAGAGCTTCTTCATATAATACTCGCAATTTTCGCAAAACAAAATTTGACAAAAACCGATGTTAGATTGAATTTCTGACATCGGTTTTCTTTGTTTCATGTGATAAAATTTTTTGTTCGCTTGTTTGGTTTTAGCAAGCTGATTTTGTGTTAAAAAACTACTTACTATCGATTTTTTCGGTTTTCAAAACGCTTGGAGCAACACCGTAATATTGCTTAAAAGCTCTTGAAAAATTAAACTCCGTTGAATAGCCTACAATGTACGCAACTTCAAGAACGGAATTACCGTTTTCCAGCAGCGCTTTTGCTCGTATCATTTTTGTGTCTAGTATAAATTGCTTTATGCTTATCCCATATCTTTGCTTAAAAATTCTGTGAAGATAGCTACGTTCAAATCCAAATTTTGCGGCAATATCATTGACTGTCATAAATCCTATCGGATTGTCTTTTATATAATTACGGACTTCAGAAATCTTGTCGTGTGATGAGACTGTTTTTGTGTAGAATGTGTATAACACTTCCAAAATTATAGAAGCATATATATCCGGCGCCTTTTCCTTTGATTCCAAAAGATCCATTAGGTGGTGTGCAATTCCCGATGGAGCTTTTTTTATTTTCATGGGTTCACTAAAAAGTTGAGCGCGTTTTCCACAAAATGCTAACCAAACATAACATTCGGAGGCTTTGTTGCTGCAAAAAGGTCTTTGCCCGGGGCGATTGACAAACATTTCTCCTGCACTTATGGTATGCTCGTTTCCATCTATTTTCAGCACATCCGATCCCGAGAGACAGATGTGCATAACATAGTGGTCGGCAAGATATCGTTCATAGGCTTCCGGGACAGAACAGCTGTCATATCCTATAGCTTTAGGGATAATGTCGGTTATATCATCAACCATATCTATATCTATCACTAAGGATTTCATATATACCCTCACAGTTATTTATTGATGTTATTTTTAGGTTAACATAATAACATATTAAAATCAAGGCGAAACAACAAAATGAAATTGTTTAGACACATTAAGATATGTAAAAGCGGTGTTTGCGGTGATAAAATAAAAATGGATAAGCAAAAAGCAGAAAGGCGGTTTGAAAAATTTGAAAAAATGCGTTTTGTTGATTTTATGTTTGCTGTTTTTGATGGCAACACTTGTATCCTGTACCGTTAAGGATAAAAATAACGGCGCAAACAGTACATCCGGGAATCAATCGTATAAGGAGAACGTGATATTCTCTCCCGATAACCACGTGACCCTTGTTGCTTCAGAAAACAATGAAGCTGTCGGTTTTCTTTCTGAAGAACTTTATAATGTTTTGGGATATGTTCCAAAAGTAATAACACCGGATAAATCCGACGGAGTCAATGAAATACATATAGGTGATATCAAAACCGATATTTCTAAAAAAGCATACATGCTTCTTGAGAGAAAAGAGAGCAACGCAGAGGATGAGGTCTGTTATTTAATCTATTCAAGCGGGGTATCTGTTGCAATAGCCCATCAAAGTGACAAATACGGAATAGGGGCAGCTGAAATAAACGCTTGCGAACACTTTATCAATGATATTGTAGGGAACAAAACTTCCTTAAAGTTAAATGCCGGAACAGCCGGCTTCGGTTTTGTTGACCCCATTGAATACCAGCGCAGTATAGATGATGCAAATGATGATGCGCTGTGGGATAATTTTGTTAAAGAAGCCAATAAGGCGGGAGCTGACGGCGAGGCTATTGCCGAAGCGGTAAAATTCTATTACAACACTGTTACCACCGACAATATTGTTTCCTGGCTTGCAAATCTTTATGAGCCAAATATCTGCGTTTGCGAGGGTGAATGTCAAAACACTATATACTGCGGCGGCGGTGGATTTTATTATTCAAATTCGGGACGTAACACGGTTGGTTATCTTCCCGATGCCGAGTCAACCGACCAGGCACTCGGTTTTGCATTAGCTACGGGACTTTTTGATAGCATATCAGATTTGCGAAATAGACTCCCCGAGCAAACACAAAGGCAAATAGTTCACTTTGTAAAAAGTCTGCAGGATCCCGTGAGCGGATATTTTTATCATCCACAGTGGTCGAAGGCAGACGTTGATAGGCATCTCTCAAGACGCGCCCGAGATCTTACGAAATCCGTGTCGACTCTCTCGATATTCGGATATAAACCCACGTACGATACACCCCTTGGTGATAAAGGAGACGGAATTCTTCCGGATGGATCTTTCGTATCGTATCCCGAAGAGATGTCTCATCTTACAAAGCCTCTCAGGACGTCGGGTGTTATGGCTGTATCATCGGTAATTCAAGTATCCGGTACAACCGCATCACACCTTGTTAATAAAGAAAGCTTTGTAAATTATCTTAACGAGCAAAGCAAGCTGAACAAAGAGGGTAAAAGATCCTTCTATGAGATAGGAAATGAGATAGGCTCACAGGCAAAAGAAATTATAAACCGTGACAAAGAGCTTTCGGCAGATTATTCGCTCTGTGACATTCTTATCAACTGGTTCAACGAACATCAGAACAAAACCACGGGTCTTTGGGATGAGGGTGTAAACTATGACGCAACCAATGCGCTTCTAAAAATAATTCCAACCTATAATGCGTTCGGCAAGGTGTTTCCCAATGCCGACCTTGCTGTTGAGTCCTGCATAACTATGCTCACATCTAAGGATGAGGTAAAGACTGTTTGCTATGTTTATAACGTATGGTATGCTCTTGCAGAGCTGCAAGACAATATTAAAGCTCATGCGAAAAACGATGATGAGCGTCTTGTTGCGGAAAACGTACGCACAAGACTTCTCGAAATGGCGCCTGAGGCAATAAGGATTTCGGCGGAAAAGCAGCTTACCTTCAAAAAGAACGACGGCTCATTTTCCTTTGAGCCTCACAAGACTGCTGAGTATAGCCAAGGCCTAAAGGTAGCTTTAGCGAATACAAACGAGGGCGATGTAAACGCAACCTCCATATGCGCGAACGGAACTATAGAGCGTTGTCTTGTGGCGCTAGGACTTGTAGATTATGCTCCAAAGCAGTACGGAAAAGCTGAATCTGCGATTTTCCTTTCTATTATGGAAGAGCTTGACCCCGTTATAAAGGATAAAGTAGGAGATCCGCGTGAACCTATAACATTCGATGACGGATTTGAACTTCCGCAAGGAGTTGAGATTTCGTCTCTTGCTTCCTCTGGCGGATTTATCGGAGTTGTTAAGGACGAACGCGGCGAAGGAAATGTTCTTGAGGTTAGATCTACAGATGACGGATATGACAGAGTAATATTCAATATCGCAAACAGTATAGCTTCAAGCGAATCATGCCAGGTATTTGAGGGGGATATGTGCATCACATCCTCAGATGAAAGCTACACAGTCCAGCTTATTATGGGCACAGCATATATGCTTTGCTTTAAGGTTACGGGAGATACCGTCAACGTATGGGACAGCTCCACTGGAAATCACTCGCTGTATATCGAAAACGAGCTTGGTATCACTCCCAAAATCGGAGAGTGGTTTAACATAAAGATTGAGTATTACAACGGAGACCATAACAGTGTTCGTATCAAGGTATACTTTAACGGAAAGCTGGCGGCGGTAAGCGATAACTATTACGATGCTAACAGCATCAAGATAACAGAAGGTGAATCTGTACCCACAAATGTGTTTAACAACACGAGAATTGCAGTTCTTTCCACAGAGGCAGCATCATTCCTTATGGATAATGTATGTCTTTACAGAACCAACGACCTCTATAAGGCGCTACCCGGTGCCGATCTGCCAATAAACGTTGATGCCAAAGGCAAAGACAGAGTAACTCACGATTTTGAGGAGATAGACAGCCTTGATAAGCTTAAGGGCGGACTTGTCCTTGACGGAGTGTTTGAGTTATCCGATATTACCGCAGGCGGAGATACAACGAAGGCACTGAAATTTGCATCGGCAGATGCATCCTCTCTCTCGGTTTATTCTGTAACCAGAACTGCGGGAGCTGAGTGCATGTCAAACGAGATGCGTTTTATTCTCACGGCTCTTTCGGGAAAGACTACTCTTGAACTTAATATGAGCGAGTCCAATTCGAGAGGCAAGCCTGTTGCAAGATTTATTGTTGAAATTGAGGCTTCAGGTGAGACGAGGACTCTTAGCATAAGAGAATATCCTAACGGCACCCTCGGCTCGTATACAGACTGCTACAAAATGCCTATTGGAGAAAGCTTTGTTCTCAAGGCAGAGTATTTTGAAAGCGGCAAAGCAACTGTATTTTATGTAGACGGTGAGATAGCTGCCATAAGCCAGAGTGTTTGCTCGAATGCTGCGCTTTACAAGGCGGCAAAGCTTGAAATTGTCGGAAGCTCGGGCGTAAACGGTCTTATAATCGATGACCTTTACTCCGAGAGAATAAAGAAGAGTCTTGACGAGGCGGTCGAACCGGAGGGGGGCTCTGAAGAGGTTGATTTTGATAATCAGCTTCCCGAGGGTGTAACCGTAAATGGCGGTGAGATAGTATCCGTTGGTGCAGATAGGCTTCTTAACCTTACAGGTACAGCAGCGAATATTATTATTCCTCTAAACAGACGAGATAACAGCTGTAAAACCGTAATATTCTCTACCGAGCTATACAAAAATAAATCTCAAAGCGGAGCATACCGTATAAGTCTTATCAAGGCAAACGGCGATACCGCTTTGGCATACGATATTGTAACAACCGAAACAAAAGTTATGGTGTACGAGGTTACAAAAGCAAAGGGTAGATACGAATCTACGCTCTTTAGCTTTGAAATTTCAGACAAGGCACTCTTCTCATTCGAGTATTACACCACGCAAAACATCACAAAGCTGTTTATTAATGATGTGTTTGTAGCGAATTCAAGCCTCATATACGATGAAGCGTTTGCTCAAAGCGATCTTACTTCGATTAAGCTTGAGTTGCTTACCGATTCCTCACTCTACTTCAACTGCATGATAGCCGAAAGCTATACCAAGGTGTATAAGGAAAGCAAATCAGAGGCGGAAAACTCCGAAAACGGAAATAAGCTTCTGACGTTTGAAAGCAGCTTCACGGGTAGTATCCCAAGCGGTATAACTCCCACTCTTAAATCTCTTGGCGGCAGAGTAACCGTTGAAGAGGCGGTGAGAAACCTGGTTGCATCAAAGGTTCTCGCCTTTAACAGCACAAAGGGTAATAACGATGCCTTGGTGTTCAAGAAGATAAACACAGACAATAAGAGCGCTGCGGTATTCACCCTTGACCTTAAAATTGACTCCAACGTATCGGGCGGCAGAAGCGTTTATCAGCTTTACTTCCGTAAGGGTGATACACCCGCCAAGGATTCGGCATTCTGTCTTGAGATCCGATATACCGATGGAGGTGCGGTTGAGGTTCTGAACGTGACTCCGAAGGGACAGTCGAAACAGCATATCACTGTCGCAAGCACAGGTGAATGGGTAAATCTCAGACTTGAATACTACATTGCCGATACAGGTATCTCAGCGGTCAGAATATTCGCAAACAACAGCTATGTGGGAGATGCCCTTTCGGGCACCAATCCCATTTTACCTGAAAACCTTGACAACGTAAGGCTTTACACATACGGTGATGTTGATGCAAAGATGCTGCTTGATAATGTTTCGTTTGCTACCGATAATCTTACAGAAGCCCCCGATAATGAAGAATCGGACAATCAAGGCGGCTCAGACAACCAAGGCGGTTCCGGCAACCAAGGTGGCTCCGGAGAGCAAGGCGGAACGGAAAATCCGGGTGGCACGGGTAACGAAAGCGGCTCGGATAATGATAACAACAACCCCGACACCGAGGGTGGAGAAAGCAACACACCACCCGTTCCCGAAACCGACGACGAGCTTTTCGGCGGAAATGACTCTACCGATGACGCTTGGACAAAATACTAACGCAAAACCAGAAAGGCAATACCAATGAACAGCGAACTTTATAATGACAAATGGAAGGCGATGAAAGAGGAAATATCACTCGTGGGTGGAAATGCCGATGCGGTGATAGAAGCGCTTAGAGACCATCACGAGATGTACTCCGACAGCCTGCTTGAATGGCTCGCCAAGCTTTATAGCAAGGGAATCGGCGGATTCTATTACTCCAATTCGGCAAGAGACAACTCGGGATTCCTTCCCGATGTGGAAAGCACTCTCCAGGCGCTGAACCTGATACATTATTCGGGAATTATAGATTCGGACGACGAGCTTCCTAAGGCGATGAGAAGAAAGATAGCTATGTTCGTTTGCTCTCTGCTTGACATTGACGACGGATATATCTATCACCCCCAGTGGGGAAAAGACATAACGGATTCAAGGCGCGGAAGAGACCTGCAATGGGCGGTAGACCTTTCGCATAGGCTTAAGTTTAAGCTTCCGTATCCAACAGCTAACGAGCGCCTTAAACAGAATCTTGATGAAAACGATCAAAGCTCTGTTATAGCGCTGCCCGAATATTTAAGAAGTAAGAAGGCATTTATCGAGTATCTTGAAAAATTCGACTGGAAAACGAACTCTTATTATTCAGGAAATAATCTTGCGGCTCAGGTAAGACAACTTTCCGCAGCGGGACTTCTCGACACTGCGATAGATTTTCTCGAGGATGTTAGAAATAAAGAAAACGGACTTTGGGCGGAAAGGCCGGGATACGATGCGGTAAACGGAGCGTTTAAGATAAGCTTCCTATATCAGGAGGCAAACCGCCCCTTCAATTACGCAGACAAGGTTGTAATGACAGCTATGGATTGCATCACCAGCTTTGATGAGCCTACCGTAACCACCTGCTATATCTATAACACCTGGTACACTATATCTAACCTGCTTTCAAATGCAAAGAACTCCGCTCCCTCTGACAGAGGTGCAGACTTTATTGAAAAGGTAAACAAAGAATGTCTTCTACGCGCTCCCGAAGCTATAAGAGCAACCAGCAAAAAGCTTGTAGCATTTATGAAAAAGGATGGGTCGTTTTCAATGTGTCCTCATCGCACAGCAGCACTCTCGCAGGGGGCGCCCGTTGCAAGACGTCTTCCTAACGGAGAGCATCCAAACGAGGGTGATATAAACGCTACTGTAATAGCTTCTACGTCAACCAATGTAAAAATATTTGAGTGCTTAGGTTTCGGAGGAAACAAGATTATTCCCCTTTACTCTAAGGATAGCTATTCGGCATTCTTTTACAACTTAAAATACTAATTAAACATTAAATAAACAAGAAAGGAAAGGTTATATGGAAAGAAATAAAAGAAAATCGATTTACGATAAGCCTTTTTTGGAAATAATTGATTTTCAGCAAAATGACGTAATTTCCACAAGCGGCGACATCTTCGGCGACGACGACCCCAACCCGGACTCTTGGACAAAACCTAATTAAAAGAAACAGAAAACTTATTTACGAAAGGAAAAAACTATGAAAAAACAGACAAAACTTTTGGTTTTAGTAATTTCTCTCGCGCTTCTTATATGCTCCTCTCTTGCTATTATGACTACAGCGGAGGAAGCAGATGCTACCCCGACACTTGACATCTGGTCAAAGAACGTTTCATTTAAGAGTAATGTAGTTCTCAGCGTTGCCGTAAAGGCAGAGAACGTAGGCGATAGCGATGTAGAGCTTCTTGTTTACAACGAGTATCCCACAGAATTATCAACTCCGGTTGTTGTTGCGCCTTATGGCAGCGGTGATGTTTGGGGTGCAAACTGCCGGCTCTTCGCAACTCCCGGTGTTAATGCAAAGAACCTTGCCGACCAGGTATATCTTCAGGCGAGAGCACTTATTGACGGCGCTTACGTTTACAGCGAAGTTGAGCAGTACAGTGTTGTTGAGTACTGCAAGGAAATGGTATTCACCGAGGGAACAATGGATGAAAATGATGCAGATTTCAATGCCATCATTGAATACGGTGCAAGCGTTCAGAGAATACTTGGTCACAACACCGATAAGCTCGCAACCGATTATAAATACGTTACCGTTGAAAACGGAACGTTCGGCACTCTTTCGAGAGGCATCGTTCTCGCAGGCGATAAAATAACCCTCACCCACACCGGCGAAGCTACGAAAGACGGTCTTTCCTTTGCCGGATACAAGGATTCTATCAGCGGACAGACCTACAACGTTGGCGAGGAAATTACCGTAAACGGTGATATGCTCCTTGTCGAAAATTACCTCGACACCGCATCGCTCCTTACCTTTGACGATATGGAAGAGGGCGACCTCGGCAACATCGCAATCACCGAAACTACAATAAGCGGCGGTTGGCTTATGACATCTTCCTGTCCCACAGTTCCTTTCGCAACGGCAAAGTACCAGAACGTTCTTAAGGCTCTGCGCACAAGAAGCTCAACCAACACTCATATAGCTCTCTCGGTAGAGAAAATGACCGAGGATTCAGACGGCAACAGCCTCAAGCTAACGACTACCAAAAATAACACTCTCGCGGTTGTTCCCACAAAGACTGCGGCTGACTTCAACCACTTTGTATATTCCGCAGACTACACACTGAACTACACAGGAAGCGATGCAACTCCCTGGATAAACTTTGCATTCAGTGGTGACAATCTCGGTTACAGAATAAGAGCTTATTACCGTACCGCAACCGGAGTTCTTGAATTCAGAGTTTCTCCCGGAGACAGCGGTGCAACAGAGTTCACCTTCTACACAATGCAGATCAATGATGCAGAAACACCCAGAGACCTTTGTGAGACCTTCAATCTCCAGTTTGAGTATTGGACACATAACGTTAAGGACGGCGTAAACGATTACATACTTGTTATATCTGTAAACGGCAAGCAGGTATTTATTATGGATACCGCTGACAGACATACCTCCTCGGGTGCTACCGAAAAGGCATATCTTAACACAGACGGTGCTTACGTCGTTAACGAGGGCTTGCTTGGCTTCTATGTAAATTGGCCTTCTGTTCCCGCAAGATTTGCAACTCTTGAGAACAACTTCGAGGGATACGAGGGTATAGTTTATATGGACAACATTCAGTTTGTTCAGTCTGTTGAAACCACACTTCCCACCCTCAACAGAACCGCAAAATAAGCTTTACTCCAGGCTTATAACAAAAACGTAAGGCTTGAATATCAAGCCTTGCGTTTTTTAATCTACTATATTTAATGGAAACAATTATGAATTTTAACGATAATTACAGAAAATGCAAATCAAAATTTACAAAAAACGAGTTTTTTGCTCCCGAAACGAGCTACTCGCCTATATACAGTTGGGTTTGGAATGCCCCTGTTACAAACGAGGAAACCGATCGCCAGCTAGATGAATTTGAAAGACTTGGAATAAAGGCATTTTATATAATTCCCGAGCCAAAAACATTCAGACCCGACTGCATGCCCACTATGCTTGAGCCTGATTATCTTACCGAGCCTTATTACGAGGCTTATGCTTATGCCTTGAAATCTGCATTTTCACGGGGTATGATTGCTTGGGTATATGATGAGGGCGGTTGGCCCTCCGGAGGGGCGTGCGGAAGAGTTCTTTTGAAGCACCCCGAGCTTGCAAGGCGCGGTCTTGGACAAAGGAAGATTAAGCTTAAAGGCGGAGATAAGTATGTTCCGGGCGAGTGTACCGCAGCGGCATTTTTACCTGGCGGTAAAATGATAGAAGAAAACTATGTGTCCACAGAGGATACCGAGGTGAGTGAGTATTTTTCCCGACGCTTCTATTTTGGCTCACCGGGTTCTCCTGATTTTCCAGACCTCATGCTTGCGGAGGCCACCGATGCCTTCATTGATGAAACCTTCCCGGGCTACGCTCGTACTCTATCAGAGCATTTTGGTAATAAAATAAGCGCAGTTTTCTCAGATGAGCCTTGCGGACCGACACCTATGCCGTTCAGACCTGAAATTGAAGAGGAATATGAACGTAGGTACGGCGAATCTATTAGACCACATCTTGACGCATTGTGGAAAAACAACGAAAGACTTTGGAAAGAATACAAGGATGTTGATGCATCGGGGAATACTGTAACCGTGACTGTAATAAGGTCTTCGAAAGACCTGAAAGATGTTACGGTGCCCGAAGAATCCGCAAAGGCAATTATAAGATGGTATGACCTTTGCAGCGAGCTTTTCTGTAAAAATTATCTTCTGCGTGAAAAGCAGTGGGCAAACGAGCATAATATGTCCTTTGTCGGTCATCTTAACGGTGATGATAATCCTTTGGGAAGCATAAGACAGGCAAGCTATCATATTATGCGAGCGCTTCGTAATTTTGACATTCCTGCTGTTGATGCTATATGGCGGCAGATTTTCCCCGCCGAACCAAAGCTTGTTGGCATAACAATGACAGCAGAAAACAGATTTTTCCCAAGATATGCATCATCTGCAGCGGCTCAGATAGGCAGTGTCCTTTCTGCTACAGAGAGCTTTGGCGTTTACGGACAGAGTATCACTTATCAAGAAATGCGTTACGTCTTTGGCTTTCAGGCCGTGCGGGGCATTAATGTTTTCAATTTGATGATAAAGAACTATGGCAAAGGTGGGTTCTTTATGACCGGAGAACGCCCCGACTTTTGTGAGGAATTGCAAAACTACAATGAACTAAAAGCCTTTAACGAGTATTGCGAAAGACTTTCTTATATTACATCTCTTGGCGATAGACTTGTTGACACCGCCCTTTATTTACCTATGTGCGACATTTGGTCGGGTAATAATACTAAAACGGTATGCGAAGGATACGAGAAGGCAGGATTTGAGCTTGAAGAGGATGGAATTTACTTTGACATTCTTGATGATGACGTTATCTGTGGCTGTGACGAGGATGCTCTGCTTTGCGGTATGATAGCTATGGGCAAAGCGAAATATAAAACGATTATAATTCCGCCCGCTAAATACATTCCCGATAGCATTATAAAACGCCTTGAGAAATTTATAACCTCGGGTGGAAGAGTTGTTACCGTAAAAAACGACCTTACTCCGAAAATTTTCGGTGCCGAAGCGGTTGAAAGCTGTAAGGGGATTTGTTCTTCTGATACATCAATAGATTTTTCCTTGGGCAATCTTCGGGTCTATTCAAAGTCGCTTGAAAACGGAAAAATGGATATCATCTTCAACCAGGGATTTGAAAAGGATAGGGTTGTACTCGCCGCGAACGGAAAAGCTCCGATGCTTATAGACATCACGCGTGGAAAGCTCCTTAAGCTTGAAGTGAAAGACGGTATAGCTGAATTTGCGCTTGAGTCGGGAGAGGTGGCAGCTCTTCTCTATACAGATGAAGATTTTGAACTCGAAAATGATACATATTCAAATGAAGTCACACTAAGCGAAGAGTATCTGTTTAAGAAAAACACACAAATCGTTCTCGGGGATATGAATATATATCGAAAAGCGTTTGATGAGCCGTATTTGCCTATACAACTGGGCGATTGGAGAACAAGACTTGGAGACGGATTCTCGGGTACTTGCTCTTACCTTACCGAATTTGAAAAGCCAAATGCAGTTTTTGACAGATTTACTCTAGACCTTGGTAGAGTGGACTATTCGGCAGAAGTATTTCTTAACGGTGAGTCAGTAGGTGTACTTATTATGCCACCTTATAAGCTCACACTTTCTGCCGATATGCTAAAAGCCAATAATACTTTGGAAATTCGTGTTACCGGTAGTGCCGCAAACGAATATAAGTACACAAAAACCTTTGAGAAGTTTGCAAAATGGCAGCTTTCACCTTATCACGACAGACAGATGGTGTTTTGCGAGGATAACCTTTCTGCGGGACTTTTCGGTCCTGTTAAAATTTGCTTTTGACAAAAAACATTTCCTAAGTCTCCACGGTCCGTTCATTTTCTTTCCTTTTTTATAAATTGTTTTACACACTGCTTTTGTGATTTCAAGTACTAACCGTCTTTTGAATTCATTGATCTTTGATTTAAGCGGTAAAAAAATTATACTTCGGAAGTCGAAAAAAACAGAAAAATTTATCTCCAAAACGACTTGAAAACTCGTTTTTTATATGCTACAATAGGACCACTACTTTCAGAAAGGCGGCAAGAATATGACAGGTGTAATTTATGCTCGTTATTCCTCGGATAATCAGCGTGAGGAGTCGATTGAGGGGCAGATTCGTGAGAACACGGCTTTTGCCGAGAAAAACGGTATTGTTATCGTTGGGCACTACATAGACAGAGCATTTTCTGCCAAGACGGACAATCGCCCTGAATTTCAGCGTATGATACGCGACAGTGCGAAAAAGACCTTTGACGTAGTCATAGTTTGGAAGCTTGACCGCTTTTCTCGTAACCGCTACGACAGTGCGAAATACAAGGCTGCTTTGAAGAAGAACAATGTTCGCGTTGTTTCTGCAACAGAGGCAATCTCGGAAGGTGCGGAGGGAATAATTCTCGAGTCGGTGCTCGAGGGTATGGCAGAATACTATTCCGCAGATCTTGCAGAAAAGGTAACGAGAGGGATGACTGAGAACGCCTTGAAATGCTGTTTTAACGGTGGCAACGGCATGCCATACGGTTACACCGTTGACGAGGAGAAGCACTTCCAAATCGACCCCTTAAAAGCTCCCGTAGTGGCTGAAATATTCGAGCGTTACGCTCACGGTGAATCCATTATAGACATAGTCCGCAGCCTTAACACAAGAGGCCTTAAAACGCAGAAGGGCGCAGAGTTTAATAACGGCACTCTCAACCGAATGTTTACAAATAAATCATATATGGGAGTGTATCACTATAACGGCATTGAGATCCCGGGCGGTGTACCTGCTATTGTGTCAGAAGACACTTTTAAGGCAGTCGAAAGGCGAATGGCACAGAACAAGCACGCATCCGCGAAAAACAAGGCGGAAGAAAAGTACGTGCTGACAACCAAGCTTTTCTGCGGAAAGTGCCACACGATGATGGTCGGAGACTCTGCGCAAAAGAAAAACGGCAATATCTACCGCTACTACAAATGTGCCAGTGCAAAGAGGCACGAGTGCGATAAAAAAGCCGTTCGTAAGGAATGGATTGAGGAGCTTGTGCTGAACAAGGTTATCAAGGTTCTCTTTGATGACGAAGCGTTAGATAAGATTGCATACGAGATAGTTGCTTTGCTAGACGAGGACAACAAGGTCATACCGCTTCTTGAGGCTCAGCTTAAAGAAGTTCGCAAGTCTATCGACAACGTGATGAAGGCTATCGAGGCAGGAATTATCACTCGTTCAACCAAAGCAAAACTCGAACAGCTTGAAGCAAAGGAAGAACAAATCGAGCTGAATATTTTGAAAGAGCGGACAAGCACTCCTAAGCTTACAAAAGAGCAGATTTTATTTGCTTTGGACAAATTTCGTAAACTTGACTTAACAATTGAGGCAAATAAAGAACGTTTGATTGACAGTCTTGTGAAATGCGTGTTGCTTTATGATGACAAGCTTGTAATCACTTTCAACTTCAAAAACGAGCCGGTAACAGTCCCCACAAGCGAGGAATTTGACGCAATAGAGAAAAGTTCGGATATTAAAGCGTTTGCTTCACCAGCAAAAAGAAATAGGCACTCCACAAGGGGTGCCTATTTCTTTTTGTTTGTGCTCCGCACAAATCCGAACCCACTTGCGCTAAATTAAAATGTGCAAATTTGCAGAAACGGTATTGGCGCAAGGGGTTCGCATACCTCGAGCGTCGCGCTCGAGGTATTGCGGTAGCGCAGAGATGTATGAACAAACGGACAGTGCGAGGATTTGCAAATATTCGACCTGCGCACCGCATTCCCGTACTTGGTTTGCCGCTCGGGGAAACGCTTGCACTGCTCGCACTGCCTCTACTAATTTCGTGTACCATCTCCTCGCCTGGCAATATACCGCCGTCGGCGGTATGCACCTGAAATGTTGAATATTCTTTTGCGCTGATCAGTTTAATTGCGTTTTGCAAAGATGTCCGCAACAATTTCCATTGCGAAGTCACCGTATTCTCTGCGCTCTGCACCGCCGCTGTAAATATGAGGTACGCCGTGCTTGTCACAGATTCGATTCACCGCATTAACAGAGGAGATAAACGCATCGTGCGCCATCGATCTCGCCCTGTCGGTAGACTCTCGGATTTCCTTGGCATCAGCCGAATCAAGCCCCTCGATATTGCTCGCCGCGGTTTCCATAACCACAACCGCACGTACGTAATCCGCCGCATCGTGAATCATCTTCTTGATCATCTTGCGTTGCACCTCGTTGCAACACTCAGTAAGCTCTTTTATTCTGTTCATAGTACCTTCTCCTTTGTTTTAGCCTACCGCTATTATATCAAAGCAACGAGACAGATGGATGTCTCTCTGACTTATTTCTTTTTATGTTTTTTCTGAAACTTTTCGATTTTTCTGCGAGCCACCATACCAACACAGGAACGGTGGTTAGTTATTTGCCGGATTTAGTCGTCTTCATCATTAGTAATCTCCGCATTATCTCGCTCACTCAGTCCTGCTTTTTGAAGCAGTTCACCATAGAATCCGCTTATCAACCGTCGTTCTTCCTTTGCATGTCGTTCTGTTTTCAAAATATCATAAGAACGAATTAGCAGCTCCAGAGGAAGTTCGCCTTTAACATGATTGCTTACAGCAAGCAGAAATTTCTCTGTTCCGCAAAGCTCTTTTTCATAGTATTCCATATCGAGATACGACGGTCCGTGGTCATGCCATGTCGCCCCATCTTTATCTTGACCGTATATGCTTGTTATCAAATCGGAGCTATCTCCACTTTCTCGTAAATGTGCTACGATTTTAGTGCATCTTTCATCTTCCTCCCAATAGGGAATCCAATCAAGAACAAAAGGTTCTTCATCTCTCTTTCTCTTGCAACGAGAAGTAAGGATGTCTCCCTTTTTGAACGGAGTTGGAATCTCAACCCATAATCCCTCAAACGCACACAATATGTCGCTGTCCTCAGAGGAAATAATTGAATGGGTATCCCATATATCAACAGGAACGTTGTTGTAATCTATACACACAGACATATATTTTGCCTGGTCATTCTCGTCGTTATTTAACCATTGCTTTTTTACTTTGATTTCAATCGGATAGATGTCCATATCACTTTCTTTGTAATGAGCAATAAGTTCGTCAATGTCGTTTTTAATAGCCTTATAACAGGCAGAGAATGATAGAAACAGTCTATCGTCTTCACAATAATCATCATCTCCGGAATACCACACCTTAAATGAGTAAACGCAGTTAGGCTCATCTTTGTAGAAGATGGAAAGGTATTTATTTTGAAGCTCCATATAATTCTGCAGGAAACGATGTAAACTTTCAAAATGAGGTGTCCACGGTCTTTCGACAACCGCTGTATCAGGCTGCTCCTTAATTATTTCATTGAAAGCCGAGTGCTTTTGCACGATATTTAAGGAATCGTTTGCATACACTAAATAAGCCATTTCAAGAGGAGAGAACCGATGTGAGATTTTTCTGCAATGTTCGGAAATTGCTTTTGAATTTATTAGGTTATATATATCCACCTAAAGCTCTCCTTTCTAATTCTTTTTCAGATTATTCACCGGAACAGGAACAAGTTCAGTTTGAGCTTTATGGCATTTAGGGCACACCATGCCAAAGTTGCCGGTGCTTGGATTATATGTATAACAATGACGGCAATACTCACACTTGCGGAACATGATGCGAATACTCATAACTAATATACCTCCTTATCCGATAATTGCCAGTAAGATGGCTCCGACAATAGCCACAACAATTATAACAGCACAAACCTTTGCTAAGGTAATAAGAAAACTCATGCCGGTAATCCAAGATAGCAACAACAAACCGATTGCAACAACTGCCGCACCAATAACGATTTTTCCAAGAACAGAATCAAGGCTTGCGGCAATAATGGCACATATAATAATGACAACAATCCAAAACATTTTGGCGTCCTCCTTTGAACTTTTCTGACTATATTATATCTATCAAAGAGGACAGAGGGGTGTCTGATTAAAAAAACTCCTCACCGTGTAGCTTTTAAAACAAAGCATCGCAAGGTGAGGAGCCTAAAGAATCCATAATCAAACTTTTACCCATTTATGTTTATGGTCGCTGGACTTGCCACAGAAGCTACCAACCGGCGGACGAAGACCGTTAGACGAAGAATGTGTCGCGCCGCAGTTTTTGCATTGCCACTTTGTAGGCTTTTCAATGACCTTAGACCATTTGTGCTGATGGTCGCTTGATTTACCACAGAAACCACCAACAGAAGGGCGAAGTCCCTGTGTTGTTTGTGTCGCTCCACACTGTCTGCATTGCCACTTAGTTGCTGCCATAAATTCCCTATTTTACTTTCTGTAAAGAATAATCTTTGTGTCGGATATTTTTACTAAGCGGTATTTCCGTAGTTTATTTAGTACCCTAACGCCTCCGCCTGCTACCGCAATACCTGTTGCAGTGATAGCTGTTGGTAATCCCCATGTTGCCGCCGCAGCACCCAAAGTTATAGCTGTGGTCGGTCCCGTGATCGGCGTTGCTGTACCACCAGAACCAATAGTAACAACCACTAATGCTACGCCTATTCCTATACAGCCAATACATACACCCCATGCAACCTTGCCCGTCGCCTTAATTTTGATGGTCTTTTGGGCGAGCTCACCTTCTATCACAATCGTATCTTGGTCATTTCTTAATGCTTCGCCAAACTCTTTTTCGGTAGTCATTTGTTTAGGCCTCCTTAAACCTTTGGTTCGTAATCATTGCTACAGAATGCATTTGCTGCCATCAGAATATTTTTCTTCAGACAAATACATTTTTGGTTTATTTCCTTAATCTCCCACATACCAATTGCCGGTGATTTTGGAGTAATCGCGCTGTTTGTAGGATCATACCAGTTTTTACAAAATGCGCATTTTTTAACATTTTTTACATTCACAATCAATGATGACATATGTATACCTCACTATAAAACAATTGATATGATAATAGCCATAACAATTCCAAGTCCACATAGTGCTGATGTTATAGCAAGATGTTTTTTAAACCTCGATTGTAATATCTCTAATTCTTTCTTGATATTAGAAACATCTTCACTTGCTTGTGATAACATTTGATTTGTGTTTTCATAGAATCTATCAACATCTTTCTTGTATTCTTGAACATTATCATATATAGTTTGCAATCCGCCATTGGTTTGTTCTGCAAGGTCTGCCAGTAGATCATCGACCGCGTCAATTCGACTTTGGATTTTGTTGTAGTATTGTTCAGTTTCAATTTGTGTACTTTTTCTCTCAGGCTTCAATTTGTTTGCTAGATTAATTCCGGATTCCATGGCATCTACAACTTTTTCTGGATTTTCTTTGGCATAGTCTAAACTTTTTTTACCAACCCATTTAATGAATTTTGCGAATGTGTTTTCTTTATTCATTTTTTGCTCCTTTTTCGTTATTATTTTATGACGATGGTAAATACTTCTTAATCATATTGTCAATTTCTTCTTTAATCTCCTCAACAAACTCCTCCGGTGCAACCACTTTAACCCATGCCCCCTGACTGAGCAACCACATTTTGATGCCGTCTCCATAGGTTTCTGCTTCGATGAGGTACTTTTTGTCACCGATGCGCTCGATTATTCTTGCGGTGGGGAGCTTGTCCAGCGCGGCTTGTACGGATGGGCCACTGAATTCAAATCGGATGGTGCGGAGATTGCCGGGCCACATAAATAGGCTGCGTTTGCGAAGCAATCCTTCATCAAACTCGGGAATATCGTCCGTCGAGAATTTCTTTCGGTGTTCGGTGATATCCTTTATTCTATCAAGGCGGAAATAGTAGGGCTTTTCGACGTTTCCGTCAGCCATAAACGCAATCAGATAGAAATAGTAATCCGTGAACATAACCGAAGCAGGACGGACGCGGTGTGTTTTCCACTTTCTGTCCATACGGTAATATTCAATCGTGATTTCCTTGTGCTCGGTGATACAATTCACGATCTGCCAAAGTCTGTCCTCTACGCTCTCGCAATCGTGCTTGACCTCGGGGTAGTGGTACAGTTCCTTGCGAATCAATTCGTTAAGCACGGGACGATCCTCTGCGGTGGTGAAACGCTTGAGCTTGTCCGTAAGGGCGAGAAGCTCCATTTTTGAAAATGCTCTCGCACCGATCATAACTTCAACAAGCGCGAACAATTCCTTATTTGTGAGAAATTCGTCCATATAGAGGCGGTAGCATTTGTCCTGATGCGAATACTCAAACTCTGTGTTGCCGACAAGCTCTCTATGATCGGCAAGAAAGGCTTTCAGATCACTGATGCTGCGGCTGATGCTCTTGGTCGATACAGCATATTCGTTGGCAAGCTCGGAAACGGAAATGTCCTCTCCGCGCATGGCTCGGAAGAAAATTTCAAGTATTCTGTATTGTTTTGTGTTGTCCATAAATACCTCCGCCGGTGTTCTTGTTTTAATTATAAACATCTCGTCGGACACATGGTTGTCCTAACAAAAATTTGCTTTGTTGAAATTTAAGTTCCAACATATTTATACCATATTTTAAAAGCAACATCAATACTTTTCGTGATATTTTGCGAATATTAAGCATAATTCTGTTTTTTTAAACATTATTTGCTAATATCTTCTAATATTGCCGCTTGAACAATTTTCAAGTTCTAATTTTTGAAAAAGTACTTCCAAAAAATCGGCGTGTGTGCTATAATAAGTGTACTGTAACAAATGTACTGTAACAAAACCAAAAACACATAGCAAGAGGGGGGGCGGTTATGGAGAATAAGTTCGGTGATTTTCTAAAGGATCGGCGTAAAGAGAAAAATCTGACACAAAAGGATCTTGCCGCCATTTTGTTCGTGTCGGAATCGGCGGTCAGTAAGTGGGAAAAGGGTGTTGCCCGGCCCGATATATCTTTGCTCCCGAAGCTTGCGGAAACTCTTGGTGTTTCGGAGCACGAAATTATCATTGCAAGTATCGATTGGCAGGCAAGAGAAGAAAAGATTCAGTCCCGAAAATGGAGAACACTTTCTGCGGTTTGGAAATGGTTCTTTTATATTTCCTATCTCGTAGCTCTTACGGTCTGCTTTATCTGTAACATTGCGGTGAACAAAACTCTTTCATGGTTTTGGATAGTTCTTGCGGCTCTTATTCTTGCTTTTTCCTTCACAAACCTGCCCGGCAGGATAAAAAGGCACAGACTGATATTTGTTCCGCTTTCCATGTATGCATCTCTGTGCGTTTTGCTTGCGGTTTGCGCTATATATACAAGAGGAGATTGGTTCTTCATTACGGCGTTTGCGGTACTTCTTGGAATATCGACTGTTTTTGTGCCGATTTACATAGCAAAGCTCGAAATTTTTAAGAAAATCAGGAAATATAACGGCTTTGTAACGTTTGCGGTCTGCTTTGTCTTGTTGAATATTTTGCTTGTGGCAATATACCTTAAAACCCTTGCAAGCGCAAGCGCCCCAAAGCCATGGTATTTCACCATGGGTCTGCCAATATCATTAGCAGTATACTTGGCTTTAAACCTTTTGCTTGCGGTAAAATTCCTTAAAACAAACAGATTTGTGAAAAGCGGTGTTGTTTTATCATTAATAGCTGTGCTGCTTTACATTATAACGCCGCTTACAAGGGTGAAAAATCCCAATATTCAAGAGGAGCTTGACTCGTTAAATGTTTTTTTAGCCGATTTTTCAAATTGGAGCGCTGATATTTGTATTGAAAGAAACATTCACTGCATCATCTTTTTGACATTGACAGCGCTTTCCGTTGTGCTCTTCGCCGTAGGCGGAGCGCGCATTTATCATAATAGGAACGATATAAAACAAGGAGATAAAGATGAATAAAATCAAGCTTTTTGCAAAGATACTTATATGCTCGGTTACTGCGCTTCCTGTTCTTTGCTTCGTTGGTTGTAAGGGTGGATACGAGACCAAAGAATGTATCATAAACGAGGATTTTGACAACATAACTTTACTTTTAGACACTTCCAATGTGCAAATTCTTCCTTCCAACAGTGAAAATACGCGCGTTGTATATCAGCAAAAAAAGAACCTTACTCACAGGGCAACGGTGAATGACGGGACGCTTAATATCGAGGTTTCGGACACTAGGAAGTGGTTCCAAAAGCTCTTCAACGTTGGCGGTCCGAGCGTAACCGTTTATCTGCCGAAAAGCGAGTATTCTGCTCTTTACTTCAGGTCGGATACCGGCAATCTATCCGTTTCCTCATCCTTCAAGCTCGCCGGCGCGGATATTGCGGCGGATACGGGGGATGTTGACTTTGGTGCGTCTGTAAGCGGCGGGTTGAAAATTGAGGTAAGCACGGGAGATGTTTCGGTCACCTCGTCAGAGACGGGCAGCCTTACGCTTTCTGCTACAACGGGTGATGTCAGCGTCGGCGGAGTTAATGCGGGCGGGGCGGTCTCTGTGGTTACTTCAACCGGTGATATAAGCCTGAAAAACATTAACTGCGCAAGCCTTTATACCGAAGTTACTACCGGAAAAACCGATATTTCAGCAGTCAACTGCGAGTCCTTTACTTCAAGGGGCAGCACAGGTGACCTTAATATGTCCTCACTTGTTGCAAACGGAAAAATTGATATAGCAAGAAGCACCGGCGATGTTAAGTTTTCGGGCTGTGACGGCGCAGAGGTGTATATCAAAGTCGACACCGGAGATGTTAGAGGCAGCTTCCTTACCGACAAGGTGATATTCGCATCAACAAGTACCGGTAAAATCTCTGTTCCAAAGCTGACAAGCGGAGGCAGATGCGAGATAGAAACCGACACCGGCGATATTAACATTTCTATCAACTGATTTTCCTAATAAAATAAAGAAAAACTCCTTCATCGGCAAGTCCGTTTGAAGGAGTTTTTTATGCAAACTCTAGTTTACAAAAAATGCTATATGTTTATCGTCTTATAAAGCTTGTTTTTGCTGCGGTTTCTTTCGCGGGAAGTCCGTATTTTTCCTTGCCGAGAGCAATGGATTTTATCATGAACGCCATATTCCTTCCGAGGTTTCGCATAGTCTGCATGCCCTCCTCGTCAAGTCTTGCGTCCTCGCCCGAGGAGCCGTGCACCTGATTCCAATAGGTGCTGGTTGCAATAGGCATACCCGAAATAGCAAAATACTTGTTCAGCACATCAAAGCTTGCGGTAAGACCGCCGCGTCTTGCGACCACGACCGAGGCGCCGACCTTCATCGTTTTGTCAAACTTCGAGCTGAAGAAAAGACGGTCGAGAAAGGCAATAAGACTGCCGTTTGGCGAGGCATAGTATACGGGCGAGCCAACGATAACGCCGTCTGCCTCTCTGAGCTTTTCCGCCGCCTCGTTGACCGTATCCTTAACGACGCATCCGCCGCCCCCCTTGCATCCGAGACAGACCATGCAACCCTTAACGCAGGTGCCGATATGTAAAATCTCGGCCTCTATCCCCTCTGCTTCAAGAGTGGTTTTCACCTCGCTGAGCGCCGCAAAGGTGGTGCCTTCCTTGTGAGGAGAGCCGTTTATAAGCAAAACCTTCATCTTTTACTCCTTAAATATGTTAATTTTTTGTAAATAAAATTTAATTTTTAGCCCCTTATGCACCTATTTTACCACAAAAAAAGCGCCAAATCAAGCCGAAAGGGCGAAAAAACTTAAATTTGCTCTTGAAAGTCGCGAACTTGTGTGCTATAATATAAAAGCAAATTTATTTTTATTTGTATGCGCAAATTATTTTAGTGTGAAAGGTCACGAAATGTTAGATAAATTTATCAGCCTGCTTTATCCTACCGAGCAGTCGAGATCGGCGCACGCCGACGGTATAGGATTACCCGATATTTCCGACGATGTTTGCATAGAGCTTGGTCTTGAAGAGATCTTTGATCTCAAGTGCGGCCGCCTTGCCGATTTCTTTACCACCGACGAGGATGTTATAAGATATAGACAGCAAACTCTCGAAGATATGGTAGAGATACCCGAAATCGGCGCAACTCTTGCCGAGGTAACGCCTATTCTTGAGGATATAAACGAGCTTCGCCGCCTTGATATTGAAACGAACTCCTCGGGCGAGTCCTATCTTTACAGTATTACCGAAATTGAGCTTTATGTTTCTTGTATCGACGCCCTCAGCCGCGGTCTTTCGCCGGTCAGAGACAGAATTAAGAGCGAGGCGTTCTCGGCTCTTGCCGATTTTGCCATAGAGCTTGCCGAGTCGGAGTATTACACCGAGCTTAATAAAAAGCTCGAGGCTCTTGCCGCAAGAGTGCACGAGGTAAGGAGCATTACCGTCGGAGTAAACCTTGATAACCAGCTCCGTCCCTCCTCCGCAGGCGTTATTTCTATAAATTCCGAGCAGTTTAAGTCGGGCAAGGTGCTTGATAAAATTCTCCGCCTTTCCTTTAAAAACGACGCTTTCACCTGCATAGCCGAGCTTTCTCCCTTCGGTAAGGGACAGAGCGAGAACCGTCAAGAGGCTCTTGTCGGAGCGTTTAATTCGGCTATCGAGGAGGTGTTCCGCTCCTCTGTGCGCGGCTGGCGCGCGGTTGTAGGTGAGTACGTTCTTGACAGCACCGATTTCCTCTTGAGACTTCTTCCCGAAATCGAGTTCGTTACCAAGTCCTCCGAGCTTATGAACAAGCTTGCAGCGCACCCGGGCTGCACGGTTACCCGTCCGGTCATTTGCCCCAAGGAGGAAAGAGCCTTCCGTACGGTTGGAATATACAATCCCCGCGTTGCTCTGGCAATAGACGACGAGATAGTTACGAACGATTTCCTCTTTGATGATAAAGCGCACATATACGTTCTTACGGGACCCAACCGCGGCGGCAAGTCGGTTATAACG
Organism: Eubacteriales bacterium; assembly: GCA_045656745.1. Lineage (GTDB taxonomy): Bacteria > Bacillota > Clostridia > Oscillospirales > CAG-272 > UBA1740. Next base: position 35,440 of record JAZORT010000037.1, on the reverse strand, counting down.
GTTGCGGTGGGCGCAACTCAGGCGCTCTTCCAGCTTGGTCTCTCGGTTCCTGCCGAGAGTGCTGAGATCTCGGTGGTTGACGGAATATTCACCCACTTCCCCGAGGGCGCGGACGATACTATAGATAAGGGCAGACTCGGTGAGGAGTGCGCCAGACTTAAAGAGATATTTGACGCGGTAACTCCTGACAGTATGATCCTTCTTGACGAGTCCCTTTCTTCCACGGGAGCATACGAGGCGTCTTATATTGCCTCGGAGATACTCTCGGGCTTTGCGGTGCTTGGCTGCCGCGGTATTTTCTCAACACACCTTCACGAGCTTGCCGCAAGCGTTCCCGAAATAAACGCGCGCTCGGCGAGTCTCGGCGGAATACAGATAGACACTCTCGTTGCGGGCATTGAGGAGGGACGCCGTTCCTTCAAGATTTACAGAGCAAAGCCTGACGGCAAGTCTTATGCAAGAGATATTGCCGATAAGTACGGACTTTCCTTTGACTCGCTTATGCAGAGGTCGGGAAGGGGACGCGGAGAATGAAAACTGTAATAGGCATTGACGTCGGCGGCAGCACCACAAAGATAGTGGGCTTTTGCTACGAGGGTGATAAAGCCACCCTTATAGAGCCGCAGATAGTCAGAGCAAACGATCCCATAACCGCAACCTACGGCGCTTTCGGTAAATTCACCGATGAAAATAACCTTAAATTTTCGGATATTTCAAAGGTCTATATGACGGGCGTCGGCTCTTCTTACATTCGTAAAAATCTCTACGGCTTGAGCTGTGAGAGAGTTGAGGAGTTTAACAGCATCGGCAAGGGCGGTCTTTACCTTTCCGGGCTTTCCGAGGCTCTTGTGGTAAGTATGGGTACGGGTACCGCTATGGTACACGCAAGAGCTGACGGCGAGATGAAATATCTCGGCGGTACGGGTGTTGGCGGCGGTACGCTTATGGGGCTTTCAAAGCTTCTTCTTAAGGCTGACTGTATGGAGCACATCGTTGAGTACGCCGAGGAGGGCGACCTTAACAATATCGACCTTAAAATTAAGGATATGACTGCTGAGGATTCCCTCTCGGCTCTTTCAAGAGAGCTTACTGCGGCAAACTTCGGCAACATCTCCGACCTTGCAACGAAAAACGATCTTTCTCTCGGAATAATGAACCTTGTTTTTGAGACCGTGGGAATGATTTCTATCTTTGCCGCAAGATCTGTTGGGGTTAATCGGATAGTGCTTACGGGCAGTATCACCCAGCTTGAGCTTTGCAGAAAGAAATTTGAGGAATTTAATTCTATGGGATACGGAGTAAAGTTCCATATCCCCGAGCGTTCAAGATACGCCACCGTTATCGGCACTGCAATAAGCGGGCTTGACCTGCTTACTAAAGGAGGAGCGGTGTGAATATTCTGCGCTTCATGATTCCAAAGAGCCTTGTTGAATATGTAACCGATGACCAAACATTCAGGCAGGCTCTTGAAAAAATGAGATACCACAGATATGCCGCAATACCCGTTTTGGACGGTGAGGGGCGCTATGTTGGAACTCTTCGTAACGATGACATTCTGCGCCATATTCTTGAGGAGGGCGAGTACAGCCCCAAGACCGCAGAGCGTACTTCGGTATATTCTTTGTTAGACTACGGCTATTTAAAGCCGGTTTATCATAACGCCTCGATGACCGAGCTTATCGAGAGAGTAAAGGAGCACAACTTCGTTCCCGTTGTGGACGACCGCGGCTGCTTTATCGGGCTGATACTGAGGCGTGACGTTTTAAATTATTTGTTGGATTTTTACAACGAAAACGACGGGGGTAATTCATAATGGCAGAAAGAAAGAAGAAGGCTGTGCAGGGCGGCGTTGAAAACGGCGCTGACCTTTCCGCAAGGCTTGAGGCTGCCACGGGCAACATTGACAGAGTAAGTCAGGATACGGTTGCCCGCCGCACAGAGCAAAAGGAAAATATGAAAAGGAATGCAAGAGACGCCAGGGCGAGAGCCAGGGGGTCTGAAAAGCAGCGCATTGCCGACGAGGCGAGAGCAGGCGAGATAACAAGGCAGAAGATTGCCGAGCTTGAATACGCAGAGGATTACAGAAAGAAGCTTCAAAGAGAGCGCAGCCGTTCAAAGGACGAATTGCGCCGCTCGAGAGAAGCGGCTCTTGCCGAGGAGCGAGAGCAGAGATCCCGCGAAATCAAGGAGCAGCTTGAAAAAGACCGCACTCAGGCAATGGAGAGAACCGCAAGAGCGGAGGCTCTCCTTGAGCGTATTGCAAAGAAAAACGAGGAAGTAAAGCAGCCTGCCGAGGAGGCAGTTACCGAACTCCCCGTATCAAACGAAGAAATGCCCGAGGAAGAGGCAGCAGCCCCCGCAGCCCCTGCCCTTGAGGAAGATTTCGAGGTTGATTTTGAGGATAACGGTGCAGAAGCTGTTTCCTTGCCCGCTATGGCGGCAGAGTCTTATTCCGACGACAGAGTGGTAGTTGACCTCTTCGGCGGTGAGGACTTCAGCGTTGATATTGATATGAATGACGGAATACCCGCCTCCGAGAGCCTCGAGAGTGAGGGTGAAACCGTTGTTAGTGATGACGAGGATGTGCAGGTTGTTGACGAGCAGATAGTAGGCGAATATCCCGACCCCAAGCTTTCATCCAATCCTATCGTTGCGGCTATACAGACTCTCGGCAGAAGCGTTTATACCACCTCCGGTTACCGCAAGTATCTTGAAAAGAGCAAGTCGGCAATCAAGGAATTTAAGCGTATGATTGCGGCATCCGAGCAGATAGTTTATAACTCGAGCGCAGAGGACTCCTGCTCGCCCGAGATAGTTAAGGCTATCAAGGCTGCGGCAGCTATTATTGAGATAAGATGCGACAATCTCCGTCTTGCCGTAAAATACGGTCAAAAGCAGATAGAGGAAACAAAGAGCGCACTTTCCGCAGATATTGAAAGATATAATGCCAAGGTTGCCGAGTTTTCTACCTATACGGGCGAAAAGCTCACCCGAATATCCGCCTCTCTTCCCGAGAGAATTGCCGACGGCAGCGGTGTTGAGATAATCCCCGAGCTTTCTTACAGCGAGCGCTATATCGAATATAACGGCGAGTATAACGGCGAGCGCACAAGAAGCTATGTTATCAATCTCGGTACAGAGCCTCCCGAGGTAAGCGAGGAGGGCGGCGAAGCTTCAAACGGCACGTATATCGTTAAGCCTATCGTTCCCTCGGTTAATGCAGAGGAGCTTCTCGAGGGACTTCACGTTACCGATGCGGCAGCCTACAAGCAGTTCCGCAAGAAGGCACAGAAGTCGAATAAATACATAGAAAAAATCATCTCTAAGGCAAAATACGATCTCGATACGGCTGAGGAGGACGGCGTCAAGTACACCAAGCGCCTGGAGCGCCAGCGCCGCGCCATAGGAAAGCTCGTAGACGAGATCAAAAACAAGGTTGATGACGCAAAGGACGCGGCATACAGAAAGACTCTTTCTGCTCTTGAGGGCAAGAGGGGAGCTTATGAAAAGACCGAGGAAAAGCTCGAGCTTACAAAGGCTTATACCCACGATAAGGAAAGACTTTCGCTTATAAAGGTGAATTGCCTCGCCCTTAGAAGAGAAAAGCTTATAATCGCTTTCAACACTCTTTCTGCGGCGTCTATCACCGGCCACGATGAGTATATCCAGAAGGCAAAGGAAGAGCTTTGCCGCGAAATGGTGGTTTATAACAAGACCGCCGAGGAGTGCGCCGCTCTTATCGGAATTAAGGTCACTCCCGTAATGGCATATCTTGCTGACGATATTCTTGAAGGCAAGACCTGTGTTGATATTCCCAGAATAGCAGTTTTGCGCGAGCTTGTTGAAACGGTGGGTGAGGAATCCCGCACCGTCGGCAGGTGTGAAGAGAGCGAATCTGCCGCAAGCTGTACCTTTATCATTTCGGCGGGTACAGATAAGGGAGAGGTTAAAAAGGTAAGGTCCAACCTCAGAACGGTCCACGGAAATTTTTTTATAGGTAACGGCGCGACGGGAGCGAACGGAGCTTCCGACCTTGCCGATGCGCTGATAACGGGCGCCGTTGTTGCAGGTCCTATGATGGCTGCGGGCGGCGGTCAGGTAGACCCCGGTGTTGCTGCGGCAACGGCTATCGCCTTTGGCACTGCCGCTACTGCGGGCGGTAAAGGTGTATTGCAAGCCTTGTCCGACTCCGAGAAGGAAAGCGCACCCGCACAGAGCGTATCAAAGCCTGAGGTAAAGGCTGTCCCCGCATCCGACGCAAAGGCATCCATAGCCCCCGCGGCAGCGGTCGCGGCTAAATCAGAGCCTACCCCTGCTCCCAAGGCAGAAGTAGCAGCAAAAGCAGAGCCTGCATCTGCACCCAAGGCAGAGCCGATAAAGGAAAGCGCACCCGCAAAGGATAGCGCACCCTCGGCATCCGAATTCTCGTTTACCCCCGGTGTGTTTGGCTTTGACGAAAACGGTGAGCCCACCCCCGAAGCAATAGCGGAGGAAAAGGAGAGGGTAGCCGAGATCGCTCCCGCAAGCAAAAAGGAGCCCGAAGAGTCTCCCTTTGTTATAAACGAAATTAAAGATGAGCCCGCACCCGAGCCTGTGCCCGAGGCAGCACCCGTAGTCGAGCCTATCGAAGAGCAGGTGGCTCCCATTGAGGAAATTGCTCCCAGAAGGCTTAAAAAGACGGTAAGAGACGAAAAGGGCGAAGAATCTGTAATCGTTGAGCCTTATAAGGAAGAGCTTATAAACGATGACAGAGAGGAGCCTATCGCTCCCGCTTCGGCTATTGATACCGATGACTTAACTCAGCCTATCGATATTTCGGACGACGACCGGGCACCCGAGAAAATCAAGCTTGTTCAGCTTCCTCCCCCTGAGGGAATGGAAGGCGGGGACGCTATGTTTGATGAGGAAGAGGGCGAGGGCGGTCCTATATATCCCGGTAAGACAATAGACCGCTCCGGCGAGAAGTTTGCAGACGAGGATCCTGATGACATTTCATCTATGCCTCCTGTAATCGAGATAGACGATAATGCCGACCTTATCGACAACGAGGTGCTCTTCAAGCCCACAAAGCGCGGATTTAAGAAGTTCGCAAACTATATACACAAAAAGCTTGCAAGGGCGAAGCGCCAGCGCAGGGCAATTCTTCGCAAGAAGCGTGCCGAAAAGGCTATCGTTCCTAAGGTTAAGCTTATAATCTCGCTTCTCGGTGTTCAAAAGGAGATAATCGACTGGAGCTGTAACCTTCTCAGCGCCTGCGTTGACATGGGCAAAAAGAAGCTTGCAAAGCGTCTGGCAAATTCCCTGAGAGCCGAGCTGAAGCGTTATAACAAGTTCGTAAAAGAATACGAGAAGCTTACCGATGACAGACTTACCAAGGCTTCTCTCGATATTCCCGCCTGCATTCTTGAGGGCGAGGATTACCAGACCCTTCCCAAGGTTAAGCTCCGTGAGTTTGAGGCTCCCGAGGACGGAGTTGTCTTTGATGACGGTATTACCGAAATTGCCGATGTTGAAAATGATTACGAAGGCGTTACCGTAATGACCGAAAAGGACCTCAAGCGCCGTTTGCAGAACAGCGAGGCAGAGGTAGAAAGACTCCGCGCACAGCGCGACCGTAAGGTTAAGGAAAAGCACGACGCCTGGGGCGTTGAAAGATCGGTGCTCACCGCAGAATGCTTCTATATCCAGAAGAAGATAATCGATACTCTTGCAACAGACCTTCACGCGGCGTGTCAGGCGTCCTCGGTAAAGAAGGTACAGTCGCTCAAAAAGGAGCTTAACTACGAGGTAAGGCAGTATAACCGCCTCGTCAGCGAGTACAGAGCAGTCTCGGGTAATATTCTTACCCCCGCATCTCCCTCAATAGCTCAGGATATAATCGACGGAAACAGCTATACCCCCGTTGCAAAGGTTGGATGTGTTCACAGCACCTCTGACGAGCTTAGCTCGGATATTGCCAATATGTCAAGAAACACCTACGGTGTTGAGAGTGACGAGCTTGGCATGGCGGGACGCTCCGCATTCAGGTCTAAGGTTACCGCGCAGGCAAATAAGGACCTTATGCTGGTTACAAAGCGTGCCGATTACGAGACAAGTATGTTAGAGAGCGAGAGGGATATGCTCGACTACCGCTTCGGCAAGGAGCCCGCGCAGGTAAGACGCGAAAAGAGAGATATTTCAAAGCGCATCGACAAGATTCGTTCTATGCATAAGCAGGCTCTCAAGTATGAGAATGCGGACAACCGCCGTTACTATGCCGTAGTTACCTCAAATCCCAATACTATGGCTCTTAACAATAAGCGCGCGGACAGAACAAGAATTGCCGCAGTCCGTTCGAAGATTATCAGCCTTCTTAACGAGCGTGATGCGGTTAACGGCAAGCTTGCCGCCCTTTACGCAAGCGGTGACGATATGGTAGGCGGAAGTGTAAACCAGAGCTATCGCCGTATCAAGAATACTGCCGCGTCCAGAGCGAAGAAAAAGCAGAAATCTCTTGCAAAAATCGTTAAGGACCTTCCCATTACCCTGAATGACAAGACCCGCTTCTATAACCTTATGAATAAGAAGGTAGATGCGGAGTCTACTCTCGCGCTTATGAAGCACCGTCTCAAGAAGGAAAAGCTTCATAAGGATGACAGGCTTCTTGCAAGAAGAGATATTAAGGAGCTCGAGTCTAAGATAAAGGCTATCGAGCGCGACATCCGCGACCTTATGAAAACGACAAAGAAGCGTATTGCCGAGATCGAGTCGGGTCATTCCTGGATGTTTGCCTTCTTTGTAACCCTTATGCTTATGGCATTGGGCGTAGCTCTTTATATCTATTTCTTCGGTGACAGTATTTCGGGAATACTGAGTATGTTCGGCTCGTAAGGAGAAAGTAATGAAAAAGATTTCAAGAAAAAGTGCTATAAAGAAAAAGTCAAAGGCTTCAAGAATTGTTGACACCCACCTCTCCAAGGAGAGAATGAAGGATGCCGACCAGCTTGAAAAACAGCGTCTTATGATTCTTCGTGAGCTTGAGGATGCTATGGCGGAATACGCCGACCTTACCGGCTACAAGCGTCTTAAATCAAGACAGTACAAGGTTGGAAGTGCTCCCAACGACTGGGTAAAGCGCTGATTTTACCCAAAAAATCATATTTTTTCAATAAAATTGTTTAAAATCTATTGATTTTTTAAAAAAATATGATATAATCATTATAGTTAAATATGATGATATGAAGAGTGGCTTTCGGGTCACTCTTCATTTTGTAGAATACGGGAGGAAATTTTTAGTAATGAAAAAACCGATTAAAGACACCGTAAGAGAAGCCATAGAGCCTACCGTCTTGGAGCTTGGTTATTCTATCTGGGACATCACCTACCAAAAGGTTGGCGCTGATTACCACCTGGAGATCACCATTGACTCCCCGAATGGCATCTATATCGAGGATTGCGAGAAGGTGCACAGAGCTATCGACCCCATACTTGACGAGATTGACCCTATCGAGGGCTTTTATTACCTTGATGTTTCCTCTCCCGGAGTTGAAAGAGAGCTTCGTACAGACGAGCACATCACCGCTATGATAGGCGCAAAGGTTGAGGCAAAGCTCTTTGCTCCTCTTGACGGCAGAAAGTCGGTCGTTGGTAAGCTTGTGGGACTTTCCGACGAAGGAGTCGTAATCGACGCTGACGGTGAGATCACTATTCCGAGAGCCGATATTTCAAAGCTCTCCACCCTTTACTTTGAGGACTAATTAAATTTATATATAATATTAATGAAAGGACCGTAATAAATTACGGGGTAAAAAGGAAAAATGAACGCAGAGTTTTTCAACGCCCTTGACCTTCTCGAGAAGGAAAACGGCATTCCCAAGGAGTATATGATAGCGCAGATAGAGCTGGCACTTGCCAACTCCTGCAGAAAAGAGCTTGGAGCAACAACGGTTATCCGTGTTCAGCTCGATCCCGTTAAAAAGGATCTTAAAGTGTTCCAGCAGAAGACTGTTGTGCCCGACGGCGAGGTAACCGACCCCAACTGTGAGATTTCTCTCTCTGCCGCAAAGGCACTTTCCCGCCGCCACAAGCTGGGCGGAGTCGTTGAAACAAAGCTTGAGACCAAGGATTTCAGACGCCTTTCGGTTCAGCCCGGAAAACAGATGATAGTTCAGGCTATCCGTACCGCAGAGCGTGAAAGACAGACCAAAGAGTACGAAAACAAGAAGGAAGAGATCATCACCGCGCTTGTTGATAAGGTTGATAACTCTAACGGCAACCTTATTCTCGATACCGGCACAGGCTACGCAACCCTTCTTAAAGAGGAGCAGATCCCCGGCGAGACCTATGAGGTTGGCGACAGAATTAAGGTGTTTATCTCCGAGGTTAAGAGCGGCGAGACCCGCGGACCTATCGTTACTCTTTCCAGAGTTCACCCCAATTTCGTAAAGAGACTCTTCGAGCTTGAAATTCCCGAAATTCAGGACGGCACCATTGTTATCAAGGGTATCGCCCGCGAGGCAGGCAGCAGAACCAAGATCGCCGTTGAATCCAAGGACGAAAACGTTGAGGCAGTAGGCTCCTGTATCGGTAAGAACGGTATGAGAATTTCCGCAATCCTCGACGAGCTTGCAGGCGAGAAGATTGATATTATTAAGTACAGCGATGATATTTGTGAGTTCGTTGCCGAGGCTCTTTCTCCCGCAAAGGTGCTTAGCGTAAGCCTTGTTGAAGAGAGAGTTTGCAGAGTAACCGTTTCTCCCGACCAGCTTTCTCTTGCCATTGGTAAGGAAGGCCAGAATGCGAAGCTTGTTGCCCGTCTCACCGGCTGCAAGATCGACATAAAGGCGTAAGATGACACAGAGCAAGCCACAGAAGAAGATACCGACACGCAGATGCCTTGGATGCGGAGAGCATTTTCCGAAAAGCTCTCTTATCAGGGTGTTAAGAAGGCCTGACGGCGAGGTTGTTCTTGATATGACGGGAAAGACCTCGGGCAGGGGCGCATATATTTGCAAGAGCCTCTCCTGCTTCAAAAAAGCGCGTAAGGCGCGCCGCTTCGAGGGCTCGCTTGAATGCTCCGTACCCGAAGAGGTATATGAAAGAATGGAAAAGGAGCTGTCGGTTGAATAACAGTAATAAAACGCGTCTTTGCGGAATGCTTGGCTTCGCTATGCGGGCGGGCAGGGTAATAATCGGTACAAATCAGGTAATTTCGGCTCTTCCCTCAAAGGGAAAGGATCAGATTTGCCTTGTGCTTATAAGTGCCGACGCTTCCGAGGGTACTACTAAAAAGCTTACCTTTAAGTGTGAATTTTATCAAAAGACCGTAAAACGCATTGACATAGACTCGGCAGAGCTTGGCAGGCTTCTCGGAAAGCTTTATGCCCCCGCCGTTGTCGCAATAACCGAACGGAGATTTGCAGACGAGATATTGATTGCTCTCGGTGAAGAGCGCGCTCCGTCGGATGACCAAAACCAGAAGAGAAAGGAGTCTTCTCAAAAGGAAGACAGGTGATACTTATGCCACAAATTTCGGTAAAGATTACTCAGATCTCGAAGGATTTTAATTTGAAATCCAAGGACGTCCTCGACGCATTTAAGGAAATAGGACTTGATAAAAAGACCGGCGGCTCGGTTGATACCGACGAGTTTGAGCTTTTTATGCAGTATATTACAAGATCGCGTCAGATAAAGGATCTTGATGCTTACAGGGACGGTAGAGCAAAGATTACCACCCCCAAGGCAGAAAAGCCGAAGGCTGCACCCAAGGCAGAAAAGCCCCAGGAGAAAAAGCCCGAGCAGAAGGCAGAGGCTCCCAAGGCTCCCGAAAAGAAGCCTGAGCAGAAGGCGCAGGAGCAGAAAAGAGCGGAGAACAAACCCGCAGAGCAGAAGCCTCAGCGCACCTACGATAACACTAAATTTAACGATAATAAGAAGAATTCTTATCAGAAGTACAGCGCTGCTCCTACTGAAAATCCCTTCGCAAAGAAGATCGACAGTATGAATATGAAGGCGCAGGGAATGAAGGGTCCCAATGCGCAAAAGCCCGCTCAGCCCGTGCAGAAGCCGATCCAGCAAAAGCCCGAGGCACCGAAGCCCGAGATAAAGAAGCCCGAGGCGGCTTCAACCGTTCGTCCCGCACAGCAGGCAATGGAAGAAAAGGCACAAAGACAAGAAGCGCAGAAGGTTCAGCAAAAGCCCCAGGCCCCTGCTCCCCAGAAGCCTAAAAAAGAGGAGAAAAAGCCTCAAAAGCAGCAGTTTAAGACTATAACTCCCACTATCGACCGTTCTAACATCAAGGGCGGAGTTAACATCGGCGCAGAGTACGCAAGCGAGCCTACACAAAAGACCCGCGTTGTTGATATGCGTACCACCGACGTTGACCTTTCCAAGTATGATGACAGATACAACGACCACTACTACTCCATCCTCAATGGCGGAGATTCCAAGGCTCAGAAGCAGAAACTCAAGAAGCAGGATAACAAGGGTCAGAATCAGAAGAGCGCAAAGGATAAGGAAAGAGCCGCTCAGGAAAAGATTAAAAAGCTTGAGGCAGAGCGCGCAAGAAACAAGCAGCTTGAAATCACAGTTCCCGACGAGATTACCGTAACCGAGCTTGCTTCCAGAATGAAGAAGGCTGCGGGCGAGGTTATCAAAAAACTCATGTTCATGGGCGAAATGAAGGGTCTTAACGACGTTCTTGATTACGCAACCGCAGAGCTTATCGCAGACGAGTTCGGCGTTAAGGTTACCAAAGAGGTTGTCGTTACCATCGAAGAAAAGCTCTTCACCGAGGCAGAGGATGCTGACGAGGACCTTGTTGAGCGTGCGCCCGTAGTTTGCGTTATGGGTCACGTTGACCACGGTAAAACCTCTATCCTTGACGCTATCAGACACACTAATGTTACCCGCGGAGAGGCAGGCGGTATTACCCAGGCTATCGGCGCATACAGAGTCGTTGCGAACGGCAAGGATATCACCTTCCTTGATACCCCCGGTCACGAGGCGTTCACCGCAATGCGTATGAGAGGCGCAAAGTCCACCGATATTGCAATTCTCGTTGTTGCCGCAGACGACGGCGTTATGCCCCAGACCATTGAGGCTATTAACCACGCAAAGGCTGCCGGTATTGATATTATCGTAGCAATTAACAAAATGGATAAGCCCACCGCAAACCCCGACAACGTTCTCAATCAGCTCACCCAGTACGAGCTTGTTCCCGAGGCGTGGGGCGGCGACGTAATCTGCGTACCCTGCTCGGCGCACACAGGAATGGGTATCGAGGACCTTCTCGAAAACGTTCTTCTCGTTGCCGAGGTTAAGGAGCTCAAGGCTAACCCCAAGCGCCGCGCGGCAGGTCTTGTTATCGAGTCCAAGCTTGACAAGGGACGCGGTCCCGTTGCAACCGTACTCGTGCAGAACGGTACTCTTCACCAGGGTGACTACGTTATCGTAGGTAACGCGGTTGGTAGAGTTCGTGCAATGGTTGACGATAAGGGTAAGACCGTAAAGGTTGCAGGCCCCTCCGTTCCCGTTGAGATTATCGGTCTTGACGACGTTCCCCAGGCGGGCGACGAGCTTAACGCAGTTGAGAACGAGAGAATGGCAAAAGACCTTGCAGAGCAGAGAAGAGAAAGACAGCGTCAGGAAATTCTTGCCGCTAACTCCCGAGTTAACCTTGACGAGCTCTTCGGTCAGATTGCCGCAGGCGTTCAGACCCTTAATATCGTTGTTAAGGCAGACGTTGCAGGCTCTGTTGAGGCTGTTAAGGCATCTCTTATCAAGCTCTCTAACGAAGAGGTTAAGGTTGCCGTAATTCACTCCGCAGTCGGCGGTATTACCGAGAGCGATGTTATGCTCGCTGCGGCGTCCAACGCTATCATTTGCGGCTTTAACGTTCGTCCCGATAAGAACGCGCTTGACTCTGCTGAGAGAAACAAGGTAGACATTCGCTGCCACCGTATCATTTACGAGATTATCGATGAGGTCGAGGCGGCTATGAAGGGTATGCTTGCGCCTACCTTCAAAGAGGTTCTCCTCGGTCACGCCGAGGTTAGACAGACTATCAAGGTGCCCGGCGTCGGCATTATCGCAGGATGCTATATTCAGGAAGGTAAGATCACCAGAAATGCGCAGATCCGTATCGTTCGTGACGGTATAGTTATCTTCGAGGATAAGATTTCCTCCCTCCGCCGTTTCAAGGACGACGTTAAGGAGGTTAACGAGGGTTACGAGTGCGGTGTCGGAATTGAGAAGTTCAACGACATCCGCGAGGGCGATACTCTCGAGGCTTTCATAATGGAAGAAGTTAAAGAGTGAGAAATTAAAAATTCGAAATTCGAAATTCGAAATTAAGCGTTCAATTTCTTGATTAACAAAAAGAGACTCAAACCTTTCTGAAAAAGAGGGGCAAGGGTCTCTTTTTTGAACATTTTTTGTATTGGTAAAAAATAACAACCAAGTATAGTTGTTTTTTTTTTTTTTTTTTTTTGGTGAAAAATGACGAAGAATTCCCTCTTTACATTTTGTTCAAAATGTGCTATAATGTATAAGGAGTCGTGTGCAAATCAGAGATAATGTACAAACTCCTTGAATTTGTCAAATAAATATTTTAAAATAAAGAAAGGCAACAATTATGAACAAACAGAGAAAAATCCTGTTGTGTTTCGTGGTGGTTTTGCTTATGGCTCTCTGCGTTGTGGGAATTACTTCCTTCGCAGCAGACAGCAGCGCTGCTACAGTCAGCGTTTATAAGCAGGTTGATTACGAAACCGACAAAGTCGTTGACCTCAAGTACTATGAGTTTATCGGCACCGTGGAGGGCGGTTCTGCACTTGAAAATGCAGTAACCAAGATCAAGAACAGCGGCGCTAACGGAGGTCTTATTGAAATTTCCGAAGGAACTCTTACCGTTACCAACCGTCAGGATATAACAATGTCTAACATTGTTATCAAGGGCGCAGGTAAGGATAAGACTACTATTGTTGGTAACTCGTCTAACTTTAACAACACCACAAACGGACTCAAGTCCTCGAGCCTCAGCTCCGAGTACAAGGCTATCCTTGGTCTTGGTGTTGCAGACATTAAGGTTATGGACCTTACCGTTTCTGCAGGTGATTGCGGATACGCTTCCGGCTCTTTCATTAAGTCTCCCGCAGACCTTAAGACCGTTCGTGTAAATTCCGGTAACGCTTATTTTGAGAATGTTAAAATCAGCGGTAAAACCGTTAGATCTAACCTTTGTATCGGTACTTCTTCTACTTCGGCAAACGTTATTGCAGTTGGTGTGACCGTTGATAAGCCTACCTACTATCTCGGATATGGCTCCGCTACCGAAAAGACCAGCGGAACTCTTAACAGCGTAAACTCCTATCTCGGCGGAGCAGTAATCGGCGAGTGCGACTCTCTTGGCGCAGGCTATTACAGACTCACCTACAACGGAGTGACCGCATACACCACTATTCCTTATGCTATCGAGACCTATAAGAGCGGATCCTTCTCTTCTCTTATGACAGCTGCGTTCGTTGCGGCTAACGGCGAGCAGGGTAAGACCGTTGCAGAGGCTATGACCGCTGATCTTACTACCGTTCTTAACGGAGAGGCAACTCTTCTTTACGGTAATGATTGCGACGGCATGCGTGCTCTGGCTCAGGACTTCAGAACTGCTCTTGTTTCTCTTTCTGCTGACACCGGCGTTGATGTTTCCGCATCTGTTGCCGAGCTTGACGCGGCTCTCGCTATTGCTCTTTGGCACAATGCTGACGAGGCAGGCGTTTGTACCGCTTGCGGCAAGACCGGACTCATCTTCAACGATGAGGTTAAGGTTGAGGCTCCCAAGCTCGAGGACATCGTAGATAACACTATGACCGAGGATGTTAAGGAAGCGGTTAAGGAAGTTGTAGATGACATCGTTGCAAACAACTCTGTTGCAAAGGTTGAGGACACCGGTCTTACCGATACCGAGAACGAGGCTGTTGTCGAGGCAGCTAAGGAAGCTCTTGTTGAGCTTGGCGTTTCGGCAGAAGAGGTTGAAAACATCACTCCCGTTGTTTCCATCAAGCTTGCTGAGGTTGTTCTTGGTGACACTGCCGCTCCCGCAAAGGTTACTTATAACGTTTCTCCCATCGTTGCAGTAGGCGACAAGAGCGTTAAGATTGCAGAGTTTGAGAAGGCGATCACCTTCCGTCTCCCCGTTCACAGCGCTGAAACAAAGCCTTATGCAAAGGTATATCACGAGGGTGATCTTATCGGCACCTTCGATATCATCACCGACGGCGAAAACAAGTTCGTTGAGGTTTCTGCAAAGAACTTCTCCGAATACGCAGTTGAGCCTACCGAGGAAGCTCCCGTTCAGGCAGTTGCATCCGTAAACGGCACAGGCTACGCAACTCTTGCTGAAGCATTCGCAGCAGCACAGAGCGGCGACACTGTCGTTCTTCTCTCTGACGTTGTACTCACCTCCGGCGTTACCGTTCCCGCAGGCAAGAGCGTTACTCTTGATCTTGCAGGATTTGATATCGCAATGACCGTTGGTGCAGTTACCAAGAACACCTATGTGATCGATAACAACGGCACTCTTACTATCAAGGATTCCGGCGAGGAAAACGGTAGCATTACCTTGACCTACACCGGCGCAAACAACGGTTCTGTTACTATCAGCACTATCGGAAACCACGGCACTCTTAACGTTGAGGGCGGTTGGATCAACTGTGTTGCAGGAAACCAGAACATTGCTTATGCAATCGACTCTTACAACTCCGTAGGCAACGCTTACGTTAATATTTCCGGCGGCACTGTATACGGCGGTGCTTCTAACTACTACTGCGTGCGTCTCTTCCTTTGCGACGAGAAGTTTGAGAACAGCCTTAATGTAACCGGTGGTACTCTTTGGGGTGTTTGGGCGCAGAACACTAATGCTAATGCAAACAAGGGATCTCTCTCTGTAACCGGCGGTAGCGTAGAATACGTTTACGTTTCTGCAGTTTCCGGCGACAACGATATTTCCAACATTGAGCTTAACCTTAACGCTGAAAATATGTCTTACGCTCCCACCGTTGTCGTAACCGGCGGTAGCCACGAGCTTGAGCTTGTTGACGGTGTATATCAGATCGTTGACAAGAGCGGTGTTGCAGAGCTTAACGGTGTTAAGTACAAGACTCTTCAGGAGGCAGTTGATGCAGCGCAGAACGGCGACGTTATCACAATTCTCGGTGAGGTTGATATCGATTCCGTTGTTGCAAACGGTTTCTATCTCGGTGTGAATGCTGACGAAACCAAGATCGTTGTTGTTTCCGAAAGCATTGTATCCTTCAAGGGTGCATCCATTCGTTATCAGCTTGCAGACGGTACTGCAAAGGATTACACCAGCGCAGACATCAGATTCTCCTATGTGTTCAGCTCCGACTTCGCATTCGAAGCAGGCAGCTGGGGTTGGAACTACAAGCTCGGCGCAAGCAAGACCGGCTCTAAGATCGGCTCTTACTATGACGAAACCGGCAGAACCAACCTTGTGTTCACAAACATAGCTTTCGATAACTTCGAAAAGGAAATTTCAACTCAGCTTTGGTTCAAGGTAGCCGTTGACGGCGAAAGCTTCACCGTTTACGACGATTACCAGGTAAGAACCGTTAAGCAGGTAGTTGACGGCGTTGCTGATTACCAGGGCGCAGGCTACGAGACTGCAAAGAATTACGCGATCAAGCTTCGTGAAGAATACGAGGCGTGGCTCGCATCCAATGAGGAGGAAAATTAATTATGAAAAAGGATTACGAAAACGCATCCGTTGAAGTTGTTAAAATTGACGGCGTTGACGTTATTGCAACTTCTCAGAAACCCACAACAGGAAATAACGGAGATAACGAGGTAGACGCAGGTGGAAAATGGTAAGATGTATATAGAAGCAAAGATCGATATTATCGAGCTTTCCGCAAGTGACGTTATCGCAACCTCTCAGAAGCCCGTAGTTCCCGACGAAGAGGGCGGACTTTGGGGTCCTGATATCTAAATAATAAAAGCTTTGGGCGGTCTGAAAAAGACCGCCCATTTTTTTGCCCTGATATTATTTTACAAAAAGCTTCAAAAGAGAACTTAATATTGTACATAATGCGAATTATTTTGTACAAAAATAAAACTTTCACCTTTTTTATCCAAAAGCATTGACATTATTTCTGTTTTTGATATAATCAAATCAGAGGTTTTAGAAAACCCATATTTTAAATGCTATTTATTTAAAGGAGAACAAAACCATGGCACAGAAAAAAGTAAGATTTGCCGTTGTTGGCGTTGGCGGTCTTGGCAGAGCGCACCTTGAGGCTATCCAGAAGAACCCCGACATTGCAGAGGCTGTTGCAATTTGCGACATTGAGGAAAAGTTCCTCGAGATGAGAGGCGAGGCTTTCGGTATTCCCGCAGAGCGCCGTTACACAGATTACTACAAGATGCTTGAGGACGGCGGCTTTGACTGCGTTTGTCTCGTAACCCCCGACTATATTCACAAGGAGCACGCTGTTGCGGCTTGCGAAAAGGGTTATCACGTTCTTTGCGAGAAGCCCCTTGCACAGACGGTTGAGGATTGCAACGCTATGATCGAGGCTGTTAGAAAGTCCGGCGTTAAGTTCATGACCGGTCAGGTTGGAAGAAAGACCCCCGGCTTCATTAAGGCAAAGGAGCTTGTTGACAAGGGCGAGATCGGTGAGCTCTTCTACGTTGAGTCCGAGTATGCGCACGACTATCAGTTCCTCGGCAAGGCTTGGAGATGGGATCCCGTTCACCTTCGTTATTCCATCATCGGCGGCGGATGCCATGCAATCGACCTTCTCCGTTGGATCGCAGGTAACCCCGAAAAGGTTATGGCTCTTGCGAATAGAAAGGTACTTACCGACTGGCCTGTTGATGACTGCACCATCGCGGTTATGCAGTTCCCGAACGGCGTTGTAGGTAAGATCTTCTGCGGTATCGGCGTTAAGAGAAACTACACCATGCGTACCTGCCTCTACGGTACTAAGGGTACCATCATTTGTGATAACACCTCTCCCGACATCACCCTCTTCCGTCATGCTGTAACCGATAACGGTCAGCACATCTATCCCGACGTTAAGATCCCCGTAAATATCGCAAACCACAACATTGGCGCGGAGATCAAGGATATGGCAGAGTCCATTCTCAATGATGCTGAGCCTGAGTGCACCGTTTACGAGGGTGCTAACACCGTTGCGGTTGGTATCGCGGCTGTTGAGTCTGCTGCAAAGGGCGGAGAGCCTGTCGTTCCCCGTTACTACAAGAAGGCTTAAAGGGTATATTTTGCGCATAAGACGCCGTTCTCTCCCGCTCGCCGTAGTTTTCTACGCCTTCGGGTCGGGAGCGGCGCTTCTGCATCAAAATCTCCTCCTTTAAGCAACTATATTTGCGCATAAGACGCCGTTCTCTCCCGCTCGCCGTAGTTTTCTACGCCTTCGGGTCGGGAGCGGCGCTTCTGCATCAAAATCACTATCCAAAGTCAAGTAAATACGAAAAGCGATCGGTAAAAAACTCCATTGAGAGCATCATTCCGATCGCTTGTTTTTTATAAAAATATCAGACGTAAAGCTCGACTACGGCGTTGAGCTTTCCTTTTTTTGAGGTGGATTCGTAGCCCAGGTAAATTAGTCTGCCGAGACCGCGGGCGGTTATTTTATCGCCCTGCTTCGGGGTGTGGGAAACAGACTCGGTCTGCTTGCCGTTGACGAAAACAAGCCCCTTTGCAAAGAGCGATTGCGCGTCCTCTCTCGAGAGTGAGAAGGTCTTTGCCAAAACTGCGTCAAGCCTCTCGCTTGAGAGCTGAATTTTGCGCTTTTCGGTGCGGTAAAGCTCCCCCTCGGGCAAAGAGTCGGCGGTGCTTATGCGCACTGCGGTGTGCTTAATTTCGGTCAGCGAGTCTTTGATGTATTCGGCAATATCATCTTTTGCAAAAAGATAGCCCACGTTGTCTCGTATCACAATATCCCCCAAAACCTCTCGCTCAATTCCAAGGCTCATAAGAGCGCCGAGAAAATCCCTGTGAGTAAGTCGGTCGGCAAATTTTTCGCTTTTAGGCGCGATTTTGAGGGTCACGATAGGGAAATCCTCCTCGTATCCAAGCTCCTCCGGGGAGCCGAAGCGAATCATCACCCTCTCCGCTCCCTCCGCGCCGCCAAAGGCAGTATAGGAAATTCCGCAAAGATCGCTCCTCGCCGCATTAAAGCAGGACTGCTCCGCAAGGCCGAGGAAGTCGGTAAAGGTAAAGTATCCCTGCTCGGAGCGGCGTCCAAGCTCGATAAAGCGCTTTTTTAAGAGCGAGAAGTCCTCCGTCATAATACCTTATCTACGGGGTAGAGGATTTTGAGCTGATTAACCTTGCTGTCGTATGCTTTACGGCGCTTCTCGGAGAGAAGAGCTTCCTTGATCTCGTTTGCAATATCTGCGTAAGGTGTGGTTGTGTTGTCGTTTTTAGAGTTAAGCTTGATAAGGTGGTAGCCAAACTGGGTTTTTACGGGAGCCTTGGAGATTTCTCCTGCCTCCATTGCAAAAACTGCCTCGTCAAACTCGGGCACCATCTGTCCCTTGCCGAAATCACCGAGATTTCCGCCGTTAGCCTTAGAGGGGCAGGAAGAATTCTGCATTGCCGCGTCCTCAAAGCTGATTTCACCGGCGTTAATCTTTGCAAGGATTTCAAGAGCAGCCTCCTCGGTCTCAACGAGAATATGGCTTGCGTTTACGGTCTCGCCGGTTTCAAACTGAGCCTTGTTTGCCTCGTAATATTCCTTCGCCTCTGCCTCGGTAACCGAAACGGAAGCAAATACCTTCTCTGCCGCATAGTTAGCAAGCAGGCTCTCTTTAAGCTTTGCAAGCTGCGCCTTGAAGGCAGGCTCTGCCTCGAAGAGATTTCTCTTTGCATCAAGGAGAAGAAGTCTTGAAGCTATAAGCTGCTCAAGCACCATCTTTCTTCCCTCGGGATTGTTGTAGCTTTGACCTCTGGGGCCGAGATTCGCGAGAAACTCGTCCACATCTGCGTCGGTGATGGCAATAGTGCCAACGGTTGCAAGTACCTTGCTCATGGTTTTTACCTTCCTTTTTGTAAATAATTATTTATATTTTTTATTTATTTCTTAGACCTTTTGGATAGTGATTTTTTATTCTGCCGCCTGAGGCCTTACCGCCGCCGAGAGGAGCGCCCCCGTAAAGCAGCGCAAGATATCCGCCCTTTGCCTCTTTAGCTTCAATTTCCTCTCCGCGAAGATATGCAAGGAGTCTTGGGTCACCCTTTTTCAGGTTTTCTTTGTTCAAAAATTCCCTGCCGTAAGCCGAGAAGAATTGGTGATGCGGCTCAATTCGCCCTTTCTTTATCTCGCCGACCGCAACGCCCGACATAAATACCGAATATTTTGGAATAGGACAGCCGTGACCTGCCAAAACCGCAAAATCTCCCTGACGGATAAGTCTGCCCTCGGGAATGTAGCCGAGACATTCCTTGATAAAGCTCTTGACCTCAGCCTCCTCGCTTTTTGACAAGGGAGTTGCCTGGTCCTTATACAATATCTCGGGCTCACCCGCGCTTTTTCTTTGTAAAAGGGCAATAAACTGCCCCTCACCCTCCGAAATGTGGGGATAAAATCTGCGGCATGCGCGTCGGTGCTCTTCGCATAAACCCTCGGTGCAAAGGCCCTCTGCCGTCACATCGCACACCTCTTTTGCTACGGGCACAAGCGTGTAATCGTCTCTTTCACGAAGAAAATACGCAATATTTTCTTCGTTTTCCTCTTTGGAATAGGTGCAGGTGGAGTAGAGAAGATAGCCTCCCTCTCTAACAAGCGGAGCAAGATTTAAGAGGATTTCTCTCTGCCTTTTCGCGCTTGCCAAAACATTTTCTTCGCTCCATTCCTCCAGAGCTTCGTCGTATTTTCTGAACATTCCCTCGCCCGAGCAGGGAGCATCACAAAGGACTAAATTGAAGTAATTTGCAAACATTTCTTTGAATTTTGCCGTATCTTGCGACAAAATCAAGGCGTTTTTTATACCGAGTCTTTCAAAGTTGCTTACGATTATTTTCGCCCTTTTGGGTACAAATTCGTTTGAAATAAGAAGTCCGCTCTCGCCGATTTTCTGCGACAGCTGTGAAGCCTTTCCACCGGGAGCAGAGCAGGCGTCAAGCACGCGCCACCCCTCTTTAATATCAAGGGCGTTGACCGTTGCCATCGCTCCGGGGTCCTGAATGTAAATCATTCCCGCGTGGTGCTCGGCAGTAAGTCCCACGCCCTCCGGGTTTTTAAGAATAAATCCGTCTCTTGCGTAAGAGAGCGCCTCAACCTCAAAAGATCCGAGCGCGAGAAAATCCTCAACCGAAATTTTGCTTTCGTTGACCCTTGCGCCCTTGACCGCCTCTCGCTCCAAAGCCGCCGCAAATTCGGCATATTCAGCGCCCAAGGTCTCCTTCATCCTCTCGGAAAATCTTTCCGGTATCATAAAGCCCCTCCTTCTTACAAAACTTTTAAAATTATACATTATTTTTCGCCGATTGTCAAGGGCAATAGGCGCATGAGGCGCTTTTTTGCACAGAATTTGAAATTTTTGAAAATATTTTTTCGGATAAAGCTAAAATCGACTTAAAATTATTGCATTTTTACTTTTTATATGTTAAAATATACATTGTAAAGACAATTTCTATGCAAAATGGAGGCAAGACGGATGTTCGTAGACCTTTATCACAATTACATTGTTAAAAGCATTATTACCGAAAAGTTTGCCCAGAGCGTTGAAAAAAAGCTTTTGCCCAAGCTTGAGAGCAAGTACGGCGAGGCTATTCTCGGCATTCAGATGTACGAGGATTATATTTCTGACGCCTTTTATGCCAGAGGTGAGTGGTATTATCCCCTTACCGTCGTTCTCTCGAGCGGTCCTATAACCGAGTGGATAAAGTGGAGAATGAAGGCAGGCAGCTTCAAGGACGGATTGCCCTATGCTTTCGTTGGTGAGGGCTTCCTCGAGATAAATATTGCAGACGATGTTCCCGCAGAATTTGGCGAAAAGCTTTCGGGCAGAGCAATCTTGTGCACCGACTCGGGAATTAAGATCAATATAGAAACTACCTCTCCCGACCCCTCCTTCCTTTCGGGCAGATATTCCCAGACCTTTATCGACGAGATGTCAAGACAGCTCTGTGCTAAGATTTCTGAGGCTATGGCTGTCAGCGGTATAGCCGAGTCGCCCCTTACTCTTTCGCTGTTCTTTGCTCCCGATACATATATGCAGCACACCTCCGAGAATGTGACTTACAGAAGACTTCTTATAACCGACGGCGTTTCTGCACCCCGCGACTTTTGGGTAAAGTGGACTCGCGAGGACGGCGCTATGGCTTACTCGGTTTCCGACCACGTGAGCGGAGAATGCATAAGCTTTGATATAGGCGAGGACGTGCCCCAGAAGGTTAGAGAAAAGGAATACCGTTTCCTTCTTGCCGCAGGCGGTGATAAGTATCACAACGCAATGGGCAGAAAAAATATTACCGAATGGCGCGAGATTATCCGCAGAGCTATCCGCAGAGGCGACCTTGCAAAGATTGAGGTAGCCGAAGAAGGTGCACCTTGTGACGATATTACCGCAGCTCTTGCCGCAGTTCTTGGAAAAGAGGCTGCACCCGCAGAGGCTCCCGAGCTTCAGCCCGCAGAGAAAAATGCGGAGTTTGAGCGCGCAATGGCTATGGCGCGTCAAATTATGGAAGAGCGCGAGAGTGAGGCGGCAGAGACCTTGCCCGAAGATAACACGCCCGAAGAGGCGCCTGCGGAAGAAGAGGCGGCAACCGAGATAGCCTTCGCTCCCGCAGAAAACGCGAATGCTTCTATTTCCATCTTCGACCTCGATACCGAGGCGGCAGAAGATAGCTTTGAAGAGATAGATGACGAAGAGGCTCTCGAGTCCTTCGCCGAAGAAGAGGCTGAAAACACCGCAGAGCTTGAAGCTCTTGACGGCACGGAAGCTCCCGAGGCTGAAGAAGTTCCCGCAGAAGAGCCTGTGGCGGTTGAAGTTCCTAAGACCGAAACATTGGCCGAGCTTGAAGCAAGACTCCGCGCGGAGCTTGAGGAAAAGATTCGCCGCGAGATGGAAGAAAAGGCAAGAGCTGCCGCTGAGGCAGAGGCTGCAAGAATTCTTGCTGAAAAAGAGGCTCTCAGACTTCAGCGCGAGGAGCTTGAGCGCGCAAGAGCTCAGCAAGAGGAAAGAGCTCGTCTTGAACACGAGGAACAGCTCCGCCGCGAGGCGAGAGAAAAGGAGCGTATGGCAGAGGCTGCAAAGATTGCTCTTGCCGAAGCTCGCCGTGAGGAAGAGGCTCGCCAGGCTGCAAAGGCAGAACAGGAGCGCAAGGCAGAAGCCGCTCGCAGAGCTGAAGCAGAGCGCAAGGCGGCAGAGGAGAAGGCTCTCAAGGAAAAGACAAACCAGGCAATTGCCGGTAACATCAGGACCAAGAATTATACCTACACCTCAAAGACCGTTCGTCTGCTCTTCCGCAGAAGCGTTGACCCTAACATAACCTCCAGAATCTATGAGATAATCAAGACCACCCTTGAATATTACGGTAAGGAAAAGATGTACATGCGCATAAAAGCAACCATTCCCGATACCACCACCGTAATCCTTGAATTCCTCGAGATTCCCATGGAAGAGATGACTCTGCTTTCGAATATAATCAAGGTGCTTGGAAATAGTGGCCTCGGAATAGCGAAAGCCATCGTTGATTAAATAAAAATCGCGCCTAAACCCCGTTTCCGCCCGCTCGCAGTAGGTTTCTACAGCTTCGGGTTGGAGAACGGGGTTTATCCATCGATTTTTAAGGTAATCAACGGATATGACTCGGCGGTTTTTCCTCAAAATTTAAGTTAATCAACTGCGTAAGGCAGATTTTTGACAGCTTTGGGTTAAAAACGGGGTATCCGTGTTTTTGTTTATTCCTCTATCATTATATTAATGTAGGATTTTCTGCCGTAGAAGCTCTCGGTCCTTTGGATTTTAATGCCGAGGGCGGTTAGGGCTTTGATTTTTTCGTCTATCATTGTGCGGAAGCGGTCGATTTCGTAGGCGGGGCAGGGGAAGGAATCGGTTTTTGGTGCTGTGTCGGAGTCAGAGCGCAAAAGCTCTATTACCGCTTCGCTTTCGGCTACTGTAAGCTTCATTTTACATATTTTTTCAAGGGCCTCAAGCCTTTTTTCTTTTTCGCTAAGGCGCAGCAGGGCGCGGGCGTGTCTTTCGGAGAGCGAGTTTTCGAGTATTATCGCTCTTTCCTGCTCCGAGAGGGAGAGTAGACGCATTTTGTTGGTTAGTGCCGAGCAGCTTATGCCGAGAGTTTTTGCAACATCCTCCCGTCTTACTCCCGCGACGCTTGTCATAGTCTTGATAGCCGAGGCTTCTTCAAACATATTCATTAGCTTCACCTTTTCGTTTTTTTATTATTATAACAAAAAATAACCGCAGTTTTTGGCACATTGTGTCTGTACTGCGGTTTTTCGATATTTTAATGTTTTTACGATATTTGACAACTTTTGTTGTCAAATATCTATGTTTTTCTCGAGATTCCGTATGTAATGGAATATATACTGCTGGGCAATTCCTGCGTATTCTCCAAGCTCGTCGGGGTTGAGCTTGCCGTCAAAATACACCTCGTTTGCTCTCTTCATCCACACATCAACGGGGAATGCTTCAAGCTTTGAAAAGCCGAAGAGGGCAACGCAGGAGGCAACCTTATCACCCACTCCATTTATCTCCTTTAGGCGCTCGGTGGTCTCGGCCGCGGTTTTCATTTTTAATATTTCGTCAAGGTCAACCTTGCCGCTGCTAACCTTTTCTGCCGCGTCAACAAGGTATTTATACCTAAATCCCGGCTTTGAGGGAAGGAGCTTTTCGGGCGCTTCGGCAACCTGCCTTGCGGAGGGGAGGGTATAGCAAATTCCGCACTCGGAGCACATCTTGTCGCAGGGCTTACCCTTTTTAAGGGGACATTCTGCCAGTCCTTCGCTTAGGTTTTCGCCGTATTCGGCAGAAATTTTGCGGAGTATTTTTCGTATTCGCGGAATATTGTTGTTTTGCGACACTATAAATGAAAAGAGCGTTTCCCAAGGCTCCTGGCGCAGAATTCTTATTCCCTCGCCCGCCTCTGCGGCGGTTTTCAGCTTTTCGGAATCGGTGAGGGAGAGAATATTTTCCTTTATTTTCGCATAGTCGCTATCCAGTGAAAAATAGTCTGCCCAATAGCCTTGAACATCCTCTATTGCGGTATCAAAAAAGAGTAATTCGCCGCTTGATTTCTGACCCACGCGGGTAATTTTTCTGCCCGAGGTAACAAGGTATTCCAGGTAATTCTCCTCCCGTACCAAAAGCTCGTACCTGAACGCCTGACCGCATTCGAGGGTGTATTCGAGAGAAAAGGGAGACACTCCCTCGACCGATATATATTCGTTGCCGCTCAAATCTTTTTGTTTTTTGACAAACATTTCGCTTTTCCTCTTGCAAAATCTTAAATCTTATTGTATAATATAGTAGTAAAAATATTTTTAATGTTATTTTAGCACAAAAAAACTCTTTTTTCAACCCCCAAAAAGTTAAACTTGTTCTCTGAAAGAGGGAAAATCCACTTTAGAGAGAAAATCGGAGGAATTTTTCTTGGAACAAATCTACACGATACCCGTCAACGAGGCCTTTGACTCTGTGGCGGAGCATCCGGAGTGCGGGTGCCCCTTCTGCCAGCTTTACAACAAGCTCCAGGATGATGAAATCGAAATTATACTCGGCGCCTCTATGATGGAGCCGGATATCCGTATTAAAACCAACGAGCAGGGCTTTTGCAACCGCCATTTCGGCATAATGCTCGGCAGGCGCAGGATGCTCGGTATGGGTCTTATTCTTGAGAGCCATCTTGCCGAGGTAAAAAAACGCATCGACGGTCCTACTCTTTTCGGCAACAAGGCAAAGGCTGCGGTTGACTCCCTTTCCGAGCTTGAGGGGAGCTGTTACGTTTGTGGAAGGATAAAGAGAAATCTTGATGCAATGACGGCAACCGCCGTTTACCTTTGGGAGACCGACCCAAGCTTCCAGGAAAAGTTTAAAAAAGCGCCTTATTTCTGCCTGCCGCACTACCGCGCTATGGTGGAATACGCTATAAACAAGATGAACAAGCGCGTCTTTCCCGATTTTTACAAGACCGCCCACGCAATTCAAGAAAATTATATAAAAACCCTGGGTGAGGATGTCAGCTGGTATTGCAAAAAGTTTGATTACCGGTATGACGAGGAGCCTTGGTACAATTCCAAGGACTCGGTACCCAGAGCGATAAAATTCCTTTCGGGCGACCCGAAAAATGAATAAGAGAGAGGAAGTATAAAGAAATGATTATCGAAAAAATCGTGATAAAGAGCTTTGGTCTTATAACCGACCTTACCCTCGAGTTTTCCGAAAAGGTCAATGTAATTGAGGGACAAAACGAGTCGGGAAAAAGTACTATTGCCGCGTTTATTAAGTATATGCTCTACGGCTTTGACGATTCCGACAGCGAAGAGGCAATAAGCGAGAGAAAGAAAAGAATTAACTGGGATACCGGCTATGCGCAGGGTATAATGTATGTCAGGGTTAAGGATAAGAGATACCAGATAACCCGTACAACAACTCCTACCGATAACGCACAGCGCACTTCCTATAAGGAAGAGTCCTCTATAATTGATGTTGAGACCGGCTCTCCCGTCTTTGGCAAGCTCCCTGCGGGCGAGGTATTCTTCGGTGTTGACAAGGACCTCTTTGAAAACACCGCTTTTGTGGGCAAGATCGGCGACCCTATGATAAACGAGGGCTCGGTTGCAAGGTCTATCGAGAATATTCTCTTCTCGGGCAGCGAGACTATCAATAACCAGAGAGCTCTTGCCAAGATTTCCGACAAAATGCAGTCTCTTCTCCGCGAGGGCGGCAAGGGCGGAGCTATAATCGAGCTTGTGGGCAGAGAGGATGACCTTGTTGCCAAGCTTGAGGCGGCAAACGAGGATAATAAGCAGATACTTCTCAAGGAGGCTGAGCTTCACAAAATACGCCGCCGCAGAGCGGAGGCAGAGGACAAGCAGGCAAAGCTCTACGAGCTTGACACTTGCTATTCCAACGTGCTTTTGATACAGAGCTTTGACCAGCTTCACGCCCTTGAAGAGGAGCTTGAGAAAAAGACCGACGAGTTGAACAAGCATATTTCCACCAATGCAAAGGGTGATTTTACTCCCGACGACCAATATCTTGTTGACCTTGCTACTGCAAGAAAGGGTGTTGACGAGGCTTATGCTTCGCTAAGCGATGCACAGAATCTTTACACCGAGCAGCGCCGCGCGGTTGGTATAACCAAGGAGATCGAGGCGGCTATCGCCCTTTCCGACTCTGAGGGCGGTGAGAAAAAGGTGCGCGAAGGAGCTGACGAGTGCCGCCGCGGATTTATGAAAAATCTCGGCTTTGCAATAGGCTCTGTCGTTTGCGCTATTGCAGCGGTTATTTTCGAGATAATTGCCGGGGTTATCGGCGGTAACGGAATTGCTATGATCGCCGTTGCTCTTGCGGGCGTTGCTGCTCTTGCTGGTGCAGGATACTTTGGCTATAACTTCTACATAAGCCGCTCGTCTCTTAACGAGCTTCTCCTTAAATTCGGCGTTGTTTCCTATCAGGACCTTTGTGAAAAGCTTGTTGCTATCACCGAGGCGAGAAACAAGCGCGACGCTCTTAATGCGGCTACCGACAGCGCAAAGCAGGCGGTCGAAAAGGCAAGAGAAAGATACCTTGATGCGCAGAACACTCTTAAAGCTTGTATTCTCAAATGGGCAGACGAGCCCCCCGCATCCGACATCGGCGGTTATCTTAACAGACTCGAGGCTGACGCGCGCTCCTTTATTACAAAGCGCAATGAGCTTTACGAGAGCAAGATGAGCGTTGAGATTACCGTTAAGGAAATAAGAAAGGCTCTTGCTGACAAGAGCGAGATAGAAATCAGAGGTCAGGTGCCTCCCTTCAAGAGAAAGGCTCTTGCGGGTGTTAACCACGACGAAATTATCAACGGTATTGCAAGCTCCAAGGCAAAGATTGCAGAGGAGGATAAGCTTGCATTCGAGGTTGAAAACGAGCTTATGCTCATCAAGGGCAGAGCAGGCGACCCCGGCGAATATTATTCAAGAATCCGCCACCTTGCCAAGCGCCGCGAGGATATGCAGAAAAAGCACAAGGCTTATTATATTGCCCTTGGCGCAATAAGAGGCGCGGCAGACAATCTCAGAGCCGAAATATCCCCCCGTCTCAGCGAGTATGCAACCGCCCTTATGCAGCTTATGACCGGCAACAAGTACAACAACTTTGAGGTATCCGATGCTCTTGAGGTATTCTTCACCGATTCTCACGGCGAGAAAAAGTCGGTTGAGTATCTCTCCGGCGGAACCCACGACCTTGCATACGTTGCGGTGAGAGCGGCTCTTATAGATATGCTTTATCCCGAGAAGCCTCCCATTTGCTTTGACGAGACCTTCGCTCACCAGGATAATGTAAGAGCGAGAGACATGATGCGTGCGCTCGGCGCACTCTCGGGCGAGGGATGCCAGAGCTTTGTATTCACCTGCCGCGGCAGAGAGGCTACCCTTGCGGGCGAGACCGTAAAGGGCGCCGGCGTATTCAAGCTTTCTGTTGTTGAAGAAGAAAGAGTCTAATTTAAGTGAGGATGAGAAATGGCTAACAAAAGAATTCTCGTAGTAGGAAGCTCCAATATGGACTTCTCTATGAATTTATCAAAAATTCCCGCCTCGGGCGAGACCCTTATCGAGGACGGCGGAGTTGCCTATACTCCCGGCGGAAAGGGCGCTAATGCGACCATAGCCTTTACAAAGCTCGGCGCAGATTGCACCTTTGCAACAAAGCTCGGCGCAGACCTCCACGGTCAAAAGCTCTATAAATATTATACCGAGATAGGAATTGATACCAAGTATATCAAGGTTGACCACGACCACCCAACCGGCCTTGCGGTAGTTATGCGTGAGGGTGACGGCTCTAACAGAATAGTGGTTTATCCCGGAGCGAATTCCCATATTACCACCGAGGGTGTTATGGCTGCCTTTGAGTGCAATCCCGACGCGGTTTACATCGGCTTTGAGATACCCTTCTCGGTAGCTCTCGCGGCTGCAAAGATTGCTTATGCAAAGGGAATTCCCGTATTCGTTGACGCCGCTCCTGCGGATAAGGAATACGACCTTGAAAGCCTTCCTCCCGTTGAAATTTTCTCTCCCAACGAGAACGAAACCTTTGAATATACGGGAATAATGCCTACCACGATGGAAGCGTCTCTCAGAGCGGCGTTTGCTCTTTCCAGAAGAGTTAAGGCAAAGTACATAGTTATAAAGCAGGGCGCAAGAGGAGCCTTCTTCTACGACGGAAAGAGATATAACACCTATCCCGCAATCCGCTCGGAAAAGGTGGTTGACACTACCGCCGCGGGCGATACTTTTACTGCGGCTCTTACCCTTGAATACCTGCGCACCGAGGGCGATATTAACGCGGCTATAAATTACGCTAACGCGGCTGCGGCTATTGCTATCTCCCGAGTCGGCGCCTCTATGTCGGTGCCTACCAGCGAAGAGGTCTATAAGCTCCTCTCGGGTAAGTAATTTTTAAAAAAAGCGGGGCAACCCGCCTATGAAGGAGAAGAAAATGAATTTTGTAAAGACAGATTTAACCTTTCCCTCCTCCGATGGAAAAAACACCATCCACGCAAGTATTTTTGCTCCGAAAAGCGGACGGATAAAGGGCGTTGTTCAGCTATCCCACGGTATGATAGACTATGTGGGACGCTACGAGGCTCTCGCCGACTATCTTACGGGGCAGGGATACGTTTTTGCGGGTAATGAGCATCTCGGTCATGGCAGAAGTGCCGCGTCAGCCAAGGATTTTGGCTATTTTGGCAGAAAATTCGGCTTTATATACGTTGTTGACGACCTTTATAAAATGAACCGCCTGCTTGCAGAGCGCTATCCCGAGTGTCCTATCGTTCTTTTCGGTCACAGTATGGGCTCATTTCTTGCAAGACTCTATGCGATAAAATATACCGAGTCTATATCCGCCCTTGTAATTCACGGAACGGGCGGTAAAAACCCCGCCGCCGGTGCGGGACTTGCTTTGGTAAAGCTCCTTCGGGTATTCTGCGGAGCAAGGCACAGAAGCAAGCTTATAAACGCTATGGCGTTCGGAGCCTATAATTCGAAATTTGACAAATCCGAGGGGCACAACGCCTGGCTTACCAGAGATATCGAGAGGGTCGCAACCCGTGACACAGACCCCTATACCTCCTATCTCTTCACTCTTGCGGGATACAGCGACCTTTTCACTATGCTGAAGCGGTCGAATGACAAAAGGTGGTTTAAATATTTCCCCAAGAGTATGCCTACCCTCGTTATGAGCGGAGATATGGACCCGGTGGGTGGTTACGGAAAAGGCACTCGCCAGGTCTACGACCTGCTTGCTAAGGCAGGGGCTGAGAGACTGAGTCTTAAGCTTTATCCCGGCGCACGCCACGAACTGTTTAACGAAACCAACCGCGAGGAAGTTTTCTTCGATCTTGCGGCTTGGATTGACAAGGTGATTTAATAAATGTTAAAGGCTTTAGCAATTACCGGCCCTACCGCGTCGGGCAAAACCGCGCTTTCTATCCACCTTGCCGAGAGGCTGGGGTGCGAAATAATCTCCTGCGACTCTATGCAGATATATAAGGGTATGGACATCGGCACCGCAAAGGCAACCGCCGAGGAGCAGGCGAGAGTCAAGCACTATATGATAGATATAATCTCTCCTCTTGAGTCTTACAGTGCGGAAAGCTACCGTGCCGAGGCGCTGGAGTGTGCAGAGAAAATCAGCGCGAGAGGGAAAATACCCCTTTTTGTCGGCGGAACGGGACTGTATATCGATACGGTAATGCGCGGAGTGTCCTGCGCCTCTCCCGAGAGCGACGCCGAGTACAGAGAAAAAATGCTCTCCTCTATTAGGTGCGAGGAGGATAAGATTGCCTTGTGGCAAAGGCTTCTTTCGGTTGACCCGGAGTCTGCTGAAAAAACGCACTATAATAATGTAAAAAGGGTTATACGCGCCCTTGAAATTTATGACAAAACGGGAAAGCCGAAATCGGCTTTTGACAGGGAAACTAAAAGCATATCTCCCGATATTTCGGTTGGAATGATAACCCTTGATTTTCTTGACCGCGACCTGCTTTACAGCAGAGTGGACTCGAGAGTTGACCTTATGATGAACGAGGGACTCTTCGACGAGGTAAAAAGGCTTTATTCGTCAGGTCTTTTGCCGAAGAACGCCACCTCTTCCCAGGCAATAGGATATAAGGAAATTATAGAGGCGATAGAGGGCAGGTGCACCCTTTCAGAGGCGGTAGAGCAGATAAAGCTTTCCACCAGAAGATATGCCAAGCGCCAGCTCACGTGGTTCCGCCGTGAGGAAAATGCCTGCCGTATTTATGCGGACGGCGAGGGCGGTATGCGCCCCTTTGAGGATATTGTCCCCCCGGCTTTATCCTTTGCAAACTCTTTTTTGAAAACAAACTAACTCCATTTTAAGAGGATTTTTATGAATACTATTGAACTCAAGGCTTCGCTCCGTCAGGGGGCGCTTGCAAAATACTCCTCTCTTTACACTAACGTGAACAGCGAGAGCGAGAGATTCGTTAAGGCTATCGACGCCTTTTCTGAAAAATACGGTGCGGACAGAGAAATTTCTCTGCTTTCCGTTCCCGGCAGAAGTGAAATTATAGGAAACCACACCGACCACAATAACGGCAAGGTTATGGCGGGCGCAATAGACAGAGATATTATTGCCGTAGTCTCGAAGAACGACCTTGGCGTTATCCGATTTTTCTCCGAGGGATATTCTCCTGACAAAATCGAGCTTTGCGCTGTGTCCTCTCCCGATAATTTCAAAAAATTCACCTCCAGAGCGCTGGTTGCCGGAATGGTTGCGGGCTTTGAGAATAAAGGATATAAGGTAGGCGGCTTTGACGCTTATTCTACCACAAAGGTGCTTAAAGGAAGCGGACTTTCTTCCTCTGCGGCTTTCGAGGTAATGATAGGAAATATTCTTAACCACCTTTACAATAACGGCGAGGTTGACAATAAGGAAATAGCAAAAATTGCACAGTTTTCCGAGAATGTCTATTTCGGCAAGCCCTGCGGTCTTATGGACCAGATGGCGTGCGCTGTGGGCGGCTTTGTTTACATAGATTTTGCCGATGCAAAAAATCCTACCGTCGAGCCTATCGACTTCAACCTTCGCGAGAAGGGATATTCCCTTTGTATCGTTAACACCGGCGGCAGCCACGCAAACCTTAATGCAGATTACGCCTCCGTTCCTGCGGAAATGCGCGCTGCGGCAAAGGCTATGGGCGCTGAGGTGCTTTGCGGTATAAGCGAAGAAAAAATAATTTTGAATGCCGAGAAGATAAGAGCCGAGGCCGGTGACAGAGCCTTCCTTCGCGCCCTTCACTTCGCGCGTGAGAATGTGAGAGTTGAGAATGCGAAGGCAGCGCTTGTTTCGGGCAATCTCGACAACTTCTTTGCTACCCTCGTGGCTTCGGGCAATTCCTCCTTCCGCTATCTTCAGAATGTTTACACAAACCAAAATCCCTCCGAGCAGGGTCTTTCGGTAGCTCTTGCCCTTACCGAGGGCTATCTTGCAGGCAAGGGCGGTGCCTTTCGTGTTCACGGCGGCGGTTTTGCGGGAACTATTCAGGCTTTCGTTAAAAACGAGCATCTTGCAGGCTACGTATCACTTATTGACTCTGTGTTCGGCAAGGGTGCGGCAATGCCTCTTAACATCCGTCCTGCGGGAGCGGTTAAGCTTTTCTAAAAAAATAATCAAGGTGTACTGTTTTTTGGACACCTAGTCTGCTATAATTGTAACAGAAAACGAAAAAGGAGCAAAAAAATGGCAACCAAAGCAAAAAAATCAACCGAAAAAGAGGTGTCTGTCGGCACCGATAAAAAAGCGGCAATAGAATCTGTAATGCAAAGAATTGAAAGAGAGTGCGGTAAAGGCTCTATTATGCGCCTTGGCGAGAGCTCGGCAATGAATGTTTCAGCCGTTTCCACCGGCTCGCTTTCTCTCGACTTTGCCCTCGGTATTGGCGGTATTCCCAGAGGAAGAATAACCGAGATATACGGTCCCGAGTCCTCGGGTAAAACCACCATAGCTCTCCATGTTATCGCAGAGGTGCAGAAGCAGGGCGGAGATGCCGCATTTATTGACGCAGAGCACGCGCTTGACCCCGTTTATGCGAAAAAGCTCGGCGTTGATACCTCAAATCTTCTCGTTT
The DNA here is from genome assembly GCA_045656745.1 of Eubacteriales bacterium. Classification (GTDB taxonomy): domain Bacteria; phylum Bacillota; class Clostridia; order Oscillospirales; family CAG-272; genus UBA1740. The sequence goes on along the minus strand of JAZORT010000037.1, from coordinate 3,099 downwards.
CTCAGCCCGACAACGGCGAGCAGGCTCTTGAAATTGCCGAAACTCTCGTTAATTCCGGCGCTATCGATATTATCGTTATCGACTCCGTTGCAGCTCTCGTTCCGAGACAGGAGATCGAGGGCGATATGGGTGAGTCTCACGTTGGCTTGCAGGCAAGACTTATGTCTCAGGCAATGAGAAAGCTCTCCGGCGCAATTGCAAAGTCTAACTGTATTGTTATTTTCACAAACCAGCTTCGTGAAAAGGTTGGCGTAATGTACGGCAACCCCGAGGTAACCACCGGCGGTAAGGCGCTTAAATTCTACGCCTCTGTCCGTATTGACGTAAGACGCGTTGAGTCCTTGAAGAACGGCAGCGAGGTTTACGGCTCTCACACAAGATGTAAGGTAGTTAAAAACAAGGTTGCTCCCCCCTTCAAGACCGCAGAGTTCGACATTCTTTACGGCTCCGGAATTTCCAAGTCCTCGGAGATTATCGATATGGCAATTCAGCTTGGAGTTGTTGAAAAGAGCGGCGCGTGGTTCTACTATGACGGCGACAGACTCGGTCAGGGTAAGGATAACGTAAGAAAGCTTATCGAGTCCGACAAGGAGCTTATGGATAAGCTTGAGACTATCGTTCGTGAAAAGGTACAGAACATGGACGCAGAGGGCGAAAGCACTCTTGATGACGACGATTTCGAAATCAAGGATTTTGACGAAGAGCTTTGATGTATAAAATAGTCTACATAAAAGAAAAAGCAAAAAACCTCCTCCTTCTCGGTGTTTCCGAGGAGGGGGAGTCTGCCCGTTATACGGTAAATTTGCCCCTCTATGAGGAGCTTGGTATGCCGAGTGTCGGTCATATGCTCACCGAGGGTGAGATGGAAATTATCCGCACGGCAGACGAGGAATATCGGGCGAGAAAAAAAGCACTCGACCTTCTTGCTCTTGCAGACAACAACCGCAAAAATCTTAAAGCAAAGCTTATCAGAGCAGGCTTTAAAAAGGAGATTTGCGCTATGGTTGTTGATGAAATGGCAGAGCGCGGATATGTTGACGAGCGTGGGCAGATAAAGAGGCTTGTCCTTGCGGAATTTGCCAAGAAAAGAGGCGTGAGGAGAATTACGGCATCTCTTTGCGCAAAGGGATATTCGATGTCGGATATCAACAGCTCGATAAGGGAGCTTTGCGAGACTGAGGAGCTTGATTTTTCGGCTTTGAGACAGCAGATAATTTCCTCAATGAAGGACGAGGGCCATACGGCAGAAGAGATAAAAAAGTATCTCTACAAGCAGGGCTTTTAATCTCTTGCAAAACCAGCAAAATAAAACGAAAATACAAACAAATGTTTACAAAAACGGCTTTTTTGAGAGAAAAATGACAAATAAAAATGATTTTTTGCGCGGAATTAAAGACGGAATTCCAATAGGTCTCGGGTACATTTCGGTGGCATTTGCCTTCGGTATAATGGCGGTGGGGTACGGGCTTTCTGCTATGGAGGCAACCCTTATTTCCGCCTTTAATGTAACCAGCGCGGGACAGATAGCCGCGGTGCCAATAATAGCCTCTCACGGAGGCTTTCTTGAGCTTGCATTGACTCAGCTTATAATCAACCTGAGATACGCCCTTATGTCGGTATCCCTTTCGCAAAAATGCGACAGCTCCGTAAGGATAAGGGACAGATTTCTTATCTCCTACGCAAACACCGACGAGGTTTTTGCCGTTGCCAGCTCGAAGGACACCGGGGTAGGCAGGAGTTATCTTTTTGGCCTTATAATAATGCCGGTTGCGGGCTGGACCTTAGGCACGCTTCTCGGTGCGGTGCTGGGTAATATTCTCCCCGCGGTAATAAACTCGGCTCTAGGGATTGCCATATACGCAATGCTTATTGCCGTTGTCGTGCCGAAAGCCCGCGTTGACAAACGGGTTGCCCTTTGCGCCATCGCCTCGGTGGTAATTTCCTGCATATTTTATTTTGCGCCGGTGCTTAAAGAAATTCCGGTTGGATTTTCAATAATAATCTGCTCTGTCGCGGTGAGTGCGGTGTTTGCGTTCCTTATGCCCGTAGAGGATGAAGCGGAGGTGGAAGAGGATGTTTGATTTTGTTGCTGATTTCTTCCTTTACCTTGCTATAATGGCGGGTGTTACCTACCTTGTCCGCATGCTGCCCTTTGTCTTGGTGCGCGGTAGAATTAAAAGCAGATTTTTCCGCTCGTTCCTTTATTATGTACCCTATTCGGTGCTGACCGTTATGACAATACCGGCAATCTTCTTCTCCACCGGAAGCATTCTTTCGGCGGCTGTGGGATGCGCCGTTGCATTGGTCCTTTCCTATTTCGGCAGGTCGCTTCTTACCGTTGCAGCCTCGGCGTCGGGTGCCGTTCTTTTGGTCGAGCTGATAATGAAAGCACTCTGAAAACGGAAAATAATGGGATAATTTCTATATTTTATGGTTACATTTAATAAATAGAGTAACTTATTTTCTATATAAAGAAAATTTTTTTGAAAAAACTCTTGACAAACCCGCCTTAAGATGCTAAAATGTTATGGAATGTGTGTAAATGGGTGAACTGCGCCCTTTTGCATATATAATTAAATTTTCGAGGAAGGAGGAAAATCATGCCAACCTTTAACCAACTTGTCAAGAATGGCCGTCAGGATAAGGTGTCTAAGTCTAAGACCCCCGCGCTTCAGAGAGGCTTCAACGCACTCAAGAATGCACCCATCGACCAGTCTGCACCTCAGAGAAGAGGCGTTTGCACCAAGGTTACTACCACTACCCCCAAGAAGCCTAACTCGGCTCTTCGTAAGATCGCCAGAGTAAGACTTACCAACGGAATGGAGGCTACCTGCTACATTCCCGGTATCGGTCACAACCTTCAGGAGCACTCTGTTGTTCTTATTCGTGGTGGACGTGTTCGTGACTTGCCCGGTGTACGTTACCATATTATTCGTGGTACCCTTGATACTCAGGGTGTTGCAAACCGTAAGCAGGGCCGCTCCAAGTACGGAGCAAAGCGTCCTAAGGGCTAATTAAGGTACGCCCTTAAGACTTTATGTGCTCACGTGCTGTGATGTTAAAGTTGTTTAGATTTTCCTAAACCCATCTATATTACAA
>JAZORT010000036.1:0-61104 GCA_045656745.1 Eubacteriales bacterium | reverse complement strand
GGCAATTAAGGAGAGCGGCTCTGCCCGTATTCTTCTTTCTACCGGAGCATCACAGTTCCCCTTCTTTAACGAGATAGCAAAGCTTGATATTGATTGGTCGAAGGTTGAAATGTTCCACCTTGACGAGTATGTGGGCATTTCCAAGGAGCATCCCGCAAGCTTTAACAACTACCTTACCAACCGTTTTGTAAATGTTGTTCACCCCGGCAAGTATCACCTTATCGACGGTACAAAAAACCCCGAGGAGACTATCGCATATCTCACCGCTCTTCTTGACGAAAAACAGGTTGACCTTGGTCTTATCGGTATCGGCGAGAATGCGCATATCGCTTTCAACGATCCGCCCGCAGATTTTGACGACCCACGCGCATACAAGGTTGTTACCCTTGCGGAAAGATGCCTTGAGCAGCAGATTGGCGAGGGCTGGTTTAAAGATAAGGACGAGTGCTTCAAGCAGGCAATCTCTATGACCTGCTCAAGAATTATGAGCTGTAAGGCTATTATCTCGGTTGTTCCCTACGCGGTTAAGGCTGAGGCTGTTTACAACACCCTTGCAAACGAGCTTACCAACGAAATTCCCGCAACTCTTCTTAAAAAGCACGCTGACTGCACCCTTTATGCAGACGCTGATTCCGCATCTATGCTTACTCCCGAGCTTATCGAGGCATACAAATAATTCCTGAGGTACTATAAAATGAGCAAAAAAAGATATGTTATCGTAGGCTGCGGATGCAGAGGCTACTCTATGTTCACCGAAAGAATAGTGGACAAGTATTCCGACACCGCAGAAATCACCGGCGTTTATGACCCTAATTATGTAAGAGCGGGTATTCATAAGGAAAAAATCGGCGAGGGATGCACCCTTTATAACGATTTTGAAACTATGATAAACACCGAAAAGCCCGACGCGGTTATAATCGCATCCACAGATAACACCCACCACGAATATGTTGTTCGCGCCCTTGATATGGGTTGCGACGCTATCTCCGAAAAGCCTCTTACCAACACCTACGAAAGATGTAAGGCAATAAGAGATGCCGAGAAAAGGTCTGGCAAGAGGGTTACTGTAACCTTTAACTGCCGTTTTATGCCCTTCTTTGCGACCCTAAAGGAGCTTATGCTTGAAGAAAAGGTCGGCAAGGTGCTCGCAATCAATTACGAATACTGCCTTTCCCGTTGGCACGGCGGTGACTATATGAAGAGATGGCACAGACTTATGGAAAACTCCGAGGGTCTGCTTCTCCACAAGAGCACTCACCACTTTGACATTATAAACTGGCTTCTTATGGACGAGCCTAAAAAGGTTACCGCCCTTGCAAACAGAGTTTATTATAACGACACATCAAAGTGCTTTGGCGAAAGATGCCGCGACTGTGTTGCAAAGGACACCTGCGAGTCGGCTCTCAGCCAGTGGGGTCATTGGGACAAGCCCTTCTACTTTGACGCAGAGCATGTTGACGGATATATCCGCGACCGTTGCGCCTTCAAGGAGGGACACGATATTTACGACAACATGTCGGTATCGGTAATGTATAACAAGGGCACTATTCTTACCTACACTCTTAACCTCTTCTCCGAGCACGAGGGCTACCGAATGGTAATCACCGGCGAAAAGGGCGTTATTATTGCAAACCATTGGGACTTCGGCTCGGGCGAGACCAGCCTTGAATTCCTTGGCTATAACGGCTCAAGCGAGCCTATTCCCTTCGTTTACGGCGAAGGCGCGCACGGAGGCGGTGACGAGATGCTTATCGGCATGATATTCGGCGAGGGTATTGCCGACCCGCTCGGTCAGCAGGCAGATTCCTTTGCGGGAATGACCTCTGCAATGATTGGTATCGGGGCAAACGAGAGCATTAAAACCGGAAAAACGGTAGACCTTGAGGACTACCTTAACAGCCTTAGATAATGAGTATTAAGGAATTCATCGAGAAAAACAAGGAGCTTCTTTTTTCTCTTGTAAAAGAGCTTTGTCTTATCCCCGCTCCCTCGGGTTTCGAGGACGAAAGAGGGGAATTTTGCAAAGCTTGGTTTACAAAAAACGGCATTTCGGGTGCGTATATCGATAGCGCGAAGAATGTAATTGTTCCGTATAAAGTAAAAAAAGACTCAAAATTAACAGTCTTTGTTGCCCACACAGACACCGTTTTCCCCGACAGAGAGCCTATGCCCTATCTTGATGACGGTGAGTATATTCACTGCCCGGGTGTCGGTGACGATACGGCAAATCTCGCGGTGCTTATGCTTGTGGCAAAGTATTTCTTTGAAAATGATATTGACACAGAGGGTGTTCTCTTTGTTGCAAACTCCTCGGAAGAGGGACTTGGCAATCTTAGGGGTACAAGACAGCTGTGGCGCGACTTTGGTGATAGGATCGAGAGCTTCGTCAGCTTTGATAATTTTAACCTTGACGGCGCAGTTGACGGCTGTGTTGGCTCTCACCGCTACGAGCTGACCTTAAAGACCGAGGGCGGTCATTCCTGGGAAAACTTTGGCAACAAAAGCGCGATTGCAGAGCTCTCTCGCATTGTAAACGCGATATATTCTATCGAATTGCCGAAAAAAGAGGGGTGCAAGGTCTCATTCAATGTAGGCATTATTGAGGGAGGCACCTCGGTCAACACTATTGCCGAGGAGGCAAAGCTCCTTTGCGAATACCGCGCGGATGACCTTTGGCTTCTTGATTTTATGAAATCGAAATTCGAGGAAATATTCAACGAAGCCGCAAGTCGCGAGGGTGTTTCGCTCTCTGTAAATATGGTTGGCGAGCGTCCCTGCGCGGGATTTGTTGACCCTGAAAAAATGAAGAAAATGCGTGAGATTTTGCGTTTGGCAGTCAAAAAAGTCATCGGAAAGGATGTATCATTCCATTCAGGCTCCACCGACTGCAATATTCCCATGTCTTACGGCATCCCCGCAATATGTATTGCCACCTGCGAAAGCTACGGACCTCACAAAAGAGAGGAAAAGCTAAAAAAATCCTCGCTTATCCCCGGTCTTGAGATAGCTCTTCTTGCAAGTATTGAATACGCAAAATAAAAACCCATAAAAAAAGTGTTATACGCCGCCCAAAGGCAAAGCGTATAACACTTTTTTTTATTCAAATTTGATTATTGCATATCCACATAGGTGAAGGAATCTGCATTAGCGGGAGGTGTTACGGTTACATTGGTAAGAACTACATCGGTTGTAGATACGCATTCAGCCATAATGCCCTGAATCTCGAAGGAGAACACAGTGATAATCTTGCTAAGATTACCCTTTCCGTCAAAGTAAACGGTGTATACAACATCCTCTTCGATAAGTCCGCTGCCTAAGCCCGCGTTAGTAAGAAGATTGTCGTACTCTTCTGCGCTGATAACGAACTCCATGGTGTAAAGACCGTCTTTTTCATAGAACTTAATGTCCTTAAACCAGCTCTCGGGAAGGTTAAGCAGAGTGGACTCGGAGGGATCCTTACCCATATACTGCTGCATATACTGTTCCATATCAAGATTGGTCTTAATCTTCTCGCCGTCCATCTCAGCATACAATACGCCGTCAACATACCAGGATTCCATGGTAAGCGCGTTCATATCGTCAGAGATGTAAGAATAGATATCCTGCCCGTTAACCTTAGAAACAGCCTTCTGATTCATAGTCATAGACTCTGCGCCATAGGTCATTTTAATAGCGGTATTGGTCTCGATCTCATACTGAGAAGTGAGCTTTAAGGATTCCATAGCAGCATCGTAAATCTGCTCGGGGCTTTGACCGTTAAGAGTCTCAAGTCCCTCAACATCAACATCGGGGTTGCCGTCCTTATTCTTGTCGCAAGAGCTTAAAGCAAAAGCGCAAAGAACGAGAGTAAGCATCATAAACAGGGATATAAACTTTTTCATAGACATTCTCCTTTTTGTAATTCACTTTAGTGAAGTGATAAGAACATCATAACACTTTATTAATCATTTTGCAACATTTAAAGGGTATTGTTAACAGAAAGTTCACAAAGCGATTATTTGTAAAGATAAAATCCCTTGCCCTTGATTTTCTCGGACACAGAGAATACTATAAACGCCTCGGGGTCAATATCGAGTATTTTTTGCTGGAATACTGCGGTTTCGCTCTCCTTTAAGGCGCAGAAAAGCATCTGTTTTTCGGTGTGGGTATATGCGCCCTTTGCATCGATAAGGGTTACTCCGCGAGGGGATGTGCTGACGAGCTTGTCGGCAATTTCGGCTCCCTTTGCGGTTATAACAAAGGCGATTTTTGAAACATTCAAGCTATCGATAACAAAATCTACCGAAAAGCTGGAGATAAAGAGGGCGATAATGCCGTAAAATGTGAGTCTAAGCTCCCCGAAAACGAGAAGAGAGATTATAATAATTACTCCGTCAATTATAAGCAAAAGCTTGCCTATGGGCATAGTTTTAAACTTATGCTGAATGAGTCTGCCGATAATGTCGGTGCCTCCCGTAGAAGCTCCCGCAGCAAAGCTGACGCCTATGCCGAGGCCGTAAAGAACACTTCCGAAAATCGTTGGAATTATTATATCTTCACTGTAATAGGGAATATACGAAAACAGCTGAGTAAATAGCGAAAGCAGAGAAACGCCGATAAGCGTTTTCACCACAAAAACCTTACCCAAAACCCAAGCACTGATAAGCAAAAACGCAAGGTTGATAAGGAAAAATGTTACTCCCGTAGGCGCGGAAAATGTGTGGTAAAGTAGGGTCGAAATACCCGAAACACCACCGCCTACTATCTTGTTCGGAGTGAGAAAAACGCCTATTGCAAAGCCGGTCATTGCCGTTCCCGCAACAGTCATAAATATTGATTTTAAATTGATTTTAAGCTTCATATTTTTCCATTCCGCCCAAAGGGGCATTTACACAAAATATAAACTTTTGTTTACAATTTAAATGAGAAATGAAATCAAAAGACGCATATTTTACACCTTTATATTCTTTCATTTCTCATTTAGAAATTATTTAGCCTGCTCTTTGAGAGCTGCGCGCTTTTGCGCCTGCATTCTCTTTCTTGCGGGGGTGTCGAGAATTACCTTACGGAGTCTTATAGACTTGGGAGTTACCTCAATAAGCTCCTCGTCGGTAATAAACTCAATAGCCTCCTCGAGAGAAAGCTGAACGGGGGTGATAAGAGTAAGCTTTTCGTCAGCGCCCGAGGAGCGGATTGCCGTCAGGTGCTTTTCCTTACATACATTAACCTCAATATCGTCGGGCTTGGGGTTTTCACCAACTATCATACCCTCGTAAACGGGAGTTGCGGGACCGATAAAGAGAGGTCCTCTGTCCTGAGCCTGGAAGAGGCCGTAGGTTGTGGAAACACCCTTTTCGGATGCAACGAGAGAGGAGGTAAATCTTGTCTTTATCTCGCCTCTGAAAGGCTCATAGCCTGCAAAGAGGGTGGAAATAAGTCCTTCGCCTCTTGTATCGGTAAGAAGCTCGGAGCGGTAGCCGAAAAGACATCTTGTGGGAATGGTGTAGAAGAGCTTTTGGCGAGTGCCGTGAAGCTGCATATCGTCAAGAGTACCCTTTCTTGCACCGAGCTTTTCCATAACCGCGCCAACGTATTCCTCAGGAACGTCAACGATAACCTTTTCGATAGGCTCGCAGCGCTCGCCGTCGATCTCCTTATAAAGAACTCTGGGGTTAGAGCAGCAAAGCTCGTATCCCTCGCGGCGCATATTTTCAATAAGGATAGAAAGGTGCATTTCACCTCTTCCCGCAACGCGGAAGGAGTCGGCTGTGTCACCGTCGGAAACGCGAAGAGAAACGTCTTTAAGAAGCTCGCGGTAAAGTCTTGCTCTCAGGTGTCTTGAGGTAACGAATTTACCCTCCTTGCCTGCAAAGGGAGAATCGTTTACCGAGAAGGTCATTTCCATAGTAGGCTCGCCAACCTTAACGAACTCAAGAGGCTCCACCTTTGCGGGAGAGCAAACGGTGTCACCGATAGAAATATCCTCGCAACCGGAGAAGCAGATAATATCTCCAACCTTTGCCTCGGTAACGGGAACGCGTTTAAGTCCGTCAAACTGGTAGAGCGAAACTATCTTTGCAGGACGGGATTTGCCGTCGCCGTGGAAGTTGGTAATAGCAACGCCCTGACCCTGCTTTATAACACCGCGTTCAATTCTGCCGATACCTATTCTGCCGACAAACTCGTTATAGTCGATAGAGGAAACAAGAAGCTGAAGTCCGTCATCCTCGTCACCGTCGGGAGCGGGCATATATTCAAGTATAGTATCAAGCAGGGGTTGAAGGTCGGTGCCGGGGGTGTGGGGGTCAAAGGAGGCGGTGCCTGCTCTGCCCGAGCAGAAGAGCATAGGAGAATCAAGCTGCTCGTTGGTTGCGTCAAGCTCCAAAAGAAGCTCAAGCACCTCGTCACCTATCTCGTCAAGGCGGGCGTCGGGACGGTCGATCTTGTTAACAACAACGATAACTCTGTGATTCATAGAAAGCGCTTTTTCAAGAACGAAGCGGGTCTGGGGCATAGGTCCCTCTGCCGCATCAACAAGAAGAATAACGCCGTTTACCATTTTGAGAATACGCTCAACCTCTCCGCCAAAGTCTGCGTGGCCGGGGGTGTCGATAACATTAATCTTTACATCTTTATAATGAATAGCGGTATTCTTCGCAAGAATTGTGATACCTCTCTCACGCTCCAGGTCGTTAGAGTCCATAACTCGGTCTTCCATCTCCTGGTTTTCGCGGTATATGCCTCCCTGACGGAGCATTTCGTCAACGAGGGTGGTTTTACCGTGGTCAACGTGGGCAATTATTGCAATATTTCTTAAATCGGTTCTTTTCATTAATTTAGCCTTTCTTTAAGATTTCGAATTTAACTTTATAATTATATCACAAAGTTGAGAAAAAAGCAATATTTAACAAAAAAATATTTCTTTCTTTGTAAATCTTACACAAAGGCAAATTTTCGATATAAAATATTTGCAAAAAATCGTTATTTTGTTGCAGAAAATCGGTACATCACATTCTAAGCATATTGTAAAATTATATTGAAGAGGTTAGCCCCTTTTTTGTGATTTTTAGATATTTTAAGCATTCCGGGCGAAAGGACACCACTATGGAGAGGTCAAAAAGAGAATTTGGCAAAATATATACACAAGAAGAAATTGAAAAACAGTCTCTCCTTGACAAAAAGGCGGTAGAAGATGCCTGGGGTGAAGCAGAGTCAAAGCTTTGCGGGACTCTCGGCGAAAACGTGGCAAAGGAGACCGTCTCTGCCCTAAAGGAGCTTTACTCGGTATATAAAAAGGAATTTGTTGATTGGATCGGCAATTTGTACGACCCGCGTGTAGGCGGTTTTTACTACTCCAACTCTGCAAGAGATAACGAGGAGGTGGAGTGCGAGGGAAAAATGTATAAGCTTCTTCCCGACCTTGAAAGCACCTCGCAGGCTCTTGGACTTATTTCGGGACTCCATATGGCCGACCTTTACGAAAAAGACCCTATCCTCGCGCTTCCCGAATGGATAAAGAAAAAAATGGTTCCGTTCGTGCAAAATATGCAGGACGAGAGCGGAGGATATTTCTATCATCCCCAATGGGGCAAGGAGCGCACCGACAAGTGGGTTAACCGACGCGGACGCGACCTTACCTGGGCAACTAGGACTCTCGCGCGCTTTGGCGAAAAGCCCTTATACAAGACTCCCCTTGATGACAGAAGCAAGGAAAAGGAGGAGGCAAAGGCAGAAACCGCGCCTCAGCTTGTTGACAAGGAAAGCTTCTTAAACTACCTTAATTCTTTAGGATATGACGAAAACAACGCATACTCGGCTTATGTTGTAGGCAACAAGCTGGAGTCTCAGGTGAGAGAAATCGTTGCAAGAGACAAGGAGCTTGAAAACGAGGGTGCCGATTACCGCTTAAAGGATGTAATGAAGGAGTGGCTTGACGCCCGCTACAATCCCGAAAACGGTACTTGGACAAAGGACGGCTTCGGTCACGACTCTGCAAACGGAATTCTCAAAATTGCAAGCACCTACATAAGAGCGGGGTTGGCGCTTCCTGACCCCATAGCCTCGGTAAAGGCGGCTATCTCCTGCGTTACTCTGCCTATCCCCCCTGCGCATGTTTGCTGTGTGCTTAACCCCTGGTACGCTTTAAACTCTATTGTTTCGGCAATCGAGGAATACGAGGACTCCGAGTATAGGAATAAAATGCTGCTGACCCTTGCCGATATGCACAAGGAAATCACCCGCCACTATCCCGAAATGGTTAGAAAGACCACAGAAAACCTGAAAATATTCTTAAAAGAGGACGGCTCATTCTCTTATTTGCCCGAGAAAAGCTCCCATTATTCACAGATGATGCCGGTTGCTATTCCCAACTCCTGCGAGGGTGATGTTAATGCCTCAATGATCTGCTCTTCCGCAATTCCCAACCATATATTCAATTATCTCGGACTCACCTCTGTGCCGATTTATACGGAGGCTGACAGAATGAGACTTGTTAATATTCTTCAAAGAAACTACGAAAAGGCTAAAAAGGAGGACGCTAATGAATAAATTCAAGATTTTTATGCTTTTGCTTTTGTCAGTGTGCATTTGTCTTGCATCCTGCAGCGGCGCAAAGAGTGACGCGGCCAGGAAGCCCAATACGTCGGTAGGCGGCAACGCCGACAAAAACGACCAAAGTTCACAAGATGATCCCTCCGATGACGGATATATATTCACAGATTCAAGCGAGCTAACCCTCGTTATGGCAGAGGGCGTGCTTACCGAAGAAAACTTTGAAAAGGTATATTACGCATTTTCGACCCTGAAAATGTATAAGATGAGCGACGGCAGCACCTCTCCCGCAAAGCACGAGATAGTTTTCGGCAGGTGCGACAGAGAGATTTCAACGAAAGCCTACCGTATTCTTGACCAACAGGACAAAAACGACCCGAAATATACAGGATACGTCATTTATTCAGATGGCAATTCTCTGGCGATAGCTTTTGACGAAGGTCGCTACGGTCTCACTATTGCACAGGATGCCGCAATAGACTGTCTCGTTAACGAATTTATAACGAGCGACAGCCTCAAGGTTGCAAAGGGAGCTGCGAAAAACGAAAGCTTTGATATGGTTGAATACCTTGAAGAGCTTGACAAGGAAACAGAGCTTCAAAAATGGAACAGAGCAAGAGAAAGGCTTGAAGAAATTTGCGACCCCTCTCACGCGGAAGCTATAATTGCGTCATTAAAAAATCTTTACCGTATTTACAATGATGACGTAATCACCTGGCTTATCAACCTTTACGACCCTGACACGGGCGGATTTTACTACTCCAACTCGGCAAGAAACACCGAAGGCTATCTCCCCGACCTTGAATCCACCACTCAGGCTCTCGGAATTATCAGAAATTCGGGAATGGCAAACAGCCTTGCCGGCGGCTCCGACGAGCTTTTCCCCGACGAAATGAAAACGCAAATCGTTAAATGGGTCAAAGGACTTCAGGACCCGGAAAACGGTTATTTCTACCACCCCCAGTGGGGCAAGTTTACAACCGATCAGTTCGTTTCAAGACGCGGACGCGACCTGCAATGGGCAACGAACATTCTTAAAAACTTCGGCTCCGCTCCCACATACGACACGCCTCTGGGCGACAAGGGCGACGGAATTACCGCCGAGGAGTACGCAGCGGCTTCTCCCTTGACGATGAGCCTTAGCTACGGTAAAGCTTCAGCCGTATCAAAGGTAAAAGGGGTAGCCGACGGTGACGCGGGCGTTCCCGAGCATCTTCTAAACGACGTAAACTTCAAAAACTACCTTAACACTCTTAATATAAAGACTACCTCCTACGGCGCGGGTAACACTCTCGAATCTCAAGCTCTTGAGATAATTCAGAGAGATAAGGTTCTTGCCGAAAGAGGCGAAAGCTACAGACTCACCGAGATTCTTTACGACTTCTTGAATGAAAACCAGAACAAGACCACCGGTCTTTGGCAGGCTGACGGAGCTACCGATTACTATGCAGTAAACGGTCTTCTTAAAATTTCAAGCACCTATACTAAGATTGGAAAGCCGGTTCCTAACGCCCTTGTAGCAATTGACGCCGCTATGAAATGTATAGCCTCGGACGAAGAACCGGAACACGTTTGCGACGTTCTCAACCCCTGGTACGCGGTAACGATAGTCCTAGAAAACATTGAAACCTACTCCGGCGAGGACGGGACGGCAGCCGCAGATGCTATACGGGCTGAAATAATCAACGATGCTCCGAATCTTATCGAGGTAACCATAAATAAGGTTTCGCTCTTCGTCAAGGCAGACGGCTCCTTCTCCTACTACCAAAACGAGTGCGCGTCAAACTCCCAAGGACTTCCCACAGCAGTTCCGAAAACCAACGAGGGCGACGTGAACGCGACTATGATATGTATTCAGAGCATTCCGGGACATATCTTTACGTCTCTCGGAATTTCAAGAATTCCCATCTGCTATGAAGCAGACAGAGTAGCATTCTTAATCGAGCTTGAAGGACTTTCAACCATCGTAAAGGATGAAAAGGACGATGAGCGAAAGGAAGCAATGGGCAGACATTACAAGACTCACGGCGGCGAATGCTACGAGGCTACCACCGTAAAGGCTTTAAGGACTATTCTTCGCTCGGATTATTACATCAACTACGACGTAGGCTTCGAATACTACGAAAACGATAATAAGCTGAGGAAAAAGCAGGAGTTCTATAATCTTAAGGAAGACGAGACCACTCTGTCAACCGTTATGGAATACGGAAAATCCAGCGAGGCAGGACACTATCGCGGACTTTACTTAAGACAGACCAAGTCCACCGGCGCCGAGTGTATGATCTTTGAAACCGAATTGAAGATCGACACGGTAAGCCCGGAGGCGCTTGAAAAAATCACGGCTTCCTCTCTCCCCTATCTCTGTGATGTTAAAATAGCGCAGATTACAATTGAGAAGGAGGGCGAGGTAAACGTAAACGAGTGCTTTGACACTATTGCAAGAATTTATGTTACACAGAACGAAAGCGGAGACTACGTTTACAGACTCGGTCCCGCAGTACCCGTATATCTTTACAGCGAGGATATACTCGGTCCGGAAATGAAGCTTGACAGATGGAACACTATTTCGGTTGAGCTTTATTCAAACGGTATCGCAAAATACTTCTGTAACAACAGATATTTCACCGAAATGAAGTTTACAGACGATTTAAGCGGCTTTAACGCAGCAGACTCTGTAAGATTCTCATTCTCCCCCGATGCGGTAAACTCCGCGGTGCATATTGATAAGACCTTCGTAGGTAAGATTTCTCAAACCTACGCTCCGGGTAACAATTATATCAACGTGGACGGTTATGAATTCAAGGCGGGCAATTACTTCGACGACTTTGGCGGATACGAATATTCAAATCAGCCGAATTCCGACTCTGCTGATCTCTTCCGCGCGAGCTGGTACGTTAAGTGGGGCGAGGATCTTTATTCCCCTCACATGACCAACCCGAAATATATGCGCGAGGTATTCACGGTATTTGAAACCGTTGGAGCGTCGGGACACAAGAACGACGTTGTTGAGTACGGAAAAGGTTCGTTCCCAAATTACTACAACGGTATGTATTACGCTATGAGCTCGGATGCGGCAAAGGGCGGAGTCTACGTCTTTGAAACCGATTTCCGCCTGGGTTCTTTGAGCAATGAAACCCTGACAAAACTGTCCGAGAACGGCTGCTATATGGATATTACTCTATCGAAGTTCGTCACCACAAGCTCGGGCGACTTTGACCTTAACGAATCGGTAGTAAAGATAGCCGGCATCTACGTTACCCAAAACAGCGACGGAAATTACGTCTACTACCTGACCGACAGGCGCGACGAATATTCCGAGGAGGATAACTTCGGTCTTGCAATCCCTGCGGCTGCCTGGTCTACTCTCACCGTTGAGGTATACGAGGACGGCACCGCAAAGTATTACGTAAACGGCGTGGCTATGGGTGACAGAAAGCTTAACGTTGACACAGAGACTCTAAAGTCTGCCGACGTTTTGAGAATTTCGCTCACCGAGCAGGCGCTCCGCTCCTCGGTTCTTCTCGACAACACCTTCTTCGGAAAGGTAAAGAGGGAATACACCGAAAACGACGACTATATTCCAACCGGTGAAGAATATCCCGAATGGCCCTCCGACAACGAGGTCTTCCCCGAAAATCAAAAGGTACTGACCTACGAAAACGGCAAGGTACCGGGACTCGTTTCCTCCACTCTCGTAACAGAGGGAGCGGCGGCTACGGTAAAGGATATGATGATGGACGGTAAGGAAACGAAGGCTCTCGTTTTCACCACCAAGGCAGGCGGCAACGATTACATGAACTTCCGCCCAACCGTAACGGCAGAGAGCTTCAACGCAATATCCTTTGAAACCGATATGATGATAACCAACGAAACGGGTACCGTTGAGTTTGCCATTGAGCCTATAACCGCAGGCTCCTCCAGAGCGTTCAGGCTTAATATGAAGGCTTACGAAGGCAAGGTTTACGTTTACGCTACCGGACTTCCCTCGGTTTTGGTAGGCAATATGGACGAGTGGATACACATTCGCATCGATTATATGAATCCCAAGGTGGACTATGACGGTGACGGCAAAAACGATATTCTTTATAAGATTTATATCGGCGGTGCCGAAGAGCCGGTCGCAGTCTGCCACACTCCCTACAACGCAAATATTTACGAGCCGAGCGAGATTGCAACGGTAAGATTCTTTATGTATAACTCCACCGATGCAGACATCTGCTTCGACAACACAAGCTTTACTCAGCTCACTCTCGAGTACGACAAGCTTCCCGAGCCGGAGCTTCCTCCCTCACCCGAAGTTTCCGAGCCGGGTGACTACGGTCCCGGCCACACCGAGGGTGAAACGACCCACGACCCGGAGGCTTGGAACTAAAATGATTAATAAGCAAAGCATATTCCAAATAAATCGTGAAAGGAGAAAACCGTGTGAAAGAAAAGCTTGAATACAAACCGGCTGAAATAAAAACGGTATTTTTTGACTGCTCCGACGTTATAGCAACTTCATCTCTCGGCTGGGGTGAAGGAGAAAGCACCTCGGACTCAACGGCATGGACCTAATTTTAAAACAAAAAACAAAAAAGAAAGGTATGAAAAATGAAAAACAACCGCTTAATTAAAATTGCAGTTACAGTTCTTGCTATTGCAACAGTATTCTGCGTAGCACTTTCCTTCACCACAGGCGCTGAGGAGTCGGTAAAGCCCGAAATTATCTCCCAGAACGTTGCCTACGAGGGTGACTTTGCCCTTATGTATGCCGTAAAGGCTGACACAGCCACAGGCCCCGTTGACCTTTACCTCTACTACGAAGAGCCTACCTCGGACTCGGTTGCTGCAAAGAAGTACACCGCAAATGCGCCCGAAGACATCCTTATCCACGGCGAAACCGTTTCTGCCTTCGTATTTAAGACCGAGGGCGTTTCCGCAAAGGATATGGCAGACGTGTTCTACGTTCAGGCTATCGATGCTGACGGCGACAGAAGTGCCGTTAGAAGATATTCGGTAGGCGAATACCTTTACGAAAGACTTGCAACCCCCGGTATCACCGAGGCGCAGGAAAACCTCTACTATCAGTCCCTTTACTTCGGCGCAGCTGCTCAGGCAGTTCTTGCTCCCTCTACCACTCCTATAACAAACTACCGTTACGTTAATATCACCGGCGGTACTCTCCAGGACGGCTTTACAACCGGTATCTTCCCCGTTGGCACAAAGATCACTCCCGTAGGGGCAGGCGTTGGCACTTGGGCTGTAACAAGCTATGCTGACGATAAGACTCCTACCGAAACTCTCGTAGCCGCAGGCGAAGGCTTCGACCTTGCAGGTATTACCTTCGTTGTTCCCAGCGACATTGAGCTTGTTGACGACGGAACTCTTACCTTCGACAAATCCACCGACGTTCCCTCTGAAATTGGAAAAACACTTAACTCCTCCGGCTCCTCCGTATCGATTGTAAGCACCGAGAGAGATGGTGCTACCACTAACGCGCTTAAGTTCTCCACAAAATCAGGCGGTCAGGACACCATTACATTGAAGCCCACTATCGCGGCTGACGTATACGACACCGTAGCCTTTGAGTTTGACGTAAATCTCGGCACAGCGGGCGGTTACGAAATGTTTATAAGAGATACTGCCGGCACTCAGATATTCAAGTTTGGCGTAGAGGTATCCGGCAGCAAGTGGCAGATAAAGGACCTCTCCAACACCAGCGTAGGTAACAACTTCTGGTCTGTTAATGTTTCTGATTTTAACACC
The DNA here is from genome assembly GCA_045656745.1 of Eubacteriales bacterium. GTDB lineage: Bacteria > Bacillota > Clostridia > Oscillospirales > CAG-272 > UBA1740. The sequence continues at coordinate 46,827 of JAZORT010000036.1, read as the reverse complement.
TGGATACATCTCCGTATTGAGATCACTCCCGACCCCATTACCAAGATGGATAAGCTGTCTATCACCTACAATGACACTCCCGTTACTATGGGTGTTTCCGACGGCAAGTACCACACCGTTGGCGAAATATTCTACACCGCAGACAAGATAGCTCAGCTTGATCTTCGCTCATGGAGCTCCACCGCAAACGACATTTACTTTGACAACGTTCTCGTTGAGAAGATTGCTACAAACGCGCGTCCTGTTGGAACAAACGATATTGAATCCGGAAGCTACCCCTCTAACATTTCCAAGAGCAAATCCGAGGTTACTACCGATACCGTATACGGTAAGTCCTCCAATGTTCTTCACCTTAAGCCCGACTCCGACGGTACTGCAGAAACATACAACGTTTACGCTAACAACGCTATCGTTGACGCCGCAAATGCGCAAGGCCTCGGCTTTGCCGCAGACATTAAGTTTATAAAGGCAGAAAACGGTGACAACCCGGCTTACGACTTCATGCTTGACGGTTATCTTGACGGCGCGACAAGCACCTCTGCGGTTTACTGGCTCAGATTCATTGCCTCCGACGGAAAGGTTTACATCCAGAACCAGAAGAAGACAAGTGAGAAATTCGAACTCGGCGTTCTTGGCGAATACTTCTACTTCCAGGCTGCATACGTTGTTGAAAACGGCGTTTCTATGGTACACATTATGGTAAACGGAAATTACGTCGGAACCTTCACAACTCAGCAGAACGCAGGATCTGCTCCTGTTGACAAGATTAACAACCTCAGAATCAGAACTATGTCTAACTACACCTCCGACATGTATCTTGACAATATATTCGTTGGATACTGCTATATCCCCGACATCCAGTAATAGCTTTTAAACCAAGAGGACGGAGCGAAAAGCTCCGTCCTCTTAATATTATTTTCTTTCCTCTAAGGGTGTTTTGCCCTTATATCTTTTGTAAACCGAGATAAAGTGAGAGATGTTATTGTATCCAACGCTTATTGCAACCTCCTTTACGGAAAGTCCGGTGTTTTTCAAAAGCTCCTCGGCTCTTGCCGTCCTTACTGTATTGAGATAATCCTTAAAGCTCTGATTTGTCAGTGCCTTAAATGAGCGCGAAAAGCTGCTTTGGCTGACGCTTATCATCTCTGCAATCTGCTCGGCGGAGATAGGCTCGGCGTAATGGCTGTTTATGTAAAAAACGGCATAGGTCAAATCGTCTGCGGAAAGGGAGATTTTTTCATTCACCGAATTGCCCGAGGAATAAAGCCCCTCCAGCACCATAAGCGCAGATATAATTTTGTAAACCGCAGTTGTCTTTTTCTTTTTATCAAGAGAGGCAATAAGGCGCCCCAGACCAAGCTCAATATCACTGCCCGCAATCTCTTCCTTGCGCCAAATCGTTTTAAGGGAGGGGGTGCGTCCGATAAAGCTGAGAGAAAAATCGTCCACCTCGTTTTGGTTTGAAAGATTGTATAAGATCCTGGGCATAAGCTTTAGAACGAAATAATCGTTTTCAACCTCGTCCTCCGTCCAGATTTCGTGTATAGATCTTGAACGAAAGAGGGCAAGGTCTCCGGGGTATATGCTGGTTTTTGCTCCGTCAATAGAGACCTGAACGCTTCCGCGGTTCATATATATTATCTCTAGGGCATCGTGAGTATGAGAGTGCGCTGCCTCGGCACGGCGGTTTACGGTGCGCATTTTGAAGAATTCCATCTCTCCCTCGCGTAACGCTCTAAGCGGTCGCTCTTCCCTGTATTCCTTTTTCACCTAAGACCTCCTTTTTCAAACCTTTTATTTATATTATAATGCAAAAAACCGTGATTTTCAAGTCTCATTTGCAAAAAAACGTTATTTTTTATAAAATCAAAAAATTTTATTTACCCTATTGATTTTGGTAAAAAAAGGTGATATAATGTAGAAAAAAGGAGTTTTTATTATGAACAAAAAGAATCCCGAATTGTTTTCTTCCGTGCTTTACATTGCCCTCGGCGTACTTCTTGCCATTTTCAGACACGAAGCAATTGCCCTGGCAATGACTGTTGCAGGCGTTTTCTTCATCGTTACCGGTGTTATTGACGTTGTTAAAAAGAATTACACCAACGGTGGAATCAGCCTTGTTATCGGTATCGCGATCATCCTCGTCGGCAACCTTCTCAAGGACATTATCTTTATCGTTCTTGGTATTCTCGTTGCGGTTAAGGGTGTTGTTGCTCTTCTCGACATACTTAAAAAGAAGCCCAACGCGCTGGAGATAGTTTCTCCCGCTCTCACTATTGCCCTTGGCGTTTTCCTTGCCTTCGGTAATGCAGCGGCAGCTATCGTTCTTATCGCAGGTATTCTCCTCGCGGTTGACGGTGTGCTCGGCCTTATCGGCTCGCTTTCCAAGAAGTAAGATTTTTCTAATAAAAATGGGGATAGGCTGACTGCTCGGTTAAGAGTGTTAGGCTTATCCCCGTTTTTTCGCTCGGCTTTTGCCGGGCTTTTTATTTTATAAGAAGCACGAGAGGGTACATTGGCGAAAGCTCGGTCATAACCTTTACTCTGCCATCCTCAAGAAGAAGGAAGTCAAGCCTTACCTCCTCACCCTCCGAGTTAAGATAGGATATTTCGCTCGGAGCCTTATCCATAACCAAATCAAGCTCGAAAAGAGGGTCGTATCCAAGGTTTATAAAGGCGCAAAGAAGCCTTCCGTCCTTGATTTTACCCGCTCTGAGCAATACCTCCTCGTCACCCTCGTAATAGATGGGCAGCGCGCCTGCGCGGGAGAATATATCGATAAGCTGGCGCTTTCTCGACTCGTTAAGGAAGGCAAAGCCCTCCATATAGTTATGCTCGGCATCGGGTGTTCCGCAGAATACAACCGAAATTTTCCCCTCTCCTCTATCAAGAAGAGTTACCGCGGGAGAGAGCTTTTTCTTTTCGCCGTCTATGGGTCTGTACGACCAGGAAAGAACCTGAGTGCTGCTGTCTGTTATCTCAATCATTCTGCGGTTCTTTTGCGCGGTGCAGGTAGCCGAGGGGTCAAACTCGAAGAATTCACCCTTCGCAAGCATACCCTCCCAGTCCTTAACTCTGACACCAAGAAGGTCACCGTATCCGCGCTCTATAAGGTCGCGGGCAACCTCACCCGTAACGCAAACACTGCCCTCAAACGCCGCCAAAATTTCATCATCCGTCATATGGGTAACAATGCAATCCTCAAGGAATGTAAGTTTGTTTTTCGGTGAAGGCTCTGCAAAATAGAAGGGCAGGCCCATTCGCTCAAGGCACTTTGACGCCCAGAAGTTTTCGTGGTATTTCCACATATTTTTAAGGGTATAATTGTGGAGGTGCTGAATAAGGAAGGCAGAATTTGCTCCAACCCATTCTATTCCCTCAACGCTGTCCGCAAGCTTTTCGTAGAAGTGGCGGTTTTTTGCAAGAATATCTCTGTACGCCCTGCCCGACTTAGGCTCCCAGGCAGAGGTGCGGGTTATCCAATGCTTTGCGCCCCTGACGCCCTCGAGAATTGCGGCGATATAATGGCTATGGAGGTATCTTGCATTTTTGCCGTAGCGGTTAAAGGGAATGGTGTCGGTCTCGCCGAGAATTATCTCTATACCGCCCTTTTTGAGCTTGGTTGTGCAAACGGCGGCGCGGCGCATAATGTCACTAAACTCGCGCACGCTTCTCGGCGCGTAGGTGCCGCAGGGTACTCTTACCATAGTGGGGTTGCCCTTTCCGCAGAAGTGGGGATTTGTGAAAATGACAGAGTCGCAAAGGTCGCCCGAGGTACAGTTTATGCCCTGAATTGCGGGGTCAACCTCGTCAATTCCCTCTCTAAAGACCTTAATTGCCTCAACGAGGGAGTCTGTCTGCATTTTTATAAACTCAACGGTCAAGGGGTCATCGGCAGGGTGGCTCTCAATGTGCGCCCACATTTGGTCTCTTGTCCACCTTTTGCCCGTTCTTTTTTCGAACTCTGCCATATGGAGCTTGCAGGCACAGCCGTTGCCCGGACGCATAAGAATTCTGAAATCGTCATCAAGCATTACAGCCTTCGGGCGCGCCTTTGCAATTCTTTTCGTAACGCCCTTAAAGTGGTTAAGAAAATCCTTGTCGAGAGGACAGTAAACATTCTTTTCCTCTCCGTCCGTCACTCCCAAAAACCTTGTAAAGGGAGCGAGGTTTATATCGTATCCGTGGCCTAAAGAAGCCTGAATAAGCACGCCTGAGGGTACACCGGAGGCCTCAAGCTTTTCACGAAATTTCTCATAAGTACGGCACATTTTATCCGCCTTATCCCAAACGGGGTTACCCTCGGGAACAAGGGTCATTATAAACAGAGGACAGCTTGTTACTCCCCTCTTATACTGCTCCTTAATATCCTCGCACATCTCATCAAGGTGAGTGCCATTCAAGGGCATCATCGAATAAGCGTACATCATTACAAAACGCCTCCGTTATCTTTTTTTAATATAATTATAAAGGCTATTGATCGGAAAATCAATAGCCTTTTTACGAAAAGTTTTTCGAAATAAAATCAGCAAACCTCTTAATCGTGCTCGCCGAAGGTCCAGCCCTCGCCGTTTATCTCGTGGGCGCGGTGAATGGTTACGAAGGCGCGCTTATCGATCTTGTTTATTGCGTTGATAAGGTCGGCATACTGACGCATAGTAAAGCTTACCATAAGCATAACCTTTTCCTCACCCGAATAACCGCCCACAACGCTGATAACCGTGGTCGTGCGCTTTACCTCATCGCGGATCGCAACGCGAAGCTCGCGGTGATGCTCGGAAACGATCTGTGCAGTATACGCCTGAGACCTGCCGAGGAATATGCGGTCGATAACTATCGCGCCGACAAAGGCGGCAATAATACCGAGAAGGGTTATTACAAGGTCGCCCGTAGCAAACATTCCGAGAAGTATGGTAGCGGCGTCAAGAAGGAAGATAACAACCGAGCTTTTCAGCTTTTTAAATATCTTGCAGATTATAAAAGCAACAATATCAAGTCCGCCCGTAGTACCGCCACCGATAAAGGTCAGCGCACAGCCCGTACCGATACAAACACCGCCGAAAAGCGAGGCAATAACGAGAGAAAGCTCCCCGTGAGCACTGCCCTGAAGATAGAAAAATCCGTCAAGAACATCAGGGGATACCAGCTTCATAAAAAGCGCCAGCGCAAGAGGATAAATCAAGGAAGCAATAAGGGTTTTCGCCGCGTAATCTCTGCCAAGGGCAATAAGTCCAAGCAGGAAAAGTCCCCAGGTAAGTATAGTTACCACAAGCTCGACCGAAACAAGCTCGCCGAAAATCTCTTCAAAAACAACGGCAAGTCCGGTAACACCGCCGGTTACCATTCCAAATGGTACGACAAACACCGCGCATCCGAAAGCAAGAACTATTGTTCCAAGGACAACCAGAGAAAGATTTTTTATCAGCGCGATAGGATCAACCGCCCCGATTTTTTTCTTTAAATTCATAAAATACCTCTTTATTCAGTTAATAAAGCAGTCCTTTTATTATTTTACCACAAGCTTCGGCTTTTTTCAATATTTTTTGTAAAATTGGGGGCTAAAAGCAAAAGGACACCTAAAGCCGAGGCTAAAGGTGTCCCAAAAAACGATTTATTCAACTACTCTTACCTTAATAACGCCGTCAATTGCCTCGATAGTGGAAACTATCTTTTCGGGAACGGAAACGCTCATTTCGATAATGGTGTAAGCATAGTCACCCTTAGAGCCGTTAGAAAGATTTTCGATATTGATGTTCTTCGCAGAAACGATAGATGTAAACTGCGAGAGCATGTTAGAAACATTAAGGTGAGAGATACAAATTCTCGATGCGCCGGTGTGAGGGATAGAAACAGCGGGATAGTTTACAGAATTCTTGATATTACCCGTCTTGAGGAATTCGTCAAGCTCCTGCGCCGCCATAACCGCGCAGTTGTCCTCGCTCTCTGCCGTAGATGCGCCAAGGTGAGGAATACAAACGGTGTTCTTCATTCCAACAGTTTCGGGAGTGGGGAAGTCGGTTACATAAGCCGCAACCTTGCCCGATTCAAGAGCCGCCTTAATATCCTCGCTATTTACAAGCTCCGCGCGCGCCAGGTTGATGATGCGGACGCCGTCCTTCATCTTTGCGATAGTGTCCTTGTTTATCATTCCCTTTGTTGTGCCGGTTGCGGGAACATGAAGAGTGATATAATCAGCCACCTCGTAGATTTCATCATAGCTTTGAGCGTGATGCACCGAGCTGGAAAGGCTCCAAGCCGCGTTAACCGTAAGATAGGGGTCACAGCCGACAACCTTCATTCCAAGGTTCTTTGCGGTGTTTGCAACAAGGCCGCCGATAGCGCCAAGACCGATAACACCGAGAGTTTTGCCGAGAACTTCGCATCCCGCAAACTTTGCTTTCTCTTTCTCAACAGATTTAGCAAGGTTTTCGTCAGCCGCGTTAGCCTTTACCCACTCAACACCGCCGACAATATCTCTCGAAGCCAGCATAAGAGCCGCAACCGCAAGCTCCTTAACGCCGTTTGCATTAGCACCGGGAGTATTGAATACTACAACACCGCGCTTTGCGCACTCGTCAACGGGAATGTTGTTTACACCGGCGCCCGCTCTCGCTATTGCAAGAAGCTCAGGGTTAAACTCCATCTCGTGGAGATTTGCGGAACGCACCATCATTGCATCGGGTGCCTCTACCGCATCGGAAACCTCATACTCATTTTTATTAAAAATGTTAGTGCCGACATCGGCAATTTTATTCATTAATTTGATTTTTTTCATAGTTTTGTTTACATTTCTTTCGTTTTTATAGAAAAATTAGTACTGCACCTTAGGGTTGTTAGCCGCGAAACTCTTCATGAACTCAACGAGCTTTTCAACACCCTCGTAGGGCATTGCGTTGTAGATAGAAGCGCGCATACCGCCAACCGAGCGGTGACCTTTAAGGTTCTTGAGTCCTGCGGCAGATGCCTCGGTTACGAACTTTTTATCAAGGTCAGCGTCACCGGTAACGAATACAACATTCATCATTGAACGACACTTTTTGTCAACGCTTGCGGTGTAATAATTCTGGCTGTCAAGATAATCGTAAAGAAGAGAAGCCTTTCTCTCGTTACGGCGCTTCATCTCCTCAAGACCGCCGATAGAAAGAATCCACTCAAACACAAGCTTTGCCATATAGATGCACCAGCAGGGAGGAGTGTTGTACATCGAATCGTTTTCCGCCATATTTACATAATCAAGCATAGCGGGAGTGTCGGGACGGGCGTTGCCGATAAGGTCCTGACGAACGATAACGATGGTTAAGCCTGCGGGAGCAATATTTTTCTGCGCGCCGGCGTAAATAAGTCCGAACTTTGAAACGTCAACCGGCTCGGAGCAGATGCAAGAGGACATATCCGCAACGAGAGGAATGTTGCCGGTATCGGGAATGTAGTGGAACTTTGTTCCGTAGATGGTGTTGTTAAAGCAGATGTGAACGTAGTCTGCATCGGGACGGAAAGAGCTTTTGGTCGTCTCGGGAATGGTTGAGAAGGTGGGGGTTGCCCCTGCGGAGGATGCCGCGATAGCAATATCTCCGTATTTTTTTGCCTCGGACGCCGCCTTCTTTGAGAACTGACCTGAAACGATGTAGTCTGCACACTTGTGCGCGGAAAGAAGATTGAGAGGAACCGAAGCAAACTGCGTTGAAGCACCGCCCTGCATAAAGAGAATTTTGTAGTTAGCGGGGATGTTCATAAGCTTTCTGAGTGCGTCCTCTGCCCCGTGAAGAATCTCTTCAAAAACGGGAGTTCTGTGACTCATCTCCATAACCGACATTCCGGAATCCCCGTAGCACAGCATCTCCTTTTGTGCGCGCTCGAGAACCTCAAGAGGAAGCATAGAGGGGCCGGCCGAGAAATTGTACACTCTGTTCATTTTTGTTTGCCCATATTACCTTGATTTTCAGGGTAATTCCTTTCTTAAAATATATTTATTTTTTAAATTAATGGTTATATTATACAACTTTAGTGTACGATTGTCAATACACAAACGCCTTTTATGGTATTCATAATTCTAATATCCTCATTATATTTACTTGCATATTAGTCAAAGTAACTATTGGGTTACTTTTCCGAAAAACCGCAAAAAAGCAAAAAACCGCAGATTTTGCGGTTTTTTTGAATGAAGTTTACGCTTTGGTAAGAAATGTCCTACGGCGAGGGTGACAAGTCGCAGCTTTAACGCAGTATTGCGGAATTTATACAACCAACATAGCGTCGCCAAAGGAAAAGAATCTATACCTCTGTGCTACCGCCTCTTCGTAAGCCTTCATAGTATTTTCTTTGCCGGCGAGGGCGCTGACAAGCATTATGAGGGTTGATTCGGGGAGGTGGAAATTCGTTATCAGGGCGTCTATTGCCTTAAACTTATAGCCGGGGTAGATAAAAATACCGGTTTCGCCGCGATAGGGGCGGAGCTTGCCGTCATCGGTTGCAACGCTTTCAAGAACGCGGCAGGCGGTTGTTCCAACGGCAATTATTCTGCCGCCGGCGGCTCTTCTGCGGTTTATTTCGTCAGCAACGTCCTCGGTTATGTAAAAATATTCCGAGTGCATGTGATGCTCCTCCAGCTTTTCAACCTTTACGGGGCGGAATGTGCCAAGACCCACATGGAGAGTAACCTCACCGTAGCCCACGCCCTTAGCCTTAATTTTTTCAAGGAGAGCGTCGGTAAAGTGCAGACCTGCGGTGGGTGCGGCGGCAGAGCCTTCCTCTTTTGCATAGACGGTTTGGTAATCGGACTTGTTTTCCAGCTTTTTCGTTATATAGGGCGGCAGGGGCATATTGCCGACGATGTCGAGAACCTCATATATTGAGCCGTATTTTTCGGTGTCGTAATCGAATTTTACAACTCTGTTGCCGTCATCAAGCACTGCGGTAACGGTTGCATGAAGAATTCCGCCAAAGGAAAAGCCCGAGCCAACCTTTGCGCGCTTTCCGGGACGAACAAGGGTCTCCCACTCGCCGCTGTCCAGCATACGAAGCAAAAGAAGCTCCATATCCGAGCCGGTTTTGTCGGTTTTTCCGAGAAGCCTTGCGGGAATAACCTTTGACGAGTTCACAACAAGCATATCCTCGGGGTTAAGGTAGTCTATTATATCATAAAAATGCTTATGCTCTACCCCGCCCTCTTTGTTCAGCACCATAAGGCGGCAGCCGTCGCGCTCCGCAGAGGGAAACTGGGCTATCAGCTCCTCGGGCAGGTCGTAATAAAAATCCTTTGTTGCAAGGTCGGTCGCAACTCTGTCATTTACAATTATGTTTTCTTTATTTTCCATTTAACTCCTCACAAGGGGACGCTTTTTTTCATAAAATAAAAATATACAAGACAATTATACACAAAAACTGCGCAATTTTCAAGAGATGAAAGAAATAAAATTATGAAAACAAAGAAAACCATATTCCGCGGAGTTGCGACCGCCCTCGTAACCCCGTTTAAAGAGGGCGAGATTGATTACGAAGCCCTTGAAAAAATAATTGAAATGCAGATACTTGGCGGAATAGATGCCCTCGTTATTTGCGGAACAACAGGCGAAGCCTCTGCCCTCTCTGACGAGGAGAGGTACGGACTTTTTAAATTCTGTAAGGAAAAGGTGAACGGAAGAGTTAAGCTCGTTTTCGGAACGGGAACAAACGACACCGCCGCCGCCATAAGGCACACAAGGGTGGCAGAGGAGATCGGCTGTGACGGAGTGCTTTTAGTCACCCCTTATTACAACAAGGGTACGGAAGAGGGCGTTTTTCGCCATTATATAAAGATTGTTGAGTCCGCCTCCCTGCCCGCAATACTCTATAATGTTCCCTCAAGGACGGGGGTAAACCTCGGGTTAGGTCTGCTTTCCCGTCTTGCAGAGTGCGAGCAGATCGTTGGAATAAAGGAAGCCGCGGATTCTGCGGACAGACTCGTTTCGCTCTCGGCTTTCGGTGAGTCACTCCCCCTTTACGCAGGAAACGATTCGCAAATATACACCGCCCTTGCCCTTGGCGGCGAGGGAGTAATCTCGGTGGTGTCGAACGTTTTGCCAAAGGAGAGCGCAGAGATTGCAAGGCTTTTTGACGAGGGAAAAACGAAAGAAACCCTCGCCGCACAACAAAAGCTGCTCCCCCTTATTAACGCGCTGTTTTTAGAAACAAATCCCGCGCCCGTAAAGTGGGCAATGCAGGAAATAGGCATCTGCTCGGCAGAGCTGCGCCTGCCCCTCTATTTCCCACGGGAATCAACCGTAAATATCCTTCGCGAAAGGCTCGCGGAGCTGCACTTAATATAGGAAAAAGGCTGAGCCAAATGCTTGACTCAGCCAACATTTTGAGATCGGGGCGGGTAAATTTGTATCAATCTAATGCTACCACCGCCGTTTGAATAGGTAACGGTATGATTACCCCAAGTGTCGTCAACATAAACGGTGTCCGATTCGCCTTGTCACATTTGTCTTATTCTATTATTGTGCGGAAACATTATCAATAAGGGTATTTCCACCCGTGAGATAATTTAAAATCAATATAATCTTGCGGAGTTGTACTTTCGTTAACCGGCATATAATATACATCTTTGTCGGGAGTAACGATTACGGCAAATCTTTCATTGCGTGTTTCGTAATTCATACAGAGTATGTACAAATCGTTTTCCGAACTGTCGGACAAAACAAAATACGCTCCCAAATTATCTGAACTTTCGATTTCTGTTTTTTCGAGCAACCAATCACAAAAATCTCGTGTTTCGTTATGACCGCTTTTTACATTGTACATATCAAAGGACACCTGGATTTTGCATTTTGTCATTTTATCTTCGTTTAGCGGTTGATCCCAATCATTTTTGATTTTTAATTCTGCTATATCAGTTTCGGTATACTCGTATGCCAAATAATTTTTGTCTTCGTAAAAATAAACGTAATGATCATCAAACTTCTGGCAAATTACTACCGCTACATCTTCCTTGTAGGTAATTACATTGTATTCCTTACATTTATACAACCATCTACCGTAACTGTCTGTTTCAAGAATTTCAATACTGGAGGGGCCTTTCAAATCATGTTTATGAAATCCCGGAATACTGTATGTTGTACAAACTTCCAAGGACATGTTATCACTGACATGTCCTCCGCAACAAGAGCCTAGCATCGTCAATGCCAATATAAAAATTGTGATTAGGTATAATTTTTTTATCATTCAATCACCTCCACAAATCTATGTAATATTTAGATATCGAGGACGCCCAAGGCTGATAATTGCCTCTATCTACGCCTCCGCGCATGTCGGAACATTACCATGGTGTTCCGTGCATATCACAACCAAAATAGCAACACATAAGCACAAAGGAGGGAGTCATGCGGTAATCAGAAAGCGTTTTTTCACGATATTTTCGTGTATCTTGTAAGTTCCCAAACACCTTGGAACGCCAGTTTTTCTTTGCGCTAATATAATTACCGTTTTCTTGTATTATGTCTGCGTAATATTTTGCTTCATTAAAATGCTTTGTTTTTAAGCAACACTCTATTATTGCAGAAGCAATGGCTTTATCAATGCTGAATTTTTGACACACCGCCTCGCAAAGTTCGAAACCTTCTTCATACGCTCCCGTGGTGGTGTGGAACATCAACAGGTCTATCTCATCAAGAAATTCTCGATATCTTTCTATGCAATCAAGCCCCGCATCTATACGCTTGTTAATTCTTAGAATCTCAAGTCTTAAACTAACGCTTTCTTGGGTAGGGAATATATTTACCACGTTTTCCGAGAAATCTATGAGCTTTTTTTCTTCGGGGGAAATCATATATAAAAAACGCAAAAGGTTGTATTGCATTTCTTTCGAGTTTTCTATGCGCAATCCGGCTTCTATCCACCTTATTGCTTCGTTGCATATCTCGGATTTTTTTCTTGGAGAACTGCTTCGCAGTTCGTAATTTAGTGCAGAAGCAATCGCAAAAGAGTTCGTGGCGGTAGCCTTAATTTCAGCCGATTTTAGAAGATACTTCATACCTCGGTTGTATGCATTTAATGATCTTCCGTTTTTGCAAATCATCCCCTCTGTAACTAAATAATATCCTAAATTGTTATAAGACTTGTAAGATTTAAAGCGTTTTGCATTCTCGAACAGCAGTTTCTGTGCAGAATTCCAATCTCGGTTTGCCAGCGCTTCGAGTGCCGTTCTGTTTGACATTTCTTCGTTCATATATCCTCATTTCTTTAGCAACGGAAGATGCGGATACGGACTTTTTCAGCCCATTTAGGTCGGTTTCCTGAAGAGTCAACCAAACTGACAGGATTATTGAAGCAATATACATACAGATTAGAGCCTTGTAAGCTTCCGTTTGCTCCCGACATAACAGAATCCGCATTTATGAATCTGCCGAATTGTTTTTTTATATAGCATTTTAATGTAAAAGACTTGGAATTACTGTTGTTCCGCTGCTTTTGACGGTAACTCAACGATGCTGTCTTTTAAGAGCTTTTGGTATTCTGCTTTAATTTTATACATCGTATCGGGCTTATCTATTTGAAGATACAATTCTCCTTGATAATCATAAATTTCATAAAAGCCGAGATATATGGTTTTGTATTCGCTCAGTGTGCAGAGCATATATCCTTTGAAATCGTAAACATCGCTGAAAATATATAGATTTTCATCTGTTATCGAAACCTCAAAATCTACTACATCAGTAATGTATAGGTTTTTCGTATCGCCTCCGGCAATGCTTTTCACACATCTATTATCAATATCGGTTTTGCTTTGGATATAAAAGTCGTTACCTGTTGTATCAATATAAATAGAATCAATCTTTACTGTTTTAAAGTCTGGCAACGTAAAACCTTCTTTGAACCATAAATTCGTGGTATAACCTGCGCTCACCTTCACAACACTGTCGCCAAAATCCTCCTCGCACGCTTTGCTGATGTCCCCAAAAGCACCATGCATATCCGCAATTGTGCCTATTACTTCGCCTTGGTGGTGATTATAAGCGGAATCGTAATAATTGTAATAATTATCCCACCCGTCTCGATTGCTATATATAGCATCTTTATACACTACAACGCCGTTAGCACCCATAACGAATTCGCCGTCAGAGGAAACAACCTTAAATATCTTTTTTATCGCGCCCGAGCACGAAGATAGTGCAAAGACAATAATTAACAACAATGCAACAATAGCTGTTTTCTTCATTTTAGTTACCTCCCAACCAATCAACGAAAATAACCGGATTGTTATTACAACATGCGTACATATTGTAACCGAGAACGCCAGTGCCTGTGGATATGTAACCGTCAGCATTGATAAATCTACCTATATTAGAATCGTAATACCTTGTTTGCAGATAATACAAACCTAAATCGGTATCATAATAGAAAACCCGAGCTTTCTTAATTTTATTTTACCTCTTCGAAATAGGCTTTGTCAAGGAAATTTGTGCCATTTTCGGAGCGGAAAAAGAGAAAAAACCGCGTGTTGCACAAAAAGTGCAGGGCGAATTGTTGAAGATTGCTAAAAAAACAGAGGCGCCTTGTGAGCGCCTCTGCGAGAATGTTTTTTGGTTTAATAGCTGTATTTTTTCTTTTTTGCGGCGAGGAAGGTTATAGTGACTATCAGCGAGAGCACGTCTGCGACGATGATAGAGAGCCAAACGCCGTCCAGCTCAAAGAAGATCGGAAGAATTAAAACGGAGGCAATCTGGAACACCAGGGTTCTGAGGAATGCGATAACTGCCGAGATAAGTCCGTTGTTCAGCGCGGTGAAGAATGCCGAGCCGAAGATATTTATACCCATTGAGAGAAAGGCAAATGAAAAAATTATAAAGCCGCGAACGGTAAGGGCGTAAAGCTCGGGGTCGTCTCCCACAAAGAGGTAGGAAAACGGAGCGGCTACAAGCAAAGACGAAACCGTCATTACAACCGACGTCACCCCAACGATAACAAGGCTTTTTTTGAAAAGGCTTTTCAGCTCGACCTTGTTTCCCGCGCCGAAATGAAAGCTGACAACGGGTGAAGCACCGAGAACAAAGCCGATAAATATTGCGGCGAAAATAAAGCTTACGTACATTATAACGCCGTATGCTGCAACACCGCTGTTCCCGGGAGCAAAGCGCAAAAGCTGAATGTTATAAAATATCGTAACAATGGACATTGAGATATTGCTCATCAGCTCGGAGGAGCCGTTTGTGCAGGTTTTTAACAAGGCTTTGCCGTAAAAGCGGGTTTTTCCAAGGCGAAGGGTGCTTGAATTTTTTCGTCCGAAATAAACGAGCGGAACAACACCGCCGACGAGTTGGCTTGTCGCAGTTGCAACCGCCGCTCCCGCAAGTCCCATTTCAAAAACTGCCACCAAAAGGAAGTCCAGCACCATGTTGGTAACGCCTGCGGCGATTATAACGTAGAGGCCGAACTTTGGCTTTTCAGCGGTAATAAAGAAGGACTGGAAAACATTCTGGAGCATAAAGAACGGCAGGCCGAGAAGCACGAGCCTTGCGTAAAGAACGCAGTAATCTAACATCTCCCCCTCCTCTGCACCGAGGAGCATTGCCACCGGACGGGCAAAAGCAATTCCAACAGCCGCAAGAATAACGCCGGATATTATAGTAAAATAAGTAAGGAACGAGAAATACCTGTTGGCAAGTTCCTTATCACCAAGGCCGAAGGTTTTTGCAATTATGGCAGTACCGCCCGTACCGATCATGAATCCCACTGCGCCGAGGATCATCAAAAGCGGCATCACTAAATTAACCGCGGCAAATGCCGTTGTGTTTACAAAATTAGAAACGAAAAAGCCGTCGACAATGCTGTATATTGACGTAAATATCATCATAAGCACCGATGGCACAACAAAGCGCAAAAGTCTTCCGTAAGTAAAGCTGTCCGAGAGCTGAATTTTAGTTTTTTCTTTCATTTTTCTTCCTTAAATATATATAATGCCGATACATTCTAACACATAAATAAATTTTTGTCAAGCGAAAAGCAAAAAAAGCGGGACAACACCCGAAAAGCAAAAAGCAAACGAGTCTTATCCCGATTTTTTATTTTTCCAAACGCTCCGTTGCCCGAGTTAAGGAATGAAAAGCCAAAGGCGCTTAACGCCTCCTGCAAACTATCGGCACAAGGCCGACAGACATGACCGCAAAGGTCGAAGCAAGTGCGATAACAAGCGCGATATTATCAAAAGCTATGGCGGCATATACCGCAAGGAAGGCAAACGCCAGCGTTTCGAGAATATAGAGCAAAACTCCAACAAACGAAACAAGTCCGCCGCAAAGCGATGCAAGCTTAGCCAAAAGGTAAAGCAGGCCGCAAAGCAGAGCAAGCCCTGCAACAACGGCAACCAGTGCGCCCTCAAGGGCAAGAACGTCCTTCGTTTCAAATCCGAGCTTGAAAATTCCCGCTATGGCAAAGCCAACTACTCCAATCTGGAGAAAAATAACGAGCAACAACGCAATTCTTTTAAAAGACATTATATATCTCCTTTATAAAACCGAAAAACGGCAAGAATTACGCGCCGAAGAGACCACGAACCGTTTCACCAAAGTTGATAACTGTGCTTCCGGCTGTGTCTACTCCAATGCTCTGAAGGATCGGGGGAAGGAATGTTCCGATCAAAAGCAGGATAACAAAGGTTATAATGGTAACCCACGTTCTGCTGGAATATCCGCGAAGATAATTTATAAGAGAAATTAAACCGAGGATGAAAATGGATATTAAGAGACCGCCGAAGGAGAAAGC
The DNA here is from genome assembly GCA_045656745.1 of Eubacteriales bacterium. GTDB lineage: Bacteria > Bacillota > Clostridia > Oscillospirales > CAG-272 > UBA1740. The sequence goes on along the minus strand of JAZORT010000036.1, from coordinate 31,089 downwards.
TATAATTCCGGCAGAAATACCGGAAACGGTCAGCGGATCATATCCGAACGCAAATATACCAATTATAGCAATTGCTAAAACAATACATTCAATGTAAACCATAAAAACCTCAACAAGGGATAATTAAATATTGCAACGAAGACGATATCCCGAAAATTGCTTAAAAATTACTTCTTTTTAAGAAATACGGTGGGGATAAGAGCAAGAAGAAGGAAGGTAACAGCCGCATAGATGATACCCATAACAAGCTCGCCCTTAGAAAGAAGAAGAATGTTAACTGCCTGAGTTACAGTGTAAACTGCAGCGCAGAGGTAAGCAGCCTTGAGAACGAAGCCAATACCGAGAACAAGAATCATGAACACAACAAGCATACCGTAGCCGATATAGCTCATGATGGGACTGATTCCGGAAACACCGATAGTGGGAAGCCAAAGGTCAAGACCAACGAACAAAACGCCAAAAACTGCAAGACAGAATAACAATGCTTTTTTAGTAGACATGATAAAATACCTCCAAATTTTTATTTAGTATTTATATAATACTATAATATGGCATAAAAGTCAACATTTTTTTAAAGATTTTTTGCCGATATTTACACATTCTATCTCCTTTGTACAAAACCACCCGTTGTTTTAGGTGAATTTTGCACATCTTTATGCGGTATAAAAAAATATTTTTTGTTAATTTAGTGCATTGACTTTATACGCGCGCGGTGGTAAAATATGTGTTTGTTGAATATTAAATATTTTTAAACTGAGGTGCACACCAATGTCGGCTCAAATTCTTTTATCAATTTCAATCGCGCTCTTCGCAGGACTTATGCTCTCGCGACTTGCAAAGCTTCTCAAACTCCCCGCGGTTACCGCTTATCTCGTTGCGGGTATTCTCGTCGGGCCCTACGTTCTCGGTCTGTTTGACGTTCCGGGTCTCGGCTTTACCTCTATGGAAAATGTGGAAAGCTTCAAGATACTGTGCGAGATCGCTCTCGGCTTTATCGCATTCTCTATCGGTAACGAATTCAGACTCTCCCAGCTTAAAAAAATCGGAAAGCAGGCAACTATAATCGGTATTCTTCAGGCGGTTGTAACCACCCTGCTCGTTGATGCGGCTCTTATCGGATTTTCGCTTCTTCGCCCCGATGTTCTCTCACTTTCTGCGGCTCTCACCCTCGGCGCTATCGCGGCGGCAACCGCTCCCGCGGCAACCCTTATGGTAGTTAAGCAGTATAAGGCAAAGGGTCCCCTTACCGATATACTTCTTCCCGTTGTTGCTCTTGACGACGCGGTAGGTCTTATTCTCTTCGCCGCCTCTCTAGGAGTTGCAAAAGCAATTCAGCCCGGAAACGTTGTAAGCGTTATTTCAATGCTGGTTGAGCCTATACTCGAGATAGTTCTTTCCATAGCTCTCGGTGCTGCAATGGGCTTCATCTTCAACTTCTGCGAGAGATTCTTCCACTCAAGGTCAAAGCGTCTTTCAATGTCTATCACCTTCGTGCTTCTCACCATCGGTCTTTCCATGCTGAAGTTCACCCTCTTTGACACAGTTCACGTGGGCTTCTCTTCCCTTCTCGTTTGTATGATGCTGGGAACTGTATTCTGCAACGTTTGCGACTTTTCCGAGGAGCTTATGGAGCGTGTTGACAGATGGACGGCGCCCCTCTTTATTATCTTCTTCGTGCTTTCGGGTGCGGAGCTTGAACTCTCCGTTTTCACCAATATTATGATTGTTTTGATAGGTATTGTTTACATTTTAAGCCGTTCTGCCGGAAAATACAGCGGTGCATTCCTTAGCGCAAAGCTTGCAAAATGTGACGATAATATCGTAAAATATCTCGGCATTACTCTTCTTCCCCAGGCGGGAGTTGCCCTCGGAATGTCCCTTATTGCAAAGGAAACCCTCGGTGCTGACGGCGAGATAATCAGGAGCATTACCCTCTTTGCAGTGCTTATATACGAGCTTATCGGTCCTATGCTCACAAAAATCTCGCTCATCAAGGCGGGCGATATTCAGGTTGAGGGCAAAACCAGCGCAAGAGATGACCACATCAAAACCCTCCCCGAGCATAAGCAGTCAAAGCACAAATTTAAAATCGGCAAATAAACGAACAAAAAATCCCGATCGGTCGATCGGGATTTTTTTAATGAAGCGAGCCTTGTGAAAGGCTATTCTTTTCAAGATAGTTATTTATTTCGGCAATTATTTTATGCTTATCGGTATTCCACTCGGGAGCGAGAAGTCCGCCCTCGGGGCAGTCACCGGTCAGTCTGTGAATAACTATGTCGGGGCTTATGTGCGAGATAATATACCCTGCCCCCTCAACAAACTGCTCAAGGGTGGGAGGCTGATACCCGCCGTTTAGATACATTTGCGCAAGGCGGGTGTCTTTCATTACATAAATCGAGTGTATTTTTACGCCAAAAAGCGAGAAGCCATTTATATAATCTACTGTTTCCCGAATCTGCTCAATTCCCTCGCCGGGAAGTCCGACAATAAGGTGGACAACTATCGGAATTCCGTATTTTTCAAGGAGCTTTACCGCATTTTCGAAAACCTCGCTCTTGTAGCCTCGGTTGATAATATCGGCGGTTTTATCGCTTGCCGTTTGAAGTCCAAGCTCTACCCAAACATCGCACCTTTCCTTATACTCCGCAATAAGGGCGCAGACCTCCTCGCTGATACAGTCGGGGCGTGTGCCTATGGCAAGGACCTTTATCCTCCCGTCAACAAGGGCTGAGTCATACCTCTCGCGCAAAACATTAATCGGAGCGTATGTGTTGGTAAAGTTCTGGAAATACGCAACAAAAAGCTCATCTTCCCTTGCCCTCGAAAGAGCCGCACTTACCTGCTCCGAGATGCTTTTTAGGGAGTCGATATGCTCACCCGCGCCGCGCTCTCCGCAGAAAATGCAACCGCCCTCGCCGCACACACCGTCACGGTTGGGGCAGGAAAAGCCGCCGTCGATACAAATTTTCGAAAGCCGCCTGCCGTATTTTTCTCTGAAATATCCGCTCAAATTTCTGTAAAGCATACAGCCCTCCTTTTTTCTTTATTCTATTCTAGCACAGCCGCACAGTTTTTTCAATAAGCGAAGAAAAAAATAATAATATCTTCCTACAAAGAGAATACTAGGCATAGAGCCAAAAGGCTTAACAGAAAGGAAAAAGAATGAAAAACGAAAAAAATCAACCTCTCACCACCGAAAAGACCGAGAAAAAGAACGTCAGAAATTACAGAAAGGACGCACCCGGGGCGGTATCGGGAATAAACACTCCCGGCATTGAGCTTCCCGCATACAATCCTCCCGTCCCCAACCGCGCCTGGACGGCTATGAGAAAGGGTATGGACATTGACAACCTCAGCGAAGAGGAAAAGCGCGACCTTTATATCGGGCGCGACGATATAATGTAACTTAAATTTTAAATTTATCTTTTTTTATTGACTTTACAGACTCCTTGTGATACAATCGAATTGATAACGAACGGCCTCGGGTTACCGAGGCCGAAGCAAAGGATACTGTATAATGGGTGATTTTGAGCGCTACGGTGACTATAACGAAATAGACGAGTCGCCGAAAAAGGGCATTGTTGGCAGAATTTTAAAGATTTTTATCGTTGTACTCTGCCTTGGAATTTTTGCTTTTCTTATTTTCCGAGTGGTTATTTTTAACCATTACCCGAAATCTATGAAAAAAATATACTTTACCGAGGAGCTTACCGCTTACTATAACGAGGCCTCGGGCGAAATAGGCGCGCTTACACAGGATATGCTTAACAGCAACAGCTACGGCTATGACGATGCAAAGGAGGGCAACTTCTTCTGTAAATATTTCGTCTATATTCCCGGCACCGAGGAGCTTCAGGTAACCCTGAAATACAACACCAGCCTTATGAGAAACATTGAGGAGAAATACGGGGTATCCCTTGATGCAAACGCTAAGGACAACTTTACATTCCGTCTTGTTGCAGTGAGGGCAAACGATAACCTTGACGAAAATCTCCCTGCTGAGGAGCTTGGCACACCCCTTAACGCCACCCTGGTTGCCTCGGAATACGATTCATTCCTTATGTACAGATATGTAAGGCTCTGCTTTGACGGCGTTGACCTTTCGGTTGGCGAAGAGGACGCTATCGACTGGATAAGACTCGAGGTTACGGTAAAGGGGCTGGAGAACGAGAAGCCCTATATGATAGCTATCTATCTTAACGATGAAGAAAACTTCCCTCTCACCCCCTACAAACTTTCGGCAAAGGAGACCCCTTAATTGATAAACGAAATTTATTCTCATGTTAAGCCCTCAAATACTAAGGCAAAGCGCTTGTTTATTTTGCTTATGGGACTTTCCGCGCTTTTGGCGGCAGGCGCTGTGGCGCTCAACATTTTCGGCGGTCCTTACAAGGGCGTTGTTGCCTTCTGCGGCTGCATTTCTATCGTTGCGGCGGTGTTTATTTACACAAAATACATAGGCGTTGAATATTACTACGATGTTACCTTTGACTCGGAGGGGACGGCGGTTTTCGTTGTGCGCCAGGTAACCGGCAAAAGGGAATCCACCCTCTGCCGTATCGACCTTTGGTCTATCACAAAAATAGAAAAACTTACGGCAAAGGAGCGCTCCGCCCACAAGGCGCAGGCAGGCTTCAAGCGCTATTTCTATCTCCCAACCCTCTCACCCGACTCGGTTATCCTTATAACAATACGCTCGGAATACGAAAACGCAGAGATCGTTATTGAAGCAAACGATGAGTTTGCCTCTATGCTTAAAGGTTATGCCAGAGAGGCAAGAGAGAGCCGTTTTGACGGAGAGGAATACTGATTTTTTAAAAAAATTGCTTTTTTAACCGAAAAAATATCAAATTATTCAAGATTTGGTCTAATCTGGTCAAAATAATTAAGGATTTTAAAAAAATTCTGAGTATAATTATATTTAGTAAATCTTTAGGACAGAAAAAGGAGTTTTTTATGGCTAAGAAAAGATACGCTCAGGTGGGCGTTGGCGGCAGAGCGAGAATGTATTACAAGGCTATTGCCGAGGATTTCAACGAAACTGCGGAGCTTGTTGCATTCTGTGATATAAACCAGACCCGTATGGACTACGCTAACTGCGTTCTCGAGGAAGAATTCGGTTATCACAAGGTTCCTACCTATAAATCGGAAGAGTTTGAGAAGATGATTCTCGAGACAAAGCCCGACTATGTTATCGTTACCTCGGTTGACAGAACTCACCACAGATACATAATCAAGGCTATGGAAATGGGCTGTGATGTTATTTCCGAAAAGCCTATGACGGTTGATGAGGTTAAGTGCCAGGAGATTATCGACTGTGTTGAAAGAACCGGCAAAAACCTCAGAGTCACCTTTAACTACCGTTACGCGCCCCACAATACCAAGGTGCGCGAGCTTATTATGAACGGCGAGATCGGCAAGGTTACTCAGGTGCATTTCGAGTGGTACCTTAACACCTCTCACGGAGCAGACTATTTCCGCCGTTGGCACAGAGATAAGAAAAATTCGGGCGGTCTTTTAGTTCACAAGTCCACCCACCACTTCGACCTTGTAAACTTCTGGCTCAACACCTATCCCACCAAGGTATTTGCTCTTGGCGGACTTAAATTCTACGGCAGAGAAAATGCCGAGGAAAGAGGAGTTACCGAGTTCTATTACAGAGGAACGGGTAACGAGATTGCGGCAAAGGACCCCTTCGCTCTCGACCTTCGCGACGGCAAGGATTTGGAGTCGCTTTACCTCAATGCCGAGCACGAGGACGGCTACATCCGCGACCAGAGCGTTTTCGGTGATTACATCAGCATTGAGGACACTATGAATGTTCTCGTTCAGTACGCCTCGGGCGCTCAGCTTTCCTACTCGCTTAACGCATATTCCGCAAGAGAAGGCTTCCGCGTTACCTTTACCGGTACTAACGGACGCATTGAGCTTGATGTTGCTGAGGAGGTTTACATCAACGCGGGCGGTGATGCAAAGAATGAGGGCGCGCTTAAATATAAGTCTATCACTGTACAAAATCTCTTCGGCAACCGCCGTGAGGTTGATATTGAAGAAGGCGTTGGCGGCCATGGCGGCGGTGACAGCGTGCTTCTTAACGATATTTTCGGCGTTCCCAACCCCGACCCCTTCAAGAGAGCGGCAGGCTATCAGGACGGCGCAATGTCTATCCTTACTGGTATTGCGGCGAACAAATCTATTGCCTCGGGTCTTCCCGTATATCCCCTTACTCTTGTTGACCTTCCCAGGTTCAGAAGAAAGTAATCACCCGCTAAGTTATATTAAAAGCAGACAGAGTTTTTCGCTCTGTCTGCTTCTTTTTTGCGTTAAAACAAGGGTAAATGTCAATTATTGTTTACTTTTATTTCAAGTTTGCCCTCGTTCACTACAACAGAAAGCTCGCTTTCGGGGTTTAGCGCTCCGCCGATAATTTCTCTTGCAACAAGGGTTTCGACCTTAGATTGAATAAATCTTTTCAGCGGTCTTGCACCGTATACGGGGTCATAAGCCGAGTTGATAACAAGCTCCTTTGCCTCATCGGTAAGGGTGAGGGTGAGCTGTTTTGCCTTTAGGCGCTTGTTAAGGTCGGTGACGATAAGGTCAACGATACCGCGAACATTTTCCTTTGTCAGCGGCTTATAGAATACCGTCTCGTCAAGTCGGTTAAGGAATTCGGGGCGGAACGTGCGCTTTAAAAGCTCGCTGACAGACCCGCGTGCTGTATCACTTATCTCTCCGCTCTCGTCAATTCCCTCAAGTATCACAGAGGAGCCGAGGTTTGATGTTAGGATTATAACGGTGTTTTTAAAATCCACCGTCCTGCCCTGACTGTCGGTAATTCTGCCGTCATCAAGCACCTGAAGAAGAATGTTGAAAACATCGGGGTGCGCCTTTTCCACCTCGTCAAAGAGAAGCACCGCATAGGGCCGTCTGCGCACCGCCTCGGTAAGCTGTCCGCCCTCGTCGTATCCCACATAGCCGGGAGGTGCTCCGATAAGACGGGAGACCGAGTATTTCTCCATATATTCGCTCATATCTATGCGAATCATACTCTTTTCATCATCAAAAAGTGCCTCGGAAAGGGCTTTTGCAAGCTCGGTTTTACCAACGCCCGTCGGGCCGAGGAAGAGGAATGAGCCGATAGGCTTTGAGGGGTCTTTTATGCCCGCTCTCGAGCGTATTACCGCCTCGCTCACACGCTTTACCGCCTCGTCTTGGCCTATAACCCGCTTGTGAAGAATTTCTTCAAGGCCGAGAAGCTTTTCTCTCTCGCTCTCCATAATTTTGGAAACGGGAATACCCGTCCAGCGGGCGACAATACGGCAAATTTCCTCCTCGGTCACCCTATCTCTTAAAAGATTTGCTCCGTTTTCGGACTCTGCCCTCGACTCCTGCTCCTCCAGCGACTTTTTCAGCTCGGGAAGCCTGCCGAATTTAAGCTCGGCGGCTTTGGCAAGGTCGTAGTTGCTCTGCGCTTTTTCAATTTCAGCATTGGTTTTTTCTATCTCCTCGCGAAGCCTTTGCACGCGCTCGATAGCTCCGCGCTCGTTTTCCCACCTAGCCTTCATTTCACTGAATTCCGCCCTCAGCTCGGCAAGAGAGGAGCGTATTTCTTTAAGGTGCTCTTGGGAGAGCTTGTCTTTTTCCTTTTTCAGCGCAGCCTCTTCGATTTCGTGCTGCATTATTTTTCTGGCAACCTCGTCCATCTCCTGAGGCATTGAATTCATCTCGGTTTTTATCAGCGCGCAGGCCTCGTCAACAAGGTCTATTGCCTTATCGGGCAAAAATCTGTCCGAAATATATCTGTCGGAAAGGGTTGCCGCCGCAATAAGAGCCGCATCCTGGATTTTTACGCCGTGAAAGACCTCGTACCTCTCCTTTAGTCCGCGGAGAATAGAAACAGAGTCCTCCACAGTGGGCTCGGGTATCATTACGGGCTGAAAACGGCGCTCGAGTGCCGCATCCTTTTCGATATATTGACGGTACTCGTTAAGAGTTGTGGCGCCGATACAGTGAAGCTCGCCTCTTGCAAGCATAGGCTTTAAAAGGTTGCCCGCGTCCATTGCGCCCTCGCTCTTGCCGGCACCGACAATGGTGTGGAGCTCGTCAATAAAGAGGATAATACGCCCCTCAGCACCCCTTACCTCCTCGAGCACCGCTTTGAGGCGCTCTTCAAACTCGCCTCTGAATTTTGCTCCCGCGATAAGAGCGCCCATATCAAGAGAAAAGATTATTCTCTCCTTGAGATTATCGGGCACGTCTCCCTTTGCAATTCTTATGGCAAGACCCTCGGCAATAGCCGTTTTACCAACACCGGGCTCGCCTATAAGGCAGGGGTTGTTCTTTGTTTTCCGCGAAAGAATTCTGATTACATTACGGATCTCATCGTCTCTGCCGATAACGGGGTCAAGCTTTTGCTCCCTCGCTCTTTCCACAAGATCGGTGCCGTATTTTTTCAATACATCGTAGGTGCCCTCGGGGTTGTCACCCGTTACTCTGCGGTTTCCTCTTATCTCCTTCAGCGCAGAGAGAAAATCGCCGGAATTCAAGGAATTTTTCCGCAAAAGGTCCTTTACCTTCATATCACCCTTGGCAAAAATTCCGAGCATTAAATGCTCGACCGAGATAAATTCATCCCCCATTTTGCCCGATTCACGCTCGGCATCTCTCAAAACCGCCTCAAGGTCGGCAGAGGAGTAAAGTCCGTCAGCCCCCGTAACCTTGGGCAAAGCCTTTATCAGCTCAAGCGCCCCCGCCTTTACAGCTTCGGCAGAGCCGCCCATTTTGTTTATAAGCTCGGACACAAGTCCGCCCGCCTTTGAAAGCAGGGCGTAAAGCAGGTGAACAGGCTCTATGCGCTGATTTCCGTATTCTCTCGCAACCGCGGCGGTGTCGTTTAAGGCTTCCGCGCTTTTTTGCGTAAATTTGTTCATATCCATAAAATTTTCTCCTTTAGCATTATTTTGCCCCGAGTGCCGAAAAACACACGGAGGATTTTTTATGCAATATAATGATACATCAGTTTTGTGAACTGAAATATGTTAAAATATGAACTTGTTGTAAACATTAGCACTCCACCAAAGAGTGTGCTAATTAAAATATAAAAAATCGAGGTGAAAATCAGCATTTCACCCCGAATATTAGCAAATAAACAAAACGACTACCAAATAGAATAAAGCACTCCGCCAAGGACGGCAGAAAGCAAAATCATCAGTATCGGCGAGGGCTTTTTGCCCCTGAGCTTTTTGTAGCCAAATCCAACCGCCAAAAGAAGCGAAAGGATTATAATGCCCCGAAAATCAACCGAGGGCAACTCGCAAAGTCCGGAAAAGCCGATAATCTCGGTAGCGAAGAGGGTCAGCGCGGTGCCGAAAATAAGACCCACAACGCAGGGACGAATTCCCGAAAGAGAAGCCTTTACCCACTTTTTCTCCATAAACCGCCTTGCAAGCGAGCTTATAAGCAGTATAATAATAAATGAAGGAAGAACAACGCCAAGGGTCGCAAAAATTGCGCCTAATATTCCCGCCTGTTCCGAGCCGACAAAGGTTGCCATATTTACCGCGATAGGTCCGGGAGTTGACTCCGAGACGGCTATCATATTAACAAGGCTTTCCTCTGTGAGCCAGCCGTTAGCCAAAACCTTTTCGCGGATTATAGAAATCATAGCATATCCGCCACCGAATGTAAAGGCACCAACCTGCAAAAATGTAAAGAATAGTTTGAAAATAATCACTTTTTTGCCCCCTTTCTCGCATTTTCAGCGCGGCAAAGGATAAACCCAACCAAGCCAAAGACAACGATAAGAGCTATGCTGGAAAAGCGAAGCGAGAACAAGGTGCATATACACATTAAAGAAAGGGTTATTAAAAATATTGCAATATTGATAGGGCGCTTCTTCATTCCCGAAAGCATTTTAAGCCCTGCGGAGAGAATGAGATAAACAACGCAAACTCTAATTCCCCTGAATGCGTTTGCCACAAGAGCAACCTCCAAAAAGGTGTCAAGGAAAAGCGAGATAAGAAAAATTATTAACACCGAGGGAATACAAACGCCAACCGTTGCAAAGGCAGAGCCGAGGACACCGCGCTTTTTGTAACCGATATATGTTGCCGAATTTATGGCTATCGGCCCGGGGGTAGACTCGGCAATAGCAACCATATCAAGAAACTCTTCCTTCTCCATCCAACCGCGCTTTTCAACAAACTCGTTTTCAAGCAAGGCAAGCATTGCGTAACCACCGCCGAAGGTAAAAAGCCCAATTTTCATCATTGTTAGAAAAATATTAAGTAGCAAACCTTTTTCTTTCATACGCGCCTCCGTTTTAATCTGTGAAAATTATACCACATAACTTTCATTTTTTCAATAGCAAAAACCAAGCTTGCAAAGCTTTTATCCCGAAAGCAAATTATTGCTTATTTATTGCAAAATTCAATTGACTTTTGCCTTACCTTGTGATATAATGTTATAGCATACGGTTGAAAGCTTGTAAAGCAAAGTATTCCCTGCCTCGGCTCGCCACCGCGTGAAAATTCGGCGAAGCGGATCAACATTATGTCCGCCTCGGGTATTCTCCCCGTGTAAAAATAGAGAACGAAAATAACGAATTGCAGGTGTGGCGGAACGGCAGACGCGCTGGTTTCAGGTTCCAGTGTCGAGAGACGTGTGGGTTCAAATCCCGTCACCTGCACCAAACAAAAAAAGAGAGTCCCTTCGGCTCTCTTTTTTTGTTTTGCAGGGTGATGTGGTGCAGAACCCACTCCGAGCGACCCGCACAAATTACAAAATCTGCTCAAACACCAAAATAGCGAGGCGATGTTTTTGCCGCCTTTGCGTTAGCAAAGTTTCGCCATAACCTACGGCGAAAAGGCGAAAACTCGGGCAGACGGGCGTTGTTCCCCAAAACCGTCTGCTGTTCAACCTATCCCGTCACCCCGCTCAAACCATAAACTTACACAACCACCTAAAACGAAGCTTCGCAGACGGGCGTTGTTTTAACAAACCGTCTGCTGTTCAACCTATCCCGTCACCTGCACCAATAAAAAACAAGCTAAAGCCGTCTGCGTAAAAGCTTTTGGCCTTAGCTTGTTTTTTTAATTTAAATCAGGGTGGTTTTTAGCCGCATTATCAGCACATTTCACCGCACTTACATTCGCTTTCGATTCCTATGAGATCGTAAACGAAGTCAAATATCATCCAAATGAAGCCGCGTATGCCGTCAGCGTGGCACATGTGGTCGCACTCCAGCAGCTCGCCGTAATGCTCACCGCAACGGTCGCACTCTGCCTGCTCGGTATAGGTTGCCTCGCCTCCGAAGTGGTCATTACAGATAACGCTGATCTCAGCCACACCCTCAAAGGACCCCTCATCGGCGTAAACATCGATGTAATAGGTCACACCGCCGACAAGCTCAAGGGTTATAATATCGCCCTCATCGCAATCATATATTACATCATAAGTAAAGCTTGAATCTAAGATAGCTACGCAGTAATACGATGCGTGACAATATATATCAAAGGAGTAGGTGCCGTCATATTCGGGAGTGAATTCCAAATAGCGCCAAACATCTGCTGACGAGTCTTGTACAATTATATCGGTCTCTTGATTAAGAGTCAGCTTTTGTGTCTCGTGAACTCTTATTCTTTTAACATATTCGCCTGCATAGTCGCCTATTCCGACAACCTTTGCCTCGTATATGCCGATATCCTTAATACCGCCCTCGGGAAGAATGATAGTGAAATCAACGCCAAGAGTGTAAATACCGTCTACGCACTCAACGTTAAGCTCTATTTCTTCACCGCTGTAAATATAGGTATACTGAACATCTATAAACTCATCTTTGAGAATAATCTTGCCTGCATAATCACCTACGCCGAAATCAGCATTGGCAATATACATAAAGCTCTCGACCGAATCATCTACCGTAATTATTTCCGCATCATAGCACTCGCCCTCAATAACGATCTCAAGAGAAACCATTTCGTAATCTCCTTCAAGCGCATTGATTTCAAAAATACCGCCGCATAAAGTGATCTTTTCATATGCGTCGATGCCATACTTACCGGATTCGATTTCAAAAATACCGCCGCTTATTTCAAGCTCTCCGGAAATCTCAAAGCCGCTGTCATCGGCATAAACTCTGAAATTACCGCCGTTTATAGTCACATTGCCCGAAATGTCAAATCCATCGTTTGGCGCAGACACATTAAATGTACCGCCGTTTATTACAAGGTTATCGGACACATCAACGCCCTCGTCATAAGCATCGATATAAATATCACCGCCATTTACGAGCATATTGCCCCCTTCTACATCAATACCGCTGTCGCCGGACCGGATATAGATTTCTCCGCTTTCAATAATAAGGTCGCTTTTCTTAACATCAATTCCGTCTCCTGTGTAATAGTCGTCTCCGCTGTTAATTTCAAGAGTACCGTCACCCTTGATTGTAAGGCCGCCGAAAGCAACATATATACAGTCATCAAGGAGAGCCGAAACAGAGTTTCTTCCAACAAGAACGATAGTGAGAGCGGTCTCGGAATATATAGCAGGCGCGCCGTATATGGGATTTTCATCCTCGTTTGTAAATTTGAATTTATTAAGGGTAAGAATGCCGTCATTGTAGTATGCATATCCACCCTCGGGCGCGCTCTCGCTTATGTTACCGGACTTGTCAAGATACTGTCCGTCGATAAGAAGATATGCACCGATGTATATTCCGTCAGCAAAATACTCTTTACCGCACTCGCAAACGCCGTTGTCATCAAAGCTGTGATCAACCACATCGCCATCAGGGTCTTGTTCTCCGCACAGTGAGCAAACTAAGTAATGCTCGACAGCCGAATATTCCAGCTTATCAAAGACGCATTCGTGAACGAAGTAGCCGCACACGCACTCGCCGTCTCCGTTAAATTCGTGAATAAAGCTATAATACTCACCGCAGTAGTCACAATATCCGGAGTGCGCAGTAGAGTTAATTTCAAACTCTGTTAAAACATGCTCGCCTGCTTCACCATAGTAAGAACCGCAAGTCGGGCAAAAAGTGCCAAGACAGCTAGACTCTCCACCCGGAGTGTGCTCCTTACAAAGCATTTCTATGGTTACTTCACATTCGTTATCCTCATCACTATACTCGTAAAACTCGAGATAGTAAACCTTGCCTGCCTCAAGATATGCCGTAACGATAAAGTTATAACCGTCGTCATCGTCACTGCCCGCCACATAAGAGCTGTCACCGCTTGTGATATTGAGCATGGGGTCGTAACCGGAATTGGAAGAGAAACGATAGTTAGCGCTCTCTTCGGGAACAAAGCTGTAAGTCACATAGCTTCCCCCAACAACAGATACATTCTGAGTTCCGAGAGTAAGCTCCCCGGAAATCGAAGGCAACACAAGCCCCTCATCTTCCTCTGCCGCAACCGCCGCGATGGTGGTAAGCGGAAGGGTGCATACCAGCAATGCAATCGCGATGCAAATGCTGAGAAGTTTGTACTTAAAATTCAAGTTTGTCATATTTTTTCTCCTTGAAGGTCGTTTTTGAACAAGTTCTAGTTCGTGTACTATTATAGAACATATTCTAGAATTTGTCAATAGGTTTTTAGAAAAAACTTGAAATTTTTTACTTTTTTCTAAAATAAGGCAAAACGGGAAGAAAAAACACAGTTTTCGGTTAAAAAACTGCGTTTTCTTCATTAAATATTATATGCACCCAAAATATTATATGCATCTGTGCGAGGGGCTTATTTCTTTTTTGCCGCGTACATCTCTTCAAAGGCGTTTTCGTTAGTTTCCTCAACGTACTTTATAAATTCCGAAAGTATCTGCTTGCCCACACTGCGGTAATCAAGCGAGAGCGCCTTGTTAATTTTATCGCGCCTTATTTCCTCAGGCACGTTGTATATGAGCATTATAGCATTCAGCGCGCCCGAAATTCTTGCATCAAGAGGAGCGGAGCTTGCGGTTGTCATAAAGGTTGCGTATTCGATACCCGAAATAAGCGTTTCCGCCTCTCTGAACTCGGTTTCGCTCCAATCGGGGCAAAACTCGGCAAAAACCTCCCTTGCCCTTTCGGCATCGTTTTTACGGATTTTTTCAAGAGTCAGCGCAGAGGTGTAGGACGAAAGGTAGAAATCGCGGGCAATCTCGCTTTCCTCGCAGGCGGACGCCATTGTAGTCATCTCAAAGCATATTGCCATAAGCGGAGTCGCGCCCTCCTCGGTAACACGCTTCATAAGCTCCCACTGGAAATTGCAAAGAATGTCTACCGCCTCGGCAAGCAAATGGTCCTTTGTAGGGAAATAAAACATCAAATGCCCGGGGCTTATGCCAAGCTCCTCTGCTATGGTGCGTATGGTGGTTGAGGAGTAGCCGCGCTCAAGAAACAGTCTTGATGCAACCCTGATTATTTCAAGTCTTGTAACGCTGGTCTTTCTTGCCATAATTTTCTCCTAATCATTTTCGAACATGTTCTAACTTGTATTCTATTATAGAACAAATTTTGCAAAATGTCAATAGTTTTTGGAATTTTTGGCAAAATCGGTTAATTTCCCGAGTTTTTCGGCATTTTATTAGGCTTTTAAATTTATTTTTCAATGAGGTTTTGTTAATAGAAAAGGACGAAGAAACCTAAAGGTCTTCGTCCTTTTTTCGTGTACTGCCCTTGGGTCACAAATGCAGTTTTAGTTATAGGGCTCTTATGCAAGCTTAGGAAGGCTTGCAGCGGCAACAGACTGACCAACGCGTCTTGCCTTTTCATCGGGGATGTTGAGCTTAACCTTCTTTGCGATCTCGGGGAACTCGGTATCAAGAACCTCCTGCGCTCTTTCAAGAAGGATCTCGCCGCCCTTACCCGAGGTAACTCTACCCATGATAAGAACCTGCTTTATGTCGTAGAACTCGCAGTAATAAGCAATGGTATAGCCGAAGTATGCGCCGATAGTGTCATAAATAGCAGCGGCTCTCTCGTCGCCCTCTTTCATAAGGTTCTGAACAACCTTGAGCTTTTCAGCGGGAGAAAGGCTCTCGTCAAGCTCGATGCCCGCGTAGGGAGCAAGCTTAATTACGCCGTCCTGGGAGAAGTACTTAACGCCGCAGCCCCAGTCGCCCGACCACTCGTCAACCATAGCGTCCTCGTTGAAGTCAACGGGAGCAAATGCAAGCTCGTTAAGCCAGCCTGTGATATTTCCGTCCATATCAACATAGCCTGCTGCCTCGGAGGTACCCATTGCGATACCGAGAATACCGTTATCGTTAAGGCTCATAGCGCCTGCAAGAGCGGTAACGTCACCGTCGTTTGCAACCTCGATGGGAATGTTCTCGCCGATCTCCTTTGCAACGTCGATATACATATTCTTAACCTTCTTCTCAAAGTCCTCGTCGGAAACCTTGATAAAGAGGGAAGCAACCATTATCTTGTTATCAACGTAAACGCCTGCGGAGGAAACACCGATAGCGTCAACTCTGGGCATGTGGGACGCTGCGGTTTTCATTGCATCAAGGATGCCCTGATAGTGGTAATCGGGGTCGGAATTTGTCTTAGGGAACCAAACAACCTCCTCGGAATAAACGGTCTCGCCGTTAACAACCGCAGAAACCTTTCTGTCAGATCCGCCTGCATCAAAGCCGATACGGCAGCCGTCAAGATGTCTGCCAACGGGGGATGCGGAGGACTTGTCCTCGGGAGCGTTTGCAAGGTCGGTAAGGATAACCTCAAACTTCTCCTCGTAAACTCTCTCCATAAAGCGAACGTCGAAATCTCTTGTTCCGCCGTAAGAGAAGGTCTTTTTGATATACTCGCCGACAACGGGGCTGCCCGCGATAATAAGCTTATAACCGCCCGGAACCCAAAGAAGAGTCTTTGCAATTCTGTCGATGAACTTGCAGTTCTCCTCGTCGTGGCCGGTGCCGTCTTTATAAATTCTTGTCTTATAGACGGTGGTATAGCCCTTGTTTCTTTCAGCTCCGATAACAATGTCCTGACCGTCCTTTGCCGCACCCTCACGCATTTCCTTGCAAACGAGAGCCATAGGAGCGAAGCCGGGGTCGAGCTTTGCTTTAACTTTAAGATTCATATTTGATTTTACCTCCAATGATAGTTTTTCTTACATTAAATTCATTGTCAAGAATAACGATGTCCGCATCCTTGCCTACCTCAAGAGAGCCTTTTTTGTCCGCAATTCCGAGAGTGGTCGCGGGGTTAAGAGATGCGCAGTTTACGCACTCGTTAAGCGGAATCTTGGAATTCTTGTAAATGTTCCAAACGCCCTTGTTAAGCCTAAGAACGCTTCCTGCAATAGTTCCGTCCTCAAGACGGCAGATATTGTCGCGGTAGATTATCTTTGCACCGCCGAGAGTATATTCTCCCTCGGGAAGTCCGCCTGCGGGGAGACAGTCGGTAATTGCGCACATCTTGCGTCCCTTGAGCTTGTAAACCATCTCAAAGAGAGCCGCATTTACGTGGTAGGTATCAACGATAAGCTCACAGCTTACGTCGGATGCGAAGGCGGCACCGACAACGCCGGGCGCTCTGTGAGTCAAAGGAGTCATAACGTTAAACAAATGAGTCGTGTGCTTAACGCCCGCCTTGGTTGATGCCATAGCGGTTTCAAAGTCTGCCGACGTGTGTCCCATAGAAACGACAACGTTGGTCTTTTCAGCCATCTCACGGATAGCGTCAAAGTTTTCGGTATCCTCCTCGGGTGCGAGTGTTATAACTCTAATAACATCTGCATTCTTCTTAACGAACTCCGCGTCGGGCTTGAGTATGTATCTTGCGTCCTGCGCGCCCTTTTTAGACTCGGAGATAAAGGGTCCCTCTGCGTGCACGCCGAGAATCGTAGAGCCGTCAAAATCCCCTTCCTCGTTCATAAGAGTGCGGCAGGCGTCGATTGCGCCCTGAATAACCTTCATATCAACCGTCATAGTGGTGGGAAGATAACCGGTTACACCGTTTTCAAGAAGGCCCTTTGAGATAATTCTCATACTCTCAACGCTTGCGTCGCACACATCCTTACCAAGATAGCCATGGATATGAAGCTCGATAAATCCGGGGGTAACGTAACCGCCTTCTGCGTCGATCACCTCCGCGGAGCAAGGAATATTTTTTTCGTCAACTATTCCTTCTATTTTGTCGGTATAGAGGATAGCCTTGCCCTCTACAATACTGTTTTCAAGTACTAATTTACAATTTTTAATAGCTACCATAGACACCTCGTCAAAAAGCTTATTTTAACAGACAAAGGCGGACTTTTTCGCGCCCTCATCAATTAATATTAACATATTTTTCCCTCTGTGTCAAGAGAGATTGTATAATAAAACTATTAGAAAACAGAATATATTTAAAAGCTTTGCCCACCGTTTCTCTCGGCAGAAAAAAACCGCTTTTTTAAAAGAAGTATTGTGCGCTTTGATCCTTTTCGGTGATATTATACCTCAAAGCGGTGCGCCTGTCAATCCAAATCCCCGAGCTTTATCTATTTTACATATTATCCTTATGTATTTTTCATTGATAATTTGACAGATTTTGTGTATAATTCGGTATGTAATGATAAAATGGTAGATTTTTCTGCATTTTTGTCAATGAATTTTAAATAAAGCTTACGGAGATAAAACATGGGCAATATAATGGCTGCGGCGAAGAGCGTTATCGATTTTGCTTATAACAACATTTTAAGTATTGCAATGCTCTTGTTCCTTATTGCGGGCGGAATTTTCCTTACCGTAAAGACCGGGTTCTTCCAATTTCGGCGCTTTGGCTTTGCTGTAAAAAATACTATCGGCAAGCTCTTTAACAAAAATCTTCACACCTCGGATAAAAGCGGAGTAACCCCCTTCCAGGCGGTAACAACGGCTCTTGCGGGTACGATCGGTACGGGCAGTATTGCAGGTCTTGCAACCGCGCTCGTCTCGGGCGGTCCGGGTGCTGTATTCTGGATGTGGATAAGCGCCCTGCTCGGTATGATTACCAAGTTTTCCGAGATTGTTCTGGCTCTCACCTTCCGCGAGAAGACGAAAGAGGGCGCCTGGGTCGGCGGTCCTATGTATTACATTAAAAACGGACTTAAAGCGCCCTGGCTTGCTTCGATTTTTGCCCTCTTTGCTATGATTGCCTGCATCGGTACAGGTAATGCCACTCAGGCAAACTCCATTTCGGGCGTTTTCGCAAATTACAGCATTCCCTCTTGGGTTATCGGAATTATCCTCACCGCCGTTGTTGCAGTAGTTATCCTTGGCGGAGTTAAGAGAATTGCTTCGGTAAACGAAAAGCTTGTTCCCGTAATGGCAGTTTTCTTTGTTCTTGCATCTGTTGTCTGCCTTTGCATTAACGCGGGCAGAATTCCCGCCGCTTTTGCCCTTATCTTTAAAGAGGCGTTCAATTTTGAGGCTGTCTTCGGCGGTGTGGCAGGCTACGGTATTATGAAGGCTATGCGTTTCGGCGTAGGCAGAGGCGTTTTCTCTAACGAGGCAGGTCTCGGCAGCGCGCCCATAGCTCACGCGTCCTCCAGCACAAAGGAGCCGGTTGAGCAGGGTCTTTGGGGCGTGTTTGAGGTGTTTATCACCACTATCGTTATCTGCACCATGTCGGCTCTCGTAGTTCTTACATCCGATGTTTATATCTCCGCATTTAACCTTAACACCACGCCTCCTGTAAACGGGGCAAACCTCAGCGTTGCGGCATTCAACGAGGCGCTTCCCTATGTGGGCGGTATCGGTGTTTCGCTGGCAACAGTATTCTTCGCCCTCTCAACAATGCTCGGCTGGGCATATTACGGCGAGGTCAGCGCGGGCTACCTCTTCCCGGGGAAGAGAAATGTTGCTGTCCTCGTTTACAGAATAATTTACGTTGCATTCGTCTTTATCGGCGCGGTTGCGAATATTGAGATAGTTTGGAGTATTGCGGACTGCTTCAACGTTCTTATGGCACTGCCCAACCTTATAGCTCTGTTGCTTCTTTCGGGCGTTGTTATAAAGGCGGTAAACGATTACCACAAGAGAAATTCGCTTTCGTTCAGAATAAACTCAAGGAAATCTAAAAACTAATTAACAAAAAAGGAGACGCCGATCGGTTTC
Source organism: Eubacteriales bacterium (assembly GCA_045656745.1). Classification (GTDB taxonomy): domain Bacteria; phylum Bacillota; class Clostridia; order Oscillospirales; family CAG-272; genus UBA1740. Next base: position 12,021 of record JAZORT010000036.1, on the reverse strand, counting down.
TCCTTTTTTATATTGACAACTAATCAAAAAAGTGCTATACTACGAAAAAAGCAATTTTAAGGCGGTGGGCAAAATGGAAAAAATTAACAATTTTATAATTATCGGCGACAGCTACTCAACCTTTAAGGGTTACATTCCCGAGGGTTACGCGGTATATTACACCGGCGAGGGACAGTGCGGAGTAAATACTGTTGAAGAAACCTGGTGGCACAGATTTGTTAAGGAAACCAAGCTTAATTTGGTGCTTAACGACTCCTGGTCAGGCTCTACCGTTTGTTATACGGGAAGGCAGTCCCCCGAATACGGCTACCGTTCCTCATTCGTCAACAGAATGCACCTTATGCTAAAGGAAGATTTCTTTAAAAAGAACAATGTTGACACCGTTCTTATCTTCGGCGCAACAAACGACTCTTGGCTTGACACAACGCCCAAAGGAGAGTCTCAGCTCTCCGATTGGAAGGAAGAGGACCTTTACTCTACCCTGCCCGCCATAGGCTATATGATAAGCAGGTTAAAGGAAGAGGGTCTTAATGTTGTTTATATAATCAACACCGACCTGCTGCCTGAAATCACCGAGGCTATAAAAACCGCCTCCGACCGCTTCGGAGCAACCTATATCGAGCTTTCGGCAATCGACAAAACCTCAGGCCACCCCACACCTCTCGGTATGGAGCAGATAAAGGATCAGGTAAAAGCCGCCCTCGGTTTATAAACAAAAAAAGGCGAGTCTTTTTGGACTCGCCTTTCAATATGCGTTCACGCTAAAAATGTAAACAATTATTTATAAAAATCGTGCAATCCTATGGTAAATGCGTACTCGCGCTCTCTTGGTATCCAAGAGGATGTGGAGTGAGTTGGCTCGAGGAAGAAGAACACATCCTTTGAAATATTATAGCCGTCAAGGCAGATTTTTGCCGCGAGGACAGAGTTAAAATCGGGGTTGTTATAGATACTTCCGTCGAGAATGGGGCTAAACTGAACGCCGTATTTTCGGTCAAAGATTACGCCGTAAATAGTGTTTGGATAATATGCCGAGCGCACTCGGTTAAGCACAACATCGCCCACCGCAATTTTGCCGAGAAGAGGCTCGCCGCGGCTCTCTGCGTGAATAATTCTCGCCAGCCAGAAAACCTCGTCCTCTCTGTAAAAGCTTGATGCGCGAGCAATAGGCGAATATTTACCCGAAAGTTCGATTTTTCCCCCGGCGACAGAAAGCGACATTCCCACCGCCTTTGCAAAGGTTTGGGCAGGGATATACATTCGTCCGTCGCTCATTATTACTACGGGATGCTCGGTGAAGAGCGCTCTGTCGTTTGCATAAACTGTGTAACAGCCCTCGCCCGCGTTTATTACGAGTCCCTCCGCCCTCATTTCCGAGGTGCGGCTCTTACTGTCGTAATTATAGCTTGAGCCGCTGATAGCTCCCGCGGCAGCTCTGAAGGGAATATACGCCTCGCCGTTGATAACAAGACCGCTGACCGAGAGCTCCTTTCCCGCAATACTTACACCGGGGCGCGAGTAGCTCCAGATGCTTTTATTCTGTACTCCGAAGAGCGACTTGTACTTTCTGACAAGACTCCTCTCTCCCTCAAAAGCCGAGGAATATGTACTGCTCCCGTCTGCCGACACATCCTTCGCCGCCGCAGGAAATGCCATAGCGCCCAGAGCCACCGTCGCGGCAATTCCCACCGCGAAAATCTTTTCTTTTTTCATTCTTTCTCCTTTCTTTTCTTTGTGAGGAGATTATAACATATCTCAAAAAAACCTTCAATGCACAAATATAGGCAGCAGAGTCTTAAAATGTAAAAAAACGCCCCAAACGAGGCGTTTTTTCTTTGTTTTTTACATATTTTACTAATCTTTCCAAACGAACTTAAAGTTGATAGACTCACCGCCGTCAACAAGGATATTCTGCCCCGTACAGAAGCGGTTTTCTACTGTAAGGAAATACGCCCACTCGGCAATTTCCTCGGGAGAAGCCCACCTTTTCAAGGGGGTCTCGCTCATTATCTGCGCCCAAAGCTCGGGGTCGTCCATAACCGGCTTGTTTAAGGGGGTCAGCACTCCGCCGGGGTCAAGGCTGTTGCAGGTTGCGCCGAATTTTGCCACACGAAGAGCCACGTTTTTCGTATAAGAGAGAATACCGCCCTTGCTGGCGCAGTATTCGGGAAATTCCGAGCCGGTGTGTGCGCTGGCAGAGCCGATGTTAAGCACCGAGCTTATCCCCTCCCTGACACCGTATTTTTCGGTAACGAAGATAAGCGCCTTAAGGTTTACGTCAATATCGTCCTCATTCTGCACGCCCGCGTTATTTATAAGGATATTAAGCCCCTCGATCTCGGGAAGCGCCTCCTTATCCCTTATATCGCAGGTATGGTGGGTGTAGCTCGGGTTATTTATGGTTGCTGACTGCTTGTCAATTCCGAAAACGCTATGCCCCATATGGAGAAATTTTTCGCAAATTGCCTTGCCGATTCCCTGCGAGGAGCCGGTAACGAGAACCTTCATTTTTTTATTTTCCTTCATTATATTCGGTATATTCCTTTCCAATCTGAAGTCTTGTCCACCTTTCGGAAATGCGGTAGCCTATGGGGGAGAAGACGATTTCCATAATAAGCTCGGCAACCGCGCCGAGAAGCGCGCAGCTTACGCACTGAATTACAGTCCAGCTAAAGCCGTCCCAGAATATGGGCGCGAAAAGCACGAAAACGATAAGCGAGAAAATAAGGTTGTCAAGAAACTGCGCGATAAAGGTTGAAAGGTAGGCTCTTGTGTAAAAGGCTGCCCTGCCGTCGGGATTTTTCTTAAAGGTTTTGCCTATGGCAAAGTTTAAAAAGTTGTTTATCAGTGCCGAGGAAAGAAAGGCTATGGTACTGCCGAGAAGAATAAACCAGGTGCCGCCGAAAATGCGGTCAAAGCCGGAAAAATCTCCCGCGTTTGAGGGAATTGCCGCCGCGACAAAGAAGATAAGGCAGCAAAGGAGATTTATTCCCGCTGCCAAAACCGAAATTCTGTTTGATGCCCCGGGGCCAAAGTGCTTTGTGATAATATCCATACACATAAAGGAAAGCCAGGAGATAAGAATTCCGCCGTCAAGCGCCAAATATTGATGTTTTAGTAAAGTTTTGTTTGCAAGAAGGTTCATACACACCACGCTGACGACGAAAAGCGTAACAACAACGGTGGGTATGCTGCGAAGAAGGAGAGCCGTTTTTTCGTGCTCTCTTTTCAGCTTTAATTTAAGATCGGACATTAAAAGCTCCCTTTTTTAATAAAACGGGCGCTAAAGAAACCGTTCGATAGCGCCCGAGTGCTTTGGTCTTATTTTGTTTGTACCGCCTGGTAATAGTAGTCGAGAGCCTGTTGGATATTCTCCAAAGCATAGATAATTTCGGCTCTGGTGTACTTATCTCTTACAACCTTAAATTCCTGACCGTTGTTAAGGTTGCGGTAGAACTTAGAAGCGTCCTCAAACGCCTGCATAAGTCCCACGATAGCAGGGTCGGTAGAGTTAGGATACTTCTTAATAATATCATAGACCTTTTTGAAGATATTCGTGTTGTCTATCTGGTTGAAGATATCCTGGTCAACAGCCGAGATAAGCTGTTCCATAGTGTTCATAATATCGTACTGGTCACCGTTAGGTGCGCCGACAATATACTCAATTCCGTCGGCAATCTCATAGGTCTTATGCTTTGCCTTCCACTTGGTATAATCTATGGAGCCTTCGGAGTTTACGGGAGCAGTACCCTCGTAAAGCTCACCAACCTGGTACCAATCGTCACCCATTCCGCTTGCGCCGATAGAATAGGAAATAGCATAAACCGTAACCGTACTGCCGGGTGTAAGGTCCTCAACGGTAATATAAAGAGTGTATTCACAGCCCTTGGGACCGCCGTTAGAATAATCGTCACCGCTTGAGGTATCATTATCAAGGTTTTCACGCCTGATAAGAACGTGCGCCTCTTTTTCCTCACCGTCCATATCAACCATGGTGTCGCCGAAGAGGCTCTCGATCATCTCGGGATGAGATGCCGAGCAAATATGCATCGTACCGTCCTCGTGATAAAGCTTGTTAAACAGCTCAACCAGCGAGTAGTATCCCGTTCCGGGAGGAGAATTGTTAAGCACCTCGAGGAACTCGTCGTGGACTGCGTCCATTCTGATGTCGAAGTGGAAATCTATCTTGGTTTGGCAGGCATTTTGGGCGTTAGATCCGTAGGTGTAGGTAACAAAAACGTCACGCTCGGTCTGCGGAGGTATCCAGTCATTATTATCAAAGGTAGAGGAGCCGTCCCCCTGCTTGTCCGCCGTTTTAAGCGTTATGCCGTTGTTTTTATTAATGAGCGAGTTTTGCCCGTAGTCGGTATCGTAATTTGCGCCGATGTACCAATAGGTAACGTCGGAATTGTTGTGAAAAGTGATTTTGTAGGTAACCGAGCCACCCGACCTTGAGGCGTCAGCGGTGGTTTTGTGGGTGGTCGGCTTTTCAAAGGCGTTTTCACTGCTTGATGCATTCTGCGCCGACACTACCGTGGCACTTTTTATATATACCCCTCTGAATTCCTTATACACGAACTCGCTCATATCCGAGTCGATAAGGTCGTTTTGAGAGGAAAGGGGATTTCGCGAATAGAGCCAAAAAGCAAACACGCCGGGAATGCCGATAACCGCCGCAAGCAGGGTTATCGCCAAGCTTTTTAATATTCTCACCTATTCGCCACCTCCTCTGTTATTTTCAAATTAATGTAGGTTTTTCAAATTAATGTAGGTTTTTGCCAAAAAACCGCTAAATCAGCAATCGTCGGCAAAAAATCCGATTTTATCAAGTCTTCTCAGCTTTCTTCTCCAAAGCAGCTTCTCAAGTATCGGCGCAAAGACAAAGCCGAATATTGCAAGGAAGAGGCAAAGGTAGCCGGGAGGCGACTGCATAAAGTAAATGAAGCTTCCGACAAAGGGAATTTTTTCACCCTCGTAAATCGCCTTCATTTGCGAATACTCAACGGGAAGATCGTCGGAATACATTACCGCGTCTCCCCTCAGCTCAAAGAGTCTGTGGTCGGGGTGCTTTTCATTAGGCTCTTCGATAGCTATAATACGGTGAATTATCAGCTCACCGTCGCGCTCGTAAACCACGATGTCGTAAAGCTCAAGCTCAAACTCATCGGGAAGCTCACGAACAAACACAAGGTCAAAGGTATCAAACTGGTCATTAAGACCGTTTTTCTCAAGATAATCGTTGGTTCTTCTCTTAACCGACATTGAGTCCGAAAGGACAACTCTCGGCTGCGCAATATTGCCCTCTATCCTCTTATCGGAATGCATAACCCTAAAGGTCCAAACGAAAACAATGACAAGAACGACCGACACGATCAAGGTAACGAGACCGTAAACGCTCTTGAAGAAGGAGCGCTTATTTATGTTTTTAAGATATTCTTTTTTGATTTTCTTATCGCGCTGTCCAAGGTCGATAAACGCAAGCTCTTGGCGAATAATGATGAAAAGCATCGAGCCGAAGAGCAGGAGCGTGGCAACGAACATTACCAGACAGACAAGAAATACATACAGCTCGTATCCTGTCATTTTTTTCTCCTTATAAAATGTTAAGACCCCATGCGCAGCTTTTGTTGACTACGCATGGGACCGTTTATTCTTATTTTAAATTATTCTTCTGCGCCGGTTCCTGCGTCATGCTCAAACTTGATGTTAAGAGTGAGCTTACCTTCAAGATCGTGGAACGCTTGATACTCAGACTCGGACTTGAGCTGGAAGTTAGCACCAAGTTCGAAGAGAGTTACAACCTGATCACCGGTAAGGGTAGCAAGGAAGCTGCCGTCGTCCTGCTTTTCCCAAGTTACAAGAATCTTATTACCGCTGGTAACGTAGATGGGGCTGCCCTGGTAAAGGTTAGCGTCAGCGTTCTCTACATACACGCTAGCGTATACGGGAATAGCATCCTCGTAAATCTCAGGCTCAGCACCTGCGCCGGGAGTGAACTGAACGGTAATCTGTCCGGTTACGTTGAGGTAAGCGTCGTAGTTCTCGTTAAGCTGGTCAACCTTAACAAGAAGGCTGTTGTTTACGATTCTAAGGTCACCGATCTCGGTAGAGGTGATAGAAGCCATACCGTGAGACATAGTGGTATCAACAGGCTGCTTAAGAGATGCGCCCGCATAAGACCATGCAGCGTAAACGCCGCCGATTGTGACACAAATGATAAGTGTCAAAAGAATTGAAATCTTTTTCATTAAAGTTTTCCTCCAAAATATGTGCGCGAATTTCTCCGCGTTCGTGTCACTATTATACATTAATTTGTAAAATTTGTCAATATATTATGAAAATATTTTTTAAAAAATTTCTCTGTCAGCCACAAAGCGCGAAAGCGCAAAAAAAAGAAAAACAAAACTTAAAAAATTTCTAAAAATCCGCGAAGCGTAGTAGTCGTCGTTGTTGTTTTATATTTCTCTTATACTTATATGTTATACTTATATTTATACTTATATATTGTGCAAAGTTTCTTTGGGGTGCCAAAAAGAAACTTTTGGGTATCCGAGAAGCTTCTTTTCGGGGTCTGACAAAAACGAGCCTCACAGTCACGCAAAATGAGTCTATATTTTTTTGTTACTCTTCGGTGTACCCTTGCCAAAGTCTGTGCCGCTAAAGGCTCCGAGCAGGAGATTCCTCGCTCCGCGCTCTGCGTCCTCGAATATTGTGCCTCCCGCTCGGAATGACAAAGGGGTCGGCTTTTCTCAAAGAAGCATTAGTCGTTTTGGATCAAAACGACTCGCAAAAGCTTTAATCGGGGGTAAATGGAACTGTGTCGCTTTTTGTAAAAAGCTCCGCAAAAACTTTAATCTGGGGTAATTTTTAATGAAATTTGCTCCCTCAAACCTGTCATCCCGAAAGCAATACCACACCCCGAAGACGCAGAGCTTGACTGAGGGATCTCCGACTCGGAGCCTTTTACCTTTTAGACTTTGGCAAGTGAGAAAAAACTATCCTTGCCAGAGTTTTAGCCGAAAGCGGTTCGAAAAAGGAGATTCCTCGCTCCTCGCTCTGCGTCCTCGAAGAATGTGCCTACCGCTCGGAATGACACGACAGACTTGCGCGCAAAGTTGCATAGCGGACAGAGTGCTTTGATATGCTTAACGGACAACCCCTTCACCCATATTAAGAGTTTTTGAGGGGGTATGGGGGGACTTTTTGCAAAAAGTCCCCATATGCTCGTCTACATTCTAAACTCTTCAAAAACCGAAACGGCAAAAAAGGGAGCTTCGAAAAGCTCCCTTAGGATTATATTGGTTTTTTATTTTTCCGGAACTATAAGGCCGTATGCGCCTGCTTTGCGCTTATAGACAACGCAGACTTCGCCCGAGTCGGAGTCGGTGAATGCGTAAAAAGCGTGGCCTATAAGGTTCATTTGAAGAATTGCTTCTTCGGGGGTCATCGGCTTAAAGGGGAAGCTCTTTACTCGGATTTCGAATTCGTCCTCCTCAACATACTCGTCGTCGTCATAGTCGGCAATCAGCATAGGGGCTTTCTTTATTGCCTTTTCAACTCTTGTTTTGTTCTTTCTTATCTGTCTTTCAAGTCCTTCGACAGCGCGGTCAAGAGCGGTAAGGAAGGTTTCGTTTTCTTCTTCGGAGCGGAAGGTTACCCCACCGTAATTTACGGTAATTTCGATGATTTTTACCCCCTTGCGCACCTTGCATGTTACGAATGCTTCGGTGCTTTCGCCGAAAAGCTTATCAAATTTTGAAAGCTTTTTTTCAACAGCCTCTTTAAGGCTTTCGCGAACTGTCATCTGCTTGCCGTAAATCGTGATTTTCATTCTGTTTACCTCTCTCTTTTGAGAGTGCCCTCGCCCGAGGGCTTTCCTTTCCTGAGTAGTCACAGAGACCTTTGCCTCTGTAATACCATTATAGCACATTCTTTAGCAAAAATAAACAGTTTTTGTAAAATTTTTCTCGTTTTTTTGAGAATTTTATACAACGAGACATTTTTTCTGATTTCTCTTGACAATTAGGCGGAACGTGTGGTAAAATAGAAGAGTACGAGGGTGAAAAAAACCTCGTTTTTTTGTTTTCTTTCGGAAAAAACGCAAAAATATCACACCGCGACACTTCCTACATTTATGATTTTTTTGCCCTTTCTCCTTGCATATTCCATTGTGGCGTACGCACCGCCATAGGCTTTATCAACATAGAAAATTATAATATCCGAGTTTTCAACCATCCATCGGTTTCGTGCTGTAATGGCAAATTTCGGCAATACCCTTTCAATCGGTGGATAAATTATGCCATCATAACGGACATCCGCATCGTTTACACGTTTTTTTATATACCTCCCGTCAAGATACGGAGTTACGAACACGTATTCAACCGACGAAAAATCAGCCTTGGAGAAAAATTTTCTGCAACATCGGTTTGCCAAGTTGTCAAACATACCATACCCACCGAAAAGCAACTTAATTTCTCCACTTTCTGTCACCTGACGCAATAAATCAAGAAGACTGCTCTCGAGTGATACCGTATCGAATAAAGAAGAATGCCCAAAAAAAGCAATAGTCATTTATCTACCTCCTCTACTCGGCATTATATCACCCTTCAGAGCGAAAGTCAAGTGCAAATAACACACACTAATATATGTGTAAAAATAGCGTGTATACCGTTCGTTCCATAAAGTGTAAAATATAAGTGTAAAAAACACACTTGGAGATTGGTGCATGTTTGAAGTTAAAAAAGAAGAATTCGTAAATAAAACCTTTAGGATACCTTCTTCGCTCGCAGAAGAGCTTTCCGCAGTAGCACAGGAAGAGGGAGTTTCCGTTAACGAGCTTGTCGTTCAGTGCTGCAAATACGCACTAAAGGACAGAAAGTCTCCGAAAAAGGAAAACAGCTAAAACAACCTATTGGTTAAAACAAAAAAGAGAAAACCAAAGGCTTTGACCTCGGATTTTCTCAAATTTGCTAATATTTAGGGCAGAGGTACTAATCTTTTCATTACCTCTGCCCTTTTTTGTTCGTTTTTGCCCGAAAGCAAACGAAGTTTAAGTTTCTATATCCCTGCTCTCAAGCGCTGCAAGAGCCTCGCGGAAGGCGCGGGCTGCAACAAGGCGTTCTTCCTCGTCTGCGCTCTCAAGCATAGGTCTCAAGGTTCTGTACACCTCGCCCTTGACGGTCATATCTCTCTTGAAGCTCTCTACGCCGTAGGTTGGCATGGTTTTGTCGATAATTTCGAAGGAATAGAGGCCGAAAGCGTCGTTATCAAGGTTTTTCGGCACTATAAATCTTGGGTCGATAGAGCCGTAGAGGGTTATTTTGAGGGCGGTCTCTGAGCTATACTTTTTATCCGAAACAAGCTTGCTTATACGGCTGATTATCTCACTGCCTGCGTTTACTGCGGTAACATCGATAGATTCCTCAACGAAGGCAATTCTGCCAAAGGACATATTCTTTGCGTCAACGGATAGCTCGTCGCCGTCAAACTTTATCGTAATAAGCTTTGCGCCGCCGATGCCGGGGTCATCAAAGCCTGCGGACTCGAGCGCGCCTGCGTAACCGTACATCGAGGACTCGAGGTGCATAAAGTCGGTGCCCTTATGTCTTGAGCCGAGGGCGTAATAATCCGCGCCGAACTTTTTAAGGTCGGTGGTTGCTATGGGGCAGCAGTCGGAATCGATCTCGCCGTCAAGGTCGGCGTATCCGCAAACGATGTTTATTCTGGAAACATCATCAACCTCCTGCTCATAGAGAGGGTTGGTTCTGAGGCTGTCCTTAACAAACGCCCAGCCGTATACGGTGAGCTTTATATCATCAAAGATAAGGCGGGTGAGCTTTTCCGAAGAGAAAATCTTACAGTTATCGGGCAAACGCTCGGAGGTATATATAGGGTTATTTTCATAGTGGTCGCACTTACCGGGTGCGATAATAAAGGTTGTATCGGGACAGTTGCGGAACTCGCGTATAAGAAGCTCTGCGGTGCTGTTGGTAGCGTACTTTATATCAAAAAGGTCTCCGCTTATAAGAACGAAGTCTATTCCGCCGCCCCTGACGTACTCCATCATTCGCATAAAGGTAGTGCGCAGACCCATTCTTCTCTCGTCGCTCTTTTCGGGGATAAGTCCCATATAGGGCGCGTCAAGGTGAATATCGCTGCAATGAAGAAATTTAATCTTTGACACCTGGTTATTCTCTGCCATAACAATCTCCAAATTGGTTAAAATTTTACTTTAATATGTAACCGTTTATTTAAGTATAACACCTTTCGAGCATTTTTGCAACATTTTTATCAAAAAACTTAAAAAACTCTTGCAATAATTTCTGAAGTATGCTAAAATGTATACAGACAAAAATCAAGGCAGAAATTTTCTGCTCTTCTATATTAAGCTTTTATTCTTAAATTTTTTTCATTAAGGAAGGTAACAACAATGCTTAGTCTTGCAGTAAGAAACACAGCAAAGCTTGTAAGAGAAAAATCAAAATCCGAAAATATAAGGCTTGGCCGACTTTTCACGAAAAAGGATACCGCAAGACTGATGGCAGAGATGCTGGAGCTTGACGGCGAAAAGAGCGTTTACACCATTCTCGACCCCGGTGCGGGCACGGGTATTCTTGCAGCGGCGGCAATTGAGGAGATTTGTACAAAGGCTCCCTCGGTAAAGCAGATTTTCGTTACCTGCTACGAGAACGACCCCACCTTTATTCCCATGCTTTACGACAACCTTGAGCGTATCCGCAAAAAGTGCCGTCACGACTTTGGAGTTAAGGTATTTATCACAGTTTACGAGGAAAATTATCTCACCGATTCCAAAAACCACTACACCGTTTCATTCTACGGCAAAATCGTTGAGGACAAGTTTGATATTATTATTGCAAATCCTCCTCAGGACTTTATCGAAAAAGGCTCTGCCGAGGCTTTGGCGGTTGGCGGTGTTACCCAGCTTAAAATAAACTCCGCGTTCCTCTTTGCCGCTCTTGCTTCCCGTCATCTTGAAGAAGGCGGACAGCTTGTCGTCGTGCTTCCCACCCAGGTTGCAAGCGCTTCTCAGCTTACCTCTTTCCGTAAGGAAATGGCAGAAAACCTTGCTCTTAACAGAATTCACCTCTTCGTCGGTCCTCAGAAGAATGCGAAGAGAGCCGTTCCTCTCAAAAAGAACGTCGTTCTCGGCTACAAGAAGGCTGAAAAGCCCTCGGTTATCACAGTTACCACCTCTACCGACAGCGGTAAGGAGCTTACCAAGCTTCCCGAGCTTGACTACACCTTTGTTGTTGACGAAACAGACGGCACTCTCACTCTTCCCAAGAGCGTTGAGGACACTATGATCGTTCAGCACATATCCCGCCTTCCCGAGACTCTTTCTTCTCTCGGACTCAAAATTTCAACCGGTCTTGTTATCGACTCCAAGTGCGAGGGTCTGCTCTTTACCGAGCCTAACAAGAACACCCTGCCCCTTCTTCGCCCCTCGGCTATCAAGAACGGACAGATCAACTTCCCCCAGCCCGTAAAACGTCAGTACATTGCGGCGGTTGACCCCCGCCTTGTTCAAAAGAACAAGAATATGATAATCATCAAGCGCGTTCCCGCAAAGAGCGACGAGCGTTTCCTTAACTCGGCAATCTATATGGCGGCTCAGCTCCCCGCATACAAGTACATCAGCACTCACAACAAGGTCAACTTTATTGACACAAAGGATAAGAACGAGGAGCTTTCTCCCCGCCTTGCCTTCGGTCTCTTTGCTCTTCTTAACTCCACGATTTACGACAGATACCTCTCTATTATCTCAAAATCGAAGCAGATTAACGCAAAGGAGATGCGCGATCTTCCCCTTCCTCCCCGCAATCTTATCGAGAACGTCGGTATGCGCCTGATGTCGCTCCGTCAAACCTCGGTCAAGGCCTGCGACCAGATCGTAAACCAGACCTTCCACATTATTGAAAAATAATTCGCAAATCAAGTGAATAAAGCCTCTCTCGCACCGACGATAATATCTGCGAAGGGAGGCTTTTTTCGTGGAAAAAC
>JAZORT010000035.1:0-13793 GCA_045656745.1 Eubacteriales bacterium | reverse complement strand
CAAAGAGTTTCTTTTCAACGTAGGGTGCTTTCTTTAAGCTTCTGCTCATTAGTTATTCTCCTCCGTCAATTACTTAGCGTTTCTGCGCTTAATGATGAACTTGTTGGTTCTAGCCTTCTTGTTTCTGGTCTTATAACCAAGTGCAGGCTTGCCCCAAGGAGTTACAGGACCGGGACGGCCGATGGGCGATCTACCTTCACCACCACCGTGAGGGTGGTCGCAGGGGTTCATTACAGAACCGCGAACGGTAGGACGAATGCCCTTATGACGGGTCTTACCGGCCTTACCAAGCTTAACGGTTTCATGCTCGATGTTACCAACCTGGCCGATAGTTGCCTTACAATCAAGACGAACTATACGAACTTCGCCGGAGGGAAGTCTTACCTGAGCGGAGCCGTTCTCCTTAGCCATAAGCTGAGCAAATGCGCCTGCGGAACGAACAAGCTGTGCGCCCTTACCGGGGTAAAGCTCGATATTGTGAATGATAGTACCAACAGGAATTGCGGAAATAGGAAGAACGTTACCGGGCTTGATGTCTGCATCAGCGCCTGCGGTTACAACGTCACCGTCGGTAAGACCAACGGGAGCAACGATGTAGCTCTTCTTACCTGCCTCGTTCTCAAGGAGAGCGATGTAGGAAGTTCTGTTGGGGTCGTACTCGATACCAAGTACCTTTGCGGACTCGTCAACATTTCTCTTGAAGTCGATAAGTCTGTACTTCTGCTTGTTGCCGCCGCCGTGATGACGAACGGTGATCTTACCGTAGCTGTTACGGCCGGCATTCTTCTTTTTCTTAACAATGAGGCTCTTCTCGGGAGAGAACTTAGTTACCTCTTCGAAGGAGGGGCTCATCATATTTCTGCGCGACGGGGTCGTCGGTTTGTATTTAATAGTTGCCATTACTTTCTACCTCCTCGTCAGTTCATGCTTTCGAAGAACTCGATAGAATCCGACTCAGCAGTAAGAGTAACTATTGCCTTCTTCCACTCGCTGGTATAGCCGAAGTGAACGCCGTATCTCTTGGGTTTCTTCTTCATATTAATAATATTGACCTTAGCAACCTTGGTCTTCTTGAACATCTTTTCTACCGCCATAGCAACATCTGCTCTGGTAGCGTCAGCGGCAACCTCAAAGGTGTAAACCTTGTTAGCAACGCCGTCCATGCTCTTCTCGGTGATAAGAGGTCTTACAATGATATCTGCAACAGACTTCATCTTGCATATACCTCCTCAATCTTTGCTACCGCATCCTTAGCTACGATGAGAGTATCGCAGTTGAGAATGTCGTATACGTTGATGGTGTTCCACTGAGTGGACTTAACACCCTCGATGTTTGCAAGGCTCTTGATAACGAAATCGTTAACCTCGGGAAGAACCACGAGAGCCTTCTTTGCTGCACCAACAGCACCAAGCATATTAACCATAGCCTTGGTCTTGTACTCGGTTGCGGTGATAGCATCAACAACTACCATATTGCCGCCGGCAACCTTAGAAGAAAGTGCAGAGAACATAGCAGCCTTCTTGGTAGCCTTGTTGAGAGTTACGCGATAGCTTCTGGGCTTGGGGCCGAGAGCGATACCGCCGTGTGTCCACTGAGGAGAACGGGTGGAACCCTGTCTTGCATGACCGGTACCCTTCTGCTTCCAGGGCTTCTTACCGCCGCCGGATACTTCCGAACGGGTAAGGGTGGACTGTGTGCCCTGTCTCTGGTTCATAAGAAACGCTCTTACAGCGGTGTGGAGGACTGCTTCGTTAACTTCTGCGCCGAAGACCTTTTCGGAGAGGGCGAGATCGCCAACTTCCTTGCCCGCCATATCAACAACTTTAATATTAGGCATTCTTATTTCCTCCTTCCGTTATGCTTTAACCGAATCACGAATGAAGACTATGCCGCCCTTTGCACCGGGAACCGCACCCTTCACTGCGATAAGGTTCTTTTCTGCATCGATCTTAACCGCTACGAGGTTAAGGATTGTAACCTGCTCGTTACCGTACTGTCCCGCCATCTTCTTGTTCTTGTAAACACGAGAGGGATCGGAAATGGGACCCATGGAACCGCACTGACGGTGAATAGGACCTGTACCGTGAGTCATTCTGAGAATCTTGTGTCCCCATCTCTTAACGCAACCGGTATATCCGCGGCCCTTGGTAATACCAGTGATGTCGACCTTCTCGCCCTCGGCGAAGGTATCGACGGTTACTACCGAACCTGCTTCATACGCGCTGCAATCCTCAAGTCTGAATTCCTTGAGATGACGCTTGGGGGTGAGGCCTGCCTTCTTGAAATGGCCAAGCTTCGCTTTGTTAACGTTCTTTTCCTTCACATCTTCAAATGCGAGCTGAAGAGCGTTGTAGCCGTCGGTTTCGACGGTCTTCTTCTGTGCTACCGCGCAAGGACCTGCTTCAATCAGGGTTACGGGAATCACATTGCCTTTTTGGTCGAAGATCTGAGTCATGCCCAGCTTCTTGCCGATAATGCCTTTTTTCATTTTTCCTCCGTTAGTTATTGGTTGACGGTTTTGATTTTACCTTTCGGCATCCGCCAACGTGACCACGAGGCCGTGGTTTTTTGGAGCGCAAGACTCCGCGGGATTTGAAGCTCCCGATGGGTTAACTTGAATTAAGCCTTGATCTCGATCTCAACGCCTGCGGGAAGCTCGATGCTCATAAGAGCCTCAACAGTCTTCTGTGCAGGATCGATAACGTCGATCAATCTCTTGTGAGTGCGCATCTCGAACTGCTCGCGGCTGTCCTTGTACTTGTGAACAGCTCTGAGGATAGTTACGATCTCCTTGTCGGTAGGAAGCGGAATAGGACCGCTCACCTTGCTGCCATTTCTCTTAGCAACATCTACAACCTTTGCCGCTGCGGCGTCAATGATGGTGGAATCGTAGCTCTTAAGACGTACTCTGATTTTGTTCTGTGCCATTTTGTTTTTCCTCCTTTTGCTTTATGGGTGCTTGGAAACGCATTAAGAAGGCGATTGAGTTTTACACTGTCTCGGGTGTATCAAACCACCCCGGTAAAATCAGTTCGTAAATCCTCCGCAGTGACTAACGAACCGTAAACGTGTTGACAGTGTGTAACAGAATACAACACACTTCTTCGCCCGGTTAAATATCGGACATACTCCGCGGAAATTCCCTACCTCAAAGGGCAGCCACCTCCCGCATCATCGCATATCAAGCTTATTAATTATACATTATAAGAAGGAAAATTGCAATACCTACGGCAAAAAAACTTTAAAAAAATTTCTTAGAATTTTAACGAAAATCAAGGCGTGTTTTTGTATATATTGCACAAAGAATAAATTTTTCCGCATTTTCAAGCACCTATGGGGGCATATATTCAATAAAAATTTCATTTTTTCGTTTTTTGTTACAATTTGTTCATAATTATGTTGTACAATATCTACTGTAAACTATTCTCTCGCGCGCACGTGTTATAATATAAATGAAGGAATTTTCGAAAAATGACGAAATCAACTAGAAAAATTTTGGTCTATCTTGCCATATTTTTGCCAATCAGTATAATTACGGTGACCCTGAGGTCGATAGCTCTGCTTATCAATCTTGACAGCGGTGGGATATATTTTGAAAACAAGATATTGATGACTGTTGCCGGCGCGATCACCCTTGCTGCCGCCATATTCGCTATCACCTTTGCCTTTGACAGGAAGAATGCGCTTTGTCCTGCGGCATCCTTTGTAAATCCCCAAACCTATATTCCCTCGGGACTTGCGGCTGCATCCTTGCTCTTTGTTGCGAAGGATATTTTTGCCGAGTTTCTTAAAAGCAGAGAGGCGGGTGGCACAGCAAAGGCGCAAAGCCCCATAATCCCCGCCGTGCTTGTAATAACCCTTATTTTGTGCCTTGTTTGCGTTTTTAACTTCTTCCTTAATGTTTTTCTTGAAAAGAGAAGAAGCCGCATAAGAGCCGCCTTCTGTACATCCTGTGTTGCCTTTCTTGCAATGTACGCGGTGTATCTCTTCTTCACTGACTCCCTGCCCTTAAACGCCCCCAACAAGCTTATCGACCAGCTTTCCTTTATCGGACTTTCCATATTCTTCCTTTACGAGACCCGTATTTCTCTCGGCCGTCCTATGTGGAAGCTTTACATCAGCTTTGGTCTTATCGGTGCAAATCTTGCATTCTTCTCTTCAATTCCTTCCTTAATATATTATTTTGTAAAGGGGACAGACTCCTCGGCAATACTTTCAACGGGAATAGCCGAGAATATTCTCGTGCTTGTCCTCGGCGCTTACACGGTATGCCGCCTTTACCTTACCGCCTCTCTTGTTGCGGACGAGCCCTGCAACGCGGCTCTTGCCATAGACAAAATGGCAAAGCTCCGTATGGACGAAATAAGCGCAAGAGCCTGCCAGGAAAAGAGCGAGAGCCCCGCCGATGAAGCCGCGCAAAACCTTGAAGGCTCGAACTACGAGATTGAAATCCCCACATTTATGACCGATGAGGAGACAATTCCCGAGGCAGACACTCTCCAAGCGGACGAAAACAGCGAAAAGGAATAATCCTATGAAAAAAATACTCGTCATAGACGGTAACAGTATAATAAACCGCGCCTACTACGGCGTAAGGGCGCTTTCAACCAAGGACGGACGGCCTACGAATGCCATTTTTGGTATGATAAATATAATTTCAAGGCAGATAAGTGCTATAAAGCCCGATTATGCCGCCGTAGCCTTCGACCTGAAGCACCCGACCTTCCGTCACGAAATGTATCCCGAATACAAGGCGGGCAGGCACCCCACTCCCGAGGACCTTCTTGCCCAGTTTGCAGATGCAAAGGAATGCCTTTCGCTTATGGGACTTCATATTATGGAGCTTGTGGGCTTTGAGGCAGACGATATTCAGGGCACTGTTGCGAAAATGGCGCACTCCTGCGAGGACACCGAGAGCTATATTCTTTCGGGAGACCGCGACCTTTTACAGCTTATTGATGACAAAATCTCGGTTTTGCTGGTCACAAACGCCGAAACAAAGCTTATGAAGGAGAAGGAATTTGCCGAGGAATACGGCATCTTGCCCGATGCTTTTATTGATATGAAGGCTCTTATGGGCGACTCCTCCGACAATATCCCGGGTGTCGCGGGAATAGGAAAAAAGACCGCGCAAACACTTATTCAAAACTTCGGCACGCTTGAGGGAATATATGAAAACCTCGATGACTCAAGGATAACAAAGGGTGTGCGCGAGAAGCTTATCTGCGGCAAGGACTCCGCCTATCTTTCAAGAACCCTTGCGACGATTGAGACAAACGCGCCTATCAAGGAGAGCCTTGAGGACCTTAAATACTGCGGATTTAACAAGGGCGGTCTTTACCGCAAATTTATAAGCCTTGAATTAAACTCGTTTATCACAAAGTTCGGTCTTTCGGCATCAGACACAGACTCCTGCGCTATGCCCTCCGTAGCAGACGAGGAAAAGAGCGCGGGCTCATCGAGCGCCGAAAGCGCACCCACCGTAGCCGAAATCAAAGCCGATACAAGAGAAGTTTTTTATGAAAAAATCGACTCGCAAAAGCTTGGAGAAATCGCGAAAAAACGCTTTTCTTTCGAGTTTTTGAACGGTATTGTTTACATTTTTGCAGAAAATCAGGCTTTTTCTTACGAGGGAGCGCTTTCGGATATTGTTAAAATATTTGAAAACTGCGAGGTAATTTGTTACGATGCAAAGGCGCTCTATCACCTCTTAAAGGAGGCGGGCGCAGAGCTTGATTCCACTACATTTTTAGACCTTGCCCTTTACTCCTATGTTATAAATCCCTCCAGCAAGACGGCGGGTATAGATTCTCTTGCCGGCGTTTTTGCGGGCGTTATTCCCGCAGAGGGACCAAAGGTGCATCTTTATCCCGAAATCGAGGAGGCAATGCGCAAAAAGATTGAGGAGGACGGCTTAGGCACTGTTCTTTTCGATATAGAGCTTCCCCTAATAAACGTTCTTGCCGAAATCGAGGAGGCAGGCTTTAAGATCGCCCCTGCGAAAATGCTTGAATTCGGCGAGGCGCTCGGAGAGCTTGCGCGCGACCTTGAAGCAAGGATATATATGCAGGCGGGACGGGAATTTAATGTTAATTCCCCAAAACAGCTCGGCGAGGTGCTTTTTGAGGACCTTGGGCTTACCTGCAAGAAGAAAAAGACAAAAACCGGCTATTCTACCGATGCCGAGACCCTTGAGGAGCTTAGGAGCGAGTCACCCATAATCGACGATATTCTCGAATACCGCCAGGTAACAAAGCTGAAGAGCACCTATGCTCTCGCTCTCCCCGAATCTGCCGACGAAAGAGACAGAATTCACACAGATTTTAAGCAGGCTCTTACCGCAACGGGACGCCTCTCCAGCGCAGACCCCAACCTGCAAAACATTCCCATCAGAACAAAAATGGGCAGAGAGATGCGCCGTTACTTTATAGCGGAGGAGGGTTACACCCTTGTTGACGCAGACTACTCACAGATAGAGCTTAGACTCCTTGCGCATATTGCCGACGATTACACTATGAAAGAGGCATTCGTTAACGGCGAGGATATTCACACAAAAACTGCCGCCGCGGTATTCGGCGTTCCAGAGGATTCGGTCAGCGAAAGTATGCGTAAGCGGGCAAAGGCTGTGAATTTCGGCATCATCTACGGCATTAGCGGCTTCTCGCTCTCAAAGGACATTGGCACAACGGTTGCCGAGGCAACAAGATATATTAAAAACTATCTTATGAACTACCTTTCTATCAGCGAATATCTTGACAGAGTCGTTGAGGAGGCAAAGAGGGACGGATATACAAAAACCGTCTTTGGCAGAAGGCGTTATATCCCCGAGCTTACCGCGCCTAACGGGGCGCAGAGGGCATTCGGCAAGCGAATTGCAATGAATGCGCCGATACAAGGCTCTGCGGCGGATATAATGAAGCTTGCAATGCTTGGTGTGCATAGGCGCTTGAAGAAGGAGGGCCTTGATGCAAGGATAGTTATGCAGGTGCACGACGAGCTTGTTGTAGAGGCGCGCGAGCGCGAGGCAGAGCTTTGCAAAAAAATCCTTAAAGAGGAAATGGAGCGGGTTGCTTCGCTCTCTGTTCCCTTGACGGTAGACATTACCTCGGGCAAAAACTGGCTCGAACAAGACTAAATATAAAAAAGAAAACGGAGAAACTATAAGGCTTCTCCGTTTTTTTGCGCTTTCCGAGTAAAATCGGCAGGCTTTTGTATTTTTTGGGATTTTAACCGCTCGGGCGGTTTCAATAAGCCGGCAAAACCATATTAAGCTCGGGCGGACTTAATAAATAAGAAGCTTTTTCTCTAAAAGGTGCTCTGTGCCGTCCGAGGAAGCTGTATGGCTTATAGCATTATCCGCGGTGAGCTTTTCAACCGTTGTGCGGAAGCGTTTTGCAATCTCAAAGAGGCTCTCGCCTGCCTCGGGGTAATAAACGACTATCTTCGAGTCCCGATTATCAAGGGAGGCAGAGGCGCAAAGCTCCGAGCCGGCGAGAATTTTTCTTGTGTTTTCGCGGCAGACAAAGAGCTTTGTTTGCACCATTGTTTTAAGGTAGATACTACTCTCGTCTGCCTCTGCGGAGGCATTATAGCAGCTTACAAAGGGATATAAGAGAATTTTCTCATCATTTTGCAAACCTTTATTTACATTATTCTCAAAAGGCAGGCTGACCTTAAAGGGGTGGTAGCAGGTGTTACCCTTATCGTCAGCACCTATGGCAATTCCCGAGTAATTTATATCTCCCGAAATACGGCAAAGCTCACCCTCCGACTCGCAGGAGGAAATTTTTACATCGGCTCCAAGACAGATAACCTCTAAAGCTCCCTCAATTTCAACCGCCTCTCTCGAGGTCTGCATAGAAAGCTCGCCTCTCTCGGTAACAAGGTTTAAAAGCTCTAAATATTTAAAGTCGGTATACTCATTTTCGCACTCGCCCTCGCAGCTGTATGCGTCCGCAACAAGCGAAGAATTGCTGTTTCCAAAGGCTTCAAGAGTCAATTCGGCAATAAGACTGCCCACAACCGAGCAGCCGCCCTCGTCACCGTTTACAGAGCATCTTACCGAGCTTACCTGCGCCCTGCCCGCAAGCTTCATTGCCTCACACGCCCCCTCAAAGGGGATATTTTCGTCTATTTTTACCGTTTTTTCAACTCTTTGTATATTCCCCTGCGAAGTTTTTACAAGCGCAACAATGCGGGCTGTACCGCGGAGTATTGCTCCCTCGCTATCGGCGCTTACACTCTCTATCAGACACTCGCCGCCCGAGTGAATTACCTCAACCGAGTCGGCTCCCTCGCCGTCAAGCCTTAAAAGCTCCTCTGCATACTCCCTCTCGGAGCACTCGGACGCTGCGGCAGACATAAGGCTTACCGAAAGGTTATTGACCTCGGGTGCGCTGCCTGCCTCGAAGGCTGTGCCCTCGATTTTTTGCTCGGTTTTGCGGGAGAGAAGAATTTTTGAGGAAAGAGCCGCCTTTGCGGATATTTTCCTAGGACCGAGAAGTCTTAAAGAAAAGTTGGCAAGACATGGCTCAAAGCTTACCGCCTCGCAGCCCTCGCCGCACTTTATACTATGGTCATAATCCGAGGTAAAGGATACCGAGTTTATTCTGTTTTCTGAGTCTGAATATATCAAATTGTAAACAATTATTCCCGAAAAGTCGATATTTTCGCCATTTTCAAAGCTTCCCGAGGGTCTGATTTTTGCCTCGGTGTATAAAATTTTTCTTACATCACCGTTGTAATCGGGGAGAGTGTAGTCCGCGCCCGTTTCGGTATACGCGTCGGTTTTCCACTCGCATTTTGAGAATTCGCCGCTCTGCTTATATTGCATAAAAAAGCCTCACCTTCATATTTTGTTCGATTAAATATATGACCGATAAAGCAGGTTTATTACAAAAGAAAATGCCGCATAGCCGGTGAAAACCGCAAAAAGGCAAAAGTGCGGGGCAAAAGAAAACCGCCCTGCGAAAAGGCAAGACGGTTTTTTAGATATAATTATTTTTCACCAAGCAACTTCAAGAAAATTTCGGTATCCTCTTTGTTTGCCATATAGCCTGCGTCGATGTCGAGTATCCAAAGCGTGCGCTTTCTTGAGCCGAGGGCAAGCGATGTTGCGTTTACATCGCCCTCATCAACGCCAAGCGATGCCTTGCATCCCTGAGAGGTTGGGCAGGAGGCCTTTGGCAGATAGGAGAAGGAGCCGTCTGGCTTTGCAAAAACCTCAACCTTTCTCTTAGTCGCTCTGAGAAGCTCGGCTCCGCGCTCGCGAAGCCTTTTCTTTGCTTTAATATAATTTTCCTCATCTCCCACAAGCTTCATATTCTCAAGAAGATTAAGCAGAGTATAGGGCGGGTTAAAAACATCAACGATCGCGGTAACGGGAATATCCCCTACGGCAATATCAATAGCCGAGTCAAAGGCTCTTTGAAGATTGGGGAACGGTCTGCCGAGGTTTGAGTAAGCGCAGCTTATTTTCATAAGTCCGTTCGAGGCTCTGTACGTAAGCTCCTCTTCCCAAAGTCCGTTATCGTGCTGGGTGGAGTCGAGAAACTCACCGCAAACATCGGCAAGTCCCGCCGCCTTTACCTGACCCGAAATACAGGTGGTTTTATGGCCTGCGGTATAGGAATTTTCGTTTATCTTAAAGGAGTTTAAATATTCGACAAGCGCTTCCTTTGACCTCAAAAACTCGGGCACTGTGGAGTTTTCGTCCGAGGCGCGGTTTTCAAGGGTTGCCTTCTCTATTCTCTCAACCGCGGTGGGATAGAGAGGTGCTGTGCCGAGCTTTTTAAGCGTTATGGCGGCGTTATTCATATCTCGCGCTTTGCGTGACTCGTTTACGCCCTTGCCCCACTGGGGGTGATAGAAATAGCCGTCATCCTTATCCTGAAGTCCCTGAAGGAAGGAAATAATTTTTTTCTTCATTCCCTCGGGAAGATTTATAAGCTCGGGTACAAGGCCAAGCTCCTCAACATAGCCGAGAAGCTGCGCTGTGCTTTCAATATCGGGCAAAAATCCCTCGTTATCTCTTGCGGATTCGGAATAATAAAATCCGCCTATTTCCTTTTCCCAAAGCCCTGCATACCACTTATATATTCCGTCGGTATAAAGCGATTGAAGCTCGCAAAAGGCATCGTACGTCTCTTTGCCGTGGGTGGAAAGTATCTTATCGTAATTTGCGCTCAAAATCTTCATTTTACCACTATTTGCCCTCTTTCTTGTGATAATTGATTGTTTTTTACCATCAATTAACGCCCATTGACTCCATAAGGCGCTTGTTGAACTCTGCCGCAGTATTGTATCCCATTCTCTTTTGGCGGTTGTTCATTGCGGCAACCTCGATAACCACAGAAAGGTTACGTCCGGGACAAACGGGCAAAACGATGCTGGGTACATTGATGCCGAGAATTTCGGTAGTGTTTTCGTCAAGGCCCAGGCGGTCATACATCTTGCCGTCCTGCCAAGGCTCAAGGTTGATAACAAGGTCAACCTTCTCCGTTTCCTTTACCGAGCCCATACCGAAAAGTCTTCTTACGTCCACGATGCCAATGCCGCGAAGCTCAACATAGTGGCGGATAATTTCGGGCGCTCTGCCCACGAGGGTGTTGGCTGAAACCTTTCTTATTTCAACTGCATCGTCGGCAATAAGGCGGTGGCCTCTTTTAAGAAGCTCTATTGCGGTTTCGCTCTTACCCACGCCCGATTCACCAAGGAGGAGTATACCCTCGCCGTAAACCTCAACAAGAACGCCGTGGCGGGTGATTCGCGGTCCAAGCTCAACATTCAGGAATGCGATAAGCGCCGCCATAAAGTCGGAGGAGGACTTTGAGGTACGGAGAACGGGAACGCCGTATTTTTCCGCAAGCTCGATACTGTCCTTGGAAACGGGGAGAGAGGTGGTGTATATAACGCCGATAGGTCTTGACCTAAAGAAGTCCTCAAGTCTTGCATATCTCTCCTCGGCAGAGAGCTTTTCCATATAAAGGTGCTCAACCTTGCCGATTATCTGCAAGCGCATCGACTCATAGTGGTCATAAAATCCAACCATTTGGAGTCCGGGGCGGTTTATACGGGTGCAGGAAATTTCGATATTCTCGGGCAGGTCGTTAAGGTACAATACCTCAAGCGAGAATTCATTTATAATCTTTGAGAGTTTGACGGTATAAAGTTCTTCCATTTTGGCTTTTCTCCGAGTTAAATGTATTTTTGTTTATGATACCACATTTTTGCCCTAATTTCAATAACTTTTTCCCAAGCTTTTTAAACTTTTTATAATTGTTCTTGATTTATTAACATAAATCTGCTAAAATAGTTTTGCAAAATTGACAAAAACCGAGGAGATGTCCTATGAAAAAGATATTATCCCTTCTTTTCGTTTTCCTTTGTCTTACACTTCTTGCAGGCTGCGCAAAGGAAGAGGATTACCCTGCCGTTGAGAGCACCGAGGAGGAGGCAAGGGTTGTTATTACCCTCAAGATAGAGAATACCGAATATCAGGTAAAATACGAGCTTTACAGAGCGCTTTTCCTTAACAACAAGGCTATCGTTGACCGCGGTGACGATACGGTTTGGTCCTCTGCGGATGCTCAGAGCTACATTGACAAAATAAACGAGATTATCGTCAAAGAGGCGTCGGAAATCTTCGCGGCAATACATATTGCAGAGTCTATCGGCTACGATGTATATTCAAAGGATGCCGAAAACCGCATAAAGTCGTTTATTGCGGGAGCTGTTACGGGTGATGCAAATCAGGCAGGCCACGGCAGCTATGACAAGTATCTTGAAAACCTGAAAAACAACAACCTCAACTATTCAACCGCAATTCTTCTTTACCGCTATGCTCTGGCAATAGAGGCTATTGAGAATTACTATTACGGCGAATACGAATATTCCGAGGATGATGTTAAGGAATACTACTACTCCGACAGCTGTGCAAGAATTCTTCAGGCTTATTTCCCCGCAGGGGCAAAGAGCTATTCCGATGTTGTTAAATTCAAGGAAAACATTTCGTCCCTTAGCGACGAATACGCAATCGCCGTTCGCATAATAGGCGGCACCGCGGCAACCGAGAGTGACCTTATAGTAAACAACGAGGTAAGCGGAATTCTTCTCGGCAGAACTGCTCTTTCAAGCCTTGATTATTACGACTATATTTCTACCGTTTTTTCTACCGCTGACGGCAGCTTCAGCGAGATAATTACCCTCACAAACACTAATGCAGACGGCTATTATTTCGTTTACAAGCTGGAAAAAACCGACCAATTCCT
Source organism: Eubacteriales bacterium (assembly GCA_045656745.1). Taxonomy (GTDB): domain Bacteria; phylum Bacillota; class Clostridia; order Oscillospirales; family CAG-272; genus UBA1740. Next base: position 1,524 of record JAZORT010000035.1, on the reverse strand, counting down.
CGAGGATTTCTACACCCTTGCAGAATATTCCTATCTTGAAAACATTATCGGCGGAGTGCTTGGCAGCGCTGAAAACGAGCTTATCGAAAGCCCTGAATTCACCACCGATTACAGCTATGTTTCCCACAAGGATATTTCGATGAATTAAAATCAAAAATACTTTACTGTTAAAGATATTACCATTCAAAGGGTGCTTTTAGTTATTATGAAAAAGCTTGACACCTCCGCGCTATCGAGAATTACCGACCCTAAGCTGGGCGTTGCGTACAAAAAGGAGCTTTATACGCACACGGTCGTTCTTGCGCTTGAAGAATTTTTGAGCGAGAATTTTCGCGGACTTATTAAGGTTAAATACGGCAAAATTGAAAACACGATTATAAAAATTTCCGCGGAATACCTGGCTTATCTTATTAAACTGCTACTTAGGCAGGCGGACGGCAGGGCGTTTATTACGGTGTATGCCTCTATGACCCAAGGCGGGCTTGAGCTTTCCTTTGAAGCCGACGAGGAATTGCATTTTACCGAGCGCGAGCAAACGAGCCTTATCTCCGCCGCACAGAGCGCGGGATTTTACCTTTCGCCAAGCCGCCGGGGATTTATTCTCAAGGCAGACGCGCAACCCGCTCGGGGCGTTGCCTATGTTTATGCCCACGACACCTATCCGCTGACCTACGTTTTTTATAAAGCATTCTTTTCATAAAGTAAGAAAAAACACATATCCATAATTGCAAAAGGCAGAGAATTTCCTCTGCCTTGTTTTTTTAAAATAAAGAAAAATCCAAAAACTTTAAATCTCTAAAAATCCGCGAAGCGTAGTAGTCGTCGTTGTTGTTTTTATTTTCTCTTATACCTATATATTATTACTTATATATATACTTATATATTGCTACCAATTTTTAGTCGGTGACTAACCAAATTTTAGTGGGGTAACCAACTAAATTTTAGTGGGGGTCTTGTCAAAATGATTTACACAGCGCATCAAAATGAGTCTATATTTTTTGTTACTCTTCGGTGTACCCTTGCCAAAGTCTGTGCCGCTAAAGGCTCCGAGCAGGAGATTCCTCGCTCCGCGCTCTGCGTCCTCGAAGAATGCGCCTACCGCTCGGAATGACACCTTGGTGATAGCACATCGAAAAAATCTTTGCTCCCTCAAACCTGTCATCCCGAAAGCAATACCACACCCCGAAGACGCAGAGCCTTACTGAGGGATCTCCGACTCGGAGCCTTATATCTTTTAGACTTTGGCAAGTGAGAAGCAAGAAGAAGTCTATCCTTGCCGAAACTTAAACCGAAAGCGGTTCGAAAAAGGAGATTCCTCGATGAATGTTTTCGTCCTCGAACAATGTGCCTCCCGCTCGGAATGACACGGCAGACTTGCGCTCAGAGTTGTATGGCGGGCAGAGCCCTTGATAACTTTGCGAATAAATCCCTCCCCATATTAAGAGTTTTTCGGGGGTTAAGGGGGGGTTGCCGCTTTTTGAAAAAATCGGCGCAAAAACTTTAATCTTTTTTTGAATAAAAATG
>JAZORT010000034.1:0-49135 GCA_045656745.1 Eubacteriales bacterium | reverse complement strand
GCGCCTCGGTATGCACGCCGCAATCAAGGTTAGAGTTACCAAGGTTATTGACGGCGAGGAAAAGACTGCTCTTATTGATGCTACCTACGGTAGACTTATATTTAACCAGAGAATTCCCCAGGACCTTGGTTATGTTGACAGATCTAAGGATCCCTTCGGTCTTGAAATCAACTTTGCAACCACCTCCAAGAAGCTCAAGGAGATAGTTGACCTTACTATCAAGTATCACGGCTTTGCTGAGGCTGCAAAGGTTCTTGACGAAATCAAGTCTATGGGTTATAAGTACTCTACCAGAGGTTCGCTTTCTATCTCGGTTTACGATATGACCATTCCCGGCGAGAAAAAGCAGCTCCTTGAAGATGCTGCAAAGCAGGTTGACGAAATCAACGAGCTCTTCGCTTGGGGTGAACTTTCTGACGACGAGCGTTATAAGCAGGTTATTGATGTTTGGGATAAGACCACAAACGCAGTTACCGATGCGCTTATTGCAAACCTTGATAAGTACAATTCCCTTAACATGATAGCTACCTCGGGAGCCCGTGGTTCTATCAAGCAGATGAGACAGCTTGCCGGTATGCGTGGACTTATGTTCGCAACCAACGGTAAGACTATCGAAATTCCCATTAAATCCAACTTCCGTGAAGGCCTTACAATGCTTGAGTACTTCATGGGTGCAAAGGGTTCGCGTAAGTCCCTTTCGGATACTGCGCTCCGTACCGCTGACTCGGGTTACCTTACCCGTCGTCTTGTTGACGTTTCTCAGGACGTTATCGTTCGTGAGGAGGACTGCGGTTCTAAGTCCGGTATCATCGTTTCCGACATTATTTCCGGTCAGGTAGTTGTTGAGAAGTTCTATGAGAGACTTCTTGGCAGATACACCGTAAACGATGTAATAAATGAGGAAACCGGTGAGCTTATCGTTCCCGCAAATACAATGATTGACGAGGTTCTTGCTAACGATATTATCGCAGCAGGCATCACCTCTGTTGAAGTTCGTACCATTCTTCGCTGTCTTGCAAAGCGCGGTGTTTGCGCTCACTGCTACGGCGCAGACCTTGCACACGGTGACACCGTTTCTATCGGTGAGGCTGTCGGCGTTATTGCTGCTCAGTCTATCGGTGAGCCCGGTACACAGCTTACGATGAGAACCTTCCACACCGGTGGTGTCGCAGGTTCGGACATTACCCAGGGTCTTCCCAGAGTTGAGGAGCTCTTCGAGGCTCGCCGTCCCAAGAAGACTGCTGTTGTAACAGAGTATAACGGTACCGCCCGTATCGTTTCTGATAAAAAGCTTTCTAAGGTTATCGTTAACGGCGCAACCGACCAGAACGGACTTCCCGCTGCTGAAGAGGTTGTTTACGAGATTCCCTTCGGTATGCGTCTTGCTATCGAGGACGGTCAGGAGCTTACCCGCGGTCAGCAGTTGACCGAAGGTTTCCTTAACCCTGCCGACGTTCTTCACATGAGCGGTATTGATGCGGTTTATGACTACATCATTCGTGAGGTACAGAAGGTGTACCGCGGTGAGGACGTTGAAATTAACGATAAGCACATCGAGTGTATCGCAAGACAGATGACCCGTAAGGTTGAGATCGAGGACGCAGGTGACACCGACTTCCTCGTTGGTACCAAGGTTGAGGTTGGCGAATTCCGCGAGGCTAACGAAAAAATCGAGGAGAGAATTGCCGCAGGCGAAACAGGACTTCGCAAGGCAGAGGGCGCACCCCTTCTTCTCGGTATTACCAAGGCCGCTCTTATGACCGACTCCTTCCTTTCCGCCGCTTCCTTCCAGGAGACCACAAGAGTTCTTACCGAGGCTGCTATCAACGGCAAGCAGGATAAGCTTCTCGGTCTCAAGGAAAACGTTATCATCGGTAAGCTTATTCCCGCAGGTACCGGTCTTGGAAAGTACCGCGCAATCGAGGTTATCGACGAGGGTAAAGAGGAAGACGAGGTTATCCTTACCGATGCATCCGCTCCCGCTATGGACGAGGTAGTTTATTCTACCGAGGCTATTGCAGAGGCTCAGGCTCAAGAGGATGATCCCTGCGAGGGCGACATCATTGCGTAAAACAAAAATCTAAGATAAGCTTTTCTAAAAAAGGCTGAAAACCCGGGTTTTTGTAAACTTTAATTAACTTATAATGGCGATTTTCTCTAAAAATAGGGAGAGTCGCCATTTTATTTGCACCGAAAAAAGGAGAAATTCGCGCCCTTTTTGCAAAGATTGGGGTATTGACTTTTTCCTTTGTTCGTGGTATAATGTTAGAGTAAAAAATTATCAATTCTATTAAGGAAAATTAAGGTTTTTATGAATAGTACTGATAACAATCTTTTGAATCGGACCGAAGAGAATACCGAGCCTCGAATACTCGTTTCGGTAGTTGTTCCTATTTACAACGCCTACGATTATTTGCAGGTCGCTCTCGAGAGTATTCTTGCCCAGACCCTTACCGATATTGAGGTAATCTGTATTGACGACGGCTCTACCGACCGTTCTCTCGATATAATCAAGAAATTCCGCGAGACCGACAACCGCATTAGGGTCGTTACCGAAAACAACGCGGGCGTTTCCACCGCGAGAAACAAGGGTATTGCCAGAGTCAGGGGCGAGTATACCATTTTCCTCGATGCTGACGATTTTTATGAGCCTACACTTCTTGAAAAGCTCTATAATCTCGCTACCGAGAAGGAGCTTGATATTGCTATTTCAAAATACGATATCTATAATAACAAAACCGAGAAGTTTACCCCCTCTATTGACGAGGCGCACGGCGAGGTTTATCTTAACGGAGCCACAACCTCAAAAAGCGAAATTCCCAATTACATCTTTGAGACAACGACCGGCTATGTTTGGAACAAGCTCTTCCGCACCGCGCTTATAAAGGAAAAGGAGCTTTCCTTCGCTCCCGAGCTTTATATTTTCGAGGATGTACATTTTGTTTGCGCTGCTCTTTCTTATGCCGAAAGGGTTGGCAGATTGGACGAAATACTTATCCATCACCGCGTTTATTCCGACCAATCCCGCGCAAAGCTCTTCCGTAAATATTACAACAAGGTCCCCGAGGTTTATATTAAGATTAAGGAATTCCTTACCCACAACGGAATGTATATTCCCCTGAGCCTTTCCTATCTTAACCTTTCCGCCAGCCGTTGCTACAAGATATATAATCTTCTTTCCGGTGATGCAAAGGAGAATTTCTGGAATCTTCTCCACACGGGAATGGCTGACGCTCTCGGCTGGTATAAGCACGAAGGATCCGATTTTGAAAGCGCTGAGGTCTATGACTTTGTTGCCAATGTCGGCATCTACACCCACGACCAGTATGAAAAGCGCAAAAAGCGCGGTAAGGAGCTTGACACCGATCACCTTGACGGCGGCCAGCTTAACAAAAAGATTAAAAAGACAAAGAAAAAGGAAAAAATTGCCAAAGTGAGAAAAAGCTTTTTCGGCAGACTTTTCGGTAAAATGAATTAAAAAACAAGAGACCGACTCAAGCGTAAGCGAGAGGCGGTCTCTTTTGACTTGGCAAAGCAAATCATAACTATCAGTTTACGGTTACGAGCCTGAAAAATTCAAGCTTTATAAGATTTTGCACTTGTTTAGAGCTGTTTTAAGGCATCAAAGAGGCTTTTTGGAAATTTGTGCGTAGGGGCGGGGATAGCCTGCGGGGGTGCGCTCCTTTTTCTCTACCTTAATTATAGGGTGGGTGTTAAGAGGCTCGCCGTCGGCTTTAAGATTTACCATATGGCAGGTGGGATTTTTACCGCCGAGAATTGCGAGAGCCTTTTTCGCTCCGCCAAGCTCAAACTCGGCATTTTTACCCTTCATTGCAAGGAATTCACCGCCAACCTTAACATAGGGCAGGCAAAGCTCGGAAAGAATTCTAAGCTCCGCAACGGCTCTTGCGGTGGCATAGTCAAATTTTTCGCGGTATTCGGGGAGCTTTGCTCCGTCCTCGGCGCGCATAGTTACCGCTGTAACATTTTTAAGTCCCAGGAGCGACGCAGTTTCCTTTACATAATTCACCCGCTTTTCGGTGGAATCCATAGCAAGGATTTTTATATCCTCCCGCACAAGGGCAAGAGGGAGGGTGGGAAAGCCCGCACCGCAACCAACATCTATTACGGTTGAGCCCTTTTTTATATGCTGGGCAAGGGTAACACAGTCGGCATAGTGGTTAAAAATTATCTTTTTCGGGTCGGTTATTGCCGTAAGGTTGTATTTTTCATTTTCCTCGAGCATACGGCGGGTGAGGGCGAGAAATTTCGCAACCTTGTCCTGCGAAAGGTAGGATGAAAGTCCGTTTTGGGAAAAGGTTTTTGTTATATAGGATTTAAATTCCTGCTCGTTTATTTCGATAGGCATTTATTTTGCTCCTTGTGCTTTTGTTTATAAATCAATTATATCACAAGAGGCGGGAGAAATCAACCGCTTTGTATTGACTTTATACTTTTTTGGGTGTATAATTTAGCTATACTTTTGACCGCGGAGGTATTTATGGGCAAAATTTTTGATGAAAATATGATAATCAAGAAGGGCGCAACCCGCCCCGGAATTAAATATTACAGCCTTGATGATGGGGACTTTAGCATTTACGGCTTGATTAAGACCGATGACGGCTATGTACGACTGCCTAAGGAGGTTGCCGAGAGGGTGAGCGCAGGTATCGCTCACGATTATATCAACACCGCGGGCGGAAGAATTAGATTTATCACCGACAGCCCCTATGTTGCCGTTTCGGCAGAGATTACCGAAATTTATCAATTCTATTCAATGAGCATTTTGAGCACCTGCGGAATTGATGTTTATTTTGACGGCGAGTTTGCGGGTGTGATCCGTCCAAATCCCGAAAATCCTAAAACTCATATCAGCGATGTTATCAACGCGCCTTGCGGCGGAGAGCATTTGGTTGAAATAAATCTCCCCCTTTACACAGGTGTAGGCGAGATAGGGATAGGCGTTGACGGTGGTGCTCTTATAAAGTGCGCCCCGAAATATAAGTATGAAAAGCCGATAGTCTTTTACGGCTCCTCTATAACCAACGGCGCCTGTGCCTCCCGTCCGGGTCTTTCCTATCCCGCAAAGCTTTCAAGAATGCTTGATGTTAACCACATAAATCTCGGCTTTGGCGGTCTTTGCAAGGGCGAGCAGGCGATGACCGACTATATTGCAGGACTTGATATGTCTGTTTTTGTCCTCGATTACGACTACAATGCACCCGATGCAGACTATCTTGAAAAAACGCACGAGAAGGCCTTTCTCACAGTAAGAGAAAAAAATCCGGAGCTCCCCATAGTTATGATAAGCTGTCCGAGAGCCGACCTTTCGGGAGCATGGGGCAAGCGCCTTGAAATAATCAAGCGCACCTACAACAACGCCGTCGAGGCAGGGGACAAAAATGTTTATATGATAAACGGCAGTGAGATTTTTGCCGAAATCGGTCACGATTACGCCTCTGACGGAGTTCATCCCAACGATTTGGGCTTTGATCTTATGGCAAAAGCAGTTTATCCAATCTTGAAAAAAGCTTTAGAGGAAAAATACAATGAGAATTGACGAAATTGATAAGAATTTAAAGGTTGATTCGGAAATTGACAAAACCGGTCTTATCTTCCGCTATTTTGAAGAAGAGCCGTTTAAAATTTACGGTGATTTAAGAAGAGGCGATGACGGTTTGCTTTACCGCCTGCCAAGAGATGTTGCCGAAAGAACAAGTCCCGGCGTCCTTTCGCTCAGCTCTAATACAGCAGGCGGAAGAGTGCGCTTTAGAACGAACAGTAAAAGGGTTGCCATAATTGCAAAATATCACTCGATAAACGTTATGCCCCATTTCCCCATAACGGGAAGTGTCGGACTTGATGTTTATGCCGACGGAGTGTTTATGGGCGGTTATGTTCCTCCCGTAAATATGCCGAGCAAGGCTTACGAGAGCGTTTGCGTGGTGGGTGACGGAACGAAGGAGCAGGATATTACGATAAATCTTCCTCTTTACTCTAACCTTACCGAGCTTTATATCGGTATTGACGAGGGAGCAACGCTCCTGCCCCCCACACCCTATAAGCACGAAAAGCCCATAGTCTACTATGGCTCGTCCATCACCCAGGGCGGCTGCGCTTCAAGACCCGGAACCTGCTATCAAGGACACCTTGAGCGGGCGCTTGACTCGGACTATATAAATCTCGGCTTTTCGGGAAATGCGAAGGGTGAGGACGCAATTGTTGACTATATAGCATCGCTTGATATGAGCATTTTTGTTTGCGATTACGACCATAATGCACCAACTCAGGAGCATCTTGAAGCAACACATCTGCCTCTTTACCGAAAGGTCAGGGCGAAAAATCCCGACTTGCCCATAGTCTTTATGTCAAGGCCTAACAGCGCACTTAGCCAATTAAGACTCGACCGTCGTGCGGTTATAAAGAAAACCTATGACACCGCTGTCAGTGAGGGAGACAAAAATGTCTATTTCCTCGACCCCACAGAGCATACACCTTTTATAGCTGACGAGGGTACGGTTGAGGGGTGTCATCCCACCGATCTCGGCTTCTACTTTATGGCGCAGGGACTGTTGCCAATACTTAAAAAAATACTCAAAAAATAAGCAAAAACAAGGAATTTGTAAACAAATACTTACAAATTCCTTGTTTTTTTAATAAAGTTTTTGTGGGGGGTGGGAACTTTTTTCAAAAAGTTGCCCACGTATTATCCACGTATTATTCACATATTATCTGCCTATTATCCGCGGCATTATATACGGAAGGTAATATCACCGTAGGTGGGCATAGGCCAATACTCGCGGGCGCAAAGAACTTCCATAGAGTCAACCGCCTTGCGAAGGGCGTCCATTTTCGGAATAACGCTATCCTTGTAATAGAATGCGGCCTCTTCGTCAGCTTTTGTAATCGCAATTTTCTCAACGCGCTCAAGGGCGGTGTATGCCTCGTATGTGGAGGCGAGGAGGTCGGAGAGCTTTTCGATAAGCTCGCGCTCAGCGCTTACATTTATAGTCTTTGAAACGCTAAGCTTCGCGTTAACTGCGTCGGAGAGTGTGCCGATGTATTTTGACACCGCGGGAATAATATCGCGGATGGTCATCTCAAGCATTGTTCTTGCTTCAATATTCTTTATCTTGCGGTAGCCCTCAAAGAATATCTCGCGGCGGGAGCGCATTTCGGTCTCGCTCATAACGCCGAACTTGCTAAAGAGCTTGATGTTCTTTTCGTCGGTAAAGTGGGTGTAAGCCTCGGGAGAGGTGCGGTAGTTTGAAAGACCTCTTGCCGCTGCTTCCTCCTCCCATTCCTTGGAATAAGAGTTACCCGCAAAGAGAATACGGGAGTGAGCGCGGAATGTTTCGGCAATAAGCTTATCAAGCGAGCCGTTAAAGTCAACAGTCTCCTCAAGCTTGTCCGCAAAGTAAGTAAGAGCCTCGGCAACCGCGGTGTTAAGAACGATGTTGGAAAGAGCAATATTCTGCGAAGAGCCAACCATTCTGAACTCAAACTTGTTACCCGTAAATGCGAAGGGAGATGTACGGTTGCGGTCGGTGGTGTCCTGACGGATAAGAGGCACGCTCTTTACGCCGAGAGACATATATTTTGTGTCCTTTTTAGAGTAGCTGGAGCCTTCGATAACCGATTTTATAACCGTATCAAGCTCCTCGCCGAGGAAGATTGAGATTATAGAGGGAGGAGCCTCGTGACCGCCGAGACGGCAATCGTTTCCTGCAGTAGCGGCAGAAATACGAAGAAGGTCCTGATATTCGTCAACAGCCTTTACCACAGCGGCAAGGAAGAGCATAAACTGCTTGTTTTCCGCAGGCTTTTTGCCGGGCTTAAGAAGATTTGCGCCCGTATCGGTAGCGAGGGACCAGTTGTTGTGCTTACCCGAGCCGTTTATACCCTCAAAGGGCTTTTCGGCAAGCAAACATTCCATATCATACTTGGGAGCAAGCTTGCGCATAAACTCCATAGTAAGCAGGTTTTGGTCAACCGCAATATTGGTGGTGCAGAAAATAGGTGCAAGCTCGTGCTGAGCGGGAGCCGCCTCGTTGTGCTTTGTTTTTGAGCAGATTCCAAGCTTCCAAAGCTCGGTGTCAAGCTCCTTCATAAACGCGCTGACGCGAGGGGGAAGAGTGCCGAAGTAATGGTCCTCAAGCTCCTGACCCTTAATAGCGGGAGCACCGAAAAGCGTTCTTCCGCAATAGAAGAGGTCCAGACGCGCCTTAAAGTCATTAGAGTCAACGAGGAAATATTCCTGCTCTGCGCCAACGGTTGAAAGCACGCGCTTGGAGCTTGTGTCACCGAAGAGTCGAAGAATACGCAAAGCGGCATTGTTTATAGCGTCCATAGAGCGAAGAAGCGGAGTTTTTGTGTCCAAAGCCTCGCCGCCGTAAGAGCAGAATGCGGTGGGAATATAGAGCGAGCCGTCCTTAATGAAAGCATAGGAGGCAGGGTCCCAGGCGGTGTAGCCGCGAGCCTCAAAGGTTGCTCTCAGTCCGCCGGAGGGGAAGGAGGAAGCGTCCGGCTCACCCTTAATAAGCTCCTTGCCGGAAAATTCCATTATAGCCTTGCCGTGGCCAACGGGAGAGAGGAAGGCATCGTGCTTTTCGGCAGTAACGCCGGTAAGAGGCTGGAACCAATGGGTAAAGTGGGTTGCGCCGTGTTCAATAGCCCAATCCTTCATAGCTCCCGCAACAACGTCAGCGATGCTAGCATCAATTTCCTTGCCGTCGGCAATAGTATTAAGTAGAGATTTATAGACATCCTTAGGAAGTCTTTCTCTCATTACGTCCTCGCTGAAAACCTGCGAGGCGAATATATCGGGTATGCGCTCGAATCTTTCCATAAAGCTCCTTAGCCCTTCAAAAATAGTTTAATAAAGGTATTATACACCAATATGAGAAAAATGTCAAGATTTAAAATCTATTGACAAAAAAATCCTTCGGTGGTATAATGTAGCCAAGGTATAACTTTGTAATTTTATATTCACTTTTATATTCGGAGGACCTTAAAAATGAAAAGATTTTTGGTTGCAATAATGGCTGTTATGGCAGTCCTGTCTATGGCGCTGACGCTCTCTTCATGTGACGTCTTCGGTGAGGGGGGAGATGATCTCGGCGAAAACGGCGGCAACAACGATGCACTAAGTGGACAAAATGCACCAAGTTGCAAACACGATGATGCAACTAAAATTGTAGCGGTTGAAGCGGTAGCCCCCACCTGCCAAAGCACTGGCATAACCTTAGGAATGAAGTGCACTCTTTGCGACACTATGGTTGTTCCGCAGATGGTTGTTAATAAAATCGATTGTACCGCGGGTGACTGGATAGTAGATAAAGAAGCAACAGGAAACGAAGAAGGAAAAAGACACACCGAATGTACGATGTGTCACAAAAAGTTTAAGGAAGAAACTATCCCTGCGGGGTCTAAGGGACTTTCTTATTTTGGAAATGGCACAGAATGCACTATCACCGGCATCGGTACCTGCACAGACACCGAGGTCGTTATTCCATCGAAAATCAACGGACTCACCGTTACAAGCATTGGCAATTCTGCGTTCTCCAGTTGCACATCCTTTGAAAGCGTTGTGATACCCGACAGTGTTACAAGTATTGGCAATTCTGCGTTCTCCCGTTGCACATCCCTTGAAAGCGTTGTGATACCCGACAGTGTTACAAGTATTGGCAATTCTGTGTTCGACGGTTGCGCATCCCTTGAAAGCATTGTAATACCCGACAGTGTTACAAGCATTGGCTATAATGCGTTCTACGGTTGCTCATCCCTTGCAAGCGTTGTGATAGGCGACAGTGTCACAAGCATTGGTATTTTTGCGTTCATAGATTGCACATCCCTTACAAGCATTGAGATACCCGACGGTGTTACTAGCATTGGCGATTATGCGTTCCGCGGTTGCTCAGCCCTTGAAAGTGTTGTGATAGGCGACAGTGTCACAAGCATTGGTAATTTTGCGTTCTGGTATTGCAAATCCCTTGAAAGCGTTGTTATAGGCGGTAGTGTAACAAGTATTGGCGAGTGTTCGTTCTATGAGTGCACATCCCTTAAGAGCATAGAGGTAGCGGAAAATAATGTTGCGTATAAATCGCTAGCCGGAAGCCTTTACACCAAGGACGGCAAAACTTTAATACAGTATGCTATAGGAAAGACCGATGCTTTCTTTGCTATACCAAACGGTGTTGAAAGTATCGGCGACGAAGCGTTCTACTATTGCACATCCCTTGAAGGCATTGAGATACCAGACAGCGTAATAAGCATTGGCAATTCTGCGTTCTCCGATTGCACATCCCTTAAAAGCATTGAGATACCCGACAGTGTTGCAAGTATTGGTAATTCTGCGTTCTCCAGTTGCACATCCTTTGAAAGCGTTGAAATACCCGACAGTGTTACTAGCATTGGCAATTCTGCGTTCTTATATTGCACATCCCTTGAAAGCATTGTGATAGGCGACAGTGTAACAAGCATTGGCCATGAGGCGTTCGAGTGTTGCTCATCCCTTAAAAGCATTGTGATACCCGACAGTGTTACTAGCATTGGCGATCTTGCGTTCTCAGATTGCACATCCCTTGAAAGCGTTGTGATAGGCGACGGTGTTGCAAGTATTGGCTACAGGGCGTTCGACTATTGCACATCCCTTAAGAGCGTTGTGATAGGCGATAGTGTTACAAGCATTGGCGATTATGCGTTCCAATATTGCAGATCCCTTGGAAGCATTGAGATACCCGACAGTGTTACAAGCATTGGCGATTATGCGTTCTACGGTTGCACATCCCTTGCAAGCGTTGTGATACCCGAAGGTGTTACAAGTATTGGCGATCAGGCGTTCTACGGTTGCTATAAACTTGTGGAAGTAATAAACAAATCCTCGCTTAATATAACAGCCGGCTCGTCGAATAATGGATACGTAGCCTATTATGCAAAAGAAGTACATAACGGTGAAAGCAAGATCAAGATAGTTAATAAAGATGATTATCTCTTCTATACTTACGACGGAATAAATTATCTTTTGGGTTACATTGGTGATGAAACCAAACTAACATTGCCAGAAAATTATAATGGTGAGAAATACGAGATTTGCAATTATGCGTTCCGCTATTGCTCATCGCTTACTAGCATTGTGATTGGAGACAGCGTTACAAGCATTGGCTATTATGCGTTCTACGGTTGCACATCCCTTGAAAACATTGTGATAGGCGACAGTGTAACAAGCATTGGCTATAATGCGTTCTACGATTGCTCATCCCTTAAAGACGTATATTACACAGGAACCAAAGCCGAGTGGGCAGAAATTTATATCAGCTACGGTAATGACGAACTGATAGGCGCCAAGCTTCACTACAACTACGTTCCCGAGGAATAATTTTCTAATCAAAAAGGAGACTTTGCGGTCTCCTTTTTCGTCGATATAAATCCCTATTTTGGTTTTAGATATTCGCTCTGCGTTCGATACGTTTGCACTGTAAACGAGGTTTAGTCTTTGACTGCTTGCTGTGCTACAAAACCGACGGCTTTTCGCGAATAATGCACCAAAATTATTGACTTTTTCCTGCGCAAGTGTTATAATATAATCTGTGTGAATTGCAGAATTTTAAAAAGGATAAAAAATATAGATGTATTACATAACGCTGGACCTTGAATGGAATCAAGCGTACGCCGAGAAGGCGTTGGCTGTTCAGAAGCGCTTATCCTGCCGTCTGCGCGGCGAGGTTATACAGATAGGCGCGGTTAAGCTGGACAAAAAAATGAACATCTGCGGCTCTTACCAGATAATCGTAAAGCCTCAGTATTTTAAAAAACTCCACCGCCACGTTTCGGCTCTTACGGGCATTACCCAAGAGCAGATGGATATGGGAACACCCCTTCCCGAGGCTGCCGAAAGGTTTAAAAAATGGTGCGGTGACGATTTCGCCTTCCTAACCTGGGGACCTGACGATATTCCTATGCTTAAAGAGAATTTCCACATTCATTCTCTCGAGAGCAAGTGGCTTGAGGAGCATGTTTACGACCTTCAGCACATTTTCAATCTTCAAACCGACGGCCTTGCAAAACAGCGCTCTCTTGAATACGCAATGGAGTATTTTGCAATAAGGCAGACCCTTCCCGCACACGATGCTCTTAACGATGCATATTTCACCGCCCTTGTTGCCAAGGAGCTTGACGTTCCCAAGGGAATTAAGGATTACGACACCATGCGCGGCGAATTTCTTGAGGAATCGGTTATCGGTGACGCTGACGCAGGTGATGACGGCTATGTTACCATAAACGAAATGCTCGAGGACGATGTTGTTAAAAATCCCCTTTGCCCTCTGTGCAAAAAGCCTATGGTGCTTGAGGATAAGCCCCTGCACTCCAAGGGTCAGCGGTATTCCTTCCACTTTGTTTGTAAGAAGGACGGAGATATGATGCTTTCCCTCAAGATGCACCGCAACTTTAACGAAACCTGGCGCGCCCGCCGTACGGTAAAAAAGGCCGACGAGGCAGCCATAGCCCAGCTTAAAGAAGGGCTTGAAAAAGCCGAGCAGGCTAAAAAAACAGCGAAAAAAAGAAGAGTGCGCCACCGCCGCCGCTCTACCGAAAAAGCTCCGGCAACTACCGCCGCAGAATAATAAAAACCGCCCACGGTTCTCGAACCCTTTTTGACGAGAAGACCGACGGGCGGTTTTTGTTTATTTGGTTTTCAGGGGAGAAATGCCTACAAGGCGGCGAAGCTCGTTTTTGCGGAGCATAAGAGAGGCGCAGATAAGGCAGATAATAAAATCTATTGAAAGAAATCCGCCGTTGTAGAGCAGGGAATAAAGGTATTTACCCATTCCGTCGGGCGCCCACTGTCCCCAGATCGCAACACCGGTTATAAAGTGGCTTAAAAATCTTATGAAAACAACGCTTACCATACCGATGTAAAAGGCTATTTCCTGATTTTTAAGAGCCTTAACATTTTTGAGCGCACCAGCAAGACCAAGGATAGTAAAGGGGAAAATGTAGTCGAAAACAACGCAGATAACAAGGGTGAGCGCCGTCTCGCAATAGGGAAAAACATTACCCTCAACAAGTGCCTGGAACAGCTGGGTCAGGGCGTAAACAAAGCCTGTGCCGACACCGACAAGGGGGCCGTATTTTACACCGATAAGCATAATAGGCAGCATGCTTGCCACCGTAACCGAGCCTCCGAGAGGCATAGCGTAAAGCTTTGCGCAGCTTAGCGCAAACGCAAGGGCGACCATTACCGCACATTCGGTAAGGACTGTGATTTTTGAGCTTTTCATAAAACTCTCCTTTAAATATAAAAATACCGCACAGGATACATCCGTGCGGTATAGAATAAAGGCAAAGCCAAAAACTATCTCCCTACGACGGCATTATCCGTATCAGGTTAAAGGGTTTGACACAGTGTGTCATCTCAGCAAAAAAGCACCCCTGACATATATTCTGTTCGGTTCGTTTGGTAGTATATCACTTTTTTCGCCATTTGTCAAGCGGTTTTATGAAAAAATCAAATTTCCTGCATTATCAAGAGGCTGCCGTCGGTTACCTCAATCTCGCATTTTCCGCCTTTGAAGCTGTTTGAGACACCGAGAGGAAAGGCGGGGGAGAGGGAAACGTTTTCAACCTCGTACTTTGCGCCTTTAATGGTAACGCCCCTCGCATCCTCACCAAAGGCAAAGACCGAAAAGGTCTTTTTCTCCTTGCCGAAAAGCTCAGTTTTTTCATTTTTTATAGCAAAAATTTCATAGCCGTCAGCAACAAGAGTTGCAGTATTATTTTCGTTTTTTGCATATATAAGTAAACTAATGTTAGCAAAAGTGTGGTCTATACGCCCGCCGACACCGCCGTAAATGCGGAAATTTGTGTATCCTCTTTTCACACCCTCGCGGTAGGCGAGAAAGGTGTCGGTCTCGTCCTTCTCGATAGGGAAGCGGAGTATTTCAACATCTCTTGGCTTCTCGTTTAACGAGTCCATATCACCGACAAAAATATGACAGTCATATCCTCTTTGCATAAGAGTGTCGTAACCGCCGTCTGCCGCGATAACAAGGTCGCCCTCGTTTAGCTCTATTCCGCCAAAGAATTCGCCTGCGCCAACAATGTAACAGGTTTTCACTTTTGTCTCCTTGAATTTAATTTAAGCTGTGGTTTTAGTTTTGAGAAAGGTCGAGCATCTCGTCGATAGCCCGCATAATGCCAAGCTTGCCGTAGTCGTAGGTAAGACCGCCCTGCATAAACGCGGTGTAAGGCTCAACGACCGGACCGTCGCAGGAAAGCTCGTTTGTAGCACCGGTAATAAATGTTCCCGCCGCCATTATCTCGGGGTGCGCATAACCGGGCATATCTCCCGGCTCGGGAATACAGTATGCCTCAACGGGCGAGCCCATCTGAATACCCTTGCAGAATTTTATCAGCTTGTCAGCCGAGTGGAGATTTACGGTTTGAACAATGTCGGTGCGCTTTTCGTCATACTTCGGGTCAACCTCTTCAAATCCGCAAAGCTCGAGCATCCTTGCAGCAAATACCATAGACTTTAAGGTTGCCGCAGTGGTTGTCGGAGCCATAAAGAAGCCCTTGTAAAGAGAGGCAAGCTGGTTAAAGTTTGCGCCAAGCTCCTTGCCAATGCAGGGTGCGCTAAAGCGCTCGGCAATATCCTCGATAACATGGCGGCGTCCAACGCAGTAACCGCCCGAAACAGCAAAGCCGGCGCCAAGATTTTTCATCATCGAGCCAACGAAAACATCAGCGCCAACATCGGTAGGCTCTCTGTCCTCGGTAAACTCGCCATAGCAGTTGTCTACCATAATAATCGTATCGGGGGATACGCGCTTAATAACCTTTATAGCCTCTTCAATTTTGTCTATCGTAAGGCTTTTTCTTTGAGAATAGCCGCGGCTTCGCTGAATTGCCGCAACCTTAACATCACCCTTTGCGAGTCTTTTTTCAATAGCCTCAAGGTCAAAATCGTTGCCGATAAGGTCGATTTCCTCGTACTTTACACCGCACTTGATAAGCGAGTTTCTGCTCTCGCCCGAAGTGCCGATAACGCTCTTTAAGGTGTCGTAGGGCGAGCCCGAAACATAAACAAGGGTCTCGCCGTATTTGAGCAAGCCGCCGAGAGTAACCGCAAGGGCGTGGGTGCCCGACATAAGCTGAGGCCTTACAAGCGCGTCCTCCGCACCGAAAACCTTAGCGTATATAGCCTCGAGCTTGTCTCTGCCCGAGTCGGTAAATCCATAACCCGTTATCTCGATAAAATCCGCCGTTGAAACCATACATTCTTGGAAAGCGGAAAGCACCTTTGCAGAGCAAATAAGGGCGTTTTCGTCAATTTTTGCAAATATTTCTTTACAATCTGCCTCTGCTTGTCTAGCGAGAGAGGCGGTGTGGTCGCTTATCTTGTAGCCGTAATACATCTTTAAATTTCCTCAAGCAGTCTCGGAATTTCCGAGAGATTATTTATTACAAAATCGGGAGTGATTTCGGTTTTGTTTTCTTTTTTTAGGGGGTTGTAGTGACAGGTGCGCACTCCTGCAACTTTACCGCCGAGAATGTCCGACTGAAGGCTGTCACCGATTATTATCGCAGCCTCTTTTCTAAAGCCTGCGATTTTCTCAAAGGCTCTGTCAAAAAACTCCTTTTGCGGCTTTGATGCTCCAAGCTCCTCGGAGATAAAATAACCCTTAAAAAATCTGTCAAGCTCGGCATCCTTGATACGCCTTGATTGAACGTCATATAACCCGTTCGTTACCGCGTAAAGCTCGTATTTTTTCGAAAGAATGGCGAGAAGCTCCTCCGCTCCCTCTAAAAATTCGTGTTGCGAGCCAAGGGAGGTAACATACATCTTTTGCGCCTCCTCGGGCGGGAAATCCACTTCGCACTCGGCAAGAAATCTCTCGAAACGCAAAACAACGATTCTCTCTCTCGAGAGCTCACCGCGCTCAAGCGCGTCCCAACACTGGCGGTTTATCTCGCTGTAACGGCGAATATTCTCTTCACTCGGCTCAATCCCGAGCTTTGTCATAACCTCCGAGATAGCCGCCCGCTCCGCCGCGGGAAAATCAAAAAGGGTCTCGTCAAGGTCAAACAGTATATATTTTACCAAATCTCTTCTCCCTTCCTTCTTTACCCACCTATTTTACCATATCCCCGCCCTTAAATCAAGGGGTATGTGTTATTTTATAAAATATTAAAGTTTTTGCGGGGTAAAAGGGGAGCTTTTTTCAAAAAGCTCCCCTTAACATACCTAACCTGCGCTATTATCTTTGTTTTCTTATATTAAATCTTACCCTCGTCGAGGATCTCAATGCCTTCGGATTTAAGGATCTCTTCGGTATGCTCGGTGTCGTCGGTACGAAGAACGGTATACGCCTTGCCTGCTGTGGCGGTGATAAGGGCGTAGAGGTACTCGATGTTGATGCCTCTGCCCTCGAGGAGGCTAAGCACCTTTGCGAGTCCGCCGGGAACATCGGGAACTGCAAAGGCTGTAATTTCGCGGATGTTTGCAGCGTGCCCTGCGTCGTCAAGAATTTTCTTTGCTCTTTCCGGCTCGTTGGTGATTATACGAACAATGCCGAAGTCGGTAGTGTCTGCAAGACACATAGAGCGAAGGTCGATGTTCTCTCTTGCGAGTGCGTCGGTAACCTCGTGAAGAGAGCCTTTTTTATTTTCAACAAAAACTGAAAGCTGTTTGATTGCCATGTTTTTAATTTCCTTTCGAATTAAATTTTGCCTCGTATTGACGGTCTTTGGCTCAGTCGTGGAGGTGTCTTTCGTCAATAACTCTCTTTGCCTTGCCCTCGCTTCGCTGAATAGTCTTGGGAGCAACGAGGTGCACCGCGGGGCCGATACCTATCATGCTGCGCATAGCGTCAGCGAGAGATTTTTCCATAGCGGTGATGTTTTTAACCGAGTCATCGAACTGCTCGGGACGAAGCTCAACGTAAACGTCGAAGGTGTCGTTATTGTTAACTCTGCCGAGCTTGATGTAATAGTTCTCGGAGAAGCCTTCGGCAAGGAGAACTGCCTCAATCTGCGAGGGGAATACGTTAACGCCGCGGATGATCATCATGTCGTCGCTTCTGCCCATAGGCTTTGCCATACGAACGTGAGTTCTTCCGCAGGAGCACTTCTTTCTCGAAAGTACGCAAATATCTCTTGTTCTGTAACGAAGCATGGGGAACGCCTCTTTGTCAAGGCAGGTGAAAACAAGCTCGCCCTTCGTTCCCTCGGGGAGCACCTCGCCGGTTTCGGGATTGATTATTTCGGCATAGAAGTGGTCCTCGTTAATGTGCATACCGCCCTGCTCAGAGCATTCGAAGGCAACGCCGGGGCCTGTAATCTCGGTAAGACCGTAAATGTCGTACGCCTTGATGCCAAGGGTAGCCTCAATGCTCTCGCGCATTTCCTGAGTCCAAGGCTCCGCGCCAAAAATACCCGCTTTAAGGGGAATGGTGTCTGCGGTGTAGCCCTGCTCTTTAAGGCTCTCGCCAAGATATGCGGCGTAAGAAGGAGTGCAGCAAAGAACGGTTGCGTTCATATCTATCATAAACTGTATCTGTCTTTCGGTACTGCCCGAGGACATAGGAAGAGTGAGCGAGCCAACCTTGTGCGAGCCGCCGTTAAGTCCTGCGCCGCCGGTGAAAAGACCGTAGCCGTAGCTTACCTGAACAACGTCATCCTTGTCAGCTCCCGCAGCAACGAGCGCTCTCGCGCAACAGTCGTCCCAAAGGTCGATGTCGTGCTGGGTATAGTAGGCAATAACGCGCTTGCCGGTTGTTCCCGAGGTGGAGTGAATTCTGACACAGTCTTCAAGAGGAACTGCGAGCATTCCGTAAGGGTAACAATCGCGAAGGTCGCTCTTCTCAATAAAGGGGAGCTTGTAGATATCCTCAATACCGTGGATATCCTCGGGCTTAATACCCATTTTGTCCATTTTTTCGCGATAGTAGGCAACGTTTTCGTAAACGTGCTTTACCTGCTTTACGATCTTTTCCGACTGAAGCTTTTTGATTTCTTCAACCGGCATTGTCTCTATTTCTTCTTGATAGTACTTTCTCTTTCCCATTGTCTTTGCCTTTCGAATTTTGTAAATAAAGGTTTGCTTTTTATTCTCTGCCGAGAGCGAATGCCTTGAGGTTCATCTCAACAAATTTTTCGGCAACGCTTTGGCGGATAGCCTCCTCCCACTTTTCGGGAGCGATGTCCATATACTTTGAAAGCCTGCCCATAAGAACGATGTTGGTTGCCTTTGCGCTTCCTGCTTTAAGAGCGGGGGTAAGGGCGTCTATGGCGTCAATGTCAACACCCTTTGCCTGGAGATTGTCAAGAGCCTCGTGGGGGTAGTCCATAGCGCCGATGATAACCGGCATCGGGTCGATTTCCTGAGAGTTTACGATGATTTTGCCGCCCTCTTTAAGATAGGGAGTGTATCTTGCCGCCTCGAGCTTTTCAAAGGAGACGATAAAGTCTGCCTCGCCCTTGTCGATTATGGGAGAATAAACCTTCTCGCCGTATCTTACATAGGTAACAACGCTTCCGCCGCGCTGGCTCATACCGTGTACCTCGGACACCTTAACGTCAAAACCCTCGTTAACGAGGAGCTTGCCGAGGAGCTTGCTGGCGAGGAGAGAGCCCTGACCGCCAACACCGACAATCATTATATTTTTAGTATTATTCATCAGTTTTCACCTCCGATAGCGTCAAAGGGACAAAGCTGCTTACAAACGTCGCAGCCAACGCAAAGGGTGGCGTCAATATGCGCCTTGCCGTCCTTCATAGCGATTGCGGGACAGCCTATTTTCATACAAGCCTTGCAGCTGCGGCACTTGTCGGTGTCAACCTTGAGGGCGGGCTTTGCCTTTACCGACTTGAGCAGAGCGCAGGGACGGCGCGATATAATTACCGAGGGCTCTGCCGCCTCGATTTCTTCCATAATAACCTTTTCGGTAGCCTTGAGGTCGTAGGGGTCAACCACTCTTACGCGGTTAAAGCCGAGCGCGTGGCAGAGAGCCTCAAGGTCGATCTTTGTAGCAGGGTCGCCCTTGATATTGTAGCCGGTGGTGGGGTTTTGCTGATGGCCCGTCATGCCGGTGATAGAGTTGTCAACTATAATAACGGTGGAATTCGTGCCGTTGTAGGCAATATTTGCAAGTCCGGTCATACCCGAGTGCATAAAGGTGGAGTCACCGATAACCGCAACCGTCTTTTTCTCGCTCTCCTCACCTCTTGCCTTGTTAAAACCGTGAGTGCCCGAAACCGAAGCGCCCATACAAAGAACTGCGTCAATTGCCGAAAGGGGAGGCGCCATACCGAGGGTGTAGCAGCCGATGTCACCAATAACGGTGATTTTTTTCTTTGAAAGCACATAGAACAGACCTCTGTGAGGACAGCCTGCGCACATTACGGGAGGACGGACGGGTATCTGGTCATCGGAGACGGTAAACGCCTTATCTTCTTTGCCCATAAGCTTTGCAATAAGGTTTTGAGAAAATTCGCCAACGATAGGGAAGATATTCTTGCCGTCAACCTTGAGACCGAGCGCCTTGCAGTGGTTTTCGATGATAGGGTCAAGCTCCTCGATAACTACAACTCTGTCGTGCTTTGCCGCAAAGTCGAGAATAAGCTTTTCGGGAAGGGGATTTATAAGTCCGAGCTTCAATACCGAAACACTCTCGCCATATATCTCTTTAACATACTGATAGCAGGTTCCCGAGGTGATAATACCGAGGGAGGAGTCAGCCGAAAGCTCTGCTCTGTTAAGCGCGCAGGTTTCAGCGTATTCGGTAAGTGCCTTTGTTCTCGCTTCAACCAAGGGATGCTTTGCAATAGCGTTTGCGGGAGCCATTACATACTTTTTAGGCTCTTTTGCGTATTCCTTGAGTGCTATATCGGCGGGTTCTTCAAGCTCTACTGCACACTGGGAGTGTGCAATTCTCGTGCAAGTGCGGAAGATTACGGGAGTGTCGAACTTTTCGGAAAGCTCGAATGCCGCTTTAGCAAATTCCTTCGCCTCCGCAGAGTCGGAGGGCTCAACCATAGGCACCTTTGCGCCGATAGCGTAATGGCGGGAGTCCTGCTCATTCTGAGAGGAGTGCATTCCGGGGTCATCGGCAACACAGATAACAAGACCGCCGTTTACACCGGTGTAAGAAAGGGTAAAGAGGGGGTCTGCCGCAACATTGAGACCAACGTGCTTCATACAAGCAGCCGCTCTTGCGCCGGCGAGAGATGCGCCGAAGGCAACCTCGAGAGCAACCTTTTCGTTAGGCGCCCATTCGCAGTAAACCTCGTCGTATTTTGCCGTATATTCGGTAATTTCGGTAGAGGGAGTGCCGGGGTAGCTGGACACTACCTTACAGCCTGCTTCATAGAAGCCGCGGGCAACCGCCTCGTTTCCAAGCATTAGTTTTTTCATGATTAGTATCTCCTAGGGTATTGACTGTTTTCTCAAATTAGCCGCTTATCTGCGCTTCTACAAGACTGCCTCCGCAGTAGATTTCGCGAAGCTTCGGCTTTTCTATCTTGCCGGTGGGATTTCTCGGCACCTTTGCAAATATAATTTTTCTCGGGCGCTTGTATTTGGGAAGAGAAAGGCAGAAATTATCTATTTCCTCCTCGGTGCATTTTTCGCCCTCTTTGATTTCGATTATTGCCGCCGCAATCTCGCCAAGGCGCTTGTCGGGCAGACCGATAACCGCAACATCCTTAATCTTTTCAAAGGCTCTGAGATGGTCCTCTATCTGTACGGGGTAGAGGTTTTCACCGCCCGAAATAATAACATCCTTTTTACGGTCAACGAGGTAGATAAAGCCGTCCTCGTCAACCTTTGCCATATCTCCCGTAAGGAGCCAGCCGTCCTTGAGGATTTCGGCGGTTGCCTCGGGGTTTTTGTAATAGCATTTCATAACGCCGTCGCCAAACACCGCAAGCTCGCCGACCTCGCCGGGCTTAACCGGCTTTTGATGCTCGTCTAAAATAGCCGTTTGCCAGCCGTAGCCCGATTTTCCTATCGCGCCAACCTTGTGAATGTTTTCAACACCAAGGTGAACACAGCCGGGGCCGATAGACTCGGAAAGACCGTAGTTGGTATCATATTTGTGGTGGGGGAATACGCTCTTCCACCTCTTGATAAGAGAGGGAGGAACGGGCTGCGCGCCTGCGTGGGTAAGACGCCATTGAGAGATAGTTTGCTCCGAAAGGTCAATCTCGCCTCTGTCGATAGCATCGAGAATATCCTGCATCCACGGAACGAGAAGCCAAACGATAGTTGCCTTTTCGCCGGAAACGGCTTCAAGCACCCACTCCGGCTTTACACCGCGGAGCAGAACGGATTTTCCGCCCGAGAGCAGAGAGCCAAACCAGTGCATTTTCGCTCCCGTATGGTAAAGAGGAGGGATACAGAGGAAAACATCGTCTTTTGTCTGCGAGTGGTGGTTTTGCTCAACTCGGCAGGCGGCAACGAGAGCCTTGTGTCTATGTAAAATAGCCTTGGGGAAGCCGGTTGTTCCCGAAGAGAAGTATATAGCTCCGTCATCCTCGTCGGAAAGCTCAACGGGAGGAACTGTTGAGGAGCAATAATAGGTCATCTCTGCATAATTATCCGCATAAGAGGGAGTCTCGTCCTTTTTACCAACGAAGAAAAGATTGTCTACTGCGGAAATCTCGCCCGAGATAGCGTTTACTCGCTCGATAAACTCGGGACCGAAAACAAGCATACGGACATCGGCAAGGTCAAGACAGTATTTTATCTCATCCGAGGAATAACGGTAATTCATAGGCACGACGATAGCGCCGGTTTTGAGTATACCGAAATATATGGGAAGCCACTCAAGGCAGTTCATCAGGAGAATAGCCACCTTGTCACCCTTTTTAATTCCGCGGGTGAAAAGAAGATTGGCAAAACGGTTTGCTTTTATATCAAAGTCGCGCCAGGTTATCTCTCTTCTGTACTTGTCCGACTCTGCGGCAGTTTCGATAAGGTTATATTCGCGCCAGGTAACAGATTTATCGGGCTGCTTTTCGGGATTTATCTCAACGAGCGCTACATCGTTTGGATAAATTTTCGCATTTCGTTCAAGAAAGTCGGTAATAGGCATTTCGTTCAACTCCTTTGGGGGTGGTGCTAAAATAAATAATATTATAACACAGCTTTTTCGGTTTGTCGATACTTTTTTCAAATTATTTTAAATAAAATACAAAAAAATCAGCGAAAAAAAGAATAAATTTTTGGAAAATGAATTTTTATGCAAAAAAGGATACTGCATAAACAATATCCTCTTTACTTGCGTATTGAAAAATCAGTTGCCGAAAGCGAGAAGCGAGCGAATAAGATCCTCGGCAGCCTCGTAGGCCTTGTCGGAATTCTTTGACTTCAAAACTCCGGGCATTCTCAGGCAAAGCACGGTGTCGGGCGGGAGCAGGGAAAGGTCGGAGCTTTCGTATATGGGCAGAGATGAAATGTATATTCCTCTCTCGGAGGCGTAGTCGTATTCTGCGCCGTCCTTTGCATAGCTTCCTATGTTAACGAAAACGGTATCGTCAGAAGAGATGTCCCACTCGCGAAAAACATCCTCGGAGAGCAGGTAAACATAGTTGTCATTGTAAAAGACGTCGCGAAGCTCCTGCCTTGCGCTTTGAACAGAGCTTTCAAGGGCGGCTCTTTGGGTCGGGTCATCAATCTTTTCTTTTTCCGCATTAAGCTCCGCAAGGCTCAAAATGTGTAGATTTCGTAAACTAAACCTTACTTTTCCGTCATCGTTGTAGTCTTTTGCCACAGATTCTATTGCCTTGGTTATAAGGCTAAGCTCGGTAATTCCGTCACCCGTTGCAGAGGAGGTTGAGATAACCTTCTCACCCGCGTAAACAATATTCACATCATATTCGGTCTTGTTTTTGCATTGAACCAGCAGCACTGTGAGAATACCGATAACGAGTATTCCGACAATGGTATGCCACTTGTAGTGATACCAATAGTTTTCAAGCCTTTTCGAGGTGGGGATTTTAACCTTTACCTCGGGGGATATATCCATTTTATCGTTTCTTTCTTCCATGGTTTTGCCTCTTCAAAAGTGCTTTTTTACTATTATAACAGATATTTCGCCTTTAGTCAATTGAATAATTTGTAAAATAATTTGTCTGTTTTTTAATATTTTGAATTTTTGATTGACAAAGTAGGAAAATTAATGTATAATGAACAAAAATAATTTACGCGTGTTGCGTTAAAAATTCAGGAGGAAACTATTATGGCAGGACCCGGAGGCGGAGGAGGAGGCGGCTCCTTCAGAGGCGGTGGCGGAGGAGGCTCTTTCCGCGGTGGAGGCGGCTCCTTTGGCGGAGGCGGTTACGGCGGTCATCATCATCACCATTATCACAGACCCGGCTTTTACGGACCGCGTTTCGGTATGTTTGGATTTGGTCCAAGGTGGTATAGACCCTATTACGGCGGTTCCTTGGGCGGCGGACTTATGGGCGGACTTTTCGCTCTTATCTTTTTGCCCCTGATTTTAATCTTTATTGCGTCTATTCTGCTGTTTTCAAGCATTGGCACCGCGTTTAAGTCGGTTGCAGAAGGCGGTGTTGTTCAGTATAACGAGAGAACTGTTCAGGATTATGCAAAGGAAAACTATGCCGAGCTTTACGGAGCAAATGAGAACAACATTTTAATCATCGTTACGGTTGATGAAAACCGCGAGGACCTTCCTATCTGGCTTCCCTGGGTAGGTGATAATGTCGGCGCGAATATAAATCTTGCCTTCGGCGGTAAGGACTCGGCGTTCGGTAATGCTGTGGATAACTTCATTCCCGCGGAATATTCCAACGCCTTTGCGGGCGGACTTTCAAACATCGTTTTGGCAATGGAGGAGTATGTAACTTCTAAAAATTACACCAGCTTCAAATTCCAAAACTCAAGGCCCGACCCCGATGCGCCCTCGGTGCTTGTAAACCGCTCGGAGCTTGACATAAATCCCGAGACGGTAAACCTTGCCCTTGAGCAGTTTGAGGAAAACACCGATATCCCGATTTCGATTATTGTTGCAGAGGATATTGATGTTTACGGTAAGAGCATACCAACGAGCGCTTGGATTACCGTTATTATTTCGGTAGTTCTTATAGGCCTTGCAATTTGGCTGTTCGTAAGGAATATGCTCGATAAGAGACAGGCAAAGAAAAATGGCGGCAACCAAAGCGGTAACGGCTTT
Source organism: Eubacteriales bacterium (assembly GCA_045656745.1). Lineage (GTDB taxonomy): Bacteria > Bacillota > Clostridia > Oscillospirales > CAG-272 > UBA1740. Next base: position 24,935 of record JAZORT010000034.1, on the reverse strand, counting down.
GACGGTAACCAAAACGGAGACTATTTCGGCGGTTACCAAAACGGTGCTTACAGATAAAAAATAACAAAAAAACGGCAGAGGAAACAAAGCTTTAAGAAAGATAAATTCTTTCGAAAAGTCTGGCGAAAAATCCTCTGCCGTAAATATTTGTTTGCAAAAAGTCTAATTTTTGCAGTTTTTTATTTAGTAATCGTGTTTATGGATTTCGGGGGAAGCGCGAAAGACGAGCCTTCGAAGCTGATAGTTATTTCCTCGTCATAGGGGTTTGCACAGACGAGAACAAGCGTGCCGTCGGGGTTTTTAAAGGCAACCGAGGAGGATGAATACTCACCCTTAAGCTTTAAGTATCTTGCGCCGCGTTTAACAAAGTGAGAGAAATGCTTCATAAGGTAAAACTCGGGTGTAAGCATTGCCTTTTTGTCCTTAACGTGGATAAGCGAGTTTTGTGTCCAGCCCCAGGTGCTTGCGCCCTCACCCTCAAGGGCAAGGTTCCAGTAAACATAGGAGGAAGCGCCCATACGGAAATATTGGCGCATCATCTCGAAAACATAGGTCATGTGCGCCCAGGAATTTGTTCCGTCACCGCACTCGCTCTCGCTTTGAATAATTTCAAGGTCGGGGTAGTCGTCATGGGTCTCGAGAAGGGCGTACTTGCCCGCCCACTGATAGGCTACCGCCTTTATGTATTTTCTTGCCCGCTCGTCCTTCATCGCAACTCCAAGGTAGTCGGAATAGCGGGTGTAGAGCTTTCTGTGGTCGGTTTCGGGGCCGTTTATTGTGCCGAAGACAATGTCAATAGGCAAATCCTTTAAGGCCTCGCCAAGATAACCGCCTATAAATTCGGCAAGCTCCTTTCCCGTCCAGACGCAGGAGGGGAAAACCTGGTTTGAGCAAGGCTCGTTTTGGGGACAGAGATGCACAAGAGGCACGCCGAGCGCAAGATATTCCTCGGCGTACTTTTTAAAGTAAAGGGCGTAAGCCGAAAGGTTTTCCTTCGTCATATTAAATGTACCGTTGTTATACGCCTTTTTCGTTTTCAGCCAAAGGGGAGGGCACCAGGGCGATGCAAACATCTGCATATCCTCCTGCCTCCTCACACCCTCAAAAATCAAGGGGAGCAGCAGCTTTTTGTCCCTTTCGATAGAGAAGTTTTTCATTTCAAAATCGCCCTCTGTCTCGTTATACGAGAAGAAGTCCAGCGAAAAATCGCTAGCTCCCATAGGCGTTCTGCAATAGTTGAAATTACATTTATCCTTGTCGAAAAGCTCGTCCAAAATAGCCTTGCGCTCGGAATCTTCAAGCTCCCCAAGCGCCAGAGCCGAAAGCTCGGAAAAGCAGGTGCCGAATCCGCGGATAGCCTGCCTCTCTTCGACCGCCGTAAGCTCAATTCCTTTTCTGTCAACGCACTCACGCACCTGCCAAGGACTTTTTTCGGTAGTTGAAATTATCATAACACTCTCCATTTTTAGGGTTGAATTTTTTCACACTATGATTATAACACATACCGTAGCATAAAACAAGTAAAAAATGTTTACTTTTTAGTAAAAATCGCGCCTTTTGTCCAAACTGCAAAAAAGAGGGCGGCTCATAAATGAGCCGTCCTCTAAAATTATTTATGATTAGTTAGAAGCCTTGGGATCGCCTGCAACGAAGGCCTTGTCAATGTTTCCTGCGTAAACGTTATCGATCCAAAGGTCTGCGTCGGATTCTTTGCCACGCTCGTTACTTGTAAGGTAAATGATGCTGGACTGCTTGGTTGAGCCCTCAGAGGTGGTGTTTATGTCAACGAGGAATTTGTTGTTGACAAATACCTTAACAACCTTTTGTGAATAGTAGTGCTCAAATCTGAGGGTGCCCCACTCGTTAAAGCCGATTCCGAGAGGAACCTTGGTGCCGTTAGCCTCAATTTTAAGACCGCCTTCATTGTAGATGGTGTACTGAAGGTTAGCAACCTTTATCTGAATAGGATAAGAGCCCCAAGAGGTCTTGAGCTTAAAGTCGAACTCAAAGATGGTACAGCCTGCAACGGTACCGTTGTAGAACTTTGCATACATTGCGACACTTTCTGCAGCGCCGTCTTCAAAGTACATAGAGCCGTCTTTGATGGTTATACTGCCGCTTGCCTGACTAACAGAGCTTGCATCAATAGAGGAAAGAGTGTCGTAATCCCAACGTGTACCCTTCTCATCAGAGAGGAAGTACTCACCGGTTGCATCGGTGTAAACGGGAGTTACAGAAACGCAGCCGCTCGAGGTAACCTCTGCGCCGTTTGCAACGGTTGCGGTAGTGTTGGTTTCACCGTAAGTCGTTACGGTCCATTTGTTTGTAAAGAATTTATTTGCTGCGAGAGTATCGTTAGCATAAACTGCGGAGGTGATAGTCTCGGTAGAGAGCATAACCTCCTTACCGTTAGCAAGAACGCCGTCCTTAACTGCAAGAACGTTGTACTCGGTTACGAGAGGAATGGGATTTTCGGAGGGATTGCCGTTTTCGTCAAAATTGCGGAAGAGCTTCTGCGCTGCGGCAGCGTTTGCAAGATAGGTTTCATAGAATTCCTTTCTTGCAGCATCCTTGCCTTCGGCAGCGTTAACGATGCCGTCGGAGTAAAGACGCTCGTAGAAGTATTCTGCTACGCTGTAAGTGTAGGGTGCGCTTTCGTTATCGCCGGACTTAACAACAACAGTAACTGTGTCGCAGATAGCGCTTGCGGGAAGTCCCTCAATGGTAAAGATGAGCGCGCCGTTTACGCCGTTTATTGCGTAGGGAGCAACCTCATACTTGGTTACGGTGAACTCAGAGGAGTCGGGTCTTGTAACAACGAGCTTAACATCTGCGGTGTCAACGGTTGCGGGGTCAACCGCAAACTGAATAGCCGTTTTGTCTGTGTACTCGATGTTTTTTGCGATGATTTCGGGGGTGAGCTCTTCACTTGCACTCGCGGTGAATGCCATAACGCCGAAAACGAGAGTAAGAGAAAGTGCGATGAGTAGGGTTTTAGCAAGATTTTTCATTTTTTCTTTTCCTTTCGTTCTTTTTTAGGTCCAACCGCCCTGGTCGGTGTTGGAACCCCAGTCGGGCTCTTCGATACCCGAGGTGGTCAGTACATCAGGCATCTCGATAGCGGAAATTTCCAGCTTTGCCTCGTCGTACTGCGGTTTCAAATTTTTTCTTTCCATAAAATTATACCTTTCTTTTTGCGGTATTTTGCATTTTTTTACTGTTTCGGCTTAATTTATTATATCACGAGTTGGTAAAGATTGTAAATGCACTTTTTTACTTTTTTATTGAAAAAAGGTGGACTTTTTTACTGTTTTTTGGCCGTTTTGGGGGGCAAAAGTTGCACTTTTGGTTTGTTTTTGTAAGAAAAACGCGTCTGAGGTGACAGACGCGTTAAAGTATTTTATTAAGAAATTTAATTATTCGTAAAGAGGATATTTTGCGCAGAGGGCGGCAACTCTTTCTCTTGCCTCGTCTGCCTTGTTTTCAAAGTCTTTAAGAGTTATGCTGATGATCTTTGCGATCTCAGCCATATCCTCTTCAACAAATCCGCGGGTGGTTGTAGCCGCAGTACCAAGACGGATACCGCTGGTGATGAAGGGGCTCTTCTGGTCGAAGGGAATAGCGTTTTTGTTACAAGTTACACCAACCTCGTCAAGAAGATGCTCAGCCTCTTTACCGGTGTCAACCTGCATACCCGTAAGGTCAACGAGCATAAGGTGGTTGTCAGTACCGCCGGAAACGAGCTTAAAGCCTTCAGCAAGAAGACCCTTGGCAAGAGCTGCGGTGTTCTTGATTATCTGCTCTGCATACGACTTGAACTCGGGCTTGAGAGCCTCGCCGAAGCAAACTGCCTTTGCCGCGATAGTGTGCATAAGAGGGCCGCCCTGAGTGCCGGGGAAGATAGCCTTGTTAATCTTCTTTGCAAGCTCCTCGTCGTTAGTAAGGATAAGACCGCCTCTGGGACCTCTGAGAGTCTTGTGAGTCGTGGTTGTGGTAACGTGTGCGTAAGGAACGGGCGAGGGATGCTCACCTGCTGCAACAAGACCTGCAATGTGCGCCATATCTACCATAAGGTATGCGCCAACCTTGTCGGCAATCTCTCTAAATCTCTTGAAATCAATAACTCTGGGGTAAGCCGAAGCACCTGCAAGGATAAGCTTGGGTTTAGATTCAAGAGCAAGTCTTTCAACCTCGTCGTAATCAATTTTTCCGTCGCTCTCGGAAACACCGTAGGGAACGATCTTCCAGTATTTACCCGACATATTAACGGGTGAGCCGTGGGAAAGGTGGCCGCCGTGTGCAAGGTTCATAGAAAGAACGGTGTCACCAAGCTCAAGAAGAGCGAAGAATACAGCCATATTAGCCTGCGCGCCCGAGTGGGGCTGAACGTTAGCATAGCCTGCGCCGAAAAGCTCCTTAGCTCTCTCGATAGCGATTGTTTCAACAACGTCTACGTGCTCGCAGCCGCCGTAATATCTCTTAGCGGGGTAACCCTCCGCATATTTGTTGGTAAGTGTGGTGCCGTTAGCCTCCATTACAGTTTCGGAAACGAAGTTCTCGGAAGCGATAAGCTCGATTTTGTTTTTCTGTCTTGCGCTCTCAGCCATTACTGCGGCGTAAAGCTCAGGGTCGTTGGTTTTAAGAAGATTGAACTCTCTCATTTTAGGTCGTCCTTTTCATTTTGTTCCATAATATTATACATTACATGGCAAACTTTGTCAATAGCTAAATATCTATCGCGGTATTAGATTTCTTAATATCCTGCAAAATCACCGATTTTTTTCACCGTTTTTGGTTGTTTTTCTTTGTTTATTCGCATTTTTCGCCGAGATTTTTTCTTCTTTCGAGAATATATTTGTGCCTTACCTCGGTAATAAACCTCTGCACCCTCTCCGACTGATAATCGCGGTAGGTCCAGGGGAGCTTGTGCCACTCACCCCGCGCGTAAAAGAGGGTCATCTCGGTGTAAATTCCGTCCTTTAGCGGAATTCTGAAGCCTGCTTTTTTCGTTGTTGCAAGAAGAAGTCTGCCGTGGTTAATAAATCCCGGGTCAAGATTTACGCGCCTGCCGCCGTCAACCGAAAGCTCCTCTTCGATCTCGTTGGTGCGTATCTTTATATCCGCCTGCCTTGAGGGGTCAACAGTCTTTTTAAAGCTGTATATTCTGCGCAGACCCTCGCCGCCCATTTCTTCATCGTAATAGCTGGAAAATTCCTTAGAAAAAGAGAATTCCTCCGAAACCGCATCTATCTCGCCAAACTCCGAAACAAGTATCTCGAGCGCCTTGTCCAAAGCAGCCTTGTCACTGTATATAACGCCGATTATCAGCTTTTCTTCTTCAAAATCAAATATCGCGCCCATAAATTCTCTCCTTTCGGCTTTCTATAATATTTTAACCGATTTCTCGTTGCAAGTCAATAGTGAAAAAACACAATTTCGGTCGAAATTCATACAATGAAAATAGCGGTAACACCGCAAAAAACAAAAGGAAAGAATAAAATAATGTTGAAAAACCAAAACGGAATTCCTCGTTGCCCGGGGTCTTGCGGGTGCGGGGAGTGCGCCCTCTGCTCGGGATGTAATATGGGCGGCGAGGAAAGCATGACCTATGCCGAGGGGGTAAAGGCTCTCGGCGGTGCGCCTATTGCCTACGCCTATATGCCCGACCAGAGCTTTCGGCTTATGTATTCGGCAAAGGACGCGCTGAAGCACGGCACTCTCTTTGAGGAGCTTTATTTGCCTATGGAGGTTTACAAAAATGGATAAAGAAAGAAGAATTCCCTCCGAAAAATACGGCGAAAATTTAAGCGGAAGCGCGCTTCTTGAGGAGATACGCGCCCTGGGCTTTGTTAAAGTCGAGCTTGAGCTTTATCTTGACACTCACCCCGATTGCACCACAGCCCTCGATTATTATCACCAAACCTTAGCGGCGCTTAAAACCCTTACCGAAAAATACGAGATAACCGAATCTCCCCTTACCGCCTCGGGCGTTACGAATACCGAGCGCTGGAGCTGGGTTGACGGAGCCTGGCCTTGGCAGCAGGGTAACGGCGCACAGAGCCGAAAGGAGAGAAAATAAATGTGGATTTATGAAAAAAAGCTTCAGTATCCCGTAAAGATAGCAAATCCCAACCCCCGCCTTGCTGGTCTCATTATTACAGCCCTCGGCGGTCCTGACGGTGAAACCGGTGCCGCAATGCGCTATCTTAACCAGAGATATACAATGCCCGACGGCAGAGTCGTTGGAATTTTAACCGACGTGGGAAGCGAAGAACTTGGCCACCAGGAGATGGTTGCGAGCATAGTTTATCAGCTTACAAGAAACCTCACGCCCGACGAGATTATCGCAGGCGGATTTGATAAATATTACGTTGACCACGGCGTTGGAATCTATCCCGCCTCGGCATCCGGCGTACCCTTCAACGCAATGGCAATTGCCTCAAAGGGTGACGCTCTCGCCGATATTACCGAGGATCTCGCCGCCGAGCAGAAGGCAAGAGCAATGTACGATGCTATCCTCCGCCTCTCCGACGACCCCGACGTTAACGACGCAATAAAATTCCTCCGCCAGCGTGAGGTGGTACACTTCCAGCGCTTCGGCGAAGCGATGCGTATTCTCCAAGGAGAATAACGCAAATTCGAAATTTCAAATTCGAAATTCGGAATTAAACAATAGGGCGGTTTGAGAAATCAAACCGCCCTTAAATTTTTGATTGACAAATTATAAATAAAGTGGTATAATGTGCTTGCGACACATTTGAATATTTCCACTAACAAGGGAGTACTATAGGTAAAAATGTACTCTCTCCCCTTGTTATACGGTGGAAAATGTGTCGCAGCATTGAGAGGGGCGTTTTTCGTGCGTCTCTCAATGGGACGCACTTTTTATTTTGGAGGACAATAAAATGGACGAGAACGAAAGAAAAGATTTCGATTCCGAAGAAACGGAAAACATATCTGCGGAAGAAGTTAGAGAAGAAGGCATAGATAAATTTGCAGAAAAAGAAAGTCCTTCGGTAAGCGTACCTAACAAGAAGCCCAATCTTGTTCCAATAATTTCAGCAATAGTAGCTGCTGTAGCTGTTATCACTGTTGTTTTGATAGTTCTTCTTGGTGGACAAAATGATAATAATGGTGATACGCATACTCACAATTTCGGTAATTGGACAATAACTAAAAATGCCACTTGCAAAGATGAGGGAGAGGAAACTCGTTCTTGCGAGTGCGGAGAGACAGAGACTCGCAAGATTGATAAAATCAATACACACACCGAGGTTGTCGATCCTGCAGTAGAATCCACCTGTAAGACAAACGGCAAGACCGAGGGTAAGCATTGTTCTGTTTGTGATAAGATTATCGTTGCACAAACCGATACACCATTAAAAGAACATACACCTACAACGGTTGACGGATATGATTCCACCTGCAAACAAACGGGTATCACAGCCAGCAAAAAATGTTCCGTTTGCGATGCGGAACTTGAAAAGGGAGATGTCATTCCTCTCAAATCACACAAATATACTGATAAATATGATGAATCCTGCAACGAGTGTGGATTTATTCGTGATGCAGAATGTGCTCACCTAAACACATCGGTTATTCCTGGCCAAGCAGCTACTTGTACCAAAGGTGGTATAACCGATGGAACTAAATGTAATAAGTGTGGTGAGATTCTTGTAGCACAAACTACCATTAAAGCAACTGGACACACAGAGGTTATTGATGCCGCTGTAGCCGCTACTTGCACCACGGACGGCAAGACCGAAGGTAAGCATTGTTCCGTTTGTAGCGAAACGCTTATAGCACAGAACAATATTCCTGCGAGCCACACCGACGGCGAGTGGATTACCGACAAAGAAGCAAACTGTACCGAAGATGGTAGTAAGCATCAAGTTTGCTCGGTTTGTAACGCAACCATTAAGACCGAAACTATTGCCGCTACTGGTCACTCAATTGATGTAATTACTTGTCCGCCTACTTGTATACAGGTAGGCTATGACGAATATCAATGTAAAAAATGTGATTATAGTGAAACTAAACAATGGGATGAGATGTCATGTTCCGTATCACTAAATTATATCGGAACTGCGTACCTTGCTCAAGGATACTGCTATGCATATACATTAACGGTTAATATTATAGGTGGTGGCAGTGAAAATTTTGACGCTGATGCAGTTGTTGTAATTCATGATATATATGGCTCAAATATATCCACTATTTATCCAGCTGCATATATAGATTACGATGGAAGTTGGAGTACATCGCAAACAATCTATTTATTAGCTGATTGGTATCACACTATTTTCGTAAACATTGACACAACAACAGGTTATGGTTTCACTTGCTACTATGATGTTTCAAGCGGTACATATAGGTATGATTATGATTCTTTGCATAAATATGATAGTGTTGTAACCGAACCGACAAAAACAGAGGATGGCTATACCACACATACATGTACGGTTTGTGGTGATAGTTACGTTGACACGTATACCGATGCAATTGGTTCTGCTGGTCTTTCATATATAATAAATGACGATGGTACAACTTGTACAATAACTGGAATTGGCACCTGCGAGGATGAAGATATTTACATCCCAGCATATATTGATGGATACAAAGTTACTACAATCGGAGAAAAAGTGTTTGAAAATCTTGTTCATATAAAGAGTATACATATATCAAAGACTGTAACAGATATTGCGAACAAAGCATTTTATAAGTGTATTAGTATTACAGAAATAAGAATTCCCGAAACTGTAGTGCGTATAGGTTCCCATATATTTTTAGGTTGTGAGGCTCTAACCACAGTATATTACGATTCATCGTATGCTCCACCAGAGGGCGGAACATTTATTAAGAGCGAAAGTATCAAAAAAATTGTATTTGGTGAAAAACTAACAACCATTCCCAATTATATTTGCTATAATTGCGATAATTTGGAAGAAATTATTCTTTCACCAAACACAAAATATATAGGAAATTATGCTTTTTATTATTGCAAGTCGGTTGAGAAAATTGAACTTCCTAACGGATTGATAAATACAGGATGGTATGCTTTCTACGAAATGAATATAACTGAGATTATTATTCCTGATACAGTTGAAAGTATATACAATTCTTTCCGTGGCTGTAGAATGTTGGAGAAAATAGTTCTTCCAGTAAGTGTTCTTTCTGCTCCAAGCCAAACGTTTTATCTTTGTTACTCGATTAAAGAGGTGTATTATACTGGGGATGAATTGGAATGGTCGGCTGTTAGCATTAGCGAGGAAAGTTCAATATTGAAGGAAGCAACCGTATATTTTTATGCTGAAACTCATCCTACGGACAGTGGTAACTACTGGCACTACATTGATGGTGTTCCTACACCTTGGTAAAATAATTGAATTCCAACCACGGTTCACAGCGAGCCGTGGTTTTTTCTCACCATACATATTATAGTGCCGATTTTCCTTACCGGCAGAAAAATGACATCTTTTTGATGATTTTATTTATCAAAATGTCATTTTTTCACTACAATATAGCAAAGGCAATTTTTGCTATAAATTTGAAAGGGACAGTAAAGCGAAAGGAAAAATACTTCACTCTGACTGTATTGGCGAAGCGATGAACATTTTGCGCGGGTAAAGAGAAATAATCCTTCCCAAAAAGGGAAAGGCCGATAAGTTGTCTTTGACTTTCCTGCAGGTTTTTTATTGACGTTTTCTGCGGATACGGAATGTAGGTAACGGCGGAATATTGTCTTTGCAAGAAAATGCAAATAAAAGTTTGCATAATACGCCAAAAAATCGCGATATTCTGTCCAAAAAACAGGTCGGGTTGAAAGCGCAAGACGCAGGCAGAACGTTTAGAATGTCGGGAAAGGACCGGGCGTAAAGGGCTTTGGCAGGATAAGGCGTTAATTTTTTACAGAGGGTAACTCAAGTTGCAAAAGTTTGAGCTATCCTCTGATTCTTTTTGTGGGTTTAACGAAATATCAGTTGAAAAGTATAGAAAAAAGATAGATAATTCATTGAAAAAATCCGAGAATTATGCTATCATAAATAAAAAACGCCAAGGAAGTGAAGATCTATGAAAAAAGAAATTTCCAAGTTGCTTTGCGAGCTACCGCTCTTTCTTACCCGCGCGGGTTGGACGTATCATCCGCCCACAGTGGATGAAAACGGAAGATTTCGTTACGGCTTTCCCGAATATGATGCGTTTATCGAAATCTGTCGCAGGTTTTACGATGCGGGAGTAAGAGTTTTTCTTTCTAATCTTCCCGTCGGTTGGATAGACGAGGATACATACGATTTTTCTTCTCTTGACGAAACTCTCGATAGGCTTTTTGCCGCTCTTCCTGATGCTTACTATATTCCGCGCCTTCGCCTTGATCCGCCCTTTGCCTGGATGGAAAAGTACCCCGAGGAAATCTGCGTTTTTGAGGGAGAGTCAACCGATCCCGAGGTGATACGAGAGCTTGTAAAGGCTCAAAATGTAAACAATACTTATGATATGAGTGTGGAACCGCGCCCCAACGGGCTTCAACCTCTGCGTCTTGATGCACCGATAGGACTTCAAAGCTTCTCTTCAAAAAAGTGGCTTTGCGATGCCGAAAAGGCTCTTGAAGCGGTGATAAATCACATAATGAGCGGACCGCACGCCGACCGCTTTGTCGGTTTCCATATCTGCTTCGGCGGCACCTGCGAGCTTCTTCACTGGGGCAACGGCGGTGAGCGTATCGGCGATTTTTCAAGAAAGCATACCTTGGCTTTTTACGATTACGCGCTTGAAAAATACGGCTCAGAGGAAGCCCTCCGCGCGGCTTGGAATAATCCCGAGCTCTGCCGCGATAGCTGTGTTGTGCCGGGCGCTGCATTGAGATTTAGAAAGCCGAAGGACTTCGCCGAGCTTTATTTTGCTGACGGTGACGGCTGCCTTGTGAGAGATTACGAGCTTTTCCACAGCGAGAGCCTGACCGATGCATTTTTGACCCTTGCAAAGAAGTCAAAGGAGCTTTGCCCCGACCTTGCCGTCGGTGTATTCTACGGCTACGAGGGTTACGGCCACGAGCATCTTGACAAAATATTGTCCTCCGACCTTGTAGACTATCTCACAGCACCCAAGCTTTACGATGACCCAACTCCCGGAGGCAGGGGCGGCAGCGTTGCCAAGGTTGCCTCGGTAATGCATAAAAAGCTGTGGATAGAAGAGATAGACAATCGCCCGCACACCGCCTGGGACCCTAGAAAATTCTCTTCGCACATTAACGTAGAGCCTGCGAAAAACCTAAAGGAATCTGCCACCGTTCTTTGGCGCGAGATGTGCAAGCTGGAGCAGGAGGGCGCTTCCTTCTGGTGGATGGACCAGGGAGATGCAAAGCACCGCTGGTACGATTCCGACGAGCTTATGGCGGTTATCGAGGATATGGTAAAGGTACATCAGGGACTTTATAGCTCCTCTGCCGAGGATATTTCCGAGGTCATACTTATAAGCGACACCGCGGCAAACTACTGCGGAGGAAAGCGTATTTTCCCCGAGGTAAGAAGGCGGCTTCTCTTCTCGGGCGTACCGTTTCGCGAATACAGAATGAGCGATATAGACACTATCGACCTCTCCCGTTGCAAGATGCTGGTGTTTACTATGCCTCAGCTTCTTTCTCCCGAGAGATTTAACGAGATAAAAAGCAGACTTTCGCCCGAGTGCCGTATTCTTTTCACCGAGCTTCCCGCAGTTTGCGCAGGAGAGCTTTCGCTTGAGCGAGCAGAGGAGCTTCTCGGAATAAAGCTTTGCTTTAACTCCGACACCGTATCTGTTGAATTTGCCGACGGCGAGGGCGGATTTATAAGAAACAACGGCAATATTTGGCTCTCGCTTGACCCTGCCGAGGCGCTTTGCGCCTTTGACAAGGCTGCGGAGGGCAGCAGCCTCTCCCGCTATATTTCGGGCAGAGGAGTTGTGCACGGCAACAGCCTTATCCTCGGAGTTTTTGCCACGAAAGAGGAGGGGGTAGAGAAATGCCGTCTGCCCAAAAAGGGTGACTGGTATGAGTGGTTTAGCGGAAGAGTGCTTCGCGATATCGACGAGGCAAAAATTGACCTTGCCCCTCGCGAGGGCGCCGTTTTCATTGAATATTCGCTTTGGAAAGAAATTCAGAGGGACAAAATTTCGTAAATCTATTGCAATTTGTTGCTATTTAGTTTATAATATTGTTTTATAAACACCAAAATCACCAGAGGTTTTTAATGTACAAAATAGTAAACAAAAAATCGCTCAATCCCACTGTTACAATGATGGATATTGAGGCGCCCCTCGTTGCCAAAAAGGCAGAGGCCGGTCAGTTTATCATCCTCCGCGTTGACGAAGAAGGCGAGCGTATTCCTCTCACCGTTGCGGGTTATGACAGAGAGGCGGGGACGGTTAAAATAATTTTCCAAATCGTCGGCGCTACCACCGCAAAGCTTAATAATAAAAAAGAAGGCGAATATATATCCGATTTTGCAGGCCCGCTCGGTCTTGCAACTCACCTTGACGGCCTTGATAATGTTTGTATCGTGGGCGGCGGCGTTGGCTGCGCTATTGCTTTGCCCGTTGCTCAGGCTCTCAAGGCAAGGGGAGCTAGGGTTACGTCGGTTATCGGCTTTAGAAACCGCGACCTCCTCATTCTTGAAGAGGAGTTTGGCGCCTGCACCGACGAGCTTATCGTTATGACCGATGACGGCTCTTGGGGCAGAGAGGGTAATGTTACTCTTCCTTTAAAGGAAATGTTTAGCGCGGGCAGAGTCTTTGATAAGGTTATCACTATCGGACCGCTTATTATGATGAAATTCGTAGTTGAAGCAACCCGTCCTACGGGCATTCCCTGCGATGTATCAATGAATCCAATAATGATTGACGGTACGGGTATGTGCGGCGGCTGCCGACTCACTCTTAACATTGACGGCAAGAGGGTAACGAAGTTTGCCTGCGTTGACGGTCCCGACTTTAACGGCTACGAGGAAGACTTTGACGAGGCTATGTCGAGAGGAAGAATGTATGCCGACTTTGAGCGCCACGCCTATGAAAAGGCTTGTAATCTCTTTAAAGGGGAGGTAAAGTGAGATGGCTAATATGTCACCGAAAAGAAATCCGATGCCTTCTCAGGAGCCTCTTGTAAGAGCGCATAATTTTGACGAGGTTGCAATCGGCTACACCGAGGAAATGGCAATAGACGAGGCTCTTCGTTGTCTTAACTGTAAAAACACCCCCTGCGTTTCGGGCTGTCCCGTAAACATTCACATTCCCGAATTTATTTCTAAGATAAAAGAGGGCGATTTTGAAGGGGCTTATAAAATTATTTCGAAAAGCTCGACTCTCCCCGCTGTCTGCGGCAGAGTCTGCCCCCAGGAAACACAGTGTGAGTCGAAGTGTGTCAGGGGAATAAAGGGCGAGAGCGTCGGCATAGGCAGACTTGAAAGATTTGTTGCCGATTGGCACAATGCTCACAGTGACGAGGTCCCCGAGTGCCTCCCCTCTAACGGAAAAAGGGTAGCCGTTGTCGGCTCAGGCCCCTCGGGTCTTGCTTGCGCGGGTGACCTTGCAAAGCTTGGCTACTCGGTCACTGTTTTTGAGGCGTTACATACTGCGGGCGGAGTGCTCGTTTACGGTATTCCCGAATTCCGTCTTCCCAAGAGCATTGTTAAAAAAGAAGTAGACAACCTTAAAAAAATGGGTGTCGAAATACAGACCAACGTAATTATAGGTAAAACTCTCACCGTTGATGAGCTTTTTGAGGGTGGCTTTGAGGCTGTGTTTATCGGCTCGGGCGCAGGACTTCCCAGCTTTATGGGTATTCCCGGAGAGAGCTATAAGGGCGTTTATTCGGCAAACGAATTCCTCACCCGTTCTAATTTAATGAAGGCTTATCTTGACGACCCCGATACCCCCATAATGAAGGGCGGCAAGGTTGCGGTTGTCGGCGGCGGTAACGTTGCTATGGACGCGGCAAGAACTGCATTAAGACTCGGGGCACAGAAGGTGTATATCGTTTACCGCCGTTCAATGGAGGAGCTTCCCGCAAGGCGCGAGGAGGTTGAACACGCCGAGGAGGAGGGAATTGAGTTCCGCCTTCTTTGTAACCCCAAGGAAATTCTCGGCTACAACAATCCCGAGGATAAGCGCGACCCGAAAAACGGCTTCGTTACGGGAATGAGATGCGTGAAAATGGAGCTTGGCGAGCCTGACGAGCGCGGCAGACGCCGTCCCGTTGAGATAGAGGGCAGTGATTTCACCCTTGAGCTTGACGCGGTGGTAATGTCTATCGGCACAACCCCCAACCCGCTAATAAAGTCCACCACAAAGGGGCTTGAGGTAAACGCAAAGGGCGGTATCGTTGTTACCGAAAACGGAGCAACCACTAAAGAGGGCGTTTTTGCGGGCGGTGATGCCGTAACGGGCGCCGCAACCGTAATTTCGGCTATGGGCGCAGGCAAGATTGCCGCAAAGGCTATCGACGATTACCTGAAAAACAAGTAAAAATAATGGATTTTTATCTCCTCGCAGGCTCTGCGGGGAGATTTTTTGCCCCTTGTGAAGAATGCACTAAAAAGCCGCTGTTTTTTTGTTTATATTCAACTAAAAAGAGAGGCTTGATAGTAGAAAAATCCAAATTGTACATTTAATTATAATTGTACAGTGGAAAAATGCAGTTGAAAAGTCCACGGGTTTTTGTTCAAATTAGTTAAAAAATCTATTTACAAACTAAGATTATTTGTGGTAAAATATAATCGGCTATGAATATAAATCGGATTGCACTTTTCGTTTAAGCATAAATCCGAAATCAGTTTTTTTTAAGGTGATTTTATGACAAAGCAAGAGATTAGTTTAAAATGGCAGGCTCTTCGTGAGCATTTTGATTCAAGAGGCGCGGACGGTGAGGCTGTTGTTTTGGCATTCAAGGAGGTATACTCTATGTATACCGAGACGATCCCCGCTTGGCTTGCAGGGCTTTACGACCACAGCGTCGGCGGATTTTACTATTCCAATTCCGCAAGGGATAACGAGTATCAGGAGGGCGACGGAATAAAGAATTATTTTCTCCCCGATATTGAGTCCACAAACCAGGCGTTGAATTTGCTTTTGAACTCGGGTATGATTTCGTCTTTGGAGCAGCTGCCAAAGGAAATGAGAGATAAAATGGCAAAATACGTTTGCTCGCTTCTTGATCCCGAGGACGGATACATATACCATCCCCAATGGGGCAAGAATATTTCCGATTCAAGAAAGGGAAGAGACCTTAACTGGGCGGCAGACATGTCCCGCAAATTAGGCTTCGACCTTCCTTACCCGACAGCTTACGACAGACTCCGCGCCCTCCGCACAGCAGAGGGTGACGACAAAGAAAAGAAGAGCGCGGCTCTCCCCGAGCACCTTACCTCTAAAGAGAATTTCGTAAAGTATCTCGAGTCCTTTGACTGGATAAACAACTCCTACTATGCGGGTAACACGGTTGCAGCGCAGGGCAGGCAGATAATTGCGGCGGGTCTTACCGACGTTTGCGTGGAATATCTTAACAAATTCCAAAATCCGAAAAACGGCTTTTGGAGCGAAAAGTCGGATATGCATTACGGCATTAACGGCTTCCTTAAGATAACCGCATTTTATATTGATGCCGGCGCGCCTATCAATATGGCAGAGCTTGCGGCGGACTCCACCATTGCTCTTCTCACGTCAGAGGAGATAGGAACCACCGTTTGCCACCTTTATAACTGCTATTTTGCGCTTCGAAATATTCTAAACTCTCTTCGTAAGGCGGGTGATACCGCTGCGGCAGACAGAGTTGCGGCAAAGCTTCTTAGCGTTGCGCCCGAGGCTATAAGGGCGGCAAAATTTAAGACCGAGGTGTTCAGAAAAGCGGACGGAGCCTTCTCTTATCTCAGAGCCTGCTCCTCCTTTAAGTCACAGCAGGCTTGGGTAGCTATCAAGGACACCCCCGAGAGCGACGTGAACGCAAGCGTGCTTTGCACATCGGGACTTATAAACAACATTTATCAGGCGTTTGACGCCCAGGAATACAGAGTTCCCCTCTTCTCAGACGAAGACTTTGAAATATTTATGAAAAATCTCAAGCTTTAATTGAAAGGAGCAGAGTATGTTTAACAAACTTACGAAGATATTCGCCTTTGTTCTCGTTATTCTTCTTTGCCTTGTGGCTTTTGCCGCTTGTAAGGGTGACGAAAAAAAGCCTGCAGACTCTCAGCAGAGCCAGACGGACAACAACGGCGGTAACGGCAATACCGATAATAATGATAATAAAAACGACCCCGCTTTTGACAATGTTTTCTGGGCAGAGGGTGTGAAGCTTTCGCTCGTTGTGGGTACAGATGTTTTCTCAACCCCCGACGATATTGCCTATGTGGTAATGGACGAGACGGGCGCAACTCCCTCTTACAAATCTCCCACCTCTACTGCCGAAAAGCACGAGATCATAGTCGGCAGAGCCGAAAGAGCTATTTCCAAGACGGCATACAGACTTCTTGAACAGAATACCGACCTCGGCTTTGAGAGTTATGTAATTTATTCCGACGGCACATCGGTTGCTATCGCGTTCAGCTGTGTTGAGGCTTACGACATGGCTCTTGAGCTTCTTGAAGATGAGCTTCTTGTTGCAAGAAACGGCAAGATAACCTTTGACTCGGGCGTTGTAGTAAACGAGCATTTTAACCTTAACGAGCGCCTTGACGAGCTTGATGCTATTTTAAAGGAAGAGAAGTGGGCAAAGGTTGAAAAGCGCGTAAACGAGCTTGGCTATGACGGCAAGGCTACCGTTGACGCATTTAAACAGCTCTTCTCCCTCTATTCCGATGATGCCTACATCTGGCTTGCTAACCTTTACGAGCCTGATATTTATTCGGAGACAAGAGCCGATGACGAGGCTCCTCTCGGCGGATTCTATTACTCCAACTCGGCAAGAAATACGGTGACCTTCCTTCCCGACGTTGAAACAACGAGACAGGCACTTGACTTTATCAGATATTCGGGAATGGCAGGTAGCCTTAAAGAGGCGCTTTCCCCCGAGATGAAGAATGCTATGATAAACTTTGTCCGCTCTCTTTACGATCCAACCAGCGGTAACTTCTATCACCCCCAGTGGTCCGGTCTTGAATATACCGACGAGCGTCTAGGAAGAGACTATACCAACGCAATGAGCGTTCTCTCAACCCTCGGCGGTTCGCTTAAGGTTACCTCTGTGGCTTACCTTACAACCGACGGCGCGCTGACGGCTTCGCTTCGTTACAGCGGTGTTCAGTCTGTTTCGAAGGTGGTTGCTACCGCCGCACTTCCTCACCTCGTAAGCGAGGCGGCGTTTATCGAATACCTGGATAAGCAGAACTGGAATGATTCTTATACAACCGGTAACCGTATTGCGGCGCAGGGTGCGCTCATAGACAACGCGGGTCTTATGGATGTTTGTCTTGATTATCTTGACAAAAAGCAAAATCCCGCAAACGGTATGTGGTCCTTGAGCAGTGATGACAACGCGGTAAACGGCTTCCTTAAAATTTCTGCCCTTTATTCAAGCTATGCGCCCGGTCTTGACAGAACTATGAATTATGCTGTTGAGGCGGCGGCAACCTGCGAGGCTATCCTTCTTTCGGATGCAGAGCCTGCAACCGTTTGCTGGGTTTACAACGTTTGGTACTCTCTCGGTAATATTATAGGTCTTCTTTCACAGACCGGCAGCGCGCAGGATCTTGAGGCAATCGACCAAATACGCGATAGCCTGAGAAAGAATGCGCCCGAGTACATAAGAATTGCGGCTGAGAAGTACGCGCCCTTCCGTAAGGATGACGGCTCCTTCTCCTTCAGCCCCGATCAGTCGTCCTCGAACTCCCAGGGAATGCCCGTTTGTCCCTCTAATCAGAACGAGGGTGATGTAAACGCAACCTATATTTCTATCGTTTCCGTTCCCGCCCGTATCTTTGCAGCGCTTGGCTACAACGATGTTGAGGTTGAGGTGTTCACTCCCAACGATTTCAAAATCTTTATAAAAGAGCTTGAGTCTATGGGTCCTGTAATTAAGAGCAATACCGAGTTTGGCGGCGCTCTTCAGTTTAACGGCACCACCCTTGACGGACTCTTGCATTCGGCTGACTACACCGAGATTGACACCGCTCCCGATAAGGTTGAGGAGGACGGCTACGCCTTCGCTGAAATTATTGAGGACGGAGCAGATAACAGAGTTCTTCATTTTGGTAAGGTAGATGCATCCAAGGGCTTCGAGCCTAAGCTTTCCTTCCGTCTTATTGACCCCAAGGGAACGAGATATATCTACGAGATGAAGATAAAGTTCAACGGCGCGAATATGGAGGGTAACTCCTGGCACACGAGATTTACCATGTACGGCGGCAGCGGAAGATTCTGGTACATGCTCGCTTACACTAACTCCAAGGGTCAGCTTTGCCTTGACAGTCTCAATGAACCTCTTGCGGTGCTTGACCCCGGTAAGTATTACACTTTAAGATTTGAATATTATTACGATTCTGCCGAATCGGCTGTTGACAAGATCTGTAAGGTATACGTCGACGGCAACTATGTAGGTGATGGCGGTGTCAGCGGCTCTGCGGGTAAGGATAGCCAGTTCTACCGTTGTATGATGGAATTCAGAGCACAGGCAACCGACATTGACTACTTCATTGACGATATAAACACCACGAGGGATTACGAAGCATATGTTGCTCCGCCTCCTCCCGATTTCAACGATGCAACGGGCGAATATTACACCGATGCAACCATAAAGAAGGATCGCTACGATTACGATGCAGAGGAGCCAAAGATGCCGACACTCGGTAATAACAACGGCTCGGCTCTGATGTATGCCGATAGCGAAAACGGCACTCTTGTATTCAAAAAGACAAATGTTGCAGGCGAGGATTATATTAAGTTTACCTCGGCGTTCAACGATGCTTTCTGGAAATTTACCAACAAGGCAACCTTCGTTGAGTTTGACCTGAAGTATAGCAATATAACCGCTACGACTCCTATGAAGTGGAGATTTGCAAAGGATATCGTCGTTTCAAAGAGCGGTGATTCTCTTGCAATGTCTATGCCCAGTGTTGCAGGCAATTCCCCCTTCAACCTCGATACAACCTCTAACACTTGGTACAACATTCGCCTTGAACAGTATTGGTATAAGGCGGATGCAGAGGGTAACTCCTACTCGCTGATCAAGGTGTTTGTAAACGGTAACTTTAAGGGTGAATTTAAGACCAATTATAACTCCGCAAGCTCCAATTTCTTGATCTATCTCCTTGCCTCCGAAACCACAGCAGAGCTTGTAATGGATAATGTCCTCGTTGCAAATATCGATAAGCCCTATGTTTCCGAGGATGCTCCTTCGGGCGGTGACAACCCCGGCGCATCCGATGAGGAGTATGCACCCTCCGCAGAAATTCTTGCAGTTAAGGGCGGTGCTAACGGTATCGTTGTTCTTATGCACGATGACGGAGATATAAATTCGGCAAAAATCCTTGATTCTCTTTACGCAAAGTATGGAATAAAGGGTGACGTTGCTATGGTGGTAAGTAAGCTTCTCCAGGCTGGCACCACCTCTCCCGAGGTTGTAACCGTTAATTTCTGGAAGCAGCTTATCAACACCGGCAGATGGAATATAGTTAACCATTCTTATACTCACACCTGGTGGGGCGAGGATGCCGACGCTCTCGAAAAGGAAATAGTTACTTCTCAGCAGATACTTAAAAACCTCTTTACCACCCGAAAGGTGTTGACCTACGCTTATCCCGGATTCTCTGCCAATGTTGGTGAGATCGGCAAGGATTTGGTATATCAGGCAGCTTATGAAATCATAGGTAACTATTATATCGGTGCCAGAGATTACGAGGGCAGAACCACATCTCTCAGCGGTATAAACTGGCTTGACGTTAATTCCTGCTCTATTGGCGAGAGCTGGGCAAGCTCGGCTATGAACGATATTGATTCTGCCATAGCAGGCGGTAAAATGGCAGTTGTGTTTATGCACAGAGTCGTTGAGACCGAGACGCAGGCGGCAGCCGATACATCCGCTACCACCAAGGCAAAAATGGAGGAGATAATTTCCAAGATTTCCTCGGGCGTTGAGGAGGGCAAAATCTGGAACGCATTCTTCGAGGAGGCAATTCTTTACCTGCGCGAGGCAGAGAGCTCCTCTGTAAGCGTAAGCGGTGATGCAGAGGCTCTTCGCGTTACTCTTACCGACACTCTTGAGGATTCTATCTATAATTATCCCCTTAGCGTAAGAATTGAAGTTCCTGCATCCTGGCTTTACGCAAAGGTGACCCAGGGTGATAAGAATGAGTATCTCACAGCCTACAACTTGAACGGAAAGTGGGTTGTTGATGCAAGCATTGTGCCTGACGGCGGTGTAGCGCTTGTTACCTCCATAGCAAAGCACGATATACCTACCGATACAACTGTTGAAGCTCCTAAGGAAGAGATGCTTGAGATGCCTCCCTTCGATGCAGGAGATGCGACGGGTGACTACTTCAAGGACCCCGATAACGCAGGTCTCAGAGTTGATTTTGACTCTATCCTTACCAACATTCCCGAAGATACCGATGCAAAGGACTTCCTCTCTATCAAGGACGGCTATCTCCTCTTTGATGACGGTGAACAGGAAAACAGCGCGAAATATATAAGATACAGATATAATCTTCCTTCGGGTTATTCAAGCTTTGCGAGTCTTTGTACCGTCTTTGAGTTTGATATGAACCTTAAGCAGGCATACAGCTCCTATCCGATACAGATAAAGCTTGCCGACACAATGTATACTATATATTATTCAAAGGTTGACGATGTCTTTAAGCTTTGTATGCAGGTGAACGGCGAGGATATTCCTCTCGGAATTTCTATGAATACCTGGGCAACCGTAAGGCTTGAGCATTACTATTCGGTAACTCACGCTGACGGAACTACCACCGGTGTGCTTCAGGTTTACGTGAATAACGAGGCTGTCTTTGAGCTTCGCACCGAAGTTAAGTCTGCAAACAATGCTGCTATAATTTATATGACACGCGTTGAGCGTAACAGCACATCCGATGCAGACCTCAAGCTGGATAACATCTTCCTCGGTCACTTTGATAAGGCTTACAATGAAATCGTTATGGAGAAGCCCGAGCCTACACCCGATCCCGAGCCCGATCCTACGCCCGACCCCGAGCCTTCCGACTCGGACGCAAGCGGTGATTTCTATCTCTCGAATACTGCGGGCAACCGCTTTGATTACGACGAGGAAAGCCCCGCAATGCCCGATACGCTGTCGCTTGGTAGTTATACTACTGCCGAGGTTAAGGACGGTGCTCTTGTGTTCTCGAGAATTAGCGGAACACAGGGCGAGGGATACCTTCGTTGGAACGTGTCCTCGTCTTCCTACGAGAACTTTGTATTCGAAACCGATGCAAAGTTTGAGTCCTTTACCAGAAAGGGTATCGTAATTAAGATGCTGGTTCAGCTTGGAGGGGTTAACGAGCAGATAAATATGGAATATGCCGACGCGGGAATGAAGATATATCTTTCCGCAGGAGTGGGCTCCGTTACGGTTCCTTACGGCGAGTGGGTGAATATCAGATTTGAATTTGATGTTGTCACCCGCGAGCATCACATATTCCTTGATAACGAATATGCCGCGACTTTAAAAAGCACCGCGACTGCTACCACAAGCTCCAGCCGCGTACTCTTCTATCTTTTAAGTAACGGCTATGACGGAGTTGTAAGCTTTGATAATATCTTCTATGGCTTTGTTGCAGAGGGAAGCGAGCTTCCCCTGCCTCCCGTAGAGGATGCGGTGGGTGAATACTACCTTAACTCCGACAAGGTCGGCACCCGTTACGACTATGACGAAAAGGGCGTAGCTCTTCCCGAAACGGGATACAGCGAAACGACAGGCTCCTTTGCGATAGTTGATGGTTCGCTTATGTTTGAGGACGGCGACGCCGAGTCAAAAGAAATGTATGCGAAGTTTGCGGGAGCGAGCGAGAGCGGTTATAACTGTACCGTTGTTGAGTTCGACTGTAAGATCAGCCAGGTTTACGGCAGCTATCCCATACAGGTAAAGGTTGCAAATAACAATCTCACACTTTACTACATGGACCAGAGAAGCTATGACGCAAGCTACGGTACGGGATATAAGCTCTGTCTTCTCGTTGACGGAAAGTACGTTCCTATCGGTGCAACGGCCGGCTCTTGGTTCAATATCAGATTTGAGCATTATTACGACGTGAACACCGTTAAGGTGTACGTTAACAATGAGTTCGTTGTTGATATGTCTGTTGCGTCGGGCAGCGCCGGAAGTGCGGTTATCTACCTCACGTCCAACGAGCGTTCAAAAGGCTCAAACGCAGACCTTTATATCGACAACGTTTACGTTGGTCACGTAAAGAACACCTTCACTGCGGCAGACTCGGGCGCTAAAAACTGATTTTTAATTAAAGCTTTACTAAAAACAAAAGGGCAGAGGCTTTTAGCCTTTGCCCTAAATTATTTCAAATATAAAGATATAAATTCTTGGAATTTGTTTTGCTCATAAAGAAAGCGGGTAGCCCAAATTAACATCTGTGCCACCCGCTAAATTATTTCATTTTTCGGCGTCAAAGCCTCTTTTTATATGTTTCATATTCGCTATTTATATTTTCGCGTTTCGTTTTTTGTGACAGTCTTCAATTCTCGATATAAAGTACCGTTTTCTTCTGTCTGCCTTCTGCAGTTTTTATAATGTTTGCCTGGCTGTCACTGCCTATATATTCAGTTTTCGGATACCTGCCGTCATGCACAAAACACGCGCTATTTTGCCATTCTCATTACGGCAGGTTATGAAGTGGAAAGGTTCCTCGCTATGCTGCATTGGCGTATCCTCCGTTTCTTTAATTGAGCCACTAGGTTAAAACCGTTTATTTTCCTTCTTTCGTTTTATTCTTTTGTTGTTTTGGTTTCTTGTTTCGGTTTCGCCTTGGCTTCTTGCACTTTAAATATACCATATTATTTCTCGCTTGTCAATAGGTTTTTGAAAAATATCCAAAACTTTTTTAAAAATATTTCAAAGATTGTGCAAAATGCACAAAAATAAACTTTGAAATATGTTTTTGATAAACAAAATAGCGCCCACCCGCTTTCTTGGATAGGCGCTTTCGTTATTAAAAATCGAAACCTTAAATAATTATTTATCTTCTCCGCTCGGAAGTGCCTCAGCCTTTCTTACTATTGTAAGAGGAGCTAAGCCCTTAACAAAATCTGCGGTGATAATAATTTTTTCAACATCGGTTTCAGAGGGGAGCGAGTACATAGGCTCAAGCATTATAGACTCTAGTATAGACCTTAAACCTCTTGCGCCCGTTTCTCTCTCAACAGCAAGGTGAGCAATAGCCTTGAACGCATCTTCCTCAAATTCCAGCTCAATGCCGTCCATTTTAAGGAGCTTTTGATACTGCTTGAGAAGGGCGTTTTTAGGCTCTTTGATTATCCTTATCAACGCTTCCTCGTCAAGATTATCAAGCGAAACAATAACGGGAAGTCTGCCCACAAGCTCGGGGATAATGCCGTATTTCACAACATCGTGAGCAACGACATCCTTGTAAACTCCCTTTTTAACCTTTTCTGCCTTGGTCTGCTTTTCGGTGTTAAAGCCTATTTGCTGATTGCCCTTGCGGTTTTCAACAATAGACTCAATTCCGTCAAAGGCTCCGCCGCAGATAAAGAGAATGTTCTTTGTGTTTATCTGAATAAACTCCTGGTTAGGGTGCTTTCTTCCGCCCTGGGGAGGCACGTTTGCGGTAGTGCCCTCAAGAATTTTAAGAAGAGCCTGCTGAACTCCCTCGCCCGAAACATCGCGGGTAATAGAGCGGTTTTCGCCCTTTCTTGCAATCTTGTCTATCTCGTCAATATAGATAATTCCATGCTCCGCGCGCTCAACATCGTAATCTGCCGCCTGAATAAGACGGAGAAGAATGTTTTCAACATCCTCGCCAACATATCCCGCCTCGGTAAGAGTGGTTGCGTCAGCAATTGCGAAAGGCACCTTGAAGCTCTTTGCAAGAGTTTGGGCAATATAGGTTTTACCAACACCGGTGGGGCCGAGCAAAAGCACATTGGATTTTTGTATCTCAACGCCGTCATCGGGTGTGTCGTTTACTAGCTTTTTAGACTTTTTGCGGTTTTTCTCTTCTTCTTCAAGGGTGAGAATTCGTTTATAGTGGTTATATACAGCTACCGCGAGAGCAAGCTTTGCCTGATCCTGACCGATAACGTGCTCGTCAAGCATAGCCTTAATATCCTTGGGGCGGGGAAGTGTCTCAAAGCTCAATTCGTCTCCCTCAGCCTCTGTGTCCATACCCCTGAGATGCTCTTCGATAAATTCGGAGCAAAGCTCTATACAGCTGTCGCAAATATAGGTTTTCCCGTCTCTTGCGGGGATAAGGAAGGAAACCTCCTCCTCACTTCTGCCACAGAAGGCGCACCCGCGTAAAACTTCCTTTGGTGTATCAGCCATGTCTTAAATTTCCTTTTTGGTAATAACCTTGTCAACAAGACCGTAGGCAAGAGCCTCCTCTGCGGTCATAAAGTTGTCTCTTTCGGTGTCCTTTTCGATAGTCTTTAAGGGCTTGCCGGTCTGCTCTGCAAGAATAGAGTTAAGCTTTGCTCTTATGCGGAGAATGTGGTCTGCGTGAATTTTAATATCCGATGCCTGACCCTGCATACCGCCGAGAGGCTGATGTATCATAACCTCTGCATTGGGGAGAGCGTATCTTTTGCCCTTTGCTCCGCTGGAGAGAAGGAATGCGCCCATAGAAGCCGCCATACCTACGCAAATGGTGGAAACGTCGCACTTGATGTAGTTCATAGTGTCATAAATAGCCATGCCTGCCGTTATAGATCCGCCGGGGCTGTTAATATAAAGGCTGATGTCCTTATCGGGATCCTGAGCTTCAAGG
>JAZORT010000033.1:0-22416 GCA_045656745.1 Eubacteriales bacterium | reverse complement strand
CATTCGGTAGTGCTGCACATCGCGGAAGAACAAATTATACCCCGAGCGGCAATACCCCTCTTCGTGCTTTGCACGAAACGGGATTCTTTTCGCAGGAACACCAAACAAAAAGACCACCGTAAGGGTGGCTCCTGCGGGAATTTTGCTCCGCTTCGGGGCTCTCGCTAGGCTAGAGGCTCCGCAATGTTACGCATTCCGCAAAAGCGGAATCTTGCCAAGCGAGGAGATGAAACATTCGGTAGTGCTGCACATCGCGGAAGAACAAATTATACCCCGAGCGGCAATACCCCTCTTCGTGCTTTGCACGAAACGGGATTCTTTTCGCAGGAACACCAAACAAAAAGACCACCGCTTCGGGTGGCTCCTGCGGGAATTTACGCGCTGGTATAATTTGTTCTTCTCGCTTTCCGAGCAATATTCTTTCATTGCGTTGTCTCGCTAGGCGAGACGAGCGCGTATGTTACGAATCCCTTGCCTTCGGCAACGGGATTCGTACACGCAGGAAGCGACAAAAAGAGAGACACCCACGAGGGGTGTCTCTCTTTTTGGTGCTCCTGCGGGAACTCGAATCCCGGACACCTTGATTAAAAGTCAAGTGCTCTACCAACTGAGCTACAGGGGCGTATTATTTTCGTGCCATAATATAATATCATAAAACGAGAGGTTTGTCAATAGATTTTTGCTAAAAATATTGTTATGGGGAATATTTTTTTATGTTGAATTAAAAAACATTCCCCATTGATAAGAAAATCATTAAATCTCTTTCTTTTTTATGACATCTTCAAGCTTTGTTACATAGGGGATACCGAGAGAATCAAGTTCTTCGGCAACCTCAGAGAGCATAAAATCGACGCTGTCAACACTGTGGCTATCAGCGTTTATTACAAACCTTGCTCCTGCTGAGTAAAGAGCCTTGACCGTTTGTATATTGGGATAGGTAACGGTGCGGTAGCCTCGGTATATTCCGCCTGTGTTTATCTCGAAAACTGCGGGTGCTTTCAGGAGAGAATCGATTGCCTTTGCTCTCGCGGCAATATATCTTGGGTGCTCCTCGGAGAACAGCGGGTCGCGGTCAAGAAATTTGGTTACCAAATCAAGGTGGCCAATGATATCACATTTTGTTTTCTCGTAAACCTTTGCGGCTGTTTCGTAAAAGTGCTCTACATAAGCGTAGGGATCACCGCCAAAATACTCTTCTACATTCTGCCTGACGGTCTTGGGATCTAGATCTATATCGATGAGCTTTTCGCCAACGTCCAAAGCATGAACAGAGCCAATGACATAATCGTAGGGGTAAGCTATGGGTTCGCTGTAAAAATCCTGCTCTATACCGAGATATATTTTTATTTGATCCTTGTATTTTTCCTTTAGAGCTGTTACGGTTTCAAAATATTCGCGCTCACCT
Organism: Eubacteriales bacterium; assembly: GCA_045656745.1. Classification (GTDB taxonomy): domain Bacteria; phylum Bacillota; class Clostridia; order Oscillospirales; family CAG-272; genus UBA1740. The sequence continues at coordinate 21,011 of JAZORT010000033.1, read as the reverse complement.
TCTGCCGTAAGACACCAATCGGGATCACCGGGCATTCTTGCGTGAGCAGAAAAACCGATTTCCGGCATACCTTTTGCAATTGCCGCAAGTACCATTTCTTCTGCCGTGTTTTTTGCATCACAGAGAACGGTGTGGTTATGATAACTCGGGAGAGCCATTATTTCATCTTCTCCTGCTTAACTTTATGGTCGATAATGTGACGGGAGGCAAGCTCACGGTGAATATCCTCTACGGAAATTCCCATTTCAACCATAAGCACCATTACGTGATATGCAAGGTCTGCGATTTCATACACGGTTTCGGCCTTGTCACCCGCCTTACCTCCTATAATAACCTCGGTACATTCCTCGCCAACCTTTTTAAGAATTTTATCAATTCCCTTCTCGAAGAGATAGGTTGTGTAGGAGCCTTCGGGCTTATCCTTTTTTCTGCCTACAAGAAGCTCGTAAAGCCCTTCGATAGTAAACTCATGAAGCTCATCGCTCTGATAGAGCTGATTTGTAAAACAGGAATCTGTACCCTTGTGGCAGGCGGGGCCGTCCTTTTCAACAACGACAACGAGAGCGTCATTATCACAGTCGGCGGTTATAGAGACAACGTGCTGGTAGTTACCGCTTGTTTCGCCCTTGAGCCAAAGCTCGTTTCTTGAACGGCTGAAGAAGCAGGTAAGACCCTTTTCCATTGTAATCTCAAGGCTCTCGCGGTTCATATATGCCACGGTTAAAACCTTTTTTGTTATAGAATCAACAACTACTGCGGGAATGAGACCCTTTTCGTCAAATTTAAGCTCATCAATATTTATCATTTTTTTATCCTCGACATTTATTTTCTTACTATTATTCCTGCATCGGAAAGCTCGGCTTTGAGAGTTGGAATTTTAACCTCACCGAAGTGGAAGATTGACGCTGCAAGTCCCGCACTGACCTTGGGAAGCTTTGTGAAAAGGTCGATAAAGTGAGCAGACGAGCCTGCTCCGCCGGAGGCGATTACGGGTACATTCACGACCTCGGTTACGGCGCGAAGCATTTCAATGTCAAAGCCGCCCTTAACACCGTCGGTATCAATAGAATTAAGCACAACCTCGCCTGCTCCGTTATCAACGCAACGCTTTATCCACGAGATTGCTTCCATTCCCGTATCAACTCTTCCGCCCTTTGCAAAGACGCGAAACTCTCCGTCAACCCTTTTTACATCGGCAGAAATTACGACGCATTGGTCACCGTAACGCTTCGCCGCCTCGGTTACAAGATCGGGATTTCTTATTGCTCCCGAATTGACGCTTACTTTATCTGCTCCGCATTTTAAAACTCGGTCAAAGTCATCAAGAGTGTTAATACCCCCGCCGACAGTGAGCGGAATGAAAATTGTGCGGGCCACCTCGGTCAGAATATCCGTAAACAATGCTCTGCCCTCGGCTGATGCGGTTATATCATAAAAAACAAGCTCATCCGCACCGCATCTTGAATAATATTTTGCAAGCTCAACGGGCGAGGAAACATCAGAAAGTCCCTCAAAATTCACGCCCTTTACAACCCTGCCGTCCTTAACATCGAGACAAGGAATAATTCTTTTTGTAATCATAGTAACTTATCTTTCGGAAATTTTAATTGCTTCTTTAAGATTGATTGCGCCGATATAATACGCTTTACCGATTATTGCGCCGTAAAGGTTCATTTCGGCAAGAGCTTTTACATCATCAAGGCTTGACACGCCGCCCGAGGCGATGATGTCAATATTAAACTTTGCGGAAAGCTCTTTATAAAGCTCTCTGTTTGTACCCTTCATAGCGCCGTCCTTGGAAATGTCGGTGCAAATTACGGTTTTTATACCCAAGGAGCACATTTTTTCAAAAAATGCGGCGGTGGTATATTCGGATTTTTCAACCCAGCCCTTGATAGCAACCATACCGTCCTTGATATCTGCACCAACGGCGATTTTTTCACCGTATTTTGCAACCGCGGATTTCAGGAAAGCCTCGTCGGTTACTGCTGCGGTGCCGAGTATCGCACGATAGACGCCCGCATCAAAATAGCGGTCAAGAGTTTCCATTGAGCGGATACCGCCGCCGATTTCCACTTTAAGAGAGGTTTTGTTTGCAACATCGGAAACTATATTAAGGTTGGGGGTTGTGCCGTCCTTTGCTCCTTCAAGGTCAACCATATGTATATACTCCGCGCCCGAAGCTTCAAAATCCATAGCTATTTCTATGGGATTTTCGCTATACACAGTCATATTATCATAGTCGCCCTTATAGAGTCTTACGGCTTTTTTATCGTATAAATCTATTGCGGGAAATATCTTCATTTTTAAACTCTGCCTCGTTTTTTGTTACCATTCTGCGAAAGCGCGGAGAATGTTAAGTCCGCACTCGCCACTTTTTTCAGGGTGGAACTGCATACCTGCAACATTGTCTTTAGCCACCGCGGCGGTAATGTCAATGCCGTAATCGGTAGTTGCAAGAAGGCTCTGCTCACATCCCGAGGCGTAATAGGAATGAACGAAATAAACGAAGTCGCCTTGCTTTGTATATTTGAAAACGGGGTGGTCGGAAACGATGTTAAGCTTATTCCAACCGATGTGCGGAATGTCAAGACCCTCGGGAATAGTTCCCTGCATAGGAATAACATCACCGCGGAGAAGTCCGAGCCCCTCGTGCTCTCCGTATTCGAAGCTGCGCTCAAAGAGCATCTGCATTCCGAGGCATATTCCCATTATCTTTTTACCCTCGGAGGCAAGCTTTATTATAAGCTTATCGAGTCCGCTTTCAGCGAGCTTTCGCTTTGCATCCTCGAAGGCGCCGACACCGGGGAGAAGAATTTTATCTGCGGCACATATTACGGAGGTATCGTTTGTTACAACGCTTTCTGCGCCTATCATTTCAAGTGATGAACGGAGGGAGAAAAGATTTCCTACCCCGTAATCGATTATTGCTATCATTAATTATATAACGCCTTTCGTAGAGGGAATATCGCCTGCAAATCTCTCGTCCTTTGACAATGCTTCAAAGAGGGAGCGCGCAACAGACTTATAAATTCCTTCGATTATGTGGTGAGAATTTTTGCCGGCAAGCTGCTTTATATGCAAAGTGAGTCTTGCTTCCCTTACGAAGGCTTCAAAGAACTCCTCGCAAAGCTCGGTGTCAAAATCACCAACCTTCTCAGCAGGAATTTGAGCATCAAATTCAAGGTGCGCTCTTCCCGAAATATCAACAGCCGAAAGAATGAGAGCCTCGTCCATAGGCAAAATCATATTACCGTAACGGCGTATTCCCTTCATTGCATCCGAGGTTGCGCCGAGGGCGTATGCTACCGCTTTACCGAGAGCTATACCAACATCCTCGGTGGTGTGGTGGTAATCAACCTCGATATCTCCTACGGCTTTTACCTCAAGGTCAATTCTCGAGTGCTTTGAAAAGAGGGTGAGCATGTGGTCAAGGAAGGGACAGCCTGTGTCAATTTTAGACTCTCCGACACCGTCGATATTAAGCTTTAATGAAATTTTGGTTTCATTGGTATTTCTGATTATTTCGGCGCATCTCATTTTGAGTTCTCCTTTAATATGTCGTTAATAGCCGAGATCAAGGCATCCATTTCCTCGGGAGTGCCTACGGTTATGCGGTTAAAGTTCTTTATCCTCTCTTTTGTAAAGTGGCGAATGAGAATTCCGCGCTGCTTAAGCTTGAGATAAAGCTCTTCACCGCCTATAACGCTGCTTTCGGCGAAAAGGAAGTTTGCCATAGAGGGCAAGACCCTAAAGCCCAAGGAGGAAAGCTTTGCAGCAGTTTCCTCGCGGCATTTGATGATTTTTTTGGCATTATCCATATAATAAGCGTCGTCGATTATTGCCTGACGACCTGCCGCCAAAGTCATTCGGTTTACATTATAGGGGTTTGTTGAATATCTTATGGTATGAAGGTCGGCAATAAGCGCCTCGGAGCCGAAGCCAAAGCCAAGACGGCCACCTGCAAGCGAGCGGGACTTTGAAAATGTTCCGGTTACCAAAAGATTATCGTATTTATCTATAAGCTTTACTGCGCTTTCGGCACCGAAATCAACATATGCCTCGTCGATAATTACGATATTATCGGGGTTTGACTTAACGATTTTTTCAATATCGGAAAGCGAAAGCGCGATACCCGTCGGGGCATTGGGATTTGCAATAACGATATTTTTGTTTATGCCGATATAGTCGTTTACATCCACCGTAAAATCCGACTTTAGAGGAATTTCCTCATAGGGGATACGGTTAAGCTCGGCAAATACGGGATAAAAGCCGTATGTTAAGTCGGGAAAAACTATCGGGTGAGATTCATCGCAAAATGCCATAAAGGCAAAGTTCAAAACCTCGTCGGAGCCGTTGGTCATAATAACCTGACTTCTCTTAACTCCGTATCTTTCGGCAAAAACTGTCGAAAGCTCAGTACATTCGGGGTCGGAATAAAGCTGAAGCCTTGAAGCCTCTGCCCTTGCTGCCTCAACAACCGCGGCGGTCGGAGGATAGGGAGATTCGTTGGTATTAAGCTTTATATACTTCATATCCCTGGGCTGCTCGCCGGGGGTATAGGGCTTTAGTCCCGAATACTTTGTGCTGAAAAATCTACTCATTTCTCTTCAAAACGGACGGTAGCGCTTTTTGCGTGGGCGCCGAGTCCTTCCTTATTTGCAAAATAGGCAACCTTGTCGGCAACCTTTGAAAGGGCGTCTTTCGTATAATAGGTAAACTGAGTTGTTTTAATAAAGTCCTCAACGCTCAAAGGCGAGGAAAATCTTGCAGTACCGCTTGTGGGGAGGGTGTGGTTTGGTCCTGCGAAATAATCTCCAAGAGCTTCGGGACAGTATCTTCCCATAAATACCGAACCCGCGTGCTTTACCTTATCGAGATAGTCAAAGGGATTGTCAACACAAAGCTCAAGGTGCTCGGGAGCAATTTCGTTAGCTATATCAAGAGCGAGCATAAGGTCGCTCTCGGCAACGATAATTTTACCGTTATTATCTATGGATGCTCTTGCTATATCGGCTCTTTGAAGCTCGGGAATCTGCTTTTCAAGCTCTGCGGACACTGCCTCAGCAAAAGCAAAGCTATCGGTAACAAGCACCGCGCTCGCGTTTTTATCGTGCTCTGCCTGAGAAAGAAGGTCGGCGGCAACGAATTTTGGATTACTCTTAGAATCGGCAACCACAAGTATCTCGGAGGGGCCTGCTATCATATCGATAGAAACTCTGCCGAACACCTGCTTTTTAGCCTCGGCAACATAGGCGTTTCCGGGACCGACAATTTTATCAACACGCGGAACACTTTCGGTACCGTATGCAAGAGCGGCAACTGCCTGCGCTCCGCCGAGCTTAAATATTCTGTCAACGCCTGCAATTTTTGCAGCGGCGAGAATAACGGGGTTTACCTTACCGTCCTTGCCGGGAGGGGTGACCATAACGATTTCCTCACATCCTGCAATCTTCGCAGGAACGGAATCCATAATAACCGTGGAGGGATATGCGGCAGTTCCACCGGGAACATAGAGTCCGACCTTTTGAATCGGAATGACTTTCTGCCCGGTTATAACTCCGTCTTTTTCGTTTATTATAAAACTGCCACGCCACTGACGGGAATGAAAATCGGTAACATTCCAAAGGGCTTCTTTTAATATCTGAACAAACTCCTCATCCACGAGGGCGAAGGCTTCGTCTATTTCCTCTTTGGTTACCTCAAGTGAATCAAGCTTTGCTTTATCAAACCTTTCGCAATATTCAAAGAGGGCTTTATCACCGTTGTTTTTTACATTATCGATTATTTCTGCGACTGCGTCGGCAACATTGGCGGTAGGGTTTGAGCGGGCAAAAATCTCGCTGTTTTCAACCTCGCCGTATTTAAAAATCTTAATCATCTTGCTTTATCTGCTTTCTCATCTGCTCGGTAAGACGCTCTATCTCACCGGTTTTGAATTTAAAGCTCGCTTTATTCGAAATAAGTCGAGCGCTTATGGGTATTATCGTTTCAATGACCTCTAGGTCATTTTCTCTCAGGGTTGCGCCGGTTTCCACAATATCAACTATAACATCGGAAAGACCGAGTATAGGCGCGATTTCTATGGAGCCGTTTAATTTAATAATATCAATATCTCTGCCGACCGAGGCGTAATGGGTTTTTGCGATATTAACAAACTTTGTTGCTACTTTAAGTGTCTTTTGTCTATCGTCAAAGAAATCACGCTTTGCGGCAACCGCCATACGGCATTTTCCGATATTCAGGTCAAGAAGCTCGTAAACATCGGGAGAATACTCAAGAAGAATATCCTTGCCCGCAATTCCAATATCTGCGGCTCCGCGCTCAACATATATAGAAACATCGGAGGGCTTTACCCAGAAGTACCTTACCCCTGCTTCTTCGTTTTCAAATATCAGCTTTCTGCCCGGCTCTTTTATTGAGGGACAGCCGTAGCCTGAGCGCTCGAGCATATCATACACGCGCTCGCCGAGCCTTCCCTTTGGTAATGCTATATTAATCATTTTTCAAATCCTCTTGGCACTCTCAGTTTTTACGCATATCAACGAGTGTTTCGTATCGAAGCTTTGCGGGAGTCATTCGCTGGGCGCTGACGCTCTTTCCCTCGGCGAGAAGCTCGCTCTGACGGGCTATAACCTCGGCTGCCGCAACGCTGTCATCATAAAGAAGCAAAACATCAACGTCGTATTCCCTATCGGAGGAATAAAGCTCTTCAAGAAGGTCGAGATAGAGGGCAAAGCCGATAGCACGGCTCTTTCTTCCCAGTCCCGAAAGGAGCTTACCGTACTCACCGCCCGAGAGAGCCTGCTCAAAGATTCCCGAAAGGAATCCAGAGAAAACTATTCCGTCATAGTAGCTGATGTTATGGACTACCGAGAAATCTATTCTTACCTTACCGTAATACTCGCTCTTAGAGAGAAGGTAATTCAGCACTTTAAGCTCCGAGAGAGCCTTTGCCGAGCTTACACTCTCGCAAAGAGGCTCTAGCCTTTTAATTACTTCACCCGGCTCACCGTACATTCCCGCGAGCAAAACAAGCTTTTTGCAAGCTTCCTTTTCCACTCCGTATTTTTCGGCAAGAGAAGAGATTTCGTGAGAATTTTTATTTGAAATAAGAGAAATTACTTCCTTTTTAAACAGGGGGTTATCCGATGCCTCATCAAGAAAGGCGGACAAAATTCCCATATGAGAAATATCAAGAACAAATTCCTCGGACACTGCAGAGAGACTCTTGAGCGCAAGGGAGACAACCTCGTAAATATCGGTAACATCAATATCGCCTATGGACTCAAGACCCATTTGCATTATTTCCTTAAACTGACCGGTAGCGCCCGAAACGCGGTATACATTCTCGTTATAATATACCTTTTGCTTAACTCCGGGCTCATCGGTAGTATTCTTTATTATAGAGAGGGTTACGTCGGGCTTGAGGGCAAGCAATCTGCCGTCGGTATCGTTAAAGGTTATAACTCTGTCGCTGACGAGAAAGTCCTTGTTTCCCACATACAAATCGTATTCCTCAAACTTACTCATCTTAAAGGGGAGATAACCGTAGTTTTTGTATATTGAGCGAAGGGTGAATATTGCCCTCTCCTCGCTCTTTAAAATATATTTATCAAGCATTATTTATCTCCTACTCGGTCAATAACAAGCTGGTATCCGCCCGCACCGCGGTCAAGCGCCTTGCTTACTCGGCTGATAGTTGCGGTGCTCATTCCCGTTGCCGCGCAAACGGCGGTATAACTGCTTCCCGACTTCAGCATCTTTGCCGCCTTGAGTCTTTGAGCAATATCAAGAATTTCCTTTTCGGTAAGGGCGTCCTCAAAAAACATATAGCACTCCTCAAGAGAGTCAAGAGAGAGTATTGCTTCAAAAAGGGCGTCAACCTCGGGCGTGTGTATTTTAATCATAATTCCACCTCGTTTTATTGCGCTTTAGTTAGATAAAACGCTTTAGTTTGCTAAATTATAACATTGTATGACTTATTTGTCAAGAGGTTTTTGCAAAATAAGTTAAAAAAATTATTTATACGGGCGACGGAAGCCACCCGTATACGGTTTTTATTCTATTATTACGGTTGCACCGGGGGCTATCTCGTAGATTTTATAATTGCAGGTGAGCCATACGGGTCTGTATCCGGGATTGAACACCCTTTTCTCATCTGCTGAAAAGACGAGAGCCTCATACGCCTTTACATAATCGTAAATTTCTATATTGGTAGCATACCAAGTGTCTTCTCTGCCCGAAAGCTTTTTACAGATTTCTTCTATACGCTCCCAATTGTTTTCATTATCAAACTCATAGGAATGGCCCCATATATACATAAGGCGGGGGGCGTTGCGGTTTGTTCTGTAAGTACTGTATTCAAGGGCACAGAATTCGTCTATCCAAGTAAAAATAGAAGGATTATTATGATGTGCCGTAGGCATCCAGGCGTGGAAATCACGAGGCACTTCAAAACGGTTATTATCACCGCTGAGGGTGCGGGAATATACGATGCCCGAATAGGTAAGAATATTTTTCACCGTTTGATAATCATTACCGTTTTCGCACACTTTTATTCCCGTATCGGGATACGCCATTCCGCGGATTATCATATCAAAGGTATCCTCAAGCGCTCTTCTGCACTCAAAGGCATCCTTAAGACAAAGAGTGGGGCTTACCATAGCAGACGCCATATGCTCTGCGCCATGGACGGCAACCTCGTGTCCGCGGTCGATTATATTTTCTTTGATTTCTGAGGCGTTAAGCCTTTTTCCTCCCTGCAAGGCAGAGCTGTTAATATTAAAGGTTGCTTTAAGACTGTATTTCGAAAAGAGCTCGGCAAGTCTTATATCCTGCCTTACACCGTCATCATAGCTGAAGGTTACCGCCTTCATCTTTCCGCCGGGAAAACTTAAATATCTGTAACTCATATTTTCGCCTTATATAACAAGAGTTCCGCCCGATTTAACGCAGTAGGTTACACCGCCCTCGTTAAACCAAACATCGATAAGCGTGGGGTTGTAGACTATTTTTCCGTCTGCGGAGAAGCGCAGAGCCTCATACGCCTTAACATAATCGTAAATTTCGATATTGGTGGCGTACCAGATATCTTCCTTGCCAGAAAGCTTTTCGCAGATAGCTTCGAGTCTTTCCCAATTGTTGTCACTGTTAAACTCGGAGGAATGTCCCCAGGTGTAGAAAAGACGGGGCCATCTTGAAGCGCAGTAAAGATTTTTTTCATCAAGGGCGAGGAATTTATCAATAAATTCGAAAATCTTCTCGTTTCTATGTCTTGCGGTAGGCACCCACATATGGAAGTCCTGCGGAAGGTCGAAGCCGTCATTATCGGGACCGGTCGTGCGGGCATAGGCGATATCGAGGTCACGAAGGTACTCGCGCACGCGCTCATACTTTTCACCCTCGAGATATTTAGGCGTATCGGGATACGCCATACCGCGGACAAGAATGCCAAACCGAGCCTCAAGACCGAGTCTGCAATCAAGGGTATCGCGGATACCGTTGACAAGGCTAAGGTGGCCGAGAGCTTTGTGGTCAGCACCGTGGTTTGCTATCTCGTGGCCATGGCCGAGAATATACTCCTTTATGTCGCTTTCGGTCAATCTGCCGGGATAGTCACCTATCATCGTAGAGCACAAATTTATGGTACATTTCATTCCGTAACGCTCAAGGATCTCGCAAACCTTAAGATCGGATTTATAACCGTCATCATAGCTGAACGTTACTGCCTTGAATTTCCCCCCGGGATACCTCAAAAAACGATATTTCATGATATATTCTCCTTAATGGATTATTTAAGAGATGCGATAACCTCTACTTCAACGAGAGCGCCCTTGGGAAGATCCTTTACGGCTACGCAAGACCTTGCGGGCTTTTCGGTAAAGTATTTTGCATACACCTCGTTAAAGGCTGCAAAGTCGGAGATGTTAGAGAGGAAGCAGGTTGTTTTTACTGCCTTATCAAAGGACGAGCCTGCGGCAGAAAGAACCTCGCCAAGGTTTTTCATAACCTGCTCGGTCTGTGCCGAAATTCCCTCGGCTTCAATATTGCCGCTTGCGGGATTAATCGGAATTTGTCCGGAGGTGAATACCATATCACCTACTACGATCGCCTGAGAATAAGGTCCGATGGCAGCGGGTGCTTTATCTGTCGATACTTTATTTAACATTGTTTTTTCTCCCTTATTAATTATTAAGAAGCTTAAATCCGAAGTCGGTAAGCGCCTTTTTGATATCCTCGATATGAGCAAAGTTTCTTGTTTCAAGAATAAGGCGGAGATAGCATCCGTTAATATCAGAGCCCTCGCTTGCGCGCTCGTGGTGGACGGATATTACATTACCGCCAAGGTCAGCAATAATTCTGGAAACATTTTTAAGCTGACCGGGCTTATCCATAAGCTCAACCATAAGCTGGCAGGTTCTGCCCGACATCAAAAGACCTCTTTCAATTACCCTTGAAAGAATTGTAACATCAATATTACCGCCTGAAAGAAGGCAAACAACCTTTTTACCGTCAACATCAAGCTTTCCGAACATTGCGGCAGCAACCGCAACAGCGCCTGCGCCCTCGGTTACAAGCTTGTGCTGCTCCATAAGTGCAAGAATTGCCGCAGCAATCTCATCCTCGGTTACGGTAACGATTTTATCAACATACTTTGAGCAGATGTCAAAGGTGACATCTCCGGGCTTTTTAACCGCGATACCATCGGCAATGGTGGAAACGGAGGGAAGCTCCTCAATCTCACCGTCGCGGACAGAATTGAACATTGAGGGTGCGCCTGCTGCCTGAACACCGTAAACCTTAACATTAGGGTTTATTGCCTTCATTGCAAAGGCAACGCCCGAGATAAGTCCGCCGCCGCCGATAGGAACGATAACTGCATCAAGCGCGGGGAGCTGATCCTCTATTTCAAGGGCGATAGTTCCCTGACCTGCAATAACATCCTCATCGTTAAAGGGATGTATGAAGGTATAGCCGCACTCGTCACGAAGAGAGAGAGCCTTTTTGTAAGCGTCATCATAAACGCCTTCAACAAGGCAAACATCGGCTCCGTAGCTTTTTGTTGCTTCGATTTTAGAGATAGGCGCGCCGTCGGGAAGGCAGATAGTTGCCTTTATTCCGCTTTTTTGCGCTGCGAGAGCAACGCCCTGCGCGTGGTTGCCCGCAGAACAAGCAACTACACCGTGAGCCTTCTCTTCATCGGTAAGCTTAGACATCTTATAATAAGCGCCTCTAAGCTTGAATGAGCCTGTAAACTGAAGGTTCTCGGTCTTTAAGTATATATCTGCTCCGGGACGAAGCTTTGGAGCATAGACCATATCGGTTTTTCTGACAACCTGGCGAAGAACATTACTTGCGCGGTAGATATTATCAAGTGTAAGCATATTAAAACTCTTTTCTATTTTATAGTAGACTGTTAATAAACTGCTCGGCGCACCTTGCCGACCTGCTTCCGCGGCGGAGAGCAAACGCCTCTGCCTTTATGTCAAGCTCGGAGTCAACCGCAAGACCCGAACGGGCCGCAAGGGTGTGAACTATATCGAGATAGAGCGACTTATTCGGCTTTTGGAACAAGACAACGAGTCCGAATCTTTCGGAAAGCGAAAGGGTTTCCTGAAGAGTATCGTTTCTATGAACATCGCCGCCTTCTCTGTCAGCAAAATATTCCTTAACGATATGACGGCGGTTAGACGTTGCGTATATTACCGCATTTTCAGCCTTAGCCGAGGCGGAGCCCTCAAGCGCCGCTTTGAGCATACTGAAGTTATCGTCATTTTGATTAAAGGAAAGGTCGTCTATGAAAATTATAAACTTCAAGGGGTTTTCGCTTATCTTACCCATTACATACGGGAGATAGGAAAGCTGGTCCTTGCGAAGCTCGATAAGACGGATGCCGTCCTCGAAAAAGGCGTTGGCAACCGCTTTTACCGTAGAGGACTTTCCCGTACCGGCATCACCGCAAAGAAGAGTGTTTGCGGCAGGCTTACCGAGAACGAAGGCGCGGGTGTTATCTATAACCTTTTGCCTCTCCTCATTATAGCCGATAAAGCTGTCAAGCCTTGTTTTATCCGCGCTGACGATAGGAACAAGCTCTCCCGAATCCTCGAGACGAAACATAGTGTGCGAGACGAATATACCGTAGCCGTGCTTTTCAATATCTCTTATACGGTCCTCGTAAAGAGCTATGAAATCACGCTTTTCGGAGGAAAAGGGAGAGGCGTAAAATACATTCATATCCTCTCTGAAATCCTCGTAAGTAAGAGAGGCGAAGGATGAGAAAACATCAAGCTCGCGCTCTGTTGCCCTTACGATATTTTCATCAATCTCTTTTCCCTTTGCTCTCGCTCTGACATAAACATTTTCATCCTCAAAGACGATACGCATAACTGCGTCGGTAAGAGAGCCGTTATATTTATATATTTCGGAAACGAAGGCACCGTAAGCCGACGCCTTTTCCTCCTTGGTTATTGCCTTTGAATAAGTGTCAAAATGCTTAAACAAGGGCTTGGAGATTGCATCTCTGAAAACGCTTGTCATACAGACATCGAGGTGCAGTTTCTTTAAGTCTGCCATATTTTTACCTTTGAATTAGAGATTTTCTATAATTTTAGCTGTGATTTCGGTCGTTGTGAGAGCCTCACCGCCGTGTGCGAGATCGGCAGTTCTGTATCCCGCCTCAAGCACTCTGTCAACCGCGTTTACGATTGCACCAGACTCCTCTTTAAGGCCGAAGGAATAAAGAAGCATCATTGCGGCGGAGAGAATAGTTGCTATCGGGTTTGCCTTATTCTGTCCTGCAATATCAGGCGCGGAGCCGTGGATAGGCTCGTAGAGGCCTCTGGTGTTATCCGAAAGAGATGCAGAGGGGAGCATACCGATAGAGCCGGTAATCTGCGAAGCTTCATCCGAAAGAATGTCACCAAACATATTTGAGGTTACGATAACGTCAAACTGAGAGGGGCATCTTACAAGCTGCATTGCCGCATTGTCCACAAGCATATCGGAGCATTCAACATCCGGATACTCGAGGGCGATTTCGTGCACGATTTTTCTCCAAAGTCTTGATGTTTCAAGAACATTGGCTTTATCTATACTTGTAAGCTTTTTATTTCTCTTTCTTGCGGTTTCGAAGGCAACTCTTGCAATTCTTTCGATCTCCATACGGCTGTATGCCTCGGTATCATATGCCTCCTCACCGTACTTTCCTTCCCTATATCCGCGCTCTCCGAAATATATACCGCCGGTAAGCTCACGGACTATCATAATGTCAAAGCCTTCTTTAACTATATCCTCTCTCAAAGGACATTCGCCCGAAAGAGCGGGATAAAGCTTTGCGGGACGGAGATTGGTAAAGAGTCCCATTGCCTCTCTTATTCCGAGAAGCGCCTTTTCGGGGCGCATATTACCCGGTAGAGTATCCCACTTAGGCCCACCGACTGCACCGAGAAGCACGCTGTCGGATGCGAGGCATCCTGCTACGGTTTCCTCGGGAAGGGGCTTGCCGTGTTTATCGATTGCAACACCGCCTATATCATAGGGAGTGAAGTTAAAGGTGTGGGAATACTTTTCGCCAACCTTTTTAAGCACCTCAACTGCGCTGTTAACGATTTCGGGACCGATGCCGTCACCGTGCAAAAGAGCTATATTGTAATTCATTGCTGATACCTCGAAAAATTACTTTATGTATCCCTTACGGATAGACTCGATAAGTCCGCCGGCGGAGATGATTTTCTGTATAAATTCGGGGAAAGGCTTGGTTTCAAACTTTTCGCCCGTTGTAAGGTCGGTTATAACACCGTTGTCAAGGTCTGCTTCAACCTTGTGGCCGTCGGCAATTGCCTCAGCTGCCTCGGGACACTCAACTATCGCAAGACCGATGTTAATAGCATTGCGGTAGAAAATTCTCGCAAAGCTTTTTGCAATAACGAGAGAAATTCCCGACTCCTTGATAGCGATAGGAGCGTGCTCACGGGAGGAGCCGCAACCGAAGTTTGCGCCTGCGACCATAATGTCACCTGCTTCAACCTTGTTTACAAAGTCCTTATCGATATCCTCCATACAGTGAGAGGCAAGTTCTTTTTTATCTATGGTATTGAGGTATCTTGCGGGGATAATAACATCGGTATCGACATTATCGCCGTATTTAATTACTTTTCCTTCAAATTTCATCTTAAAATACCTCCTTTACGCTTTCATAATTTCGGCAGGGTCTGCAATTTTGCCCGCAATAGCAGATGCTGCGGCAACCGCGGGGCTTGCAAGATATACCTCAGAGGTAACATCACCCATTCTGCCGACAAAGTTACGGTTTGTGGTAGCAACGGCGCGCTCGCCTGCTGCAAGAATACCCATATAACCGCCAAGGCAAGGACCGCAGGTGGGGGTTGAAACAACACAGCCCGCTTCAATAAAGTCGCGGAGAATGCCCGTTTCCATAGCCTTGAGATAAATATCCTGAGTTGCGGGGATAACTATGGCGCGAACATGCTTTGCAACCTTTTTGCCCTTTATTATCTCTGCAGCCTCGGCAAGGTCCTTATACTGTCCGTTGGTGCAGGAGCCGATAACTACCTGATCAATCTTTATATCGTCTATTTCATCAAAGGTTTTGGTGTTTTCGGGAAGGTGGGGGAATGCAACGGTAGACTTGATTTCAGAAAGGTTGATTTCATAAACCTCGTCATACTCTGCGTCAGCATCAGCCTCGAAGATAAGAGGCTCTCTGTCACTTCTGCCCTTCATATAATTGAGAGTTTCCTCGTCTACGGGGAAAATGCCGTTCTTTGCGCCTGCTTCGATTGCCATGTTGGATATGGTGAGACGGTCATAGATTGTGAGTGACTTTACGCCCTCGCCTACGAATTCCATAGACTTATAAAGTGCACCGTCAACGCCAATCTTACCTATTATATGTAATATAACGTCCTTACCCGAAACATACTTATTAAGCTTGCCGGTGAGGACGAACTTAATAGCCGAGGGAACCTTAAACCACGCCTTGCCGGTAGACATACCGCAAGCCATATCTGTTGAGCCGACGCCGGTAGAGAATGCGCCGAGCGCACCGTAAGTACAGGTGTGGGAATCTGCGCCGATAACAACATCACCCGAAATTACAAGTCCTTTTTCGGGAAGAAGCGCGTGCTCGATGCCCATTCTTCCTACATCGTAGAAGTGAGTTACTTCCTTTTCGTTGCAGAAGTCGCGGCACATTTTACACTGCACTGCCGCCTTGATATCCTTATTGGGCGCGAAGTGGTCCATTACCATTGTGACCTTGTCCTTATCATAGACGCCCTCGCATCCGATATTATTAAACTCGCGGATTGCAACGGGAGAGGTGATGTCGTTACCAAGCACTCTGTCAAGAGATACAAGGATAAGCTCACCTGCCTCAACCTTTTCAAGTCCTGCATGATGCGCGAGAATCTTTTGAGTCATTGTCATTGACATAATCGTTTGTTTACGGAAAACTTTTCGAGAAAAGCTTTTCCGCACCTTTCAAAAACTTTTATAATAATGTACGGTAAGAATCAGTAACCGTAAATTTCATTGATTTTAAAGCTAATCGGTTCAAATTTTGAGCTTCCCACAGCGCAAAACCGCCATATCTCATCGCCGTCTATGTTATAAATGTAATCTTCCACAACACAGATAACATTTCCGTCGGCATCGTAAACCGAAGCAATGGCGGTCGCACAAGTAATTTCAGAACCGGCAGGAATCTTTACCGTTCCCTCAACGCTAATATCGTAATATCCGCTTTCTTCATTAAGCACATACGTCATTTTAGCATTGCCCACAGGCTCGAGAATTACTCGAGATTCCTGAGCCGGAAAAACGGGATAACAACCAACAAGCATACATAAGAGTGCTAAAATAAAAACAAAAACTACACATTTTTTCATTACAAAACCGTTTTTCATTCTTACATACTCCTATTAACAATCTAACGCTCGACTTCAGTCTTATTTTTGATTGATTATAGCGCCCTTGTCGGCAGAGGAAACCATCGCGGCGTAGCGCTTGAGATAGCCGGAGATGCCTTCCTTTTTCTTAATAGGCATTTCGGAACGGCGCTTTGCCATTTCCTCATCGGAAACCTTGAGCTCAATTTTATATTCGGGAATATTTATAGAGATTATATCTCCGTTTTTAACGAATGCGATAGGACCGCCCGAAACTGCCTCGGGAGAGCAGTGGCCGATAGATGCGCCGCGGGTTGCGCCCGAGAAGCGTCCGTCGGTGATGAGGGCTACATCCTTATCAAGTCCCATACCTGCGATAGCGGAGGTGGGAGAAAGCATTTCGCGCATACCGGGGCCGCCTGCGGGACCCTCGTAGCGGATAACTACCACATCACCCTTCTCTATCTTGCCCGCGTAAATTGCGGCAATTGCTTCTTCCTCGCTCTCATAAACCTTTGCAGGGCCTTCGTGAACGAGCATTTCGGGAGCAACCGCCGATCTCTTTACAACACAGCCGTCGGGAGCAAGGTTACCGCGAAGAACGGCAATACCGCCCGTCTTAGAGAAAGGATTGTCTACCGAGCGAATAACATCGGTATCAAGATTTCTTGCCTCGGCAATATTTTCACCGAGAGTTTTGCCGGTTACGGTCATTACAGAGGTGTCAAGAAGTCCGAGCTTATCGATTTCAGTCATGACAGCCCATACGCCGCCTGCCTCGTTAAGGTCCTCCATATAGGTAGGTCCTGCGGGAGCAAGGTGACAGAGGTTGGGAGTTTTTTCGCTGATTTCGTTAACCATATCAAGGTTAAACTCTACATCACACTCGTTTGCAATTGCAGGAAGGTGAAGCATAGAGTTTGTGGAGCAGCCGAGAGCCATATCCATTGTAATTGCGTTACGGATAGCCGCCTCGGTCATAATGTCTCTGGGGCGGATATTCTTTTCAACAAGCTCCATAACCTTCATACCTGCGTGCTTTGCAAGCTGGATACGAGCCGAATATGCCGCGGGGATAGTGCCGTTGCCGCGAAGTCCCATACCGAGAACCTCGGTAAGGCAGTTCATAGAGTTAGCGGTATACATTCCCGAGCAGGAGCCACAGGAGGGACAGGTCTTGCACTCAAATTCATCAAGCTTTTCTTCGTCAATTTTGCCTGCCTTATATGCTCCGACAGCCTCGAACATAGAGGAAAGGCTGGTCTTTTTGCCGCCTACTCTGCCTGCAAGCATAGGTCCGCCGCTGACGAAAACGGTGGGTATATTAAGTCGCGCCGCTGCCATAAGGAGACCGGGCACGTTTTTATCACAGTTGGGGATCATTACCAAGCCATCGAAGCCGTGAGCCATAACCATAGCCTCGGTGGAGTCGGCAATAAGATCTCGGGTTACGAGAGAATACTTCATTCCCACGTGACCCATTGCAATTCCGTCACATACGGCAATTGCGGGGAATACTACGGGAGTTCCTCCCGCCATAGCAACACCGACACGAACAGCCTCGGTGATTTTATCAAGATTCATATGTCCCGGAACTATTTCGTTATAAGACGAAACGATACCGATAAGGGGCTTCGAAAGCTCCTCCTTGGTAAGTCCGAGGGCGTTATAAAGAGAACGGTGAGGCGCATTGTGCGCACCGTTTACGATAGTATCTTTTATCATTATTTTATTTCGGAGGAACTTCTTTCGGAGAAGTTCCTCCATACCTCTTCAAGAACTTTTTTGAAATGGTGATTTACCGAAGCGCAAAAAGCGCAAAATCGTGGAAATTTTGTTTCAGGCAAGGCGTGCGATGGCGTCGCCTAAACACAAAAATATAGCAGATGCAATAACTGAATGATTTTTGATGAAGTTTTTCCGTTCTGCGCCCCGAAGGCGTAGATAACTACGTCGAGCGGGAGCAGTCGGCGGTTATTCGCAAAAAGCCAAAATCGTGGAAATTTTGTTTCAGGCAAGGCGTGCGATGGCGTCGCCGTAGAAACCTACGGCAGTCCGAGCACAACGAAGCATCAAACAAAATTTGCCGATTTTTAATTGTTGATGAACTTCTCTTCGTCAGCCCAGCTATAAAGCTTTCTGATATCCTTACCTACAACCTCAGAGGGATGCTCGGACGCGATCTTTCTCATAGCGTTGAAGTGAACCTGGCTGCCCGCGTCGGACATATCGAGGAGGAAGTCCTTAGCGAAGGTACCGTCCTGAATGTCGGAGAGGATCTTCTTCATTGCCTTCTTGGTATCATCGGTGATGATCTTGGGACCGGTGATGTAGTCGCCGTACTCAGCGGTGTTAGAGATAGAATATCTCATACCCTCGAAGCCGGACTGGTAGATAAGGTCAACGATAAGCTTCATCTCGTGGATACACTCGAAGTATGCGTTTCTGGGGTCGTAACCAGCCTCAACGAGAGTCTCAAAGCCTGCCTGCATAAGCGCGCAAACACCGCCGCAAAGAACTGCCTGCTCACCGAAGAGGTCGGTTTCGGTCTCGGTGCGGAAGGTGGTCTCAAGAACGCCTGCTCTTGCGCCGCCGATACCGAGAGCGTATGCAAGACCGATGTCAAGTGCGTCGCCGGTAGCATCCTGGTGAATTGCGATAAGGCAAGGAACGCCCTTACCTACCTGGTACTCGGAACGAACGGTGTGGCCGGGGCCCTTGGGAGCGATCATAATTACGTTTACATTCTTGGGAGGCTTGATGCAGCCGAAGTGAATGTTAAAGCCGTGCGCGAAAGCAAGGGTCTTACCCTCGGTAAGGTTGGGCTCGATAGACTCCTTATAGAGCTTTGCCTGCTTCTCGTCGTTGATAAGAATCATAATAAGGTCTGCAGCTGCTGCAGCTTCCTTTGCGGTCATAACCTTGAGACCCTGAGCCTCAGCCTTTGCCCAGCTCTTAGAGCCTTCGTAAAGACCAACGATAACATTTACACCGCTGTCCTTGAGGTTGAGCGCATGCGCGTGACCCTGAGATCCGTAACCGATTATTGCAACGGTCTTGCCGGAAAGCTTGTCAAGATTACAGTCCTGCTGATAGTAGATTTTTGCATTGTTTGCCATTGTTTTTGTTCTCCTTATATTTAAGAAAATTTATTTTTTGTTCTTTATTCCTTGGAAAGAAGGGTGCTTGTTCCTCTGTCAAGAGCAACAATACCGGTACGGCACATTTCGATTATGCCGAAAGGGATCATAAGCTTTATAAAAGCGTCGATCTTTGAGGGGTCTCCCGTTACCTCGATACACATTCCCTCATTTGTGTAATCAATAACCTTTGCGCGGTAGGCGTCAACTGCGAAATGAATATCAGCACGGTTTTCGGGCTTATTTTCAATCTTAACAAGCATAAGCTCACGCTTTATACAATCGTCATTAAGCACTTCAACCTTTTTAACATTTATAAGCTTGCGAAGCTGGTTTATAAGCTGTTCTCTCGCATAGCCGTCACCCGAAAGAGAGATTGTTATTCTGGAATACTCGGGGGACTCGGTTTCGCCAACCGTAAGAGCATCAATGTTAAAGCCGCGGCGAGTAAACATACTTGTTACCCTTGTAAGAACACCGAATTTGTTCTCAACATAAACCGCAATAACGAACTTATTCATTAGTTGCCCTCCTTATCTATAACAGTAATAATATCATCTATCGAGCCACCGGGAGGAAGCATAGGAAGAACGAACTCGTCCTTATCTATAAGAGCGTCGATAACGACGGGGCCGTCGTTCACCGCAAGGGCCTTCTTAAACGCCTCGCGAAGCTCCTCTTTATTCGTTACTCGGTAACCGCAGGCTCCGAATGCTTCGGCAAGCTTAACGAAGTCGGTCTTTCTGTCGGAAAGAACGGTATTGGAATAATGCTTATTAAAGAAGAGGGTCTGCCACTGGCGAACCATACCAAGCACGCCGTTATTGACTATAACGATTACTACGGGAATTCTGTGAGACACTGCGGTTGCGAGCTCGTTAAGATTCATACCGAAGCTGCCGTCACCGGTGATAAGAACGGTGGGGTCGTTTGTTGCCACTCTTGCGCCGATTGCGGCACCGAGGCCAAAGCCCATTGTTCCGAGACCGCCCGAAGAAACAAATCTTCTTGTTCTGTCGAACTTAATATACTGCGCAGTCCACATCTGGTGCTGACCGACATCGGTAACGATAACGGTGCCCTCGGGCTTTTCCTCATTGAGGACATCAAAGAGCATTTGGGGAGAGAGGTCTGCCTTACACTTCTCGGCAATTTCCCTCTCGTAGCCCGACTCTGCGGTCTTGAGCGCCTCAACGCGCTCTACCCACTCGGGATTTTCACGAGGATTTGCTGCTGATGCAATCTTTTTAAACGAATATTCAACATCGCCCACTATTCCGACATCAACGGTAACATTCTTGTTAATCTCGGAAAAATCGGGGTCGAGCTGAATTATCTTACTATTCTTCGCATACTTTTTAACATTTCCGGTTGCTCTGTCGGAAAATCTTACGCCGATACCGATAATAAGGTCTGCCTCATTCTGCGCCATAGAGGAAGCGTAATGGCCATGCATACCCTGCATACCGAGAAATCTCGGGTGGTCGGTAGGAATTGCGGAAAGTCCCATAAAGCTGCAACCGATATAGGCGTCTATTCTCTCGGCAAGCTCGAGAATTTCTTTACCCATTCCGAGGCCTGCTGCGCCGCCGCCGATGTATATGTAAGGACGCTTTGCCTGATTTACGAGAGCTATTGCCTCCTCAATCTCGGAATCCTTAGGAATTCTTAAGGGAATTTTAGGCAGGGGGACTTTTTCCTCATATTCGTAAACCGCCATTTGAACATCCTTGGGAATATCCACAAGGACGGGGCCGGGTCTGCCCGACTTTGCAATAGCAAATGCCTCGCGCACAGAGTCGGCAAGGTCTTCTATTCTGTTTACGAAATAGTTGTGCTTTGTTATAGGAAGGGTGATTCCCGTAATATCTATCTCCTGGAAGGAGTCCTTACCGATAAGCGAGCAAGGCACGTTACCGGTTATTGCAACCATAGGAATTGAGTCAAGCATTGCGGTTGC
>JAZORT010000032.1:0-22677 GCA_045656745.1 Eubacteriales bacterium | reverse complement strand
TCGCGAGCTTCGCCGCCTTCGTGGCGGTGCTACGCACTCTGTTTTGCTTTTCGCAAAACGCTCGCAGAGCAATCTGCACTCGCTTGCTGACAAGCAAGCTTGCCGACTCGCTTCGTTTGGTTATACTCCTCGCGAGCTTCGCCGCCTTCGTGGCGGTGCTACGCACTCTGTTTTGCTTTTCGCAAAACGCTCGCAGAGCAATCTGCACTCGCTTGCTGACAAGCAAGCTTGCCGACTCGCTTCGTTTGAGTATCGTGTGATTTCGTGCGATATCGTGAACATCGTGAGTACGCTAACATAAAGTGTTGCACCAAATTTGCACCAAAATCACACCAACATTCAACGCCTATTCGGCTCGGCAAATTGGAATTTGTTATCTTTTCTTGTATATCACAAGTTCGGGATTTTCTCCGTTTTCTTCATAAGTACAGACGAGAAGGAAATCCATATTTGCGGCAATACCAAAGCATCTGCCGCCGAATTCGCTTTCCAGCTGACTTCCGAGGTAGGTCTGTTTATTGTCAAGGAATTTCACTTTTTCTCCGTTAGGAAGAGTGTATTCCATATTGATAAATTCCCCCGACAGCACGTTCAGATGCTCTACCTTTGGGAGTCCTTCAATATGCAAAAGCGTGTTGAACTCGTCGATCAGCTTTGCCTTGAATTCTTCGAGCTTTTCTTTTCCGCCGATCTCGGCATATCGCTTCCAAATATCAAGCGTATATTCACCGTCAGCGTAACACCACTTACAGTATTCCTCGTTGAAATTGCCGTCAACCTCACGGCTCGTGGTGCAGTCCTCAAGAGGCATTCCGCAACATTGACAGATTAACTCTCTCGGAGAGCCGAGAAGCGTATTGATCGACATGTCAAACAGTTTTGAAAGGAGCTTGAGCGTATCGATATTCGGTATTGTTTCGCCCGTTTCCCACCGAGAAACTGCCTGACGAGTAACAAACACCTTTTCTGCAAGTTCTTCTTGCGAAAGTACTCTTTTTGTTCTTAATTCGTAAATTATATCTTTTGTTTCCATAAAATAACCACCTCCAACAGTTGTGATTATATTATATCACGGGTTGTCGGGATTGACAAGCAACTCGCTGTTGCTATCTTCTCGACAAATTGGAATTTGTTTATTTGTGAGCGATTGCTCTTAATCTTCGATAATCAGCAACCCATGCTTCTCCATTCCAAAGAGGTTCTCTCGTTAAAGATGAGACCTCGTCAATAATCAAAGATTGTATGTGTTCAGGCATTACTGTTAATTCGGAAGCGAAGAACTGTTTCAAAAAATTAGCTAAGCCTTGCTCGCCGTCTTTGAATACGGTTGGTCTATCGAAATCGTAGATCTTATCAATTATAAATCCATTTTTCTCCAATATTCCCCCAAAAGTCTCTACCGTAGGGAAATTAAACTTAGGTTTATAACTATATCCCAATTTTTCACACACCTTGATAAACGCATTTTCGATTGTAGCGATGTTACCGTTCGCACCAAACTCACATACAAGTAATCCCTGTGGTTTCAAGGCTTTATGTATGTTTTTGAGCAAAGCATTGTGATCATTTATCCAATGAAAAACGGCATTTGAAAAAACAACATCAAATTCTTCATCAAAAGGCAACGCAAGTGCATCGTATACCGAAAACTCAATGTTTTCAAACTGTTTTTTTGCTTTGTCTATCATATTCTGTGAGCTATCAACACCAACAACCTTACTACACAGATCTGCTAACTGTGCTGTAAGCGTTCCTGTTCCACAGCCCAAATCCAAGATGGTTTGTTCATTATTCTTTGGTATAAACTCCAATAAGCCTTTGCCGTATTCAGCCACAAAATCGTGCTTATTGTCATACAATGATGAATTCCATTCCATAGTCATTTTCTCCTGTTAAATTCAAGTTTATCGATTAGTTAGATTATACCATAAAAACAGCAAAAAGTAAATACTCTATGCGAACTTCATATCTTGCGATATGGTGCTACGCACTTTGTTTTGCTCATTGCAAAACGTTCGCAGAGCAATCTGCACTCGCTCGCTGACAAGCGAGCTTGTCGACTTGCGTCGTTTGATTATCGTGCTCGATAGATTGGAGACTTTTGGCTTTGTATTCTTTGAAGATATGAACGCAAGATTTAGAGGTGATTTCAGTATTGCAATGACCGAGGTGTTCGGAAATTGTAGAGAAGGGCAGGGAAGAATGAAATGCTCGGCAGCGCCGAGCTTGAAATGACGGTAAAACCGTCATGAAATGTTGCGTTTTGTCGCAACGTGAAATAAAATAAATCCTTAATGCACCGCAGTGCATTTCATTCGCTTTAGCGAATTTCAAGACCGTAAGGTCATTTCACAAATCAGCGAAGCGGATTTATTTCATTGTTCTCGAGAGATAAAAACAAAAACCCACCGGGGAAGGTGGGTTTTGAGTTGTGCCAAAGGCACAATGTTTTTATCTCTTCGAGAACTGAGGAGCACGACGAGCTGCTTTGAGTCCGTACTTCTTTCTTTCCTTCATTCTGGGGTCTCTGGTGAGGAAGCCAGCCTTCTTGAGGAGGGGCTTGTAGGTCTCATCAGCGGAAAGGAGAGCACGAGCAACGCCGTGACGGATTGCACCTGCCTGGCCGGAGAAGCCGCCACCGTTAACATTTGCAACGATGTCGAACTTACCAACGGTATCGGTAACGCCGAAGGGCTGGTTAACGATAAGCTTCATGGTCTCAAGACCGAAGTAATCAGCGATATCTCTGCCGTTGATGGTGATAGCGCCGGTACCGGGGTAAAGGCGTACTCTTGCAACGGACTTCTTTCTTCTACCTGTGCCGTAGAAATAAGGCTTTGCACTTGTATACATTCTATATTACCTCCCTATTAGTCCTTAACGATGGGCTGCTGTGCAGCATGCTTGTGCTCTGCGCCTGCGTAAACGTGAAGACGAGTGAACGCCTTTGCGCCGAGAGAGTTGTGGGGAAGCATGCCCTTAACTGCAAGCTCCATAGCCATCTCGGGACGGGTAGCCATAAGGGTCTTGTACTGGATCTCCTTGAGGCCGCCGATGTAACCGGAGTGGTGACGGTAGTACTTCTGCTCAAGCTTCTTACCGGTGAGAACTGCCTTATCAGCGTTCACAATGATAACGAACTCGCCGCAGTCAGCGTGGGGGGTGAACTCGGGTCTGTGCTTGCCGCGAAGAATTTCCGCAGCCTTAACAGCAGTCTTACCAAGGGGCTTGCCTGCTGCATCAATAACGAACCATCTACGCTCGATGTTGTTCGCATTTGCCATAAATGTGGACATTTTTGTTTCCTCCTAAAATTTGTCTGCACTTTTTGTGCTTTTCTTTTTTCAAGCTCGTCTATTATACCATAACTTTTTGCCATTGTCAACACATTTTTATAAAATTTTTGAGCGAAAATTGATTTAGAAATCGAGACCTCCCAAAATCTCCGTTTTTCTCCTTTTTGCTCCTTTTTCCTCTTTTGGCGAAAATAAAAAAATCAAAAATATTTTTGTGCAATATGCACTTTAGTTGCTTTTTTCTTCTTTACCTATTGAAATTCGGCAAAAAAGATGATATAATACTAAAGTAACGAAAATTTGGAGGATTTATAAATGTTAAAGAAGATTTCATACTTACTTTTAGCTCTTTCTCTTTCTTTCGCGCTTTGCTTCTCTCTTGCAGCTTGCGGAAACAAGGACAAGGGCGGTGATAACGGCGGAGATAATTCCGGCAATAACGGCTCCGACAACGGCGGTAGCGAAAAGGTTACCTATACCGTAAATGTTAAGGATACTGCGGGAAATGCGGTTTCCGGCGTTAAGGTTCAGATTTTGGATGCTAACGGCACCGAAACTCCTTATATTGACACCACTACCGAGGACGGTAAGCTTACTTTCAGCCTTAAGAGCGCGTCTTACAAGGTAAAGGTTGACAAGGTTCCTACCGAGTACATTAAGCCTACTGCTAGTTTCAGCTTTGCGGGCAATGTTGCTACCATCACTCTTGAGCTTAAGCCTCTTTACACCGTAAAGATTGTTGACCAGGACGGTAATGTTGTAACCGGCGCAAACGTTCAGATGTGTGCTGAGTCTTGTATTCCTCTTATCGAGTCTGTTCCCGGCTCGGGTCTTTACACAAGATACACTAACGAGGATGAATTTAAGGCACAGATAAACTCGCTTCCCGAGGGTTATTCCTTCGCAGAGGGAACTGACGAGCTTACAAAGTTTGCTTTTGACACAGTTGACGGCGGTTTCTATGTTGAAATCGAGGTAGTGAAAGATTAATAAAATTTTAAGGGCGGCCCATTGGGGTCGCCCTATTTTTTTATTTTAACTTAAATCCGTCTATTTCGCCCTTGCACATTGCATTGAATATTCTGTGACGAAGTCCTTTGTTTTCTTTTTCAAGCTCCATAAGGAGCTTTTTCATTTTTTCTCTTTCGGTTGCGTGGTCCTCGGGGCAAAGACTTTTTACGATAGGCAGTGTGCGCTTTGAGGTGAAATATTTAACATCCTTTTCGGTTGCGTATATCATCGGGCGGATAAGCCAAAGCTCTCTGTTTGAAAGATAGGATTTTGGTGAGAAGCAACCGAGTCTTCCCTCGAAGAACAGGTTCATCATAAAGGTTTCGACCGCATCGTCAAAGTGGTGGCCGAGGGCGACCTTGTTGCACCCCTCAGCTTTTGCTACCGAATGGAGCGAGCCTCTTCTCATTCTAGCGCAAAGAGAGCAGGGGTTTGGCTCTTTTCTTATATCAAAAATGATTTTTGCAATATCGGTTTTTTCTACAATATATTTAATACCGAGTCTTTTGCAAAATTCCGCGACCTCAGAAAAATCGCTTCCCTCAAAGCCCATATCGATTGTAACGGCAACGAGCTCGTACTTTTTTGGGTAAAATATACGCATTTCCGAGAGCACCTCGAGCAGGGTAAGCGAATCCTTTCCTCCCGAGATTCCAACGGCAATTTTGTCACCGTCCTCTATTAAATTATAGTCGTCAACTGCGCGTCTGACATAGCTTAACATTCTGCGCATTTCGCTCATAGGCAAAAAACTCCGTTTCGGCATAAACTGAAATAAAATGATTTTTTGGGGGTAAAACAATGGCAGTAAAGATATATATCGACCAAGGACACAATCCGCGGGATTATAACACCGGAGCCGAGGGCAACGGATATTACGAGCAGGATTTGACCTACGAAATTGGCAGAAGGCTTTATAACCTTCTTGAATCTAATCCCGAATTTGAGCCGAGGTTATCAAGGCCTACGCCGGACACGATGCTGGGAACAAATAATTCAACCAGCCTTGTAGAGCGGGTGAATCAGGCAAATTCCTGGGGCGCGGATATATTTCTTTCTCTTCACAACAATGCGTCGGAAAATCCGCGGGCAACCGGCAACGAGGCTTTGGTTTACGGTCCGGGGTCTAATGTTGCTATAAATCTCGGGGAAGAGATACTTGAACAGCTGACACTTACTACGGGGTTGAGAAACAGGGGAATAGTTTACCGCCCCGGTCTTTATGTTTTAAAAGAAACGGTGATGCCTGCTGTTTTGGTCGAGATGGGCTTTATAACCAATCCCGTTGATGCAGACCTTTTGGCAAACTCGCCTTATCTGTTTTCAACGGGAATATATAGGGGTATTCTTATTTATTACGGCTTACTTTAACTTTAAGCTGTCGATGTCAAGGTATTCCTCGGCAAGCGCGGGAGTGGTTGCCAAAAACAAGTAGGAGCCACCGCAATTTTCACAGTAGACTTCAACACCGCTCTCGGTAAATCTAAGGTCGTATTTGCCGTTTTTGCAAAGGCAGGAAATTTTTCCTTCCTCTTCAAGGTCCTTAACAACGAAGCGCAGAGTGTCATATACCGCAGGGTCGGGAAGAATTTCTTCATCGTGCATTTCCTGCGGCTGAATGTCGGAGAGCTCCTCTGCCTCAAAGCTAGCCATAAGCCGGCGGATTTCCTCCTCGGTGCGTGCAAGCTCGGTATGTATTGTTTCTTCTTCGCCGATAAAGGCTATATCCATTCCGGTGTAGGGACAGTTGAGAAGGAATTTCTCTCTGTCGAAGAAGACCGACTCGCTTACCACATAGTTGTGGTTTTGCTTACAGAAAAGGCAGGGGACGGAGAGTCTTATCTTTCCGTCATTTGTCACCGTTATATCAAGCGCGGATGCCTTTTCGCAATCGCACTTTAATCTTAACATATTTGCTTTCAGCGCAAATTTTCCAACAATTCCGAATATGGAGGATGCGCACTCGGGGCATCGGTAAGCAATATTTCTTTGTTTAGGCTTGAGTATCATTTTTAATTTCCTTCATCAGGGAGTTTTATACCGACTTCAGCAAGCTTTTGCCGCCA
This sequence comes from Eubacteriales bacterium, assembly GCA_045656745.1. Taxonomy (GTDB): domain Bacteria; phylum Bacillota; class Clostridia; order Oscillospirales; family CAG-272; genus UBA1740. Next base: position 16,304 of record JAZORT010000032.1, on the reverse strand, counting down.
TTCTTCGGCTGTTATAAGGGTATATCTAGGTTTTGCTCCGTCCGGTTCACTTACGATGCCCAAATCTTCCATAATATCTATCAACTTTGCAGCTCTGCCGTAACCTATCGCAAGCTTACGCTGAATAGTCGCAGTAGATATACGCCCGGTAGTAAGCGCCAGATCGACAGCTTCAAGGAATTTTTCGTCCTTAATAAATTTCGAATCAGCACTTGAAGGAGCACTATCAAGTTCTGATTGTATGGAATTATCAAGCTCTTTTTTCTCATTGTATGTGTCGGAATTGATTTTTAAGCCGTTGATAAAAGCCGATACCTCCTCGTCCGAGACAAAAGCGCTCTGCAAACGTACAGGCTTTATCGAAGTTGCGAAATTAACGAGCATATCGCCCTTGTCAAGAAGCTTTTCAGCTCCGGAAGTGTCAAATAAAAGCTTTGACTCCAGATGGCTTTGAAGCCTAAAGGAGAATACCGATGGAATGTTTGCTCTGATAATGGCTGTCAAAGATTCTTTTTTTGCTCTTTGAGTACCGATTATCATATGTATTCCTGCGGCTCTCGCTTTTTGAGCTATTCGCGTAATGTACGATTCGATTGAAGTATCCCTTATGGGCATTAGGTCGTCAATTTCGTTAATCATAATGATAATACGCGCCATAGGCTTTCCGATAGAGGGATCGTTCGTTACTTTGTCATTGTAAAGCGCTATGTTTCGCACAGCCTGCGCTGTAAACAGATTGTATCTGCGATCGGTTTCTTCAACAGCCCATTTGAGCGCGTTCTCCGCCTGATTTACCGATTTTGCTATAGGGAAGAGTAGGTGTGGGATGCTTTCGAATATAGAAAAATCAACGTTTTTTTGGTCTATCAATATAAACTTTACTTTATCGGGGTGAGCTTTTCCCAGTATGCTGAGCATTGCAGCGTTGAACCATACCGCTTTACCCATTCCAAGCGCTCCGGCAACTATTGCGTGGGGCATTTTGGCAACGTCTGTGTAGATGGGCTTGTTTTCCGTATCCTTACCCATACATACAATAGTGTCTGATGCGTTATCTCGGTATTCATCGGTATCCATAAGATCGTGTAGCTTTACTTCTTCGGGGTCTGTACGCGGAACCTCGATAGTTATTGTGCTTTTTCCCGGAACAGGAGCTTCCATACGCAGGGAATTAGCACCTAAAGCCAGGGATAATTCATCGCAGAGGTTCAAAATTTTTGAAAGCTTCGTGTCTCTTGGAGGAACAATATCAAATTTCATAAGGCGAGGACCGTTTGTTGCTCCTATAATTGAACAAATAAGATTAAATGCAGCAAGAGTGTCGATTATCTTATTGGCGGTTTCCTGCAATTCACGGGTATAGACTGAAGTTGTGATGTTACTCTCGCGCTTAAAAAGCGTGTTGAGGGATGGAAGGTTGTAATCCGAATAGGTACGTTCAAAAGCTTCTTTAGCAATTTGGTCGTAGTCAAAGTTGCTGTCTGGCTTCTCAGCCGCAGGCTGCTCCTTTTTGCCTGCATTGAGCAGAGCAAGCTTGTTAATCATACACGGTTCGCGGAGCTTTGTGATCATTTCTTGTAGCTGTTCTTCACCCATCAACACATCGCGAGGCTTTGTGCCGGAGATAGTGCCTACGGCGCCGATATCTTCCATTATATCAAGATAAAATGAAGCTCTGCCGTATCCGATACCGAAGCTGCGTTGAAGCAATGATGTGCTTATTTTCTTTTTCGTTGAAACAAATTTCAAAATCTCAATGAATCTTTCGTCAATAATACTTGATTCATTGCTTGAGTAGCCGTTGTCCTTCTGAAGAGAAGGAGTAGCGGACTCCATAATCGAGGTGGAAATCTCGTTTGCCTTGTCACAGCCGAGAATGAGTGAAACAAGCTCCTTGGCGAAGGCGAGGGCGGTTCCCATTCCGCGCGAGGTGGTGATGTTACCATCGGTTACTACGGCGTCTGTAAGCGCTGTTGCGCCGGTAAGCTCTTTTTCAAATCCGGGGTAGCAGGTGGCTTTTTTTCCTTTGAGCAAACCGCGTCTGCCGAGCACGAGGGGAGCTGCGCAAATAGCGGCGAGTCTGCCGCCCTTTTCGGTTACTGCCGATATAATTTCGTCGGTGAAGGGGTGGGCGTCAAGATTGAGGGAGCCGGGCATACCGCCGGGGAAAATGACCATAGAAACCGCATCCTTATCTACCTCGTTTGGCTCAAGGTCGCAGATAACGGGGATTTTATGGGAGCCGCAAACAATTTTTCCGTTCATTCCGACAGTCTTTACATCAAGACCTGCTCGGCGTAACATATCAACGGGAGTGAGGGCTTCAATTTCCTCAAATCCGTCTGCTAACAATACGATAATCATCAATCATTTCTCCTTGAAATCAAGATTAGGAGAGGCTGAGCCGAAGACTCAGCCTCGTTTTTTATTAATCATAGGACGTTCTTGCAAGCTTTTCGTGCCACTCGTCGGGAGAAAGTAGGACCTCTCTCGGCTTTGAGCCGTTAGCTTCGCCGACAATACCCATATCTTCCATTATGTCAATGAATTTTGCAGCCTTTCCGTAGCCTATGGAAAGCTTTCTTTGAATAAGGGAGGTGGATATTTTTCTGGTGTTTACCGCAATCTCAACAGCGTCAGTGAATTCCTTGTTATTAAGGTATCCTTCGCCGTAAGAGCCGCCGTCATCGTCATCGTCGTCATCACGATCGGAGCCGCCCTTCTTAGAGCACTTATCTGCCGCGCGCCTGATTTCTTCCATAACCTCTTCGTCATAGCTTGAGCCGTCGCTGAACTGCTTGAGATGATCCATAACGGCTTCAACCTCCTCGTCGGCAACGAATGCGCTCTGTACACGCAGGGGCTTTATAGAGTTGGCAAACGCAACGAGCATATCGCCCTTGTCAAGCAGCTTTTCAGCACCCGATGCGTCGAAGATAAGGATAGAGTCGCGGTTTGATGCAACCTTACAAGAGAATTTAGAGGGGATGTTGGACTTGATAAGACCGGTGATAACCTCCTTAACCGGCTTCTGTGTACCGATAATAAGGTGGATACCTGCCGCTCTTGCCTTTTGGGCAATGCGGATAATAAGGCTTTCAACCGGGTTCTTTGCCTGCATAATAAGCTCGGCAAACTCGTCGATAACGATGACAATTCTAGACATCGGCTCGCCAAGGTCGGGGTGGTTTGCCACCTTTTCGTTATATGCGTCGATATTTCTTACAAACAATTCCTGAAGAACGCCGTATCTGCGCTCCATTTCCTCAACAGCCCACATAAGCGTTCCCGCAGCCTGCTTAACATCGGTAACAACAGGCACAAGAAGGTGGGGAATACCGTTATACATAGTAAACTCAACCTGCTTGGGGTCGATCATAATGAACTTGACCTCTTCGGGACGGGCTTTATAGAGGATAGAGAGCATCAGCGAGTTGATCCATACCGATTTACCCATACCGGTTGCACCGGCAACAAGGGCGTGGGGCATTTTTGCAACATCGGCAAAGATAGGCTGACCGGCAACATCCTTACCCATACAAACGGTGGTTTTGGACTTAAAGCTCTTGAAATCGTCGGTCTCGATAAGCTCGCGGAGTCTTACAATAGAGGATTTTTTGTTGGGAATCTCAACACCGACAGCGCTCTTACCGGGGATGGGAGCTTCCATACGGATTCCGTCGGCTGCAAGGTTAAGGGCAATATCGTCGGAAAGGTTCATAATGTTGCTGACCTTAACGCCCTTTGCGGGAACGACCTCATATCTTGTGATACGGGGACCGCGGTCAACGCCTTTTATAGAAGCGGTAACTCCGAAGGATGCGAGAGTGTCGATAAGCTTATCGGCGTTATCCTGAATTTCCTCACTGCTGTTTTCGTTATCAACAGTATCGGCAGCGTGAAGAAGCTCGATGGGAGGGAATACAAAATTGGAATAATCGTTTTTCTTCGGTTTTTCTTCAACGGCAACTACCGCAGCCATAGCAGGTGCGGGAGCGGGCTTTATAACCTCAAAGGGAGGCTCTTCTTTCGCCTCTTCCTCGAAAGCGATAGACTCTTCTTCTGCGGGCAGAGCTTCTTCGCAAGGCTCTTCCACAGGAGCTTCTTCTGCGGCGAGCAAGGCGGTTTCTTCAACCGGTTCGACAGCGCTTGCAACTTCTGCCTCGCTTTTAATTACGGTTTCTGCGATTTTTTCTTCCTCGTCAAGGAAGGGGAACATAGCTCTTTGCTTTATAACCTCGGGGTTTTGCTCCTCGGGAGGAATGGGCGCGTCATCCTGCACAATTTCCTCTTCGGGAGTTTGCGCAAAGGATTCTCCGAGAACGGCGTTCTCATCTGCATCATCGGCAGCCTCGGCATTTTCCTCGGTGCCAAAGGTGAAGAGCTTTTCTTCCTCTGCGGTCTCGGGAATAGCTTCGGTTACCTCGGGTGCGGGCGCTGACTCATCCTCGAAAAGAACTGTTTCGGAAGAGCTTATTACAGCAGGCTCTTGTTCGAGGGTGTGCTTTGCCGTTTCTTCGGTGAGAGGCTCGGATGCTTCTTCGAAGTGAACGGTTTCGGTTTCCTCACCGCTTATTTCATTGTATCTTGCAAGCTCCTTTTCAAGGAAGGCATCGTTTGCCGTTGTTTCGGGGGTTACGATGTTTCTCTCGGTAACGAGTATTGCGGGAGCCGATGCAACGGTTGCCGAAGCATCGGGTGTGGGAGGTTCGTAGGGGCGGAAGCCTCCGAAGCTTTGCTCTGCGGAGGGGTGAATTTCAGCCGACTGCGCGGCAGCTTCGGTGCTTGCAGGCCGGAGGTTTACTTCCTCTGTGATTTCGGGAGCTTCGGCAATAACCGGCTCCTCTGCGACATCGGCTGCCAAGTCGGCAGACTGATGTACGGTCGTTGTAAATGTGGTTTTGTTAGCGCTTACTGCGTAGGCGGGATTATTTTCAAGGACTTTGCTTGCAATCTGCTCGTAAGCCTTGTCGATATTTTCGTCTGCGTTTTCGGGCACCTTAACCTCTTGTGAGGCAGGGGAGAATGCTGCACTTTCGCCTGCAGGGGCGTGCGCGCCTATGTTTGCGGCTTCGGTCGCGGAGCCGAATTCCATAGTTACCTCGGAATTCTTTGCTAACGATACTGCTGCTGCCGCTGATACGGTTGCTGCTGCGGGTTTAACCGAGCTTTCGGTGCCTTGAGATGCTTGCTCCGCCGCTCTGTTTGCGATAATTGTGCGCTTGCGAAGCTCGAATTCTTCGCGGCGCTGCTGGTCGGCTATTGATTTTTCACTAACAGAGGAAAGGGGAGAGATAAACTGATTAACTCCGGCGGGGCGAGGTGCGGGCTGCGCCTTGGTTGAGGGCTTTGCAACAAGTCTTTCGCCGGTAGCAAAGTCGAAGGGATCGAAGTCCTTTGTGAATACAGAGTCTGCACTCTCGTCAATGCCGTAGGACACGGGCTTTCCGGCATAGTTTTTATCCGTCGCGCCAAAGAAGGTTTGACCCGAATCGGAGGGGGATTTCATTTCGGATGCTGCAATATTGAAGTTGAAGCCTGATGCCTTAGTGTCTGCGGTGCGGGAGGGCTCGGTATCATTTGCGGAGCTTGCGGAATCGGCAGAGGTTACCTTGCTTCTGTTATGTACCTTAGTTTGAAGGGTAGGGCGGCGCTCGGAATTCTCCTTGTCGCGGCTTTCGTGAATTCCAAGCTCCTTTATCTGAAGCTCGTCCATATTTCCTTTATCGTCAAAGAACTGGTCATCGAAAAGCTCTGCGTGTCTGCGCTCGGTTTCCATTCTGCGGCTTTCTGCCTTTGCCTCGCGTCTGTCAGCCTGATTCTTCTTGATCTTATTTTCAATCTTGGCAAGGATTGAGGTTACAAACTCTAAGGCTCCGAGAACGCCCTTTCTTGCAGGACTGTCCTTTTTGCCAAAGAAGATTATGAGGGCGATCAAAACTATTGCGGAGTCGAGGATCAAAAGGCCTACGATACCGATAAGCTTTGCAATACAGAAGGAGATTGTTCCGCCTACAAATCCGCCTGCGGCGCCTGCCGAATAGAAGGCTGCGGGGTCAAGAACAAGCTCTTTGCCCATATACCAAACAGAGTAATCAACCGAGGAAACTATAAGCACCGCGGCAAGCGAAAGCAGAGCCTTTGAGAAAAGGCGCTTGTTTTCGTAATCACTCTTGAAGAATATCGCGTGGATCAGCAAAACTGCGGGGATAGCGTAAGCTCCGCTGGCAAACACTCCTCGAAGGAAGGATGAGATTGCTTGTCCGAAAGCTCCCGCGTTGCCGAATATAAGGCAGAATGCGATAAATACCGCTGCCGCGGCGAGAATAACCGGCATTGCCTTGGTAATTCCCGTAGCTTTCTGTTGAGTAGTTTTTTTATCATTGTTTTGCATATGTTTACCTCCGCAGAGTTGAATGTTGTAAAAGTGTATAAATATACAAATATATATTAACAAATTTGAACCAAAAATTCAAGTCCTATTTAAAAGATTTTTATTAAAAACATAAAATATTTCTTTGTTTTCACTAAATAACTTGACAAATATATATTTTTTTGTTAAAATGATAACCGAGAAATTATGTGCATTTGAGGGTAACTCAGATGCGAAAGAGGTAGACTATGCTTTTATACAATTCGCTTACAAGAAAAAAGGATGAATTTATTCCCCGTGAGGCAGGCAAGGTTTCCATGTATACCTGCGGCCCCACCGTTTATCATTACGCTCATATAGGCAATCTTCGTACCTATACTATGGAGGATGTTCTGGAAAAATATCTCCGTTATCTCGGCAACGATGTAACGAGAGTTATGAATATTACCGATGTAGGCCATCTTTCCAGTGATGGTGACACCGGCGAAGACAAGATGCTTAAAGGAGCGCGTCGCGAGAACAAGACTGTTCTTGAAATTGCAAAATATTACACCGACGCATTTTTCGCCGATTGTAAAAAGCTTAATATTAAAAGTCCCGACGTTATCGAGCCGGCAACCAACTGTATTCCCGAATTCATTTCTATGATAGAGGCTCTTTTGGAGAAGGGATATGCTTACGAGGCGGGCGGTAATATCTATTTCGATACTTCCAAGCTTGAAAAATATTACGTTTTCAACGACTTTAACGAGGAGGACCTTGCGGTAGGCGTTCGCGATAGCGTTGAAGAGGATGGAAATAAGAAAAATAAGGCCGATTTTGTTCTTTGGTTCACTAAGTCGAAGTTCGAGGACCAGGAGCTTAAATGGGATTCTCCTTGGGGTATCGGTTATCCCGGCTGGCACATTGAGTGCTCCTGCATTGCCGCAAAGCATCTCGGCGAATATCTTGATATTCACTGCGGCGGTATTGATAACGCCTTTCCTCATCATACCAACGAGATTGCTCAGACCGAAGCAACCTACGGACATGAATGGTGCAACTACTGGTTCCACGTTCATCACCTTAACACCAATTCCGGCAAGATGTCAAAATCCAAGGGCGAATTCCTTACCGTTTCTCTTCTTGAGCAAAAGGGATATGACCCCCTGGTATATAGATTCTTCTGCATGCAGTCTCATTACAGAAAAAATCTTGTGTTCTCTTGGGAAAACCTTGATAATGCAAAGGTAGCTTACGAAAAGCTTATCGGCAGAGTTGCTGACCTTAAAGCAGAGGAGGGCGAGCTTGACGAGTGCGCCTTTGCCGAGGGGAAAAAGCGCTTTACCGACGCTCTTGACAACGACCTTAACACATCTCTTGCAGTAACTGCGCTTTACGATGTATTCAAGCTTAAAACCAACGATAAGACTAAGCTCGCTTTGATTGAGAGCTTTGAGACCGTTCTTGACTTGGGTCTTATTCCTGCGGCAAACAAGCTAAGGGAAGAGAAAAACAAGGCAGCGGCAGAAGAAAACTCAGGTATTGACCCCGAGCTTCTTGCTTATATCAACGAAAAGATAGAGGCAAGAAAGGCGGCAAAGAAAGCGAAGGACTTTGCCCTCGCAGACTCTATCCGCGATGAGCTTCTTGCAAAAGGAATTACACTTCTTGACACTAGAGAGGGAACAAAGTTTACAATAGCTTAAGGCTCACAAAAAACAGAATTTTAAAGGAGGAGAACAAAGGTGTACGAAAAGCTTGTAGCCGACGTGGCTTTTATTGATGGTAAATATGAAGCAGCGGCAGAGATGTATCTTGAGGGCGCAAGAGAAGGCGACGCTTTGGCTTCCTTTAATTACGGATATTGCCTTTGGCGGGGTCTTGGAGTTGAGAAAAATCCCGCAGAGGCAAAGAGCTTTTTCTCCTTTTCCCGCGAAATGGAAGGGGGAGAGGCTTGTTACAACCTTGCCATGCTTTATATGAACGGGGAAGGTGTTCTCCGCGATTATAAAAAGGCGGTTGAATACCTTACCCTTTCCGCAAATCTCGGGTGCATTGAGGCGCAACTTTATCTTGGCGTAGCGCACACCTCGGGTTGTATCTTTGAGCCTGATATTGTGGGTATCTGTATGATACCCTACCACAAGCCCGAATATAGACACGAGCTTCCCGAGCTTGAGGGATTTGTGCCGGATTTTTCGGACTTCGAGAGGGATGAGGATTTGAGATATTCTGCGATAAAGCAGGATGCGAGAGCGGCTTTTGAGTGGTTTCAGGCAGCCGCAAGACACGACCCCTCTTATGTTGAGGAGCTGTCGGCAAAGGGAAAATACCTTTATGCGAGGTGTTACGTAGACGGTCTAGGCACCGATTTTGACCGCGAAAAGTCTATAAGGCTTATGGCTCTTGCCGGCAAGGCCGGCTCGGAGGAGGCTGTAATGTATTTTCAGGAAAACGGCATTACTCCCGAGATGATTACCAACATTACAAGCTCGAGAAGGCTTGGCGGAGGCGGTAAAAGATGACCTCTTTTGCTAAAATCAAGGCTCTGCCTCGGGGTGCTAAAATATTGACTCTGACTATGGCGCTGACTATACTTTCGTTTTTTGTGCAATCTGCGCTGCCACCGAGAATTTCAAGCGGGGAGAGCGATGCCGTAGCAGGCTTTTTATCAAGGATTTTTTCTCCGGAAAGCTGCCTTGGCAGATTTGTTATCGATAATTTAAGGAAAATAGGGCATTTTGTTGAATACGGCGCTCTCGGAATACAGACAGCTCTCTTTGTCTTTTTGTATGCTGAAAAAAAGAACGAGAGAAGAATTTCTTTTAAATTTGCGTTCGGCGCGCTTACGGTTGCGTTGCTCGATGAAACAACACAGATCTTTTCGGGCAGAGGGCCTGCAATTTTGGATGTATGGATAGACTTTTTCGGGTATTGCTCCTTTTATCTGTTGTCCTTTGCGGTGCTTTTTGCATTCTCCAAAATAGTGAAAACAAGTAAGGAAAAACATAATGGTTAAAATAACCGGCGCGGAAAAGGGGTCTAAAGCCTATCGGCAGGGAATTGCCGAGGGTGACCTGCTAGTTTCCATAAATGATAACGATATAAACGATGTTCTTGATTATAGGTTCTATCTTGCCGAGTCAAGAATAAAAATCAAGCTTTTAAGAGAGGGCGAGCCTTTTTCGGTTGATATAAAAAAAGGCGAATATGACGATATAGGTCTTGACTTCGAAACTCCTCTTATGGACAAAAAGCATACCTGCAAAAACGGTTGTATTTTTTGCTTTATCGACCAAAATCCCGAGGGACTTCGCGAATCGCTTTACTTCAAAGACGATGACTCGAGGCTGTCGTTTATACACGGAAATTATATTACCTTGACGAATATGAATGACGAGGATATTGCAAGAATAGTTAAAATGCGATTTTCTCCCATCAATGTTTCTATACATACCACAAACTCTGAGTTGAGAGTTAAGATGATGAAAAACAAACGCTCGGGCGAGGTGCTGAAATATCTTGACGATTTTAAAAATGCAGGATTGTCCATTTGCGGTCAGATTGTACTCTGCCGAGGAATAAATGATGGAAACGAGCTTTTGCGGTCTATGAGTGACCTTTCGAAATATTATCCGCAAATGACGAGCGTTGCAATTGTTCCCGCAGGATTGACGAAATTCAGGGACAAGCTTTATCCTCTTACGGATTTTTCGAAGGAAGAGGCGGGAGCTGTAATTGATATGATAGATGCCGTTGCGCAAAAGCATAAAGAAGAGCACGGAAGCCGTCTTTTCTTTGCTGCGGATGAGTTTTATCTTAAAGCGGGAAGAGAAATACCGAGCGCTGAATATTACGAGGATTACCCGCAGATAGAAAACGGTGTTGGTATGATCCGCTCCTTTGCCGATGAGGCGAATATGGGAGCTGAGGATGTTTTAGAGCTTGTTTCGGGATATGAGAAAGAGCGATGCGTGTCTGTTGTTACGGGCGTGGCGTCTTATCCGCTGATATGCTCGGTTGCGGAAAAAGTTGAACAGCTTTGCTCCGGGCTAAAGGTTAAAGTGCATAAAATAATAAACAACTTCTTCGGTGAGTCGATAACCGTATCGGGCCTTCTTACCGGCAAGGATATTGCCGAGCAGCTTTGCGGAATTGATCTCGGAGATGAGCTTCTTATACCGCAAAACGCTCTTCGCTCGGGTGAGGAGGTATTCCTTTGCGGAATGACGGTTGAGGAGCTTTCTGCAAGGCTTGGCACCGTTGTTACTCCTTCGGGCTCTGACGGATACGAGTTTGTCGAGGCTTTGATAGGCAGAAGAATTTAGTATAAGCGAAAGGAATTTATATAGATGTCAAAACCAATTGTTGCAATTGTTGGCAGACCCAACGTTGGAAAAAGTACGCTTTTTAATAAGCTTATCGGTGAGCGCCGCTCCATAGTAGAAGACACTCCCGGCGTTACCCGCGACCGTATTTACGCGGAGGCGGAGTGGAATGACCGCAAATTTATTCTTATCGATACGGGTGGTATTGAGCCTAAGAGTGACGAGACTATCCTTAAACAGATGCGCACTCAGGCCGAAATAGCAATTGCTACTGCCGATGTTATCGTTTTTATGTGCGATATTCACGCAGGACTTGTTGCTGATGACAGAGATATTGCCGTAATGCTTAAAAAATCCGGCAAGCCGGTTGTTATTGCGGTAAATAAGGTGGACAGAGTAGGCGACCTTCCTTATGAATTCTATGAATTTTACGAGCTTGGCTTTGACAGAGACCCTATTGCGGTTTCTTCGCTTCACGGCTCGGGCTCGGGCGACCTTCTTGATGCTATTATTGAGGAGTGCAGTTTTGATGATAACGATGCAGAGGACGAGGGCGTTATTAACGTTGCCGTTATCGGCAAGCCAAACGCAGGCAAATCCTCTATAATCAACCGTATGTGCGGTGAGGAGCGCGTTATCGTTTCGGATATTGCGGGAACAACACGCGACGCGGTAGACACAAGGGTTGAAAACTCTCACGGTATTTACAACTTTATTGACACTGCGGGAATACGCCGTCACTCAAAGGTTGAGGACAGAATTGAAAAGTTCAGCGTTATCCGCGCAAATATGGCAATAGAGCGCGCCGATGTTTGCCTTCTTATGATAGATGCTAACGATGGCGTTACCGACCAGGATGAAAAAATTGCAGGACTTGCCCACGAGGCGGGAAAAGCCTGCATTATAGTTATAAACAAGTGGGATTCGATTGAAAAAGAGAACAATACTGTAAACACCTTTACAAAAGAGATTCGTACGGCTCTTGCATATATGCCTTACGCTCCCATAATTTATGTTTCGGCGCTGACAGGACAGAGAGTTGCGAATATTTACGAGCTTATAAACAACGTTTACGCCGAGTCGCAAAGAAGAGTTACAACGGGTATGCTTAACGATCTTCTTAACGATGCGACCACCCGCGTTCAGCCTCCCTCGGATAAGGGCAGAAGACTTAAGGTATATTATATGACTCAGACCTCGGTAGCTCCGCCTACCTTCGTTATTTTCTGCAACTCTGAGGAGCTTTTCCACTATTCGTATAAGCGTTATATCGAAAACTGTATCAGAGACACCTTCGGTTTCTCGGGAACTCCCATAAAAATCATAATCAGACAGCGCGGTGACGACTCTACGCGCGCATAATACAAATTTAAGGAAATGAGTATGTTTATTGATAATATAAAAATCTATGTTAAGGCGGGTGACGGCGGTAACGGAGCCGTTTCATTCCACCGCGAAAAGTATGTTGCCGCGGGCGGTCCTGACGGCGGTGACGGCGGCAGAGGCGGAAATATAATCTTTAAGGTTGATACCGGCGCTAACACACTTCTCGCTTTCAGATACAAGAGAAAGTTTGTTGCGGAGAGCGGCGGAAACGGAATGGGCGACAAAATGCACGGAAAAAGCGGTGCAGATGTTATAATCAAGGTGCCCGAAGGAACGCTTATTAAAGACCCCGCATCGGGCAAGGTAATATTCGATATGGCGAATGCTGACGAGTATGTGCTTTGCAAGGGCGGCAGAGGCGGTTGGGGCAACCGTCATTTTGCGACCCCCACGCGTCAGATTCCCAGATTTGCGAAAAACGGAACGAAGGGAGAGGAAAGAGAGGTGCTTCTTGAGCTTAAAATGCTTGCAGAGGTAGGACTTATCGGCTTCCCCAATGTTGGAAAATCCTCTATTCTTTCGAGAATTTCAGCGGCAAAGCCGAAGATTGCAAACTATCATTTCACAACCCTTTCGCCTAATCTCGGTGTTGTCAGCATTGGTGAGGGTAAGGGCTTCCTTGCCGCAGATATTCCCGGTCTTATCGAGGGTGCCTCTGAGGGCTTGGGTCTTGGTCACGCCTTTTTACGCCATGTTGACAGATGCCGTCTTCTCTTGCATGTTATAGATATTGCAGGTACTGACGGCAGAGACCCTGCAGACGACCTTGATAAAATAAATACCGAGCTTGCCCGTTATTCTGCGGAGCTTGCCGAAAGACCGCAGATAATCGTTGCTAACAAGATAGACAGCGCGGATATGGAGTCCGACAGCGTAAAGAGCTTTATCTCTCGCTGCGAGGAGCTTGGATACCCCGTAATGTATGTTTCGGCGGTTACCGGCGAAGGACTTCGCGAGCTTGTTTTGGCTACTGTTGACAAGCTTGCAACACTTCCTCCCATAACAGTTTACGAGGCGGAGTATTCCGCAGAGGAAGAGGCTATTGAAAATTCTGTCGGAGTTAAGGAAACTACCGTTACGGTTGACGATGAGGGTAAGTATATTGTTGAGGGTGAGTGGCTTTACAACTTTATGGGTCAGATCAATTTCGACGATTACGAGTCCCTGAACTTCTTCCAGCGCGTTCTTATCAAAAACGGAGTTATAGATATGCTCCGCAAAGCAGGTATTCAAGAGGGCGACACTGTCAGCATTTACGATTTTGAATTCGATTTCGTATATTAAGGAGCAGATATGGTTTCAGAGCTTATAAAGGCAAATCGCTCGTACAGAAGATTTGACGCTTCGAAAGGTATATCCGACGAGAGCCTTATCTCCTTTATTGAGAGCGCGAGATTTGTTGCATCGGGTGCAAATCTTCAGCGCTTGAGATTTACATTCGTTAATGAAAAAGGCGACTGCGATGGAATTTTCTTGTCCTTGAAGTTCGCAGGCTACCTTAAAGAGTGGTCGGGGCCTAAAGAAAACGAGCGCCCCTCGGCTTATATTATAATTAGCTCTTCTGCGGAGCTTGATACTCTCCTTGCGATAGACCTTGGAATAGCGGCGGAGGCTATAACTCTTACCGCGGCAGAGCAGGGCATCTTTGGCTGTATGTTCAGGTCATACGATAAGGAAGTTATCAAGAGATATATTCCCGCGGATAATCAAGAGCCTTGCCTTGTTATCGCCCTTGGTTACCCTACGGAAAAGGTTATTCTTTGCGACTCGAATGACGGGGATATAAAGTATTACAGAGACTCTGAGAATAATCACATCGTGCCTAAGCTTCCTCTTTCGGAGCTTGTGCTGAATTTAAAAGGGTAAGCCGAAGGCGAGGCTTATTCCGTCGGCAATGATCTTTGAAGAGTTGTCGATAATATCGCCTATTTCTCTAAGACAAACGAGCATATTCTTGTTAGCTCTTTCGTTCTTGTAATCTCTGTTTTCGGCACTTTTATCACGGCAGAATGCCTTTGCGCTTGTTACGGTCGGGACGCCGACAGAGATTACGGGCACACCCGCGGTCGATTCGTCGATACTCGAGCCGTGTGCCGACAGACCGCTCCCGGCTATTATTCCGGTGTTGGAGAGTTGTATCGCGGTTCCGAGTCTTTCGCTATCCTCAGCTCGCAGGGAGTCTATTGCAATTACTGCGTTAGGCTTTATCTGCCGGCAAACACCCTTTGTTATGACGGCTGAGTCTATTCCCGTAATTGAGGGGACGGAGGGGGTCAGTATTGCGATTTCCGAGCATTCAAGGGCTGAAAAATATTCTTCGTTCATTGTCTTGATGTGCAGGGTCGGCTTTATTTTTTTCGCACAGAGGGGACCCAGCGAATCGGGAGTCAAGCGAGGATTTCCGAGCCCGACAACGAGTATTCTTTTCGGCAGTATTTTACTTTCGTTAAAAAGAGATATTAGCTCAAGGGCAATCTCTCTTGCTGCGCTGAGGATTTCTTCTTCGTCAAGAAGGTCGGCTCTTTTGGTGTGCAGGGTGCTGTAAATTCCCATAGGTCTGCCGATACTTTTTGCTCCCTCGAGTGAGGATATTTTTATTCTTTCCCACTTTCCCGAGGGGGTTGTCTCTTTTTTAAATGAAACGCCTTGGATTGCCGTATCTGCTCTGTATCTTTCGCAGGCAAGGTCGGTGTATATAGTCTCGTTTTCCCAAGGATTTGATAGGCTTTTTAACATAGTAATTCTCCCTTTTTCATTTGGTTGAATTATTGATTAGACAAGAGCTTTTTATTCATTTTACGCACTAAGGTGCTAAGGATAAGGAAATATAAAATGAAAAAAACAAAAGAATTTAAGCTTTCTACAAAGACGGATTTGAAGATATTCGTTCTGTTTTTGCTTGATAATATAAGGTATCCTGTGGACAAGACCACCGTAATGTCTATTGTTGCCGAAAACACTAATGAAATTATAATAGATTATGAAGAAATTCTCTTTGAGCTTGTTGACTCCGAGCATCTTCTTTATGATGAAGCAGACGGCGAAAATTATTATATGATTTCGGATAAGGGCAGGGCGGTTGCTTACGAGCTTTACGACAGCCTTGACAAGGAATTCAGAGAGCGCAGCCTTCGCTCCGCCATAAAGCATATTTCTCTTTCTAAAAACGAAACGACGGTAAGGTCGTTTATTGAAGAGACTGCGACAAAGCGTTATTCGGTTACTCTTGAGGCTGAGGATAAAAGCGGTGAAATTTTTAAACTTTCTTTAACTGTCAGCTCCCGTCAGGAGGCTGAGATGATAAAGAAAAACTTTGATTCAAAGCCTGACGGTGTTTACAGAGGAATACTTTTCTCGGCTACGGGAAGAATAGAATACCTTTCTTAAAAATTACTTATTTGTGCAAAAGTTACTAAAAGATATTGCGGTATATAGTGATTATTGTAGAAAAAATAGATTAATTGAAAATTTTTTTAGACTAAATCTTGACATATTGTGAATAAATATATATAATTTTGATATGGAAGTTTTTACTAATGGCTTTTAATGAAACAACCGATATTAAAGAGTTGATCAAGGCTTGCAGAATGCACGATGACGCTTCTTTTGATGAAATCGTGCGTAGGTATACTCCCTTGATTCGTAAGCTTTCTTCTTCCTGCGACGGTCTTTCGATGACTGATGACGAGCTTTTCTCTGAGGGGTGCGTTGCTCTTCACAATGCTGTGTTAGGCTACGACCTTGAGCAAAGCGAGGTTACCTTCGGTCTTTACGCAAGAGTTTGCGTTTATCATCATTTTGTTGATCTTAACCGCCGCGTCAAGTCGCTACGCAGTCTTTGTGATTACGATTTAGCCGAGCTTGAAGGGGAGGAGAGTCCCGAGGTGCGTCTTGCGCAAAGGGAGCAGCTTGATTCGGTTATCGCTTATGCCAAAACCGAGCTTTCAGATTACGAATATTCGGTTTTATTGCTCCATATTCAGGGGTATAAGACTGCTGCTATCGCAAAGCGGCTTGGCCGCAGCGCAAAGTCTGTTGACAATGCGAAGGCAAGACTTTTTCGGCGCTTGAGAAGCGAAGCAGACAAAATTTCGTAGTTATTAAAATCGTTTTATGCCCTGCGTAGCTTAATGGAGAGCGTTGGAAACAAAGGCGTTGGTTGAAATCCAACTCGGGGTAAATATAAACCTATATGGGGAGAAACAGAAACATGTATCAGGACGAGACATTGAAGT
>JAZORT010000031.1:0-29019 GCA_045656745.1 Eubacteriales bacterium | reverse complement strand
CAAGGTGGAACATTTCAACCTTAGACCAATCAATATCAAGCTTTGCTATCTCGTTAAAGAAGGGGAACTGGGACGCGCCGGTAGAAAGAAGAATACGGGCAGAGCCGCTCTCCTTAATTGCCGCGTTTATGTACTTTTCCGCAAGGCGGGCAGACTCATAACCGAGCACCTCTTTGGTTTCACAAACAACTAATTTCATTTTACTTTTTCTCCTTTAAATATTATATTTTTTACATAAAAATCTTTGTTTAATACCACAATATCGGCTCTTTTTCCTACCTCAAGCGTTCCTCTGTCGGAAAGTCCCATAAGTCTTGCAGGGGTTGCCGATGCCATTTTTGACACATCAACAATGTCAATTCCTGCGGTGATATGCATCGTGCGGATAAGTCTGTCGGTGGTTGCAACGCTGCCTGCAAAGCTCTGTCTGTCATAAAGCTTTGCGACTCCGTCCTCGATAATGCAGGGCACGCCGTCTGCCATTCTGCCGAGTATAGTCTCGGTTCCGTCGGGGGAGCCTGCGCCGCGCATAGCATCGGTGATAAGGCAGACTCTGTCCGCGCCCTTAACCTTGTGAATAAGCTGTAAAAGTCCCTTTGGCAGGTGCTTGCCGTCCGCGATAATTTCAACCGTTATATCGTCAAAATAATAGCCTGCTTCAACTGCGCCTGCGGTGCGGTAGGCGTTCTTTCTGTAAACGCCCTTCATTCCCGAATAAAAGTGAGTCATAGTGTCATAGCCGTTATTAACAGCCTTTTCCACCGCGTCAAAATCTGCATCGCTGTGACCTATGGACATATTAAGCCCAAGAGCCTTTCCGCACTCGCCAAGCTCCATACCGCCCTCCACCTCGGGGGACGCGCTGACTCTTTTGATGAAAGGATAGCGCCTTACAAGCTCTTTAAGCTTTTCTTTGTCGGGGAGAGCCATTTTTTCGGTGCTTTGCGCTCCGCACTGCTCGGGGGAGAGCCAAGGTCCTTCAAGATGTACGCCCGAAAGGGTTAAAAGCTCGCCTTTCTCACAAAGAGTTGCATAATTGTCAAGCGCCGACTCGATAGCCTCATAGGTGTCGGTCATAGTTGTAGCGAAAAGGGTCGTTGTACCGCACTCCAGATGATGCCTTGCAATTTTCAGCATCTCATCAGGGGTGGCGTCCATAAAATCATAGCCTCCGCCACCGTGGCAGTGAATGTCAACAAATCCCGCCATAACATAACCGCCCTCGGCGTCAATTATTACATCTGCACCGCCGTCGGTGTCTTTGCCAATATAGGTAATTACTCCGTCCTCAAAGCGCAAGACCGTCGCCTCGGCTACCGAATCGGGGAGAACAATATTTGCATTGCGTATTTCGTATATCATAATATATACTCCTCTGCCAGATGATTTGATTATATCACTTTGCTTTGACGATTACAATATAAATTGTATCAAAATTATATTAAATTACATAAATCATACAAGTATTTTTTTGAAATCTGCTCCCTTTTTATTGACAAAAGCTGTAATATATAGTATAATTTATTCACTGTCAAGAAAAGATAAAGAGGAACAGATGAGCTTTATTGAAATAGAATACAGAGAAAAGAGCCGACCGCAGGATATGGCGGCGCTTCAGTCCCACGATTATTACGAAATATACTGCCTTCTTGAGGGGCAGAGAACAATATTCTTCGAGGGGCGTATGATAAACCTGCCAAAGGGATCGGTTTCGGTAATTCCCCCATTCTGTATGCACAAAACCGAGGGCGGAGCCTACAAAAGGATAAATATTTACATCTCCGCGGACCTGCTTGATCAGAGCGAAAAACAACTCCTCTCGGAGCTTGGCGCAGAGGCAAGTGTTACCCTTTTGGGCGAGAGGGGGGAGCTTTTTTGGAGCCTGCTTTTGGCATCGGGAAAGGATAAAGGAAGGGAGCGGGTAGCTTTGCCGATTGTAAAAACTCTTCTGTTTTTGCTCCGCGGAGCAGAGCGCAGAGCGGTTGAGGCAATAAGCCTTTCTCAAACAAAAAATGACGGAAATAGCTCTATAATGCAAATAATTGATTACATTAACAGCCATTTAGACCAAAATATTTCTCTCGAACACATCTCAACAAGGTTCTTTGTTTCTAAAAATACTCTCTGCAAAAGGTTTCGGTCGGTGATGAATTGCTCCCTGCTTGAATACACCTCGGGGGCAAGGCTCTCTGCGGCAAAGAACCTGCTTCTCACAACCTCTATGTCAATGGAGGAGATAGCCGAGAGGTGCGGATATTCCTCGGCAAACTATTTCGGCGTAGCCTTTAAAAAGCAGGTGGGGCTTTCGCCAATGAATTACAGAAAGAAGAAATAAAATGATAATAGATTTTCATACTCATAATTTCCCCGACACCCTTGCCC
Organism: Eubacteriales bacterium; assembly: GCA_045656745.1. Lineage (GTDB taxonomy): Bacteria > Bacillota > Clostridia > Oscillospirales > CAG-272 > UBA1740. The sequence goes on along the minus strand of JAZORT010000031.1, from coordinate 26,637 downwards.
CAAAGGCCATGGAGGCGCTAAAGCTTAATTGCGCAGACAACCCCGATATTGTGGCGCATACAGACGGAACGGCACAGGATGCAAAAAGGGTGCTGACCTTGGCGGGTATAGACCGCGCAGTCGTCTGCAACATTGCAACGAATACAAGGCAGGAGCAAAACGTCAATTCCTACGCAATCTCTCTTTTAGAGTCGGATTTCTTTATTCCTCTCGGCTCGCTTCACCCCGATAGCGAGAATAAAAGAGCCGAGCTTTCAAGGCTTCGCGATGCGGGCATAAAAGGAATAAAGCTCCACCCCGATTATGTCGGAATAGAGCTTTGTGACGAAAGATATGACGAAATTTTCTCGCTTCTTTGCGAGTTTGATATGTTTTGTGTTGTACATGCGGGATATGACCCGATTTCGCCCGAAAAGGTGCACGCCACTCCCGAAATGTTTCGCGCGGTTGTCGATAAATACCCCACTCTAAGGCTTGTTGCCGCTCACATGGGCGGCTTTGCAAAGGGTGAGGGAGTAATCAGGCATCTCGTTGGAACGAATATCTACCTTGATACATCGCTTTCCTCACTCCGCAGGGGCGAGCGCGAGCTTCTTTATAAAATACTTTCCGAGCATAGACCCGACAGACTTCTCTTCGGCACCGATACACCCTGGACCGAGGCGTCAGAGGAGCTTGAATTTGTTAAAAATGCCCCCTTGAGCGAGGAAAGATTGCAAAGAATTGTTTACAAAAACGCCTTGGAGCTTTTGGGATTGGAGGAGTAAGATGAGGTTTAAACCGAGGGTTGACGCCCTTTACTTATGGGTCGCAATACCGACCACTCTTTTGATAGTCGCAATGCTTGTGTTCTCCTGCGTGTTTTTCTCGCTCGGAGCTCTGCTGATCTCGGTTTTCACCCTTGCTTTTACCGGGTATTTCCTCTTTGCGCCAATTTGGCTCGGCTATGCGGAGCTTCGCGAGGATGGGATTTTTATAGACTTCGGAATATTTATAAAAAGGACAATACCCTACTCGAAAATAAGGAAAATCGAGCGAAAACGCAAGTGGTATAGCGAGTCAATGCTCTCGCTTAAATGCGCTATGGAGCATTTAGACATAAAATACAACCGCTTTGATGTGGTTTCGGTCAGCCTTTGCAACGAGGACGACTTTCTTGAAGAATTAAACGAAAAAATCAAATTAAACAATCCGTAAAATAAAGGTTTTTGCGGGGTAAAAGGGGAGCTTTTTGCAAAAAGCTCCCCTTTGTCGTTTCTTTCTATTTGCTTTGCTTTCCTTGTATTAAAGCTCGTTTGTGTGGTTCCAGGTCTTGAAAAGCTCGCGCCAAACATCGGTATGAGCCTCGCAGTCAAGGAAGTGGGCGAAAAGCTCCTCCTTGTTTTCGTTATCGGAGAGTCCGAGTGCCGCTGCGCGATAGGGAGGAAGTCCTTCCCAACGGCAGAATTTTTGCCAGCCTTCAAGCCATCTTCCGTCAGAGAGCTCCCGATTTCTCGAGTTAAAATCAGCCATTATCTCCTCAGCCTGCTTACCCTCTGCAAGCTCGCAGCCGTGACCCGAGTCGTAAATTGGGAAGAACTTGATCTCTACCTTATCGGTGATCTCAAGCTCAACGAGAAGTGCGGTGTACCAGTTGTCGGGGTGGCGGTTTTCCGGAGCGTAGGAGAAATTAAAGTTGCCCTGTCCGTAAAGAATGGGCGCGCCCTCAAATATCTCGTAACAGCCGATACAGTGGCTGTGCTGGGTCAAAACGGCGTCAGCTCCGCAGTAAACCATCTCGCGGCAGAGGTTGAGAAGTCTCGGGGAGGGGTAGCCTGAATATTCCTTACCGCCGTGGTAAATAACGATAACGAAATCCGAAACCGCCTTTGCCGCCCTGATGTCCTGCATTGTGAGGAATGGGTCAAAGGGGTTAGCGCCCGGTCTGTTGGGGAGAGCGTAGGTGTATTCGTGCTCGCAAACGTTGATTATGGCAATTTTTTTGCCCTCGCCCTCGATAAAGTAGGGCTTTCTTGAGTCGGTATCGTTTTCGCCAATGCCGAAATAGGGAAGTCCCGCATCCTCAAGAGCCTTTGTTGTGTCGCGGAGTCCCTCTATACCAAAGTCAAAAACGTGGTTGTTTGCAAGAGCAACATCGGTAACGCCGAGCTTTTTCAGCGTCATAGCCGACTCGATAGGTCCTTTTATGTTAGGGCCGAATTTTTTTATTCTGTTCTCGCTTTCGGTAAGCGCACATTCAAGGTTAACGATAAATCTGTCGTAGTCCTTTACCATACCGCAAATTTTGCCGAAAAGCTTTTCCGTATCACCCGCAACATAGAGGGGAGAGGTGTTTTTTGTAGGCACAAGGTCGGCACCGAGTAATATTTTCATATTTTTCTCCTCAAAAAAATGTGTTTAATTAAAAATCAATTGTACGCCCATAAGGCGCTCGTTTCATGAAAAATCAGTTGTCTGCCGCAACAAGGCTTTCAGCATCTACGGCAATCTTTTCATACCACAAAATCCAGGACACGAACGCCAGAGCGTGGTCGTAATATTTCTCAAATCTTGCTTCTTCCACTCCGATCTCATCGGCAACGGCGCGTATTTTCTCGCTGTATTCCTTGTCTTTGCCGAGAGCCTTCAAAATAAGCGCCTCGGTAACGAGTCTGAGATACCTTGAATGAAGCTCAAGAAGCCTTACGGCAAGCGTCTTTATTCTGGAGTCGGGATACTCGTAATGAGATTTAATAAGCTCAAGTCCCTCGTCAAGCACCTCGGGGAGCTTTTTCATTCTATCAGCCTCGGTGGGGCTGTAAAGAAGCGACATGCTCTCGTCATCCGAGCGCTCGCACTCAAGATATTCGTAGCTTACAACCTCGCTGATCTTTACAAGGTAATCGTAGAATTTCTTCCAGTCCTCACCGTATATGGTGCTAAAGCAGTCCTCGGTGATTTCCTCAAAGGAGAGGGAGGAGTCGTACATTGTTCTTGCATAGGTATAGAAGGCAAGGGGAGTGGGGAAGAAGGAGCGCTGTGAGCCGTCCTGAATTATTCCGTTAATGCCGTTTTCAATATACGCCTTTACATCATCGCTTACGATTTTAGCAATCTTGAGCCCCGCAACATCGTAATACTGATGACGCCAGAAGTGGTATTCAAAGGCGAAGGAGCTTCCCGAATACGCCTTTTTCCACTCGTTGAAATAAATCAGATTTTCCGCAAGATTTTTTGGATAAATGTTCTTGTTTCTTGTGTAGGGACGGCACTCGTATTTCGTTCCGTCATCAACAAGAGAGCAGGTGTAGCTTCTTGTAATAGGAGCAAACATAAGCGAAAATCTCTCGGGATTTTCTATTTTTTCGGTCTCGGGAGCAAAGGTGGTGTCGGTGTAAACGATAAACACTATCTTGTTTGAAAGATTTCTTCTTGTAAGCTCCTTGTCAACGCGGTTAAGAAGAATACAATAGAAGTCGGAGGGAGTCTTTTTTTGGCAACCCTCGCACTCGCAGTGGTTGTTTTCAACGTCACCGAGCCAAACGTGAAGGAAATCGATATTCTGATGCTTTTCGGCATAGTCGCAAACATACTGAACAAACAGCTCCTGCGCCTCGGGGTTTGACATACAGAACTGAGTGTAGTTAGGCGTGTTATACATAAGATGACGCTCGCCGCCAATCTCTGCAACAAAGCTTCTTTGCCTGTCGGTAAGGCTTGCATCGTGGTCGCCGTCTGTACCTCTGAGAGAGGAATTTATGCCGAACGGATCAGCCGTCCAACCGTGCCCAACACCGTGATATTGTAAACCTCTCTTTGCAATTTCAGCCTCACAAGCCCTTTTCCACTGTAAAATAAGAGCCTCACTTACCTCCTCGGGCGGACGGTTTTTCTCGTTATAAGTGTGTCTGTAATAGCGTCTGTAATAGGAAATGGGAACAAGGAATTCGAGCATTACAAGGTTCATTCCGAGCTTTGCGGTAAAGTCTATCGACTCAACCATAATTTCCTGAGAAACGCCTCCCTCAAGGCACCAACCGCGGTAGCGCATAGAGGGCTTGTGGCGGTATTTTACCGAGCCAATATCTTTAATCGGAATATGCTCTCCGTCAGGGCCGGGCATAATGAAGCGACAGCCGTTTTGCCTTAGGTACTCGTAAACCGCAATAAGCACCGAGCGGGGGTTAGAGCCTGCTATAATACCGCCGTCGCATGTGCAGTCGATATAGATTATATCGTCAAGCTCGGTGTCCTCGGCATCCGATGTGTCAAGACCGAAGTCGGACATAAGACCGAGACGGAAGCCGTCTTTTGCATCGGGGGCAAAGGATGTGCCGATGCTTCCGCACTCGGGCATCATCATGTAGATATATTTTTTTAATTCTTCAGCGGCGTAATCAATTGCGGAGTGTGAGCTTATCTTGTTGATTTGAAGCATTATCCAAGCTTCCTTTCGTATATCTTCATAAAGTTTTCTTCGGTGATACCGCTCTTGTAGTCGGGGCAGACGTATTCTTCACCGAAATCAAGGTTGCCGCCGAGTATGCCCGAGTGGTCGGAGCCGCCCATTTGATAAAGATTTTTTTCCTCGCAAACGCCGGCAAAGAAGTCGCACTCTTCGTCGGTAAGGTCGGGGTGTCTCGTCTCGAAGCCCTTAACGCCCATAGAGAGAAAATCGCCAACAAATCTCTGAAGCCCGTGGGGGTGAGCGATAATAGGAACACCTCCCGCGTTGAGTATTGCCTTTACCACGTCCTCGGTGTGTATTTCCTTGTAGCTTTTACCTATGGTCTCGGCAATCTTTGCCTCGTCCTTCGTACCCCAGCGGAAGTTGTTTCGGAAGAATTCCTCGTATTCCTCGTGCTTGTAAATACCGCGCTTTTCATAGCTTCTGAATATCTGGTTGTTGCAGATATAGGTGTTGTAGGGGTTGTCGTCAAGAACGTCCTGCCAGGAAAGTCCCTCGCGCAGAGAGCCGTCCTCAAGACCCCACTTAAAGAGGATTTCCGAGCGCTCCGTCTGTATACCCGAGCAGTAGGAGAGGATTTCCTTTATTCTCTGATTGTCGGGGTTAAAATCAAAGCCGAGCAGGTGAGTGCCGACTCCGTTATGATATGTAGAAAACTCACAGCCGAGAATAGATTTAAGACCCAGCTCGCGCGCTCTCTTGTTAACGAAATAAGTACCGCTTACGGTATCGTGGTCGGTAAGAATAAAGCCACCGTGACCAAGCTCTGCGGCAAGCTCAACCAGCTTTTCAGGGGTATAGTCCGCATCGGAAAAGGTTGAGTGATTGTGACAGCTTGCAAAGATTTTGACATTTTTGTCCATAGGTATAACCTCTCTGAAAAATAAGTTAATTTGATTGTATCATTACCATTCTCGTTTGTCAACCGTTTTTGAAAATATTGCCTTTTTTTGATATATTCGGTGCCAAAAATGGTAAAGTGCGGTACAACCCCCAAAAAATGTTCGCTTTTCTATAACTAATTTCCAAAAACAAAAAAATTTTATTTACTTTTTTAGTGAAGTGTGATAAAATATCCGTGATATGATAAATTGGAAGGGACTATCCTTTTCAAAAAACAGACGAGGTAAAAAATGCTTTTGGAATTTGATGTCAAAAAGCTTGAAAGCGCGATTTTTGACTTCTACAATTCAACAGGTGTGAGTATCAGCGTTCTTGGCGAGGATTTTTCTCCTCTCGGTACGAAAAAGGGGCATAATTTGTATTGCCGCCTTATTCAAAGCTCGAAAAAAGGCTTTGCCGAGTGTCTGAAGTCCACAAGGTTTCTTCTCGAGGAATGTAAAAGGACCAAAAAGCCGATGATGCGGATGTGCCACGCGGGACTTGTTGAAATCGCTGTGCCGATAATATACCGCGAGGAGGCTATCGGCTATGTTATGCTCGGCCATGTAAGAAAGGCGGGGTATGAAGCGGATATTAAGGAATGCACTAAAGAGCTTCCCATAGACCACGACCTTGCAAACGAGATATTTTCTTCCCTTTGCGCCTACGAGGGTGACAAGATAGAAAGTATTATGAATATGGCGGAGATGTTTGGCAGGTTTATCATTCTTGAAAACCTCCTCCACCCGAGAGAGAACGAAAATCTCGAGAGGATAAAGCGCTATGTTCAGGAAAACGTTGAAAAAAGGCTGACGGCTCAGCTTATTGCCAGAGGCGCTCATATATCAAAAAGCTCGCTTTACAACATAATTCACGAGCATTTCGGTTGTACGGTAAGCGAATATATAAATCAGGTGAAGATAGATAAGGCGAAAGAGCTTCTTACGGAGACCGACCTTACGGTTGAGTTTATTTCCGAAAGGCTCGCGTTTTCAAGCCCTGCATATTTCGGCAAGGTGTTTAAGCGCGCCCTCGGTATCTCACCCCTGAAATTCAGAAAAACATACACTCAAGATACCTAAAGACCTAAGGAGGACAAAAAATGAAAATTAAGCTTTTATCGGTTATTTTAATGCTTGTGCTTGCGGTTTGTCTCGTTTGCTCTTGTAACAGCAAAAACAAGGGGCAGAGCGGCACTCAGTCCGGCTCGCAGGACTCAAGCCAGGATAATAACGCAAACCAGAGCGGTGCTTACGAGGATATAGAAAATCTGATCTTCGCACCTAACAAGGTTCCCGTTATAGTTTGTAACTCGCGAACCTCTTCCGCGAAGGCGATCTCAACTATTCAGGACGCGGTGTTCTACATTTCTTATTACATACCTAACGTAACAACCGACGCCGTTGAACCTGCGGAGCACGAAATCGTTTTAGGAAAGTCTAACCGTGAGGTTTCAAAGCGTGCGTACACTCTTCTTAACAGACTTGAAAAGGAAGATGAAAAGGACGTAAGCTTCCTTATATACTCCGACGGCTCTTCTATCGCTATCGCATACGAGGAGGATGTTTATCACACTAATCTTGCAGCAACTCTCGCAGCGGAACATTTTTACGATTGGTGTAACGGTCAGGAATATATCGCAGTGGGCAAAAGCACTATCGAAAGCCTCACCTTCGATGTCCTCGATGTTCAGGAGGAGATAGATGCGGCAGAGACCGAGGCGCAGTGGAAGATATTCGAGGATAAGGCAAACTCCCTCGGCGGTGACGGCGCGGCTATCACTGCGGCGGTTAAGGAATATTTCAACAAGGTTTGTACCGACGATATTGTTTCCTGGCTCGCTAACCTTTACGACCCCGCAATCGGCGGCTTCTATTTCTCTAACGGCTCCCGTAATACTCCCGGCTTCCTTCCCGACGCAGAGTCAACCTCTCAGGCAATCGGTGAGCTTCAAAGCTCGGGTATGTTCAGAAAATATAATAACAGCTATATTGAGGCTCTCCCCGAATGGTTCAGAAACCAGGTTGTAGCCTTCATCAAGGGTCTCCAGGACCCCGAGACGGGATATTTCTATCATCCCCAGTGGTCTAAGGAGGAGGTAAACGCTCACCTTTCAAGACGAGCAAGAGATATGACAAAGTCCTGCTCTCTTCTTAAGAGCCTTGGTTGGGCGCCCACCTACGACACTCCCTCGGGCACAGCGGGTGACGGAATAACCGTTGAGGAATTCCTTGAAACTCACTCTACCGAGCCTAATCCCACATCTCCCGTAGCTCTTACCTCGCATCTTTTCTATACTAGCGGTGCAGTTGCGGTGTCTAAGGTTGTTCCCACAGCCTCTGTTGCCGTTCCCTCCCACCTTGTAAATGACAAGGCCTTTATTGCTTATCTTGAAGAGCAGGCAGCTCTCAATGCCGCAGGCAAGCGCTCCTTCTACGCTATCGGTAACGAGATCGGCTCTCAGGTTGCCGAGATAAAGAACAGAGACAAGACCCTCAAGGCAGAGGGCGCAGATTACTCTCTCGGTGACATTCTTATCGATTGGTACACAGAGCACCAGGATAAGGAGACCGGCCTTTGGGATAAGGGCGTAAATTACGACGCCACAAACGCACTTCTTAAGATCGTAGGAACGTTTGACAGCTTTGGCTACATATTCCCCAATGCAGACCTTGCTCTTCAGTCCTGCCTTACTATGGCGGTGTCTGACGATGAGGCAAAGAGCGTTTGTTACGTTTATAATATTTGGTTCTCCATAGAGGAGCTTATAGACAGCGTAAATAAGTATTCCAGCTCCCCCGCCGAGAAGGAATATGCAAACTCGGTAAGAAAAATAATTCTTGATATGGCTCCCGAGGCTATAAAGATTTCTATGGAAAAGCAGCTCAGGTTCAAGCAGTCCGACGGCTCCTTCTCCTTTACCGCCGAGGGTAACTGCGTAACCAGCCAGGGTATGCGCGTTGGTATTCCCGGTACCGGCGACGGTGACGTAAACGCCACCACTATCTGTCTTGCAGGTACTATTTACCGTTGCCTCAGAACAATGGAGCTTGAAAACGTGGCTCCCGGCTTCTGGACCGAGGCAGACAGACTTAGATTCATTTCTATTCTTGAGGAGCTTGGCCCCGTTATTAAGGACGATGTTGATGTTCCCATCGATTACGACGAGTTTGACGACGAGTCCGTGGGCAGTGCTCCGATGAACGTCACCTGCGACAACCTCAAGGGCGGAACTCTCGTTGTTGAAAATGACCCCACCCCCTTAGAATACGGTGACAAGGCTCTAAAGTTTGTTAACAAAGAGGGTGATTACGAGGCTGTTCAGGTTTCCAGCCAGTCCGGTGCTCTTAACGCAACCTGCTTCGTATTCGAGACCGATTTCTATATCGAGTCCGGTTCCGAAAAATCCACCTTCGCACAGTTCTATCTCCAAGACGCGGTTTATATGATAAACCTTACCGAAGAGAACGGCAAGTTTAAGCTGGTTGAGACCTCGGCTACCTCTTGGTCGCTTTCAAAGCAGCAGGACCTTGGCGTAAGACTCGACTTCGGCAAGTGGTATAACATAAAGATTCAGTACTTCGTAGGCGACCACGATACCGTTCGTATCAAGGTGTTTATTGACGGTGAGCTTATTGCCGTAACCGATAACTATTTCGACAAGTCGGGTGAGAAGCTTACGGGCGTTGGTACTCCTAAGGACAGAATGGACTTCGTAAACATTATCGGTCTCTCTACCCAGTACGTAACGATGTATATCGACAACGTTGCCTGCTACAAGACCGCTGAAATATACAAGCCCGTTCCCGCAAACCAGAAGCAGCCCCCCATTAACATTGACCCGCCCGAGCGTGACCTCTTGGTTTACGATTTCGAGGACAGCGAGCTTTCCGAGGACTTTACCGTAACTGCAAACGACGCGTCTATCTCCCGCGATACAGTAGACGGTGACGGCGTTCTCAAGGTTGGCGCAACCGCTGCCGAGGCAACACCCTCCTCTGTAACACTTCCCATTAACCTTAGATTCGGCAAGGCAAGATGCGTGGTGCTTGACACCGATATTACCGTAAGCGCAGATGCTTCGGGAACTCTCCAGCGAATTTGGTTTGCCGACACGGTTATAAAGCAGAATGCTCTTACTTGCTTCGATATTGCCGTTAAGGAAATAGACGGAGTGAAATATGCAGTCATAATCGAGGCTCCCTCGGGCAAGCCCGGCGCAATGATCGACGGCGTGCTTATTCCTCTCGGTGAAGAGGTTCACCTTAGAATGGAGTATTACGAGCAGGAGACCATGACCCTCGTTTATGTTAACGATAAGCTTGTGGGACTTAGCAATGCCTCTTGTCCCAACGCGGTTAAGTATTCCGCAGGCGCTCTCGTTATGGAAGGCGTGGCAGGCGCTTCGGGTAACATAATCTTTGACGACTTCATCTTCGAAAAGGATGCTATCTCCTTCGAGTCCTCCACATCGGGCGGTACCGACCAGGTAGTAAACGGATTTGACACTCTTCCCGAGGGCGGTGCTCTCGCAGGCGGTGCAACGATTACCGACGGTCAGGCACATCTTGGCTCTGTGGGCGCTGAGCTAAAGATTCCCCTCCTTGAAAGAAACGAGGTTAATACCGCAGTCGAGTTCTCCACCGATTTTATTTACGAGTCGGGAAAAGGCTCCTACCTTATAACCTTCCTTTCCGCAAGCGGAGAGCAGATAATTGCCTTTGAATTGATGATTGACGGCAATTCCGCTGAATTCTATGAGTATTACGAAGGCGGCAGAGGCTCGCTTATCGGCGTGCTTTCCCTCCGCGACTATACCGTAAAGCTTCGCGCTAATTATTATTATAAGGAAGCAACCCTTAATATCTTCGTGGGCAGTGCCGCGGTTGCTCAAACCTCACTCACCTGGCTCCACGACCGCGAGGCTCTTACTCCCGCCTATGTTTCGGTAACCCAGCTTAGCGCGGGCAGTGCCGCAGTAGATAACATGATAGCGGAAAAGACCCTCTCCCTTTACACTAAAATCACTCCTGAAAATTCCTTGACGAAGCCTACCGTAAAGCCTACCGAGGACTTTGAGGAAGTAAGCCTTGGCAACTTCCCCTCAAACATCACCGCGACTCTTGCACAGGGCGCGTCTGCGGCTATCAAGGGTATGATAAACGGTACCACTCCCTCCAAGCTTCTCGCCTTTACAACCAAGGCGGGTGCCAATGACTATGTTGCTATCAATATGGCAGATTCGGCAAAGCTTCCGGGAGCTAAGGTTACCGTATTTGAAGCAGATTTTATGTTCGATGCCAGTAAGGCAGATAAGAAATACGGCGTTGAGCTTTATTTCAGAAACTCCTCGGACAAAAATGCAAACAAATTCGCTATCTATTCTCAGCCCGACGATGTTATCACCGTCAGCGACTATTTAAGCTCTAAGAAAAAGACCTCTTATAGCGGCTCCTGGCCCGTAAGCAACGGCGAATTCTTTAAGCTTCGCATTGAATACGTTCCCACCGACTACGATGTTAAGATTAACTTCTTCATTAACGGCGAGTTCGTTGGTAAGAGCACTATGTTCGTTCCCGACGATAAGCCCTTTGCAGCAGAAGAAATCACAAGAGTCGTGTTCTATGTAAACAACGCTCTTGACGCAACCCTCTATTTCGATAATGTAAGCTTCTATCAGGCAAGCGAGCCTACCTTTGTTCCCAGCCGAGACCCCGGTGAAAACTTTATGCAGGGTGGACTTACCTACGAGGGTATGACAAACGTTTGGAACGATATTGACAAGGGTGGCACCGGCAGCGAGCTTCCTCTTGATGATAAGCTTATAGTTCGTAACACCTCGAATATGGGTACCTCGGTTAACAACGATAACCCCTATCTTGCATTCTTCAGCGATAGCCTCGGCTACGGCGCTCTCTTTGGAAAGAAGAATAACGATAAGCTGGGTGAGATGTACCTTAAAAACCTCGGCGGCGAGGGTAACTGCTTCGTCTTTGATACTCAGATGCAACTCGGCGCGGTTGTGGGACTTCAGGGCGACGGTGAAAAGTGGATTCTCCGTCTTGCCTTTGCAGACGGCTATCGCAGCACGAGAAAAGAAGCAATGCCCGACCTTTACGCATCCTTTGACATTCTTGCAAACGATGACGGAACATTTACCGTAGGTAACAAGACCGTTTCGGGCGAGGAATGGATAAACCTTACCCTTGAATACTACCCCGACGCTTACGCTCTCGTAGCCTATGTTGACGGCAAGGTGGTAGCAGTGCAGAAGGTTGAAGGAAAGCTTGAAAGCTTTGCAAGAGTTGCATTCTTCCTTCGTGAGGAAGCCGCTTTTGCAGAAATAAAGCTTGATAACACCTCCGCTTATGTTAAGGCAAAGGCCTTTACCGAAACTCTTCCCGAGGACGAAAAGGACGCTGTTGCCGAAATTCTTCCCGTTAAGGGCGGTGCGAACGGTATCGTAGTTATCATTCACGATGACGGCGACCTTGAAACCTGCTCAACTCTCGATAAGCTTTATCTTAAGTACGGTCTCGTTGGCGACGTTGCAATGATTGTAAGCAGGGTTTACGATGATTCCACCTCCTCCGTAAAGACCGACGTCGTTTCCAAGTGGCAGCAGCTTCTTGATACCGGAAGATGGAGCGTTGTCAACCATTCCTACACTCACTCGGCTTACGGCTCGGATACAAACGGCGAGTTTGTTGTTGATGAAGAAAAGCTTATTAAGGAGATAATCACCTCCGGCGAGCTTCTCAGAACGATATTCCCCGGTGAGGAAGTCCTTGCTTATGCATATCCCGGCTTTGGCGCTCTTAATACCACCTATGGCGACAAGCTTTACGATATGGCAAGAGAGGTCATTCGTCAGTATTACGTTGCAGCCCGCGAAATGGGCGGCGGCTCGGTAGAGCTTGGTGACGAGATTTGGGAATTCCTTTCCTCCGAGTCTATGGCAACAAACCGCGTTGACGCAACTATTGAAAGAATTAACGAAGCCGCAGACGGCGGTATGGCAGTCCTCTTTACTCACAAGGTAGGTGAGGGCGGCGATATTACCGCAGCTGCTATGGAGCAAATTCTTGCCGCCCTTGATGCTAAGGTTGAGTCCGGCGAGGTTTGGAATACCCACCTTCAGGATGCCGCTCGCTACCGCAGAGAAGCGGAGTGTGCAACCGTATCCTCAACCGTAGTTGACGGCAATATAGTTATAACTCTTACCGACACTCTTGACAATTCTGTATTCAATATAGCCCTTACTGTTAAGGTAAAGGTTGATTCAACCTGGCAGGCTGCCAAGATTACTCAAAACGGTGTTGTGTCTTATGTAACCGCAAAGGATGGATACATTCTTGCTGACATAATTCCCGATGCAGGCGAGGCAGTTATTGAGAAGATAGCTCTTGCCGATATGCCCGCACCCACTCCCGAAACTCCTAAGCCCAGCCCCGACCTTGGCTTTGATAACGAAGAGCCCGAGGGCGGTGACAACCCCGGCGGAACAACTCCTCCCGCAGGCGGAGACGATGAGGATGACGATATTCCCGAAATCCCCGAGCCTACTCCTCCTCAGGGCGGAACCTTTGACGACATCGGCGAAATTCCCGAGAAGCCCGATGACGCTCCCGGTTACGATAACGAAGGTTGGACTTAATTTTTAAGCGGTGAATTTTGGTAAATTTATTCCGTTTTTTGACTAACTCGACGTAGGCAAGTATCCCTCAAAATCCCCCGGCTTAAAACAGCAAAAATAACGAAAAACTCAAAAGGCGCAAAGTAAAGTTTACAAAAATGCGCCTTTTGGGTGAAAAACACCCCCCTGACAATTTATGAAAGGCAAAAAAATGAATACCAAAGAAACAAAGTGGCAGCGCTTGTGTGACGAGGTCAACCGCAAGGGCGGTGACGGCGAAGCCTTCGTTGCTGCGATGAAAGAGCAGTATGCGATCCACAGCCGAAAGGTACTCGAGTGGCTTGCGGGACTTTACGATCCCAATATAGGCGGCTTCTACTTCTCGAATTCCGCAAGAGATAACGAGTATGCGGAATTAAAGGATGTAAGGTGCCGGCTGCTTCCTGACATAGAGTCAACCAATCAAGCTCTCGGCTTCCTTGAAACCTGCGGATTTTACGAGGAGGGCGATTATTCAAGGCTCCCCTTGGAAATGCGGAACAAGGTGGCAGAATTCGTTTGCTCTCTTGAGGACCCCGATGACGGATTTTTCTATCATCCCCAGTGGGGCAAGAACATAACCGACAACCGCCGCGGCAGAGACCATATGTGGGCGCACGAGTTAAGGAATAATCTTCATTTTGATTTCCCTTACAAAACGGCGGAAGAAAGACTTGCCGAAATTTCTGAAAAAATTGCAAAGGGCGAGGCGGTGGATTACGAATTCCCCGACCACTTAAAGAATAAGGAAGCCTTTGTTCAGTATCTTGACGAGCTTGACTGGTCGCAAAAGGCATATTACGCAGGCAACAAGATTGCCGCGCAGGTCAGCGTTATAAAAGCGGCAGGGCTTGACAAGGTTGCGATTGAGTACCTCAACGGCATACAGAAAGAAAACGGAATGTGGGGCGACCGTACGGGATACGATGCGGTAAATGCTCACATGAAAATAAGCTGCTTCTACGAATATAGCGGCAACGTTATCCCGAATGCGGCAAAGGCGGTTGATACGATTCTCGAGACCCTTTGCTCCGACACGCCGACAGAAACCGTTTGTTGGCAGTATAACATCTGGTTCTCTATCCACAACGTGCTCTCAAACCTTCGTAAGTTTGGCGGCGAGGTGGGAAACAGGGAAGCCGACGAAATCGTTAAGAAAGTAATTGCCAAGGCTCCCGAGGGAGTTCGGGCAAACATTTGGAAGGTTAAGAGGTTTATGAAGCCCGACGGCTCCTGCTCTTACACCGTCCCCGAGTCCTCCGCAACCTCTCAGGGTGCTCTCGTATGTATCCCTCATACCAACGAGGGTGATGTAAACGCAACCTGCATTAACATTCTCGGAACTATAAACCGTATGTATCAGGCAGCAGAGCTTGGCGAATTTATGGTCCCCCTCTTTGATGATGACGATTGGGACTTCTTCCTCGAATGTCTCCGTAAAGCAAAGGAGAAATACTATGCAAAGTAAGGACATGCTCTGGCAGCGTCTCTGTGACGAGGCGGATAAAAAAGGCGGCAACGGTGCAGAGATCGTTGACGCGTACAAATACCTCTATTCCGTTCATTCCGACAGACTCTTAACCTGGCTTGGCGGGCTATTTGATTCAAAAATCGGCGGATTTTATTATTCCAATTCCGCAAGAGATAACGAGTATCAGGAGATTGACGGCGTAAAGCACTATTTCCTCCCCGACATTGAGTCCACAAACCAGGCAACAAACCTTTTACAAAGCGCGGGTGTTATAAAGGAGTTTTCCGAGCTTCCCGAGTGGATGCGCAAGAAAATGGCAGAGTTTAACTGCTCTCTCCAAAACCCCGACGACGGTTATATCTACCACCCACAGTGGGGTAAAAACATAACCGACCACCGCCGCGGCAGAGACCTTATGTGGTCTATTGCCATGGAGGAAAAATTCAACTTCACCCTTCCTTACAAAACGGCTATCGACCGCCTGAAGGAAGCTGGCGAAAGCATTGACAAAAGGGAAGAGCTGATAAAAAATCTTCCCGACCACCTGAAGTCAAAGGAAGCCTTCCTTAAATATCTTGAGTCATTCGACTGGGATATGAGAGCCTATCCTGCGGCAAACACTCTTTCTGCACAGTATGCGCAGGTTGTGGCGGCAGGACTTGACGGTGTGGCGTACGACTTCATCTGTTCAATTCAAAATCCCGACGGCACTTGGGGAAAGCTTGGCGGCTATCACGCAGTAAACGCTATTTTAAAGCTTGGCGCGGTTTATGACAACAATCCTTTACCTAATCCTCTCGGAGTTGCAAACGCGGCAATAAATGCTATGATTTGTGACGAGCCGGTCGGCACCGTTTGTTGGCAGTATAACGCCTGGTTCTCCCTTCGTAATGTTATCGGCAACCTTAGAAAGTTTGGCGACAACAAATCGGCTGACGAAATAGTCGCCGAGATATTCAAGCGCGCTCCCGCGGGCATTATCTCAACGGCAGAAAAGGTTAAAACCTTCGTCTGTGAGGACGGCTCTTATTCTTACACGCCCGAAAGGTCAAGCCCTACCTCCCAAGGCGCAAGGGTCTCCCTCGGCTTAAAGGAGGGCGATGTTAACGCATCGGTAATCAACTGTCCCAGCGTTATTCGCAACTCACTTATGGCTCTCGAGCTTGAGCCATTCAAGGTACCTCTCTTCGGCAGCGATGCTCTCGAAAAATTCCTATCGGCAGTAAAACAATAACATATAAAACCAAAGAAAGGAGCGAAAAAAGCATGGATAAAAAATTCCCCTACGAAAACGCAAAAATCGAACTTCTTCTTTTAAATCCCAAAGACATCATAGCAACCTCCGGTGAGTGGGATGGTCCTCTCAACAACGGCAGCGGAGAGAGTAGTAACGACGCATTCGGCTGGACCTAATTTTTTAAGCGGTGAATTTTGGTGATATTGCTCGCCCCCTCCCACTCGCAGTAGGTTTCTACAGCTTCGGGTCGGGGATCAACCAATCTCCCTCAAAATTCCCTCGCTTAAGGGTGAATTTCAGCGATATGAAACGCTCCCTCACGCTCGACGTAGGTAACTACGCCTTCGGCTCGGGAATCGATTCATCTCATCTGAAATTCCCTCGCTTAAAACGGTGCGCGGGGAATGGCGTCTAAAATCAAACTTCCCTCGCAAAAAAGCGTCACTAAAAAGCAAATTCTAATTAAAAACAAAAATTTTTAAAAGGAAAAGAAAGAAATGAAAAGAAACGCAAAAATTATTACCCTTGCAATAGCTGCGGCAATGCTTCTTTGCCTTGCTCTCGGCTTTGCATCAAGCGCCGAGACGGCGGCTCCCGAGGTGGTTGCTAAGAATGTTAAGGTTGACGGCAACTTCTGCCTTATGTTCGCAGTTGACCCCGACACCGTAGCAGGTGACGATGTAACCCTTAAAATTTATGCAGAGACCCCCGCTGAGGGCGTGTCTCCCATTTACACAATTACAAAGGCAAAGACCGATGTAACTCTTATCTGCCTTGATGCAGATAGCCAGATCGACGATCCCGCTATCGTTTTCGAGACTGCGGGCGTATCCGCAAAGGATATTGCAGACCAGTGGTATTATACCGTTGAGTCCGCAGGCGCAGTTTCTGATGTTGCGACCTATTCGGTTCGTGAGTACGCTTTCGAGCGTCTTTACGGTGACAACAAGATTGCCGCAGAGGACGATTACGGAATGAAGCAGAGAAGCTTCTACCTCTCCATTCTCCGCGTTGGCTCTAACGCGCAGAATCTTCTTGTAAACACTAAGCTTGAGGCAGAGGGCAAGGCACCCGAAAAGCTTGCTAACGAGTATTTCTATGCGGCAATCTTTGGCGGTAGCTTCGGCGGCGTAACTCAGAAATTCGTTGAGCTTGGCGACACTCTTACTCTTACCGCAGATGCAGGCGTTGCAGCATTCCAGGTTTCAAGCTACGGCAAGGATGGCGCACTTCTTAACACCAAGTCTGTAAACGCAGGTCAGGCTGTTCAGATTTCCGGCAACACCGTTATCTCTCCCGATCCCAATTACGGCAAGACCCCCGGTCAGTACTTTGCGCAGATTGGTGACCAGCGTTACTCCTTTGACGACACCAGTGTAAGCAACTGGAACGACCTTGTCAGAAACTTCCGCCACACCGGCGCTGACAGCGTAACCAAGAAGGACTACGGCTACCGTATCAACAAGGTTGTTGACGACGTTCACGGTAAGGTAATCGGTACAGGTAAAGAGGCTGACGACGGTAACGGCGCAACCATTTACTTCCCCATGCAGGACCTTGCAAACGGAAAGGGTAATGTTATCGTATTCGAGGGTGAAATCTGCCTTGATAAGGGCGTGTTTACCTATTACGACTCTGATATAAAGGCAACCGAGGCTTTATCTAACGCAATCTACTTTGCATGGCTTGACATGGACTTCACTGAGATGCATAACAAGGACTGGAACAATTTCGGTACCCGTATTGCAAGCACTGGATTTAACATGATAGACACCGACCCCTCCACTCTTGTTAACAACGTGGGCGGTGACGGTTTAAGACACTACAAAAATTCCGGCGACATTCAGCTTGAGTTTGGTAAGTGGTATCAGGTATGCTTCGAGCTTTATATGACAGAAGGCAAGGGAATCTTCTATCTCAACGGTGTAAAGACTGCAACCTGGACATTCACTGCAAATGCCGAGGCTGTTGCAACTATCCAGAGCATGGGTCTTTGCTCCATGTGGCGTCTTACCGATTCCGAACTTCTCTTGAACAACGTATTCTGCGGTAAGATTATCAAAGAATACCCCGCGCAGTAATTAAAAACGAAAATTCCCGAAAGGAACGAATAAAATGAAAAGAAATACTAAAATCATTACCCTCGCACTTTCGCTGGCAATGCTCCTCTGTGCGGTAGTTTGCTTTACCGCAAGCGCCGAGACGGCGGCTCCCGAGGTGGTTGCTAAAAACGTTAAAGTAGACGGCAACTTCTGCCTTATGTTCGCAGTTGACCCCGACACCGTAGCAGGTGACGATGTAACCCTTAAAATTTATGCAGAGACCCCCGCTGAGGATGTGTCTCCCATTTACACAATTACAAAGGCAAAGACCGATGTAACTCTTATCTGCCTTGATGCAGATAGCCAGATCGATGACCCCGCTATCGTTTTCGAGACTGCGGGCGTATCCGCAAAGGATATTGCAGACCAGTGGTATTATACCGTTGAGTCCGCAGGTGTAGTTTCCGACGTTGCGACCTATTCGGTTCGTGAGTACGCTTTTGAGCGCCTTTACGGTGACAACAAGATTGCCGCTGAGGACGATTACGGCATTCGTCAGCGTGAATTCTACCTCTCCATTCTTGAGGTCGGCTCCACTGCACAGGATCTTCTTGTAAACACCAAGCTCGTTGCAGAGGGCAAGGCTCCCGAAAGACTTGCTAACGAGTATGCTTACGCTGCAATCCTTGGCGGCAACTTCGGTGATACGAATCAGATGTTCGTTGAGATCGGCGATATGCTCTCTCTTTATTCAAGCGGAGCGGCTTACGCATTCAAGGTTACTACCTATGGAACCAACGGCGTGATGCTCGATACAAAGGTTGCATATTCCGGCACCGCTATTGAGGTTAAGGGTAACACCGTCGTAATTCCCGATCCTAATTACGGAAAGACCCCCGGTCAGTACTTTGCAGAAATCGGCGATCCTAACCTTAACTTCAATGGCGATATAGCAAAGCTTACCAACGTTGGAATTTACACCAATTTGGCAACGTCTGCCGCAGCGAACACGCACGGTAACTATTCCTTCGTTGACGCAGACGGCAGAGGTAAGGTTCTTAACCTTAAAAAGGACGGCATTACAGAGACCGGCGGCGGTTCCATCCGCGTTCCCATTGTTGATAAGACAAACGGCAAAGGTAACTGCGTTGTAGCAGAGTTTGACGTTAAGTTTAACGGTGAGTTCCTCTTCAACGATGGCGAATATAAGAATAAGTTTATCGGAACTGCTATCAACATCGTTTTGGGCTTGTCCGAAGCACGTGTTGACGAGAGCTATTCTTGGAAGGCTGCGGGAACTGCAACGAAGCAGGTAAGCTCCTCTGCGTTTTATATGATCGATGAAACCAAAACCCAAAACAGCGACAAATCTCAGGTTGCGGGCGGTGAATATATGAGCATGACTAACAGCTATTCCAATACTGCTAAATATAAGCTCGAATTGAATAAGTGGTATAATGTCTGCATTGAATGGTACGATAATCCCGTGAATAACAGAGTTGAGGTTAAGGCGTATATTGACGGTGAGCTGTTCTACACAACCTACGGTAACTACACGACCTCCAACACTACCTCAAACGTTGAGGAATACGATTACAACTATATCCGTGAAGCAAAGACCTTAAAGCTTACACTTCAGGATAGATTCCGTCCCTCAGAGGCAAATGTTGACAATTTGGTTGTTTCTCTTATCGAAAAAGAATTAGTTAAATAATCAATTCAAAATTCTAAAGGTTTTTGCGGGTGCAGGGGCTTTTTACAAAAAGCACCCTGCCTATCCCCGCGGCTAACCAACCAATCAACCCGAAAGGCAAATGAAGAATGACAAAAGCGCAAATTTTAGGAAGGTGGAAAAGACTTGAGATAGAGCTTTCTGCAAGAGGAATTGAGGCAAGGGAAGTAATTCTCGCCCTGAGAGAGCTTTATTCGGTATACGATAAATCTATGCTGAAGTGGCTCGGCAGTCTTTTCGATTCTGACATAGGCGGTTTTTATTACTCGGACTCCGCTGCAGAAAACGAGGGCTTTTTCCCGGATATAGAAAGCACCGGTCAGGCAATAGGTATACTTGAAAAAACGGGTGTAATAAGCTCTTACAGAGATATTCCCGAAACCGTTCGCTCAAGAATTGCCTGCTTTATTTGCTCCTGTGAAGATCCCGAAAACGGTTATTTCTACAACCCCCAGTGGTCTAGAGAGGAAACCGACAAAAAAATATCTCGCCGCAGCCGTGATTCGCGCTGGGCTGTGGATATTGCCAAGATGTGCAATTTTGAGGTGCCTTATCCCACCGTTTTCGCAAAGATTGAAAACGGCTCTCGCGAGAATTTGCCCGATTACCTAAAGACCGAAGAGAGCTTTCGTGCCTTTCTTCACAGCCTTGACGTAAAGGGTAAGATGTATCAGAATATTCATATGCTCGTTTCGCAGTATGACCAGATTTCAAAGCTGGGATATACCGACACTGCCTTCGACTTTATCGAGAGCCTTCGCAACCCCCGTACTCACTTCTTCGGTGATGAGGGGACCGATAGACATATAATCTTAAAAAACCTTCGCACAGTTTGCTGCTTCTATTACTTCAACAAGCGTAAAATGCCCTATTGCGAACAGACCGCCCGCTATGCTGCGGAGTGCCTGGCTATTGCCGATTATAACGATATGTCTTACGTTTCGGCGTGCTGGAATTCTTTGTCAAAATCTCTTTGCCTGCTTTCCGAGTTCGGAGACTCCGAGGAAAAGGCAAAGGCGGAGGAGCTGCTCACGGAATTTATCCCATCTCTCCCCGGTTATATTGAGCTGACGGTTGAAAAGCTTAGCCTCTTTAAAAAGGCAGACGGCTCCTTCTCTTACACCAAGGACGCAAGCTCCTTGACGAGCCAGGGTATGCTGGTTTCAATGGGAGCAAACGAGGGTGACGTAAACGGCACTATACTTGCGGTAGATATACCCGGCAGTATAGTAAGCCTTCTTTCGCTCAGAGATGATATGATCCCGATTTACGATTTCGATGACTTCGAGTTGTTCTTGAAAAGCATGAAATAATATACTGCACGAAAAAGTGAAAAGGCGGATGAGGAGATTTTTTGCTCTTCGTCCCTTTTTCTTTCCCGCAAAGCGGGACTTGGCAAAATAAAATGTATCAAAAACGGTACCGGAGCTTAAAAAAGGCAAAAATGCAGATTTTGCACCCGGGGAAAACTTATCTAAGCTCTGTTTATTGGCTAAAATCATATTTTTATTGTCCGTTTTCCTATTAAAATATGCTTTTGTCTACTGTATAATAAAAATGGTATCGTTTTTAATAAATTTTGTACTATTTGCACATGAAAAGAAGCCTCCCTTGCCCCTAAAGCTTGGTCAAGGCTCAAAATCCAAAGCTCCCTTTAATATACAACAAGGAGAATTTCTATGAAAAAAATCATTTTTGCAATAAGCGCAGTGTTGGTAATGCTTCTTTTGCTTTCGGCTTGTAAAACCGAAAAGAGCGGTGTGAGCACCCCGAATACCGACTCCTCGCAGAACGGGGGCAACTCCGATAGCACCGATATTAAGCAAAAAAAGCTTAACCTTGTGGTGAACAGCGAGGTTGGAGCTGCCGCTATTGAAAAGCTCCGTTTTGCCCTCAGCGAAAGGTTTGACGGCGAGGTTGTGATTAACGGCAGCGAGGCTGATGCCGAGTTTGAGATCGTTCTCGGCAGGTCGGAGCGCGCAGTTTCGCAAAGCGCCTACCGCGTAGTGGATAAAATGGACAGAGCAGACCTTGAGATTGTTTATGCCATTTATTCCGACGGTGAGTCGGTGGCTCTTGCCTTTGACGGTGATGTTTACGGCTCAACCTGCGGCGAAAATGTTGTTGTTGACGAATATATAGAGCTTATCTCCGACTCCGACCTTTCTCTTTCTCAGGGCGTTGCCTGCGAGGGACGGGTTGACCTTATCGAGTGGCAGTCCGCAAAGGACGAAATTGCCCGCAATGAAAAGTGGGCGCAGGTTGCCGCCGGCATAGGCGGAGAGCTTGGCGAGGATATAGTTGAGGCTTGCAAAAACTACTATTCAATGTTTTCAAGCGACCTTGTGGTTTGGCTCGCTAACCTTTACGACCTTGAAACGGGCGCGTTTTACTACTCCAACTCGGGAAGAAACACTATCGGCTTCGGCCCTGATATAGAGTCTACCCAGCAGGCCCTTGATTTTCTTGCGGCTACCGGCGTTTTCTCGGGTATAGGAAGCTCGGCGAACAATATTCCCGATTGGATGAAGCAGGCTCTTTTGAGCTGGCTCAAGCCTCTTCAGGACCCTAACGGCTATTTCTATCACCCCCAGTGGACAAAGGCAGATGTTGACAGCCACCTTTCAAGACGCGGACGCGACCTTGACAGAGCGGTTGCGCTTCTTAAAATATGCGGTGCAAAGCCTACCTACGACACTATAACGGGCGTAAAGGGCGACTACACCCTCCTTGACGGAACAAAGGTGGATTCAAACGGCAATATCCTTGTATCAAAGGTTGCCTTGACCTCACCTCTTGACACATCGGTTGCAACTGCGGTTTCAAAGGTTGCCCTGACCGCCTCCGACGACAGCCTTATAACCCCCATACTCCGCACCGAGCAAAACTTTAGAGACTATCTTGCATCTCTCGACATCCGCGCAGATTCCTACACCGTAGGAAACGAGCTTACCTCTCAGGCAGAGCAGTTCAAAAACCGCGAGGCACAGCTCAGAGCCTCGGGCGCAGGCTGGTCTATTGCCCGTATTCTTGAGGATTGGCTCCTTGAAAACCAAAATCCCGAAAACGGACTTTGGTACTTTATAGACAAGAGCGACCCGAATTACTCTATCTATGACGGAGTTAACGGACTTCTTAAAATCAGCGGTATTTATAATGTTTTGGGCATAGAGTTTAACTATCCCTTAAAGGCGATAGAGTCTGCAATTGAGGGTATTTATACCGATGAGATTGCCGAAACGGTTTGTTATCCCTACAACACCTGGTTTGCCGTTGACAACATTATGACCAATGTAATGAAATTCTCGGCTGACAAGACTGCCGCTGCGGCAAAGCTTGAAGAGATAAAGCAGGAACTTCTTAACGATGCTCCCAACAGCATCTCCCACACCCGCGAAAAGGTTTCAACATTCCTTAAAAATGACGGCTCATTCTCCTATATGCCGAATATGACCGCCGCAAACAGCCAGGGTATGCCGGTTGCTATCCCCGAAACAAACGAGGGTGACGTAAACGCGACAACAATCTGCGCCTACGGCACACACGGCTATATGTTCTATGTTCTTGACATAGATGCGCCCGACCCCTTCGGTCTTGCGGAGTATTATCTCTTTATGTACACCCTTGAGAACCTCGGCACTATTGTAAAGTCGCCGATACCCATAGCCGAAAAGGACCCCATTACATTCGAGGGTGACGAAATCGGTAAAAAATCCGACTTTGTTGACTATTCCGTTTCCTCTACGGGAACCTTTACGGTAGAAAGCGACCCCCGCGATAATAAAACCAGCAAAAAAATCCTTGATTTTGACTCCAAGACGGGCGGTTGGGACGCTATAAGAGTTCCCAACGAAACGGCGGTTAAAACCTCTTGCTCGGTATTTGAGGGCGAATTCTGCGTTGTCGGAGGAACCTCGGGCTACAACTCGCAGATCTTGCTTGAAAATATCTATATGCTCGGCTTGAAGATAAACCGAAACAAGGTAAGCATTTTTGACTCCTCCTCGGCACAGTCATCCTCGCGCATCGATAACGATTACGGCTTAAAGGTTGATGTGGGCGAGTGGTGGAAGCTCAGGGTTGAGTATTATAACGGCGACCACGATACCGTAAGAATAAAGGTGTATATCAACGACACCCTTGCCTGGGTTACCGATAATTACTACGACCACAACGGCGTTAAGGTCCTGACGGGCAGGGGAACACCCGATACAACCTATGTATCAACTATGATTTCCGCGTTCTCCTACTGCGATGTTCATATCCTTATGGATAACCTCGCGTCCTACAAGACCTATGACGAATATGTACCGGTAACCGACCCCGACAAGCAGCCCTTGTACTATAACGTAGACTCTCCATTTGAGGACGACGAGGGCGAGGCTGAAAATCCTGCTGACAACGAGGTTGCGGCAAACGGCGAATACTTTGTAGACAATACCTATAAGGGCAGCAGAGTTGATTACAGCTCACAGTCTCAGCTTAATATAATCGAATGGTCGCCTAATGAAAACGAGGCAGCAACCACATATCTCGAAAAGGGTCACGTTGTGTTTGACAAGACCGAAGTGTCGGAATATGACGAATACATCTTCTGGAATATGAAGGGCGGCGCATATAACGCAGGCGATAAGGTAATATTCGAGGCTGATGTTAAATTCGTTCCAACTCTTGAAAGCGGTAAGATAGGCTATTATACCGTAAGAAGCGGAGCGGGCGTATGGCACAGCGTTGAGCTTAATATTCAGGACGGTAAAATAGACATCGGCGGTGTTGGCGCGCTCCTGCCAGACACCTGGTATAACATCAGATTTGTGTCCAGTGTTGATTCCGCTGCGCAAACGGCAGCCGTACATATTTACATAAACGGCGAATCGGCAGGCGATGCCTCGGTAAATATAGTTCAGCAAAACGATACTGTCGGCGGTAAGGCTCATTACTATATTGCAGGTGATGACTCGGGTCACGTTGCCTTTGACAATATTTACTTCGGTTACGGACAAAAGGCGGAGCTTGGCGCAGGCAAGTACTTTAACGATACCGAAAGCTACCCCGACCTTATACGCAAGGATTATGAGGACAAAAAGGCGCAGCCCCTTTACGAGGATATCGACATCTGTACAAGCAAGGTTGTAAACGGTGCAAACAAGTTCACCAATACAGATATTGCAGGCGAGTCGGATATTACCGAGTATATCGTGTTTGACTCCTACGGACTCTCAAGCGAGGATTGTGAAACCTTTGTGTTTGAAACAGATTACTTTGTCAGCGGTCCTATGAGCACAAGACCTAATTTCCTCTTCAGAGTGTTTGGATATGAAATCAGCCTTGTAACCGACGTTTGGCCCGGCACAGCTCTTTATATCCCCCACGGCGGTGCAGAGGTAGTCCTCGACACCTGGTATAACCTCAGAATAGAAATTACAAAAACAAATACTGACGGCAGCTTCACCGTTGACGTTTATCTTGATAATGTATTAAAGGTTGAAGATAAGCCCGTTACCGCTGCCGAAACCACAAGCACCAAGATACTCATATCTATGCCCGCCGACCAGGCAGGCAGCGTGGCTATGTACTTTGACAATGTAGCTTACGGGTATTGCAAATAAAATATCGGAGAAATAAAATGGCAATTCAACACGAAAAGGAATGGAACGCTCTCTACGCTAAAATTAAAGAGCGCGGAGCAGGGAACAGCGGTCTTTATGAGGCTATTGAGGATTACTACACCCTCTACGAGGATAGGCTTCTAATATGGCTTGCAGGACTTTACGATAAAAAAAGCGGCGGTTTTTATTACTCCAATTCGGCAAAGCTTAACGAAAAGCGCGAATTTAACGGCAAGGAATACGCCCTTCTTCCCGATATTGAAAGCACCCACCAGGCAATGTGTCTGTTGGTTGGCACCGGGGTGTTTGAGCATCACTCCGACCTGCCCGATAAGATGAAGGAGGGAATAAAACGCTTTGCCACGAGCCTTCTCGATAAGGAAAACGGATTTTTCTATCATCCCCAGTGGGGCAAGGAGATGACCGACGAACGCCAACCAAGGCGCGGCAGGGATCTTACCTGGGGTCTGTTGATAAGCAAAAATCTTGGCTTTGAGTATCCCTATCCCACCGCGAATGAAAGAATTGCCAAGGCGGATAAAAGCGAAAAGAGCGAAACCGCACAGGTGCCCGATTACCTAAAATCGGAAACCGCCTTTCGCAAATACTTAAACGAGTTTAACTGGGCAACAGAGTCTTATTATGCGGGGAACGCTCTTGCGGCTCAGGCTCCGATGATAATTGCCGCCGGCCTTGGCGAGACTGCCGTTGATTTCCTCAACTCCATTCAGGATAAAGAGAGCGGACTTTGGGGAGAACAAAGAGGCTATATGGCAATAAATTCCTACCTTAAAATATCCGCTCTGTACGACTCTATAAAAACACCTATCCCCGGCGCAAAAAAGGCAGCCATCTCGGTGCTTGACTGCGCTACCACCGACGAGGAGGTCGATACCGTTTGCTTCCAGTACAACGTTTGGTACTCTCTTTGCAATATTGAAAGAAACCTCGTAAGCTGCGGCGGAGAAAAGGGCAAAAGGGATGCAGAGGAGCTTTCCTCTCTTATTCTTAAAAACGCCACTCGCGCAGTAGTATCTTCTAAGGAAAAGGTTAACAAATTCAAAAAGCCCGACGCCTCATTCTCGTATATGCAGCGCCGCACAAGCCCCGGCAGCCAGGGAATGCCGGTTGCCCTGGATACCAACGAGGGTGACGTTAACGCAAGCATCATCTGCACCTCGGGAATCTGCGAAAGCATTTTTAACGCGCTCTCGGTGCCAATGCCCCCGATCTTCTCCGAGCAGGCAAAGCAGATATTCCTCGATAATCTGGATATTTAACAGTTTGCCCATAGCGCAACCGTAACCTTGCGAAGTTAACCGTAAAGACAAGCATAAAAAAAGCCCGATCAAACGATCGGGTTTTTTATGCTATTAAAGAGTGCCCTTAGAACCAAGAACGTTAACGATCCATAGCCTTCCCCAAGATAGGGGAAGGGGGACCGCCTCGGCGGTGGATGAGGATGATTCTCCAAGCAAAAAGCCCGATCAAATGCGACCGGGCTTTTACTGTTGTTTATTTTAAAATTAAAGAGTGCCCTTA